>NZ_CP084530.1:1200000-1800000 GCF_023704175.1 Paenibacillus sp. YPG26 | reverse complement strand
AACATCTGCTCTGCCGTCCGGATTGCCTTCAGAAGCGCCTTGGCTTTATTCACTGTCTCCTCATATTCCTTCTCAGGAACCGAGTCCCATACAATTCCTGCCCCTGCTTGAACATAGGCTTTACCCTTCTTGAAGACAATGGTCCTTATAGTAATGCAGGAGTCCATATTCCCGGAGAAGCCCAGATAACCAATTGCCCCGGCGTACGTGCCGCGGGCTTCCCGCTCAAATTCCGCTATAATCTCCATCGCTCTCAGCTTTGGAGCCCCGGAGACAGTTCCTGCAGGCAGACAGGAGAGGAAAGCATCAAAGAAATCCTTGTCTTTGCGAAGCTCCCCCGATACATTAGAGACGATATGCATGACATGGGAGTATTTCTCGATCTCCATGAACGAATCACATTTGACTGTACCGTATTCGGATACACGCCCTAGATCATTGCGTCCCAGATCGACCAGCATTAGATGCTCCGCACGCTCCTTCTCATCCTGTAGAAGCTCTTCAGCAAGCTCCCGGTCTTCCGTCTCATTTGCTCCGCGGGGTCTGGTTCCGGCGATAGGTCTGGTCTCAACGCGTCCGTTCTCCACCTTGACCAAGGCTTCTGGAGAAGTACCTACGATAATTTCGTCATCCATTTTGAGATAGTACATATACGGGGATGGGTTCAAGGTCCGGAGCACCCGGTATACATGTAGAGGAGATACTTCTGTCTCAATATGGAACCTTTGGGATAACACCACTTGGAAAATATCGCCTGATCGGATATATTCCTGAGCTTGTATGACATTATTGATATACTGCTCTTTCGTCATGTTCGAGGCAATTTCTCCAAGCTCTACATCTTCCGGAAAAGGACGCCGGTTGAAGCTCTCGCCAGGTCCCTCCTGTTGAAGCACCTCAGCCATCTTATCAAGCTTGGTAAGCGTAGCCTCATAAGCCTCTATAATCTCCGCATCCGTTGCTCCGTCAGTCACATGAAGATTCGCCACAAGCAAGATACGCTGCTTCACATGGTCAAATACAATAACTTGATCACAGAACATGAACTGGATATCCTTCATCTGGAGATCATCCACTGCGTGTGCAGGAAGCTTCTCGTAGTACTGAAGCAGGTCATAACCGAAGAATCCGATGGCACCGCCCGTAAATGGCGGCATATCTGGAAGCTCTGGGCTTCGGTAGCTGCGAAGGATCGCCTTTAATTCCTCGATTGGCTTACCCGAGAGCGACCTCTCCTCTCCGCCTTGTTCAATAACCACGCCGCCCTTCTTGGCGGATATCATCAGAAAAGGATCTGTTCCGATAAAAGAGTACCGGGCCCATTGTACCCCACCCTCTACACTTTCAAGTAAAAACGCCCGATCACGCTGCGCAAACCGCTGGAACAAACGGATTGGCGTCTCCATATCCGCCATTAGCGTACGAACAACAGGGATCAGGTTATATTGTTTGGCCATTTGAATTACTTCCTGGGTACGCGGGGTTGTCATTGTCCTTCACTCCTTTATCTTGAATAGATCGGCTATAAATAATGTTGATAAAATAAAAAGCCTCTACCGAAGTAGAGGCTAGCTTGAATGTACAGTGAAGTAAACTATCGTCGTCCCAAGGACTGGAATCCGCCTGGTGTATCCGTACACACACCCGCGCAAATCAAGAATCGCTATCACTGCCTCTTCCACTACCAGGCATACGACCGATTCATCTACCAAAGGACTTCGCTCAGCTCAACTCTGCTCATCTCAAACTTAACTCTACTCGGCTCTATAGTACTAATTGCACTGTACTCACTATACACCAGATCCCATCGGATTGGCAACACGCTCATGTTCTGATTCTGCTAGTTACCCGAAACAGTAAGGTCTGGACGAAGTGCCTTCGCTTCATTCAGATAGACATGCTTCATTTCACGCTGGCTCTTGTTCGTATTCACCTGAATCATCAATCGAATACAGAGTGGCAGGCTTCCTTTAACCGGAATTTCAGTTGAGCACATGAGCGGGACCAAGTCCCAGCCATTCATCTGCCGGATGGCACGGGCAGGGAAAGTCGCATCAAGATCCTGCGTCATCGTAATCCACACACTGCAAATATCCTCCGGAGTGATCTCATTTTGGGACACAATCTCTTTTAGCAAGACGACGGTCTCGTGCAGGATCTCATTCTCATCATTCCGGTTAACTGTAGTTGCTCCCCGTATACCACGGTTGTACATCCGTTATGCCTCCTCTTTCAACTGCTCTATTACACTACGGACCTCGTCCAGTGTGATGTCGGTTACGATATCAACCTTGCCTATAGCAACCGGAAGTACGAAGACAATCTTGTTGTCCTTGAACTTCTTGTCATGGAGAAGCGCCTGGATAAGACTCTCTGTCTCCAAATGCCTTGGCAGTGAAGTAGGCAGCCCGAACCTCTCGAACAGCTCCTTGGTCCGTGTGTAGATTGACTGATCTCTACCACGCTTCACGGCCAGAATTGCAGATCCCATCATGCCAATTGAGATCGCTTCCCCGTGTAAAAACTCGCCATAACCTCCAACCGCCTCAATTGCATGGCCGATCGTATGGCCCAGATTAAGGATGGCACGCAGTCCATTCTCTCGTTCATCCTGCGAGACGACCGCTGCCTTGACCGCACATCCCCGCTCCAGTCCATAAGCCAGATCGTCCCGGTTCAGTGACAACAGGTTATCTGCATGTTCAAGACACCACTTCGCGAAGGCTTCATCCCAGATCAGGCCATGCTTGATCATCTCCGAGTAACCAGCCTTCACTTCCCGTATTGGAAGTGTCTGCAGGGTATCCACATCGTAGAGAACCAGCTCAGGCTGATGGAATGCGCCGATCATATTCTTAGCCAGCGGGTGATTCACAGCAACCTTGCCTCCCACACTGCTGTCGTGGGCGAGAATTGTGGTAGGAATCTGAACGAAGCGGACTCCACGCATATAGCTGGCGGCTACGAAGCCTGCAAGGTCACCAACCACTCCACCACCTAGAGCAAGCACGGCGGAGTTCCGGTCAAGCCCGCCCTCAATGGCTGCCGTCATCACATTCTCGAACACAGATAGCGATTTGGCTTTCTCACCGGCCGTGACGACCGACGTCACCACACGATATCCGCTCTGCTGGAGTATATGTAATGTCGTCTCAAGATAGAGAGGTGCAATATTATCGTCGGTCACAAGCAATAAGGTGTTTTTGGTAGTTATACCGTGCTTATCAAGATATGTCCCCAAGTCGTTCAGCAGACCGCTTCCAATGTAAATGGGGTAGGAACGCTCGCCCAATTCCACCATAAGCGTTCTCATTAATAGTTCCCCAATTGCTCTTTGTAGCTGTTCACGTTTCTTTCGATTTCCTCGATAGAGTCCCCGCCGAATTTCTCCAGGAAGGCTTTCGCCACTTCCCATGCGACAACACTTTCCAAGACAACACTTGCTGCTGGAACAGCACAAGCATCGGAACGTTCAACCTGGGCAGTGAAAGGCTCCTTCGTATCAATATCAACACTTTGCAAAGGCTTGTAGAGCGTAGGAATCGGTTTCATTACGCCGCGCACCACGAGAGGCATCCCATTTGTCATACCACCTTCAAAGCCTCCAAGACGGTTGGTAGCCCGGTGGTATCCGCGTTCCTCGCTGTACATAATTTCATCATGAACTTTGGAACCCGGAATGGTTCCCGCTTCAAATCCGATACCAATCTCAACACCTTTGAATGCGTTAATCGACATAACTGCCTGAGCAATCCGCCCATCGAGCTTGCGGTCATATTGCACATGGCTTCCAAGTCCAACTGGCACGCCTTCGACAATACATTCCACAATCCCGCCGATGGAATCTCCATCCTGCTTGATCTGATCGATGTAGGCTTCCATCTTCTTCTCGGTCTCGGCATCTACCACACGAACGGAAGATTGCTCTGTTGCTTCCCGAAGCTCATCCAGTGACAAATTATGAGGTGGCGCTTCGATCTCTCCAATCCGGATAACCTGTCCGGCAATCCGAATTCCGAAATGCTCCAGCAATTGCCGGGCCACCGCACCACAAGCGACACGAATCGCTGTCTCACGCGCGCTGGAACGCTCAAGCACATTACGAAGATCTTTCAGATTATATTTCAGTCCGCCATTCAGATCAGCATGTCCCGGTCTTGGACGGTGTACGCGGCGCTTCTCTTCGTCTGATCCTTCAATCGGCTCAATATTCATAATGTTCTGCCAATGCTTCCAGTCATTATTCTCTACGATAAGGGCAACAGGAGCTCCTGTGGTATAACCGTGACGCACTCCACCGGCAATTTTGGCCGTATCCTTCTCGATCTGCATGCGGCGGCCGCGGCCGTAACCCTTTTGACGACGTAAAAGTTGAAAATTAAGAGCTTCGAAATCAATCTCCAGATTACTCGGTAATCCCTCTATAATCGCAGTTAGCTGGGGACCGTGCGTCTCCCCTGCCGTTAAATAACGTAAACTCATGATGCGTTCCCCCTTTAAACTGTTAAACTGTAATTGGCTAAAATCCGAGAATTCTTTGCTCATTATAGTATAGGTTCTGCGCTTTTGACAAGGAAAGCCAAAGAACCGGCTCCAAAACAAAAAACGCCCCCTCTCCCAAGCTGGAAGAGGGGGCGTCCATAACTTCTCAGTATGAGCTCATCTATCCGACAGTTTCCCTGCCAAGAAGAGCCGCCTTAAGCTTGTTTCTATCTTCTTCATTCTTGCTGACGAGCAGACTTTCTACGTGTCTTCTCTCTACACCAAGAATTTGCGCGCACTCCTGAAGAGTCAGGAATCCGCGCTGGTAAGCGTGAATCACTTTTCTTTTGTCCATGACCTGCCTCCGATATGAATTCGCATGTAACCAGTATCGGAGAATAAGGACATGTTTATACTTGTGGTATCACTTTTTACGATAAAAGAAAGTTTCTGCAGCTTCCAGTCCATATCTGCCCGGAGAGAAGATCTGCTCCGTGCTTCCAACGAACAGGATGCCTCCAGGGCGCAGCGCGTTCGCAAACTTAGTATATAAGGCACTCTTGGCTTCTTCGGTAAAGTAAATCATCACATTCCGGCATACGATAAGATCAAATTCTTCTTCGAAACGATCCAGCAGAAGGTTCTGCTTCTTGAACGTGACCGCCTTCTTCAGCTTGTCGTCCACCCTGTACATCGCACTCATCGTACTGCCTTCAGGTGTGAAATAGCGCCGGCTTACTTCCTCCGGAACATCCTTCAGGGATCTCTCCAGGTATAGCCCCTGGTTAGCCTTCGCAAGAGCTCCTTCATCAATATCCGAGGCCAGCAAATAACTATTCTGAAGCATGCCCAGATCAGAGAGGATCATGGCTATGGTATAAGGCTCCTCTCCCGTGGAGCAAGCTGCGCTCCATACTTTCAGACGCGACTTACCACCCTCAGTTAGTTCAGGAATGATCTTATCCCTCAGAACTTCCCACCGGTTCGGATTACGCCAGAATTCAGAGACATTAATCGTCATTTTATCAAGAAATTCGTAGAAGAGCTTCTTATCGGCCATCATGGCATCGAAGAAGGATGCGAACGATGAGTGACCATTCTTGGTGCGCAGGGTGGTCAATCTCCGTTTCATTTGAGCTTCCTTATACTGCGAAAGGTCAATACCGGTATGCTGCTTCACACTTTGAATAAAACCTACATAATCGGGATCTGGTGTCGTTCCCTCATGTTCCGTCTTGTCAGCTTGAGATGGGATACGGCTTAGATCCACGTGTCAGTACTCTTCGTATAATTAAGTATTTCGTGAGGCTCGAAGAAGTTGGCAATTTCACGTTCAGCACTCTCGGGCGAATCGGACCCGTGAATGAGGTTCGAAGGCGTATGAGCAGCATAGTCTCCCCGGATAGTGCCAGGCAGTGCTTCGGTTACTTTTGTCTTGCCAATGACGATACGTGACAGCGTCACGATCTCGTCGCCTTCCCAGACCATTGCGAACACGGGTGCCGAAGTGATGAAACTCACCAGGTTGTCAAAAAAAGGCTTGCCTTCATGTTCCGCATAATGTCTTTTTGCTTGCTCCTGCGTAATTTGGACAGGCTTGGCAGCAACCAGCTTGAACCCTTTGTCTTCCAAACGGCTAATGATACGGCCTATAAGGCCGCGCTGCACACCATCTGGTTTCACCATTAAAAAAGTACGTTCCATAGGTAACCCTCCCGTTGTGACGCCGCTTCTCTCTTATACCACGCGAATCTAGCGGACTCACTCCATATATTAGCAGAATAATGTAAGGGTGATAAGTGCTTAATAGGCTCTTCTGTTGACAAAATACGCAATGTCCTGCAAATGCTTCTTCGCCTTGTTGTCTTTCAGCCGCTGCAAGGAGGAAAGCGCCTTCTCGATATACCTGTCAGCGAGTAATTCCGCACGGGATATCCCTTGGCTGCCGAGTATCATCTGGATGGCCTTGGAAGTATCCGTAGATCCGTCCCCCGCGCGGATATTCGCGATCTCACGCAGCAGCGGTTCACGCAATCTATCTTCCTGAAGAGCGAATAATACGGGGAGCGTAATATTCCCCTGTCTCATATCACTGCCAGGCGGCTTGCCCAGCTGCTTCTCAGTCCCTCTTAGATCCAGCAGATCATCCCGGATTTGAAAAGCCATGCCCACGTTATATCCGTATCTGTATAATAATCGGCTCACTTCCACAGGCGCTTCGGCTGCGATGGCTCCAAGCTGGCAGCTTACTGCGATCAGGAGAGCCGTCTTGCGGCGGATCCGAAGCAGATAATTCCGGACCGATTGTCCCGTATTGAAGAAGTCACGAATCTGTTCCATCTCGCCGATGGACATTTGGACTAATGCTTTGGATAGCACCTGGTGTATCTCCGGGTTACCCAGCTTCGTCACGATGGAGAGCGCCTTGGCATAAATATAATCGCCTGTGTACATGGCGATCTTGTTATCCCATTTTGATTTCACCGTTGGCTTGCCGCGGCGGGTGTGAGCGTCATCAATGACATCATCGTGCACTAGGGATGCCGAATGAATTAATTCAAGAGGAACTGCAATATGCTGGAGACGCTCAAGATTATAGTCACCGAATTTGCCTCCCAGCAGGACGAATACAGGACGCAGCCTCTTCCCTCCCGCCTGAAGCAGGTGAAGAGAAGTCTCCTTAAGCAGCCCCTGATCCACATCGATGCTCCGGTACAACTGCTGCTCCACAGCATCCATATCTTTCTTTAGTGTCCCGAAAATATCCAATAGTTTCATTCTTTCACCCGTGTCAGCTTATTGTCACTCCACATATTTAAAGGTACTTCGGTCTCAAGCAGACCCATTTCATAAGCATATTTGAAATACAGCGCGAGTCCTGCCCGCTGCTCGTCCAAGAAATCATAACACAGATTACTGAAGTAATGTCGCCAGTAGACCGGAGAACCTCCAATTTCTTCTACAGATCGATGAATTAAAGGCTCCAGATCATGAAGACTTTTCTGTTTGCTTAATGTAAATGCGTTCAGTATCTCGGCCAGGAAATCCCCGTGGCGCTCCGCGAAAGTCCTTTGAACAGTCCATACAGCGAAGGTCATGCCGTAACCGCTCCATCTTTTCCAGACTTCCCCTAAGTCTGTGACAATATAACCGTGAGGCTCCCAGGAAGCCCGAATCGCATGGTCCCCGATAAGCAGCGCCGCATCACTATCTCTCATCATCGAAGCTAGATCAGGTTCACTGTTCCAATATGTAGGCTTGCCGCCATAGGCTTTCTCTATAATAATCTTGAGAAGGTTAATGGATGTAGCCGACGTATTCGTAAGCGCAATTCGGCCATTAATCACATGCTCCAAGGGTTCCCTTGAGAACAGTAGAATAGAATTAACCGCACTTCTGGCACTAACAGATAAATCAGGCAGCAGCAGAAATTTCTCGTGTCCGATTCCGTAGGCAAATGATGAAATTGGCGATACATCCAAAGATCCCTCTAGCATCCGACGGTTGAGCACAGCCGGGACCTCCGTAACCATACTCACCTTGCGGGATAAGGATTCCGGACGAAAATGATGGAATACCGGCCATACATTCGTATAATCAATTTGTCCGATGAGGATTCTGTTCTCCCTTCTGTCCATCTGTGTCACCCCATCTCGTAAACAATCGATGATCAATGTTAAGACTGTCTAGTACTTTACCCACTAGGAAATTAATCAAATCATCCATGCTCTTCGGACCGAAATAAAAGGCCGGCATTGCGGGAATCATCCGTACTCCGAGCCTGGCCAAGGTAAGCATATTCTCAAGATGAATCGCATGAAGCGGTGTCTCTCTGGGCACCAGCACAAGTGTGCGGGACTCCTTCATCATCACATCCGCAGCACGGGTCATCAGATTGTCGGACGAGCCATGTGCAATGGAAGACAGCGTGCCCATGGAGCACGGCATAATGATCATTCCATCCACACGGAACGAACCGCTAGCTATGGAAGCTCCAATATCAGCCACGGGGTGATACTGGTAACTCCCGGGCAATGAGCCGAACTTCTCTTGAAGCAGCCCTTCCCGGTCAGACACATTCCAGCCGAGCTCCTCCTTGATCACCCGCCAGCCCGCATTGGAGACTACAATATGGACGGTGATTCCGAACTGAAGGAGCACTTCAATCAATCTAACTCCATACACCGACCCGCTGGCACCAGTGATGCCAACGACATAAGACTTGGACGAATATAATTCTACGGCACGGGAATCTACTTGAACCTTCATCATTGGCTCACCAGCAGATCGATCAGCGTGAACGAGAACACAACAATGCTCAGAACCCCATTCATCAAGAAGAATGCGGTCTGAAGGCGGCTTAAATCTTTGGGAGAGACGATGGTGTGCTCATAAAATAGTATTAAGTAGGCAATGACCATCCCGGTAATATACCACCAGCCTAGATGAGTCATAAGGAAGAGGGCTACGAAACCAAGCGCGGTAACAATATGAAATACTCTGGCTATCTTGAGAGATGCAGCCACACCAAAACGGGCTGGAATCGAGAACAACCCTTCTTTGCGATCGAACTCAATATCCTGGCAGGAATAGATAATATCGAAGCCGGCAACCCAGAACGTAATGGTCACAAAAAATACCATCGCTGCCCCATTAACAGTTTCTGTCACGGCTACCCAGCCGCCGAGCGGTGCGAGTGCAATGGTCATTCCGAGCACAACGTGACAGAGCCAGGTGAAGCGCTTGGTATAGGAATATAAGACCAGCATAAATACTGCGATCGGAAGCAGCTTGACCGAAAGTGGATTAAGCTGTGATGCTGCCCAGAAGAGCAGGATAAATGAGACAATGATGAAAACAACAACTTCACTGATACGCAGCAGTCCAGCCGGAATGGCGCGGCCCGCGGTACGCGGGTTCTTCTTGTCGCTTACCCTGTCAATCAGGCGGTTAAGACCCATTGCGGCGCTTCTTGCGCCGAACATGGCAAGCAGTACCCAGCCGATCTGTGACCAGCTGGGCAGATGACCATTTACCGCAACAGAGCCCAGAAGAGCTCCCATAAAGGCAAATGGAAGAGCAAAAACGGTATGTTCAAATTTGATCATTTGTAGAAAAATGGCAGTTTTCTTAAACATCTGGCGTCTCCTTGATTCCGATATGTAGTGCGGCAATTCCACCTGTCAGAGGATAAGCTTCCACCTGAGTCAGTCCGATGTCACGGAATATTTGAGCCAGCTCATGCCTTCCAGGAAATTGTACAAGCGAGTCCGGGAGCCACTTGTATTGCTCGTAGCGTTTAGCGAACATTTTGCCTAGAAGAGGAAGTACTCTGTTGAAATAGAAGTAATAAATACCTTTGAAAGGCTGCCAAGTTGGCTTGGACAATTCAAGGCATACGACCATTCCGCCCGGCTTCACCACACGCTTCATCTCGCGCAGCACCTGGTGCAGGTCAGGAACGTTCCTTAATCCAAAGCCGATCGTGGCGTAATCAAATTGGCCCGTCTCAAAAGGCAGGTCCATCGCATTGCCCTGATAAAGCTGAATTCTTCCGTCCAGTCCGCGGGCATGAATTTTGCCCCGTCCCACCTGAAGCATATTCTCACTGAAATCCAGGCCCTTGATCTGGCCACCGCTCTCCTCTGCCATACTTATTGTCCAGTCGCAGGTTCCGCAGCAGAGATCCAGGGCGGTGTCCCCGGACGACATAGCCATTTTGTTCATGGTGAACTTACGCCAGGCCTTGTGCCTGCGGAAGCTTAAGATGTCATTCATAAGATCGTATTTAGGAGCTATGCTCTCGAACACGGAGTGCACAAATTTTTCCTTTTGATTAGGAGATTGTGATTCCATTGATTTCTTTCACTTTCCCTTCCTTATAAAACAGGCTTCAATAATCTTAGCTTGGATACAAAAGGCTGTATTAACTCGCGGAGCTCCTCACGGAGCCGTTCACTCTGTACATCTGACAATAACTGCTGAATCCTCTCCAGCGATTGCCGGAGCACGTCCGTTACCCAGTCATAATGCTCCTGTCCGGTTAACAGGCGGTTCCCCAAGTCGTGAGTATGCTTGACATTAACTAACGAAGGGCCTCCAACTGCCACCGAGCTCACTGCTGCATTGTTCAGATGAACCACAGCTATCTCACAGCAGCTGACTTCATGGAGCAGCTTCAGCCAGACATGCTGGTGTGCTGAATCAATCAGTGAGCTTATAGGCAGGTACAATTCCTTGTTAAGCTCCACCTGGCTATTGAAGATAACCTCCGAAGACAAATCTGACTGCGCAAGCTTTGTATACAAATTCACTTTCTTACGGTTCACTTCACATACAGAGGAGCTGAGCTCAGAGATTAATTCAATCCGGCCGGCGCCGGCAAGCAGCTCATAGAACAAGCTGCTGAAGTAATCCCCTGCCAGCACATTCAACTGACGGGAGCGCATTAGGCCCTCCTCTTTGCGGATCGGCTCCGCATCAATAAGGTCATGCGTATCCATACCTAGCTGGACAAGATATACAGCCAGGGCGATATTCTCGGCCTCAGCCTCACTAAATCCTTCTTGACCGATTAAAAAGGTGTAAAGCAAACGAACACGGGCATTCGCCAAAGGCGGCAGCTCCGTGTGGGTCGTTATCATGTCATAATCGACGTATTTTTTTGCTAATTCGGGTATGCGATAGGTTCTCATCCGTGTCCTCCGGGCCGCTCATACTGACGATGTCTAGTTACATGTCACAATCCAATATATTATAGCATATGTTGTTTCGGCACGCACGGAGTTAGGCAGAAACGAGAGGAATTACCAGTCAGTCCGCTCAAAGCGGTTCTTCCACAGGCTAGTAGCTGAAATACGGAAGTATCTCTTAAGTTCACCAGATAACGGTTGATCTCCCAGGTTCTCCAGATCATCCAATGCGGAAGAGGGCCACTCTCCGCGCCGTACATCGGCAGCAAGCAGTAAATGCTTGGTCCCGACCCACTTGTCTTCGGCAACCAGCCGGATCAAGAGCTGACTTACGTTACTCGTTCTCTCGAATGCGAACCGGATCAGCTCGGCCATGTCCAGGTAGAGTACGGAAGGCTGATAGCTCTTCTCCCCAATTTTGAGTTCCACCGAGAGGATCGACTGGTCCAGGTTAACCTTTGCAATACGTACAGACAGGGGCAGCCCCGCAAGCTCATCCACAAGATTATTCTCCCTGAGGTCAACGACTTTCGCACTGGCAAAAGCACTATACACCCTGGACCCGCTCCAAGCCGTCCCTTGACCAGTGAGGGATGCCAAAGCAAGTACCGTAGTCACAGCTATAAGGATTGCGGCAATGCTTGTTGTCCACCTTCTCAAGGCATCCTCCCCCTCATCCAAGATGTGCCTGCTGCAGGGCAAGTACATTAGAGTCTCTACCTCATTCTATACATTTCGGGCGCCAGGAAGAACGTCTTTATAATTCTGCCGCTGCATAACTTTGTGTATAAAAAAAGCAGGCAACGCCTGCGGTTAGTCTTCCGTATCAATTACTCCGTGCTTGGTCATGACAATGGCTTTGCCTCGAACCTTGACAGCTGAAGTGTGGTCTGTGAACTGGGCAATCAGAACCTCGCCTTTGTCCAGCTTCTCCGTGTGATGGAACCGGGTGTCTCTTCCGCGGGTAAGTCCAATGACCTGTACTCCTTGCTCCTTGGCTTTAACTACAAAGTAGTCCGCATTGTTCACATTTTGTTCGTCCACTATAATTGAACCTCCTGCTTCGAATTGCCTTGCTCCTCGCGAAAAGAAAAGGCCGTGAACAGAAGCTCACGGTCTTTGGTAACGGAAGAAATATGTAGAAATCTTATTTGATTCCGTCTTTGAGCGCTTTACCCGGTTTAAAAGCTGGGATTTTGCTCGCAGGGATTTCGATTTCCTCTCCGGTTTGTGGATTGCGTCCTTTGCGTGCGGAACGTTCACGAACTTCAAAGTTACCGAAGCCCACCAGCTGGACTTTATCCCCATTTTGAAGTGCTTCTGAAATCGCTTCAAATACAGCGTCAACGGCTTTAGTAACATCCTTTTTGGACAGTTCCGTAGATTCAGACACCTGTGCGATCAAGTCAGATTTGTTCATCCTGTTTCACCTCCCCGAAAAGGAATAACTGCTTCTCTGCTATACTTTGTTTCCGTTTTGACCGAAAATATACGTTAATCTTCGGAAGAACAAACTTATAGTAATACACCTAAAGCAGAATTTCAAGGTATTTAAGGGTTTTCGCTCGATTCTAGTGCCCTTTCACAGAAAAAAACCGACCAAGTTGGACCTTGGCCGGTCATAATTCTCATGGTTACAAAATAATGGCAATTAGCCCACCTGAGCCTTCGTTGATAATTCTCCCCAGCGTCTCCTGTAATTTGTACCGGGCATTGTCCGGCATTAAGGCAATCTTGCCCTGAATGCCTTCGCGCACAATGGAATGCAGGGATCTTCCAAAAATGTCCGATTCCCAGATTTTGATCGGATCACTCTCGAAATCCTGTACCAAGTAGCGTACAAGCTCCTCGCTCTGCTTCTCGGTACCGATAATTGGCGAGAATTCAGATTCTACATCCACACGGATCATATGAATGGATGGGGCGGTGGCTTTGAGTCTCACGCCAAATCTGGAGCCTTGACGGATCAGCTCAGGCTCATCCAGAGCCATCTCAGCCAGTGTTGGCGCCGCGATTCCATACCCGGTATTCTTAACCATCTCCAGCGCTTCAGCGAAGCGGTCGTATTCTTTCTTGGCATGGGTGAATTCCTGCATAAGCTGCAGCAAATGATCTTTGCCCCGTATCTCCACACCTACCACGTCGGTCAGGATCTGGTCATATAATTCATCTGGAGCGAACAGGTCAATCTCGGCCACACCTTGACCCATGTTAAGGCCGCTCAGACCGGCACGTTCAATGAAGTCATACTCAAGGAAATTCGTAACAACACGATCCACATCCCGCAGACGGCGGATATCCTTCACCGTATCACGAACAGAGTTCTCATAGTTGCTGCGCAGCCAGTGGTTCTCATTCAGCACCATGACCCAGCTCGGAAGATTCACATTCACTTCATGGACAGGGAACTCATACAGCACCTCGCGAAGTACGCCGGTTACATCTTCCTCCGTCATTGTTGCCGCGCTGAGCGTAAGTACCGGAATATCATACTTCGCGGCGAGCTCGCTGCGAAGCTGAAGCGCCTCTTCGCTGCGCGGCCGGGTTGAATTGATGATAAGCACGAACGGCTTGCCGACTTCCTTCAGCTCAGCAATGACCCGCTCCTCGGACTCCACATAAGAATACCGGGGGATATCCGCGATCGTTCCGTCCGTGGTGACCACGACACCCAGTGTGGAGTGTTCCTGAATCACCTTGCGGGTGCCTATCTCTGCAGCTTCTTGGAAAGGAATAGGTTCCTCGAACCAAGGCGTTGAGATCATACGCGGACCATTCTCGTCCTCATATCCTTTTGCTCCTTCTACCGCATACCCTACACAATCAACCAAGCGCACATTCACTTCGAGGCCTTCGTCCACCTTAATTTGAACCGCATTATTCGGTACGAATTTCGGTTCCGTCGTCATAATGGTTTTTCCAGCTGCGCTTTGCGGAAGCTCGTCAATTGCGCGCACGCGGTCAGCTTCGTTAGTGATGTTAGGCAGGACTACGGTCTCTACGAACCTTTTTATAAAGGTTGATTTACCTGTACGGACAGCTCCAACAACACCAAGGTAAATGTCACCTCCGGTACGCTCGGCTATGTCCTTGAAAATATCTACTTTTTCCAGTGCCAATGAAATCCCCTCCTCAAATTTCGCCGAAGGAAAAATGCTTTTGAGAGCATCCGCTTCGTTATTCACTCAGGTAATTAATGATTTGCAACGGCAGAGCACTGTTGTTGCCCCTACCCGTGTCCGCCGCCAGAAGCCTGTCAGGAGATATAGGAACGAAGCGGCGTGAACTCGTACATGCTTTAGGACTAGTACCATCATATGTACCAGATGCGGAAATATGACAGATATAAGAAGCGCCTATTATATTTTTAGTTCCGGAACTAATGGATTGGACCACGATCACCGGAACATCCGCCATATTGTATATGTATGGTGAATCTATAAGTTATATGACGTCAAAATAGGAGACTTTGACATAAAAAAAGACCCTTACGGGTCTTTATTCACTCACAGCAACAGGCTGGTTATTCTGCCAGCGATAAGGCAGGGATTTGACAGGCACATAGTAAGAGTGCTCAAGAAGGAGGACTCTGAGATCTGTATCAGAAGCCGGAGTGCCACCAGACTTTTCTACAGCCTGCATAATATCCAGCGCGTAATCCACATACACCCGACCGCCTGGGTCAAGGATGTAATCGGACTCCTGTCCGGAATAAAAGCTTGTCCAGACGAGCGATTCACTTTTAATCGCCTTAAGATCCACAGAATAAATGCCTGGATACAGCTCCTTTTGAACTGGAAGCTTCCCTTGATGGCTGCTCTTGTACTGATCAACCGCACGCTGAATATCATTGACCTTCTGCACGGTGGTCAGCTCCATAACTTTCACAACCGGCTTTGTCTCTTCATCCAGGATCAGGAAATAAGCTGACCCTCCTTGTTCAAAAGCGGTTGCCGGGATCTCATCGATGTACCCCGTTTTGTTCAGCTTATCCAGATCAATTCTGAACTTCTCGAACCGGGGAATAGATGCGTCCGCATTAAGTATGGGAAGGATGCCCTTGTCTTTCTGGAACTGATCTACAGCAAGCTGCAGACGGTTCACACTCTCACGGTATGACACCTGATTGCCACGGCTTTCTCTAGGATACATACATCCTCCGAGCAGGCTAATAAGAAACGCGCAAGTGAGGATCACAGCAGCACAACGCGAATACAACCGTACAGTTCTGTTATTCAAACTTCTCATCCTTATCCAATAATATGAATGTCTTCAGACTTACCATAAGTCATCTTCCTGCTGCCTCTCGAGCTGCTTGCGTACAGCAGCCTTAAGAGGATCTTCGGGCAGCACAACTAGCGCTGGACCCGTAATCTTCGCCTGGCAGGCCAGTCTGTCGCCATCGTCAATTCTGGAACCAAGCTTGCGAAGCTCAGCTTCAGTGGGAGCCGAGAGTCCGGCTTGCCCTGGTCCCTGAACATTAACTTTACACATAAGGCAGCCCGCTTTACCGCCGCAGCGGGTAGTAATGTGGATACGCCCCTGACGGGCGGCCGACAGCACCGTTGTTCCCCCGCGTACCTTCACCTTTTTACCTGCCGGTTCAAACCTGATTTCATAATCCATCAAGAATGCCTCGTTCCTCCAGTTGACTGGAAATAATATGCAAGTGCTCTTGAGCCCACACATTTCGCCTAATCAGATTCCGGAGCAGCGGAAGATGCTCTCTCGCATGAAGGCAGATCACTTCGACAATAGGCACATACCGATCCGGCCTGTTCCGCAATATATTGAACAAAAATTCGTGGCTTAACGGCATTAATCTAATCCGCTCGGCACCAAGCTGTACTGAGGATGCTTGATCAATCAGCAGCTCTCCAACTTCAACCCGGTAATGGCTGCCCCCTGTCTTAACCTCGAATCCGCCGACCAATTCAAGCACATATGGCCCCATCTGATAATGACTTAGAAGAGATACATACATTCCACTTCTATCGAAGACTTGCTTGTCGATGGATCTGGGCTGCAGAATCTCGTGAAGTGTGTGAGCCTCCGCAAGGTCTGTATACACGTCAATGTCCCTCGGTGCGTTGTCAAGTTCCACACCCTGAAGCCACAGCCCACAGCTGCCTCCAACAAGCCAGCCCTGCCGGCTGTTCTCCCACTCTTGTGCTAATCTGCGAAGAGCGCTAATTAGCTCCGGATGATGGGCATGTCTGAATCCTTCCATCACTATACCTCTTTCTAGTGAACTGCTCGCTGGGCCTCTAAGTGATGGACACAACGCCTACCAAGAAACCTGCAATCATAATAATAAAAGCAATTAAAGAAAGTAACCCTCTAACCAGACCCCTAGTCTTGGCCCGGGCGAATGTAATGAGAAATACGGATAATCCCATGACAAGAATGGCCGCAATCGAGAGCCACATTTTGGTCATTGCATCCATGCGTGCTAGTTCCCCCATCGTTAATTAGTATGATCAACATTATAGCACTCTCCAAAAAAAAGGGCTATGACACGCTAAAAAGACCCATGACGGCTGCTTTGCCAGCATGGGTCTTCTCTCAAACTTAAAAAGGAGTGCACCGTTTATTTTTTGAGCATTAGCTTCATTAGAGCTTCCATATTATTAGGATTCATTCCACTCTTCTTCACAGCTCCAACAATTTCAGAAATTGTTGCCTCAGACACGGGCACATTGGCCATAGCCGATACCTGCTTAATCAATTGCCGCAGCTGCGTCTCACTCTGGAGCGTAGAAGGCTTGACGGTACTCGCGAGCTTCTTCACCGCATTCTCCGTAATCGGCTTGCCCGTCTTCTTGTTAATCGCATTCAGAGCTTCTTTAGAGATGTTCTTGTTCAATATTCTTCCCTCCTCCGGCAGTCGTCACACTTAATGTATGACTCGCGCACAGAAAAGGTTCGGGCAGTCTTTGCTTAGGTATGCCATTGTTCCCAGGTTTCCTGGGACATGATCTCCATTTCCGTCTTACGGTCCCGGCCCATCAAGGCCTCTACAGCCGTTTTCGGAGACATATCCTCGAACAATACATGATAGAGCTGGGCTGCGATCGGCATCTGCACACCATATTTCTCAGACATCGTATGAGCGGCCTTTGTAGTTCTTATCCCCTCAACCACCATGCCCATGGATTCCAGGACCTCCTGGAGCGGCTTGCCTTGACCGAGCAGCGATCCGGCACGCCAATTGCGGCTGTGCTGACTTGTTGCGGTAACAACTAAGTCACCGATTCCAGCAAGTCCAGAGAAGGTAAGCGGATTGGCTCCCATTTCCACACCGATCCTGGTAATTTCGGCCAGTCCCCGGGTCAGAAGCGCTGCTTTCGCGTTATCTCCGAATCCAAGTCCGTCCGACATGCCTGCTCCAAGAGCAATAATGTTCTTCAAAGCCCCGGCAAGTTCAACTCCAACCACATCCCGGTTCGTATAGACACGGAAATTATTGTTCATGAACAGATCTTGGGCTCGCTTTGCCTGATTCTCTTCCAATGAAGCGACTACCACAGTTGTAGGGCAGCGTTTGACGACTTCCTCGGCATGACTTGGGCCGGACAGAACCACGATATGTCCTTCCTCGCATCCGAGCTCTTCGGCGATCACCGTAGAGATCCGCTTCAGCGTCTCTGTCTCGAAGCCCTTGGTCGCATGTACGACCAGCATGTCTTCAGTCCAATACTGCTTCAGCTGACGGGATACCTCACGAACCGCAGAGGATGGCGCCACCATGATTACAGCCTGCGCTCCGCTCACCGCTTCTTTCATATCTGTTGTAGCATAAATATTTGGAGGCAGAGCAACCTCAGGCAGATAGCGCCCATTTGTATGCTCCTTGTTGATTTCCTCTGCCTGCTTCTCGGTTCGCGTCCAAAGCGATACATGTATCCCTTTATCGGCAAGAACACTAGCCAAGGCAGTCCCCCAGCTTCCCGCAACTAGAACAGCAGCTTTACTAAACAACCCTGCTTCCCCCTTTGGATCCCAGTTTGTTCTCTTTACCCTGCGCAATTTTCACAATGTTCGTGCGATGTCTCCAGAAAGCGAATACACCAATAATTAGGCTGGTCCAGAAATAAGGTCCGATTGGTCCCATAATCAGCAGGAAAATAGGAGTCAGACCGACAAAAAGCAGAGAACCAAGTGAAACATACCGGGTAATAGCAATTAAAGCAATGGCAATAATACCTGCGTACAACGCAGGGAAGAAAGCAAGAGACGCCATCACCCCAATGGTGGTAGCGATCCCTTTGCCCCCGCGAAACCGGAAGTACACCGGCCAGTTATGACCCATAATGGCTGCGATGCCACAGATGGCCGGTACCCATTCTGAACCACCACCCAGCCAGCGTCCAAGCCAGATTGCTGCGATTCCTTTGAGCATATCCAGCACGAGAACAAGAATAGCAGGACCTTTGCCAAGCACACGAAGCGTATTGGTTGCCCCCGCATTCCCACTGCCATGCTGGCGTATATCAATGCCTTTCAAAGTTCGTGCCAGCACCACGCTAAAGCTGACTGAACCTAACAAATAGCTGAGAATTACCGCAAGAATAGATGTTAAGCTCACACTTCTCTCTCCTAACCTTCGTCCGATTTACGGCGGGTGAACAACCGGATCGGTGTGCCTTCAAAGTCAAATGCTGCCCGGATTTTATTCTCCAAATAACGTTCGTAAGAGAAATGCATCAATTCCGGATCATTAACGAAGACAACAATGGTCGGCGGCTTAACCGTAACCTGAGTGACATAATTAATTCTCATCCTGCGTCCTTTGTCCGTTGGCGGAGGGTTAATAGCAACAGCATCAGAGACCACATCGTTCAGCAAATGGGTCTGTACGCGTCTGGCATGCTGTTCAGCCACGTGCTGTACCACAGGAAGCAGCTTCTGAAGACGCTGCTTGGTCAGCGCGGACAAGAATACAACAGGTGCATAAGTCATGAACAAGAAGTGATCGCGGATCTTCTTCTCAAAATTATTCATCGTCTTGTCGTCCTTCTCTACAGCATCCCATTTGTTCACAACAAATATAGATGCTCTGCCGGCTTCATAAGCATAACCCGCAATGTGCTTATCCTGCTCAATAATGCCTTCTTCCCCATTGATCACGACAAGCACCACATCTGCGCGCTCAATCGCTTTCATTGCACGCATGACGCTGTATTTCTCCGTCGTCTCGTACACCTTGCCTCTTTTTCTCATTCCGGCAGTATCAATCAAGACGTAGCGCTGACCATCCTTCTCAAAAGGAGTATCAATCGCGTCCCGTGTTGTTCCCGCCACATCACTGACGATGACGCGCTCTTCCCCGAGGATGGCATTAACCAATGAAGACTTGCCAACATTCGGCCGGCCGATCAGGGCAACCCGAATCACATCTTCATCATATTCCTCATCCTTAAGCTCAGGCAGGTTCTCAACAATCGCATCAAGCAAATCACCGACACCCGTTCCATGGCTGCCTGATACTCCGATTGGATCTCCAAAACCAAGATTGTAGAATTCATAAATATGATCAGCCCGGCCTAAATTATCCACTTTATTCACAGCGAGGATAATTGGCTTGCCGGAACGGTACAAGAGTGTAGCCACTTCTTCATCCGACTGAGTCAAGCCCGATTTGGCGTCACACATGAAAATAATGACGTCCGCCTCTTCGATGGCCAGTTCTGCCTGCATCCGAATGGATTTCAGAATCATGTCTTCCCCGTCCAGCTCAATACCTCCGGTATCAATAATGCTGAACGATTTGCCGTTCCATTCCCCGATGCCGTAGATACGGTCACGGGTAATCCCCGGTTTATCTTCCACAATGGCCAATCGTTCGCCGATAATGCGGTTGAAAATCGTAGATTTCCCCACATTTGGACGTCCAACTATAGCCACAACGGGTCTTGCCATATGAACTCCTCCTAAATGTTTACGTAAGCCTGCTTAACTTTATAACATAAGCTGAAGTAGTGATGAACTCAACTACATGAAGTTTTGCCATACAGACCGATCTCGCAAACCTTGTCTTGTTGACTCGTAACTCATCATAGCAAAAAATAACTTAATTGGCTAACCATCCATGTAAACTTGACTCAAACTATAAAAAAACCGGCGAACCCGTCACGAGTTCGCCGATTCCTCTCTTCATGGTAAGAATGTATTATTTGAGTTTGCTCAGCTTATCGCCGAAGCGCTCTCCAAGTGTGATGCTAAGACCTTGATTGCTCAGAGATACGTTAGGATTGTTATTGATATCCTCACGGTTCACACGGTCAGCACCGCCGCCTCTTCTTTCCGTTCTATCAGGTTTAGCCTCTTGAGCAGGAGCTTCTTCAGTCTCCTTGATGCTCAGACTAACGCGTTTCTCGGAAGGATTCACATCAAGAATTTTGACTTGGACCGTTTCGCCCTCTTTAAGTACTTCTTGTGGTGTACCGATATGTTTGTGGGAGATTTGGGAAATATGAACCAGACCTTCAACCCCTGGAGCGATCTCAACAAAAGCTCCGAAAGTAACAAGACGCTTCACTTCACCGCTAACGATGTCGCCAGTCTTGAAGAGCTCTGCCGCAGTCTCCCAAGGTCCAGGCGCAGCAGCTTTGATACTCAAGCTGATCTTGCCTTTCTCCGGATCTACCTTCAGAACCTTAACTTTCACTTCATCGCCTTCAGAAAGAACATCAGCTGGCTTCTCAACGTGATTCCAAGCGATTTCGGATACGTGAACAAGACCATCCACGCCGCCTACATCAACGAATGCACCGAATTGAGTCAGACGCTGTACTTTACCGTCGATCAGTTGTCCTTCTTTAATGCTTTCCATAACTTTCAGCTTGTTTTGTTCGAACTCTTCATCCAGAACATCTTTGGCTGAAAGAATGACTTTGTTGTTCTCACGGTCGATTTCTTTCACTTTAACGCGCAGTGTGCGGCCTTTGTAGTCACTGAAATCTTCTACAAAGTGACGCTCTACCATGGAAGCTGGAATGAATCCGCGAACGCCCACATCGGCAACGATTCCGCCTTTAACTACATCAGCAACCGTTACTTCAAATGTTTCTTTGTTCTCGAAGCGCTGAGTAAGGACATCCCATGCGTTCTCGCTGTCGATTGCACGTTTGGAAAGAACCAGTCTTTCTTTCTCGTCATCGATGCTTACCACTTTAGCTTCAACTTCTTGACCTACCTCAACCGCATCTGCAGCGTTATCCAAATGAACAGAAGATAGCTCACGAATAGGAATGACGCCGTCATATTTATATCCAATGCTTACGTAAGCTTGGTTGTCTTCAACTTTAACGATAGATCCTTTGACGGTGTCACCTTTCTTGATGGACACGATTTGCTCCAACTCATCTTGATTTGTCACTTCAGCATTGTCCTGCTGACCTTTGATTTCTTCCGACATCTCAATACCCTCCTCGATTCAAAACCCCATTTATTTAAACCCGCGGCTAGCGTGGTTCAAAACATGCATTATGCAATAGCTTTCCATAACTTCCTAATGTTCATGCATGTTCTGGCCCGTGAATACGGGTCTTTTATCCGCGGGCTTTAAGCTCCGCAATGTGCTGCATGATCTTAGCAGTGGCCAGCTCGAGCGAATCCGGAGACGGTGTCTCACGAAATTCAGATAGATCCACTGGTGCACCATAAATTACTTTGGTTCTGCGAAATAATTTATAATTCCCAATAATGGCAGCAGGAATGACAGCCGCATCACTACGTAGCGCAAAGCTTGCCGCGCCTTTCATAGCCATTCCGCTCTCCCCTGAGCTCGAACGTCTTCCTTCAGGGAAGATACCCATAACTTTGCCGCTTCGCAGCAGCGTCAAAGATGTTTTGATCGATTCTTTGCTAACGCCTCCACGTTTGACGGGGAAGGCGCCGAGCTGCTTAATGAGCCATCCGAGTACGGGAACCTCGAAAAGCTCCGCTTTTGCCATGAAATGAACTTTGCGGTCTAACAGAATACCGACCGTAGGCGGATCGAAATTACTGATATGATTAGAACATAGCAGCACGCCGCCTTCTTTCGGAATATTCTCAAGCCCTATTCCTTTAAGTCTGAATAGAAACTTGTAAATAACCCTGAGCGCTCCGCGAACTAGGTAATAAATCATATCTGTCCTCTATCCTTCCCATACGTTCTGCACAGCGAAATGATCGTCTCAGACACCTCAGACAAGCTCATATTCGTTGTATCCAGAAATTCAGCATCCTCTGCCCGGCGAAGCGGCGATATCTCGCGTTCTTCATCCAAGCGGTCCCGCTCAGCAATATCACGCTCAAGCTGTTCCAAGGTGATGGCAACCGTATCTTTAATTTCATTATAACGGCGCCGTGCCCGTTCCTGCACACTTGCGGTCATAAAAATTTTAACTTCCGCATCAGGGAGTACGGTAGTGCCGATATCGCGACCGTCCATGACGACGCCTTTGCGCAAAGCCATTTGCCGCTGCAATGAAACCAGCAGGTTGCGCAGCCCCTCGATTTGCGCATATCGGGACACCTTGGCGTTCACCGCGAGTGAACGGATCTGGTCGCTGACGTCCTCACCGTTAACCAGCACTTTCTGGCCATCTACTCCCGGTATCAATTCAATAACCATGTTTCGAGCCGTTTGAAGCACCTTTTGCTCTTCTTCCGGTTCAATTCCTTTGAGAAGCATGTACCACGTAACTGCCCGGTACATCGCCCCTGTGTCTACATAGACATAAGCAAGAGCTCCTGCCACCATTCGGGCGATTGTGCTTTTGCCGGCCCCAGCAGGTCCGTCTATTGCGATGTTGATCTTCCCGCTCTCGTGTGACTGATGACTTGCCAACGGGGTATTCCTCCTCAAACAATGGCCTCAATAAAAAAGCAGGCATTGCCTGCGACGTGAAAATTATACCACACAACATAGGGTGATGCAAAAGCGTTCATTTACCGGTAAATTTTTCAATTAGCTTCTGCAGAGGTGGTAATGGCTTACCCTCATAACGTTCAGCAGAAGAAAGCACTGTTCTGAACGAAGGAATTCTCAGCAGACCCTGAAACAGGATAACCCCAACCACCAATGCTATCAGCAGCATAATCATGATTTTGTGAACCTGGTTGCTAAACCTCAGGAACAAAGACTCATATTCTTGTTCTAACGAACTATACTTACTGTCCTCCTGCGCCATGAACACGTTCTCCTCCGCTGGATTTACGTTTACCGTGCCCAGACAAGAGGAAATTCATCCATATTAAGCATTATCGGTTACGGAAATCAAACTGCCGTTCAAAACAGTATTTGATCAGCTTCTGACGCTCCATATCGGAGATGCTCTCGAACTTCATCATGACCAGACTTCTTCCGGTCTCAAGCTTCTTCATACGAACAATCTCGGCTTCAATAGGAACGTGTTCGATTGAACCATTCTTATAAGGAAGAAGGATCCAGCAGTGAAGGATATCCCCTTCAACCAGGCTGTAGTTAGTCTCACAATAGAACGAGAACCCCCCGCCGCCGATATCTTCGGTACGGGCCACGAACCTTATATTCCCCGGTGTCTTGACCGCCACCTCCAGATCAGCGGTAACCCGGAGGAAATTCCGGCGCTGTATCCTTGTAATGGAATCCGGGTCTGGCTTACGAATTCGTACCAGCTTGATATTATCACTGACAAAGCCAAGCACGTAGGTGCTGAAATAATTTTTGACACCCTCGTCCGCCAGAAAATAGCCCGACAGCTCATCGCCCATGTACAGCTTCTTCATCCCGCCGCCATCAACAGGAATCGGCACCTCAATCAAATAGGAATCTTCTTCTATTTCGGAGATACGTGATTTGTATTCGATTTTCTCTTCCTTCTCAACTTCTGAAGCAATCTGTATATATACAAGATCATTGATTTTGGGAAGCAACCTGTCCACCTGCCCGCATGAATTTATGTCCATCTGACATTATAGCATGGCGGCAGTAAGCGTGAAGACTAACTTCACAAAAAAAGCATTCTTCCATAACGGGGAAGAATGCTTGTGCTCACTTATTTTAGAGAAGCGGCTTGGCGTCCAGAGCGTATTTCCTCTACAGCTTCCTCGGCACCCGTGTTCCCATTGATGAAAATACGGTACTGAGAACCGTTTATCCGGCCGCCAAACTCATAAGTCACCACCCGCTCTGACTGCTCGTTCTCAATGAGAGCTTTGCGGTGATAGGTCACTTTAAGATCCGAATTCAAAAACTTGCGGGCATCGGCTAACGAAAGCTTTGGCTGCATTACTTCAGGCTTATTATCACGTTCATATACATAGTCACTAGCCTGCAGTCCGATTACTTGTCCGTTATCCAGCGCAACGCGCACGGTTACTTTCTCCGGATATAAGTAGATGTCGTCATGCTTAGTTACGTACGTCAGGTTCGCGATGTTATCCGAGGGATCGTAGACGATAGCCTGCATGTCCTTATAACCTTTGTCCTTCAGGAACTGGGCTGCACTCCGGTGGGCTTCATCATCCGAAATGGAACGGTTATTGACCTGCCGGGTATAGTTATAAGCAATTACGTGTCCACCATTCTTGGTGAAATCGATCGTCATCCGGTCGCCTTTGGACTTCCCGGGCAGAACGGCGGTGAATGAGGACCATTCCGTCCCTTTTCCATTCTCGGTTACTTCGACTTGAGACGCGTCCGTGTATCCGGCGAAATCAACTGCCTTCTCTTTAATCTGTTCTACGGTAGTAGGGGCGCCGCTCAGCTTCTTGACTGAACGCTTATTGTAAATACTGAGCACGGAAGGCCCCCAGTCGAGCTCTGGATACTCACTGACCTTCTTGTCAACTGTTTTGAAGCCGTCAATAATGGTATTATCCTGGGCCTTATGTTCACTTGCGAGAGCTGTCTCCACATCCATCCATCTCAAGTGATGATTAATAACCTTCCCTTGAACCTTCTGGATTTCGGATGAAATCTCGTTAGAAGTCTTGTACAGCTCCTTCAGATTCTTGAGCTCTTTGTCAGTCAAAGGCTGCTTTGTCAGATCGCGGTTGGCGGTCTGGTAAGAGAACTTGGCTATCTTGGACAGGAACTCTTCCGTCTTATTGAAGTGTAAAAGGGTAAGCGGGAGCTGATTGATCTCATTTTGCGCTTCACTGGTGATCCGCCACAGATTCATTAGACCTTTGCGGTGCATTGGTGTGGACGCTGAATGAACGGCTAGCGTATTCCCGATCTCCCCGTGCAGGCGGTCTACATGATAGGACAGATCATGAAAGGCCCGCTGATACTGGTTCTCTGCTTTAATCAGAATCGAGTTCTTCTCCTGGTTCTCTTGATAACCCCAGATGAGAGCCCCGATTAGCAAGATTGCACTTAGGGGGAATAGAACAGCACTTAATCTCTTGTACATACAAATTCACGAGCTCCTTTCTTCAAGTAACTGCCATTAGTTTGACAAGAAGAAAGAAGCTTTATGCATGAACTTGGAATCCCTCAGATTCAGAGCGTCTCTTCCTGAATTTCAAAATGATGCATATTATCACAGACGCACATCTTGAACCCCGTCTCAATACGCCCGCTTTCCTTCTTCCCCCGCAAAACAAACCGTTCTCCGCAATTTTTACATATTATTTTCACTTTTATCCGCATAATAAAAAGCACCCTTTCTTAAGTGGGATGATTCATCGCCTTAAGATAGGGTGCCCAATTATAACCAGAATTAATCGCTGCCTCCAGCTTCCGTAAGCCGGAACGGTGATCTGTCATTGGCACGGTACATCTTGCCGATTCCACCGAACCAGAGAAACGCCATCAAAGGAATAATATACCAAATCCAGTATTGCGTAGTGTAATTAAGGATCCAATCATATACCCCATGCCAGAATACAGGCATCAGCAGGGAAAAGAGCAGGAATTTGTGTCTCTTATGCCCGACAGAGAACTTGGACCGGCCTAAATAATAACCCATAATAACGCCGAACATGGCATGTCCCGATACCGGAAGAAGAGCACGGACAAGAAGCACATCTACAGATGCCTGATGGGCAAGAGCAAATATCACATTCTCCACCGTAGCAAAACCAAGCGATACCGCCGTTGCATACACAATTCCATCATAAGGTTCATCAAACTCCATATGGTTGTAGATCATATGATACAGCACGAACCATTTGATGAGCTCCTCAATCCCTGCAGAGACAAGAAAAGATTCAACCAATGAATGACTCCCAAGCCAATAGGTCATTCCCCGCTGAAGAATCATGATCGGCAGTACGATCAGGAATCCGAGCAGAAATATCTTGATTACCATATGAAGAGGCTCAGAATCGTATTTATCCTTCAAATAAAAATAGGTAAGCAGCGCGACCCCTGGAGCCACCGCTGCAGTTCCTATAGCAAGCCAAAGCAACGGCTTCTCCTCCTTTTGTTGTCGCCGCCCTACCTAATGCAAGCGGCGGTTCCCAAGTAACCGCCGCCCTAAGTTGCATATCTGCAAGTATCTATTATAGCTTAAGTCTGACGCTTGAAATGCTCGCAAATTACACGGATTGCATTCTCTGCCATCACAAGCTTACCATATTCTTCGAGTACAGCTGGAGTAACTGAGGTTGCTTCTCCATACTCGGCTAATACCGCAATAAGTGCAGGGTGCTTACCTTCATCTAAGTCATCAGGCTCGAAGTGTAGAATCCATTTCCCTTTATAATTAAATAATCTGCCGGTCTCGGTAATCGTTGGCTGCAAAACATGAGCGG
The DNA here is from genome assembly GCF_023704175.1 of Paenibacillus sp. YPG26. NCBI lineage: Bacteria > Bacillati > Bacillota > Bacilli > Caryophanales > Paenibacillaceae > Paenibacillus > Paenibacillus sp. YPG26. Next base: position 1,773,091 of record NZ_CP084530.1, on the reverse strand, counting down.
CTTCGATCAATGCTTCAAAATCATTAAAAGCATAGACAATAGCATCGCTTAGTTCGAGCGTGACTTCCATTTCATAAATTTCTTCCGGCATTTCATCCTCATGCAATGAACCAAATTGATGATTCTCATATTTCCCCCGTGTCACAATGACGACCATTCCCTGTGCGGGAAGAGCGAACACTTCAACGGCAAGAGGACCTGAGGCATCAAAGCCTACTTCACTATAAGCTTGATCCATCATTTCAGTGAACAGATCATGGACTTTAGGAATCTCCTGCCACATGTCCTCTTTCTGAATGCCTCTCTCGCTAAGATCGTCAAAAGTGAGGAAAATCCGTATCTTATCCTGGCCCAATCTTTCTATCTTCATATACAGGATCCTCCTCTCCAAGCCGAGTTTATCAACAGTTTGTGGTACCTGTTTTATATTGTGCTGGAAATGGTTCTATGTAAGTATGTTATCATTTATTTTCTTCAAATGCACGCAAATATACAGATTGAGCTAAAGAAATAAGCCTTAAATTCTGGTTATATCAATAAGATATAGAATTCTGTTCCCAGGATCAGCCGGTCCGGGCATACTGATGACAAAAGAATCACTTCCTGGTACGCCGAGGGCGCCGGAAATGATTCTTTTGTTGTTAAATCCGTTTATAAACCTGGTATGACTGTACCTGTCTCTTTGAGGATTTGCTCCACTTCCCGGTGAAGGCCTGGATTCCCCTTGATAATACTCTTGATTGTGTTCAAGTTGGATTCCTTCGAATTAGCCGAGCTGGCCGGCGCTGAACTGGGAGTCACCTGGCCCGCATGGGAGCCGAAAGACGAGGCTGCAGACCCTGTGGAGGAGCACTCATGCTTCTTATTGGTGAGTCCAGACAAGTTCAGCGACCCGGCTGAGCTTAACAAATGGGATTGTCTCTTGCTTAACCAGACAGCACCTGCCGCACCTAGAATCAGACCTCCTATAAATGAGGAAGAATTCACGTTAAACACCTCCTTGTATGTTAGAATCGTATGTAGTGTTAGCCAAACGAAGCCAACTCATGCGGGTGGAATACAGAAAGCGAGATGAGATTATTGTTGAAGAGAAAGCTTCTATTCTTAGCCGCCTCATTCTTAATCTTAAGTGCATGCGGACAGAATACAGACAAGCCCCCAAGTGACTTGAATGCTAATAACAGCGGTCAAGCCCGGACACAGACCCAAGCTGAGCCCACTGCCCCACTGGACAAGCCTGCTCAGGATACAGACACGAATGCAGACAATAAGCCGGGAACCAGATCACCTGCCAAGGACGACCAAAACAAGGCGAGCGCGGTTCCGGAGATTAAATACCACATGAACAAAGCCTACAACATTGTCCCGAACGAAAAAGGTGTGGAGAGTAAAGTCGTTCTTCTGACCTTCGATGATGGACCGAAGGACCAAAAGTGGATAAATGGTATTATTGATGTGCTTGATAAGCATAAAGCCAAGGCTATCTTCTTCGTCAACGGATACCGCATCAAAGAGAACCCCGAGCTGCTCAAGCTCATTCACGACCGGGGTCAGCCCATTGGCAATCACAGCTGGGACCACATTTCTCTCAAATCACAGCCCCTCCCCAAGGTGAGGAAGCAGATTGAGGATGTTCAGAAGACCGTTAAGGAGTTGACGGGTGAAACCCCTGTGTTCTTCCGTCCCCCTTTTGGTGAGGGTGGAGAGACCGCGCGCCAAGTCGCCAAGGAGAATAAGCTGCTCTATATGACGTGGTCTAACGGATCACTTGATTGGACTCTGAAGACTAAGAACAAGAGCACCAATCCGGATAAAGTCGTCAAAAATGTTCTCGATCAGCTCCATCCGGGTGCAAATATTCTCATGCATGAGCTTCCTTGGACTGTTGAAGCCTTGGATACCCTATTAACAAAGCTTACGGATAAAGGCTACAGCTTCGTGGATCCGGCAAGCATCTCTTTAGAACCCCCGGCAGCTACGGGCAAGTGATCCATGTATCCTGCTTCGTGCAATACAACTGCCAGGCGCTTCTGTCAGCTATTAATCGTTAAGATGGCCTTAATTCACTTCATAAAAAGCCAAAGAACTGGTCATACCCCTGTCAAGTAGACAGGTCTAAAAAGACATGTTTAAGCAGCAACCGTTTCTCGGTATTCAACCGGGGAACGGTTGTTTAGTTTTTTCTGGAATCTACTTTGGTTATAAAATGAAATATACTCGCGCACCTGTTTTTCTACCTCAGCTAAGGTTTGGGGCTTGCTTAAATATATCTTTTCCGTCTTCAGATGAGAAAAGAAGGATTCTATGCATGCATTGTCCAGACAGTTTCCGCGTCTGGAATGGCTTCCGAGGATCCCAAGTCCAGTAAGTTTACGGTTAAATGGTTTGGAGGTGTATTGAAATCCCTGGTCTGAATGGAGAATAGCTCCCTCCAAATTTACATCTTTACTTAACGCGTCTAGCGTTTCGTTGACCAGAGCCAGATCGTTTCGTTCCGAAAGGTGCCATGCTACGATCTCGTTGTTATACAGATCCTGGATCGCCGAAAGGTAGACAAACCGTTCCCCAACCCGTATGTAGGTAATGTCGGTAGCCAGTTTAGATAAAGGAGTATCCGCCTGAAATTGACGATCCAGCCGATTGGGATTCACGACAGAAGCCTGTTTACCGAAAAAACGACGCTTCTTTCGAATGGCCGACTGAATCCCCAATTTCTTCATAATCCGGTAGACCCTTTTGTGGTTAACTACGAGGCCTTCTTTCCGTAAAGCAACCGTCATACGCAGATAACCAAAGTAGGGATGAAGGCGGTGGAGCGACAACATATGAGCTTCCAGTAGCTTGTCCCTTTCTTTACGCTGCCAGGCTGTCTGCTGAGCCCTTCTCCATTTGTAATAGCCTGCTCGTGAAACATGGGCTACCTCTAATAGCCATTTCAGTGAATACCTCTCTCGCATTTCCTCGATGATTCCGAACCTGGTTGCTTTCTTCGTCACTCCTTGTGCAGATTTGGATACTGCTTTTTTAAATATTCAATCTCCGCTCGTAGATACGCCATTTCTTCTTCCATGCTGGAAAACTTCGTTTTCGGTCGTCCTCGTCTTGGGCTAGTTGGCTCTAAAATCTCACCTGTTCGATATTTTGTTGCCCAGGTTTGTACCTGAGACTTATTACGAACGCCCAACTGTTTCGCCACTTCACGAATACTCCTCTGCTCCTCGTTCACCAACCGGACTGCCTCCATCTTTAATTCCAAGGAGTACTTCCGAAAGGTTTGCCCCTTTTTGGCCATGAAAAATCCCCTCCGCTCAACAAGAATTAAATCCATCTTACCAGATGTCTTTTTTCTCTTGTCTACTAGAAGGGGATAATACCAAACAGCAGTCTCCATTAAACGGAGACTGCTGTTCTGCTAGTGTTGTTTGCCCCAGGTCGATTGCTGCATACCCCAGAAGAACAATAAAATTAAAAGTGCAATAAAAATAATAACCAGAGAATTATAGAACCATTTAGTCCATTTGATCCTCTGAGAAGGGTACACTTCTCTTCTTGGAGGCATCTCTGCGGCTGACATTTCGTCCTCAGCTATTATAGCGGAAGAAGGTTCATCAAGTTCAATATTATCTACGACGGGGGCAGACACCTGTCTATCCGTCCTGTTCCCGTGAATTTTACTTCTGCTGAGCCGTACCTGATCTCCAATCGCCCCTTCGGTCACCTGTGCTGCCCTATCCCGAACCGCTCTTATCTCATGCTGCTTGCGGCTGTACCGCTCTACTCTGCTCAAGCGCTCGTTCATCTTGCCCTCCGAAATCGAATAATCATTCCAGACACCAGGTCTATGATGAAATGGCACACAATAGGTGCCCATAACGTTCCTGAATGAATGTAGATGTAACCCAGTCCATAACTGCTAAGAAATACCCAGCCTGTCGGAATCCAGTGCTTCAAATATCTTATATGAATAATAGCAAAAATAATGCTTGTCCAGTAGGGACCAATGGCATGCTGAATTGCCCCGCGGAATAGGAGCTCCTCACAAATCGCGACAAAAGCCGCAATAAGGATAATGTGCCATACAGGTCTTTTTCTAAATAGCATTTCGTTAATGCCGCCATCATCCATGCTTTCTTCCGGAATCACTTTGGACAGCACCAGATCAATGGTGAACATTAGTCCGGCAAGCCCCGCCCCCCAATACAGAAATCCAAGACCTTCCGGGAGCTCAAACAGCTTCATAAGACTTTGTTTCTGGAAGAACACTACAATAAGACCAATGAGTAAGGCCAGACCCTGGGTAATATACAAATTAATTAATAATAGCCGCTCATTCAGCTGCCCTGGCTCAATAGGCTTAATCTCGATCTTGCCAAACTTGAATTTTTTCATTAGGGTGTCTGTCCTTTAAAGTATAATATGAAAATCATACCCAAAAACGGCTGGAGATTCAAGAACGGGCAGAATGCTGTTACTTATGCTATTGACACTCTTCGAGAGGCTATGATACATTATGGAAAAATTAGTTCGCCAAACACGTTGAAGGAAAAAAGTCACTTTGAAGCTTACAGAGAGTCGGTGGTTGCTGCAAACCGGCAGCTAAGATGTGGTCTTTAGCACTCCTGAGTTATTATACCGAACATTGTAGTAGGTGTAATCGGATTAACTCCGTTATCATTTTGTCTAACCAGACACTGAGGCTGTTCCTGCAAAGGACAGTGAATTAGGGTGGTACCACGATCAACTTTCGTCCCTTACTACGGTAGTAGTATGCGGGTCGGGAGTTTTTTTATTTATATTTTCCCTTTGTCACGTTGCTGCTATAATGAATTAAAGAGAGTATTTTAAGGATTCAGCCATTTTTTTGGCGGGCCTTTTAATTAATAATGTCGAATATAGGTACCTATATTACGAGCATTCAATTTTGGAGGAGGAAATCAACATGTATAAGGTGTTAGTATCGGATCCGATCAGTGATCTAGGGATTCAACAGCTCGTTGATGCAGAAGATGTCGTAGTAGAGAAAAAGACTGGGCTAAGTGAGGAAGAATTAATCCGCATTATCCCCGAGTACGACGCACTTCTCGTTCGCAGCCAAACAACAGTTACTGAGAAAATCATGGCAGCCGGTGAGCGCCTCAAAGTAGTAGGCCGTGCCGGTGTTGGTGTCGACAATATTAACCTTGAAGCAGCTACGCAGCGCGGAATCATTGTTATTAATGCTCCTGATGGTAACACCATCACTACCTGTGAGCATGCCTTGGCCATGATGATGGCCCTTGCCAGACATATTCCACAAGCCTATGCCAAGACCATTAGCGGAACCTGGGACCGCAAGTCCTTCCTTGGTGTCGAGCTCCGCAACAAAACCCTTGGTGTTCTGGGAATGGGACGCATCGGAAGTGAAGTTGCCAAGCGTGCCAAAGCTTTTGGTATGGACATCCTCGGTTATGACCCGTTCCTTACTGAAGAACGTGCCGAGAAGCTGGGTGTGAAGCTTGCAAGCGTTGATGATATTGTTCGTAACGCGGACTTCATCACTGTACACACACCATTAACGCCTGAGACACGCGGAATCATCTCCACACCTCAATTCGCGGTTATGAAGAAAGGCATGCGCATCATTAACTGTGCCCGCGGGGGAGTTATCGATGAGAATGCGCTTGTTGAAGCTGTGAATCAAGGAATCGTAGCCGGAGCAGCTTTCGACGTATTTGAACATGAGCCGCCACAGCCAGATCATCCGTTCTTGAACAACCCGAAGATTATTGTAACTCCTCACTTGGGTGCTTCAACGATTGAAGCTCAAGAGAACGTGGCTATCGATGTATCTGAGCAGGTTCTGCACATCCTGAGAGACGAGCCATTCAAGAATGCGGTGAACATGCCTCCGGTTGCTCCAAGCGTGATGAACAAGCTTCAACCATACTTCGGACTGGGTGAAAAGCTGGGTACGATCGCAGCTCAAATCAATAATGAAGCTGTTAAAGAGATTGTCGTTAACTATGCAGGCGACCTGTCCGAAGTGGACACTCAGCCTCTTACCCGCTATATTGTTAAAGGCCTTCTCTCCCGTCATTTCGGAAATGATGTGAATATTGTCAACTCCATGCACTTGGCTAAAGCTCGTGATATCGATGTGGTTGTATCCAAATCTACAGCAACCAAAGACTTCACGAACCTGATCAGCGTATCCCTCAAGCTTCAAAGCGGCGAAGAGCAGCGCGTTGCGGGAACTCTGCTATCCGGATATGGAGACCGTGTTGTACAAATCAACAAATTCCCTGTCGATATCGAGCCTAAAGGTAACCTGATCTACATCTCCCATAATGACAAACCAGGTATTATTGGTAAAGTCGGCACACTTCTTGGAAATAATGATGTGAACATCGCTGCGATGCAAGTTGGACGTAAAATCGTTGGCGGTGAGGCCATCATGGTGCTGACAGTCGATAAGGCTGTATCAAAGGAAGTGCTTGAAGAGTTGATCAAGCTTCCAGAGATCAATGCGGCACAAGAAATTGTCCTTTCCTAATAACCGGAATATTTAGACTCTACAAAAAGAGCTGTCCTTCATAGAAGGACAGCTCTTTTGACTTGGATATAGGGCAATTGTTCCACGGAGAACAAGATTAATCTTCGGCGTTCAACAAAAAACCATGTATTCTCTCAGCAATGTGATTAAGACTCCTGTCTTTCGACAGGCAGCAGAAGCTTGAAGGTTGTACCCTGTCCGACTTCACTGCTGGCGGTAATGGTACCGTGGTGGGCTTCGACAATATTTTTCACAATCGCAAGACCTAGCCCTGTTCCTCCGGTCTCTTCACGCACCCTTGCCTTGTCGGCTTTGTAGAAGCGTTCAAAAATGTATGGCAGGTCATCAGGCGGGATACCTCCTCCTTCATCCTTGATCTCAATACGAAGCTCACGCTTACCACGTTGAGTCATGAGCTGGGCCTGAATCTCAATTCTCTTGCCGCTCGGAGTATGCCTGAACGCATTATCGAGCAGATTGGTCAGTACCTGTTCAAGGCGGTCTTCGTTCGCTTCCTCCAAAACCAGGCTATCCATAAGCTCATGCAAGATCAGCTCTATCTCACGGTCTTTCGCCCGGACACTGAACTTGCGGTATACCCGCTCAAGCAGCTCCTTGACATCCAGCGGCCGCATCACCATATCTGTATGCCCTGCTTCCATACGTGCAAGGTCAAGCAGGTCCTTGACCAGCCTGCCCATACGTAGGGACTCGTCATGAATGACCTGTACAAGCTCTTCACTTTCCTCCGGAGAAGCGGCCATACCGTCCAGCAGAGCTTCGCTGTAGCCCTGCATCATAGAGAGCGGTGTCCGGATCTCATGCGAGACGTTAGCGACAAAGTCACGCCGCATCTTCTCAAGCCTTACCTCTTCCGTAACATTACGCAGGACGGCCACAGCTCCCCTTATATCCCCGTCCGAGGCCAGGGGTGCCATATGAACGGACCAGACCCCCTGCTTGACGTGCACATTCGCGCTCTGGTCCCCGCCTTCACTCAGTACTCTTGTGAACATTGGGAGCAGCGGCTCGGGCACCCTGGGTTGGCCTGAACGCCTGGATTCCGGATGAGCCAAGCTGTCCTCTTCATCAAGCAGACTGCTCCACGAATGCATAACCGCATCTCCTGGCGGATTGGTCAAGATAACGGAGCCCTCGATGTCCATGGTGATTACCGCATCATTCATACTGCGGAGGACACTCGACAAATGCTCTTTCTCATGATTCAAGCTTCGAATTGTATTCTCAAGTTCTTCAGCCATATGGTTGAAGGAATTGGCAAGCTCCCCGATCTCATCACTAGTACGAAGAGATAGTCTGGTGTCGTATTTCCCTTTCCGTACAGAATCGGCAGCCCGGATCAGCTGCTGCATCGGAAGCGTTATTTTGTTGAACAGAATAAGCGCGAAGAACGTGGTCATCGAGAACCCGATGATAGATACCATGGTGAACAGCTTTTTGATCGCACCCGAATTCGTAAAGTTGGTATCTATGTAAGGCAGCAGGAAAAGGCCGAGTATCATAAGGACACTGCCGACTAGACAAATGATCGTAATCCACAGCTTACCTACGAGCGTTCTCCAGAATCTTTTCACCTATTTAGCCACCTCGAGCTTGTAACCGACACCCCATACTGTGGTAATCATGCCCGCTGACTCCGGTGATACCTTATTCAGCTTCTCACGCAGCCGCTTCACATGGGTGTCCACCGTACGGAGATCACCGAAGAATTCATAATTCCATACATCCTTAAGGAGCTCTTCACGAGAGAATACTTTATCCGGCGATACAGCCAAGTAATGAAGCAGTTCGTATTCTTTTGGCGTTAGGCTGACCTCGTGTCCGCTGGCCGTTACCCGGTGAGCATCATGCTCAATAATGAGATTCGGGAAAACAATATTGTTGCTTGTCCCACTCTCCTTGGACAAATAAGCTGTAGCCGAGGATCTCCGAAGGATAGCCTTGACTCTATATATAACCTCACGCGGACTGAACGGCTTCACGACATAATCGTCGGCGCCAACCTCAAAGCCCTGTACCCGGTTAATCTCCTCACCCTTTGCCGTCAGCATGAGTACGGGTGTAGATTTGACCTGTCTGAGCCGGTTACAGACCTCGACTCCATCGATGCCAGGAAGCATCACATCAAGCAGAATCAGGCCATAATCGCCTGTGCTTGCCTTGCGCAGCGCCGTCTCACCATCTTCCGCCTCATCAATCTCGTAGCCTTCCTTCTCAAGGTACATCTTGAGCAGGCGGCGTATACGCTCCTCATCATCCACTACCAGAATGCGGTTCAATTGATCTGACATTGACAACAACCCCTTTTATCTTCTTCCCTAATCCTCTCGAAGAGCAAATCTGAAACCAGTGTGTACAATAAGGAATGAACTAAAGACAGTATACCTCAATTGATGCCCTGATAAGAAGCACTCAAGACTGAGTATATAATATCTTTAGTTCAATTTAGGCTCAAATATTAATCTGTCCCTGCATAGGAGTGCAGTCCCGCAATAACCAGATTCACCCCAACGAGTGTGAACATGATGACCAGGAAGCCCAGCACCGCAATCCAGGAAGCCTTCCGGCCCTGGAAGCCTCGCGACAGCCGCAGATGCAGATAGGCGCTGTAATACAGCCAGCTAATGAGTGCCCAGACCTCCTTCGGGTCCCAACCCCAGAACCGGCCCCAGGCCTGCTGGGCCCAGATCATCGCGAAGACAAGAGCGCCCAGGGTAAAGATCGGGAAGCCGATCGCAATCGCGCGGTAACTGATTTCATCCAGGTCATCCGGGTCTAATCCTTTTAAGAGCGGAGACACCAGCTTACCCAAGGGGCGGCGTACCAACAGCCTTAGAAGCAGATATATAATCGCGCCCGCAACAATGGACCATACGATCGTATTGAGCTTCCGCCCAGCCGTTCCCCCCTCTACCCAGGAAGGAGCATGAAGCAGCGGTTCATTCATCCCGATGAAGCTCTGCATACTCTCCACCTTGCTGTCATAAGGAGCCACGATAGGAGGCAGGTTGTACTCCACTTTGTTCACTTTGGTCGTGGATACACCTGCCGAATCCACCGAAATCTGTTCATTTGAGAATACCGCCTGATAGCCTGCAGCACGGAAAGCAAAGACAGCAACTATAAAGCCGACAACTATGATTATGGAGAACATAGTGAACTCCACCCACCACTTTTGCCGGCGGTCCACTTTCTCCTTGCCCTCAAAGTTCACGGTACGCAGCAGATACATAAACGCCGCTGCGAAGCCGACCGCGAAGAAAGCTTCACCCGTCGCAGCCAGTGTAACGTGAATATACAGCCAGATCGACTTCAGCGATGGAATAAGCGGCTGAACTTCAGCCGGGAAGACAGCCGCATAAGCCATTACAATGACCGCAACCGGCAGCGCGAACAAGCCAAGCAGGGTTTTGCGGTAGATGATGAAGACGATCGTAAAAGCAACCATGATCATCATAGATAAAAAGGACATAAACTCATACATGTTACTGACCGGAATCCGTCCAGCCCCCGCCCAGCGGGTCCCGAAGTATAATAGATGTCCAAGCAAGCCCGCAGTGGAGATGAAGAAGGAGATGCGGCCCCATTTACGCTCGTGACTCACCGGTTCCCGATTTCTCCAGCTTTTCCCGATTACAGCAATTGCATAGGCTATAAAGGCTATACAGTATAAGAAGAAAGAATACATAAAGGCCTGTTTACTAATTTCCAATAAATCCTGTGAGCTCATTCTTGGTTCCTCCCGTTATCCAGAGACTTCTCATCTACGTCAACACCCAGCGGCTTCAGGATGGAGACCACTTCACGGCGAAGACCGAAGAAATTCTTGGTCGTATGTCCGCCTAAGGTAAGCTGCCCATCATCAATACGGAGCCAGATCCGCCGGTGTGTCCAGTAGAACCCGAGCACAAGCCCAAGCATGACTATCGCAAGACCCGTCCATACGAACGGCATCGCGCGGTCTATGCGAATATTAAGGTAGCTCGTTGATTTTATGATATCGACATCATCCATCGTCTTGACATCAAGATCCAGCTTCTTCTCTACTCCGCCCAGCTTCTCATTTATCAAATCCTGCTGAAACCGCTCTTTATCGATCTGCTTCGGAAAGTAAATAAACTGAGCGCCTCCCTCCGGAAGGGAAGGCCCCTTCACCAGGAAGAGGAATGCCGGTGCGTTCGGGTTCGGCGATTTGGAGGTTGGCTCCCCATCCTCATTCAGCATAAAGTCCATATACTTGTTCTTAAGCTCAAGGGTATAGGGTCCAAGTGAATAACTCCGTTCCGGGTTCATCATATCGAGCTTCAGCTTCCCGTATTCTTCTCCGGTTACTTTATTAACCAGCACCGGCTCAACAGATCGGAGCTTGGGAGTAAGATCGAAATCATACTGATACGCTATGAGTCCCTTGTAATCCAGCGGCTTGTTCACTTCAATATCATGCCTCGCCACTTCCTTCAGCGCCGGGGTCTTGGACGGGTCATCACAGTTCGCCGTACATTCATACAAGACTGCCTTGGTCTGATACAGCTTCGGGAGGATCTTGCCTGTGTTCCGGAACTCTTCAGGAAGCTCCTGCTCACTGTAATATTCCACCTTGAACTGCTCATTCTTCAAATAGAAAGTGGTCCCCGGAATCCGCTTAACTTCCCCCTCCGGGAAGCTGACATGCTCATCCATATGGAGCCCCGGCAGTCCTCTAAATAGAACAGCCAGCAAGAATATGATTAGACCAATGTGGATGACATAAGGCCCCCAACGGCTAAATCTTTGTTTCTCCGCTAGCAGAGCCGTATCTTCACTATGAACCCGGTATCCTTTTTTCTTCAAAACCGGAGTCGCCCGTTTTATCCAATCCTCGGCTTTTTCTTGAACAGGTCCCTGGTAGACAACACGCTGGCGGGTCAGAAATTCCATGTGCTTCTTGATCTTCTGTTTGGATAGCGCCTTGTACAGTGGCAGCACGCGGTCCAGACTGCATATGACAAGCGATGAGCCGATCAGGACAAGGAGCAGAATGAACCACCATGAATTATATGTATCCGCAAGTCCCAGAGCATAATATATTTCTCCCAGCGTTCCGTAGGTCTTCTTATAGTACTCATCCGGATTTGGCAGATTAACGAATGTGCTTACCTGCGGATAGATGGTACCGAGCATGGCGCCAAGTAACGTGAGGATAATCAGATAGATTGCAACCTTAACGGAGGAGAAGAAGTTCCAGATCTGATCGATGAAATTCGGATTCGCACGCTGGGAACGACGTGCCGCTCCGTCATAGCGCATCTCCAATATCTCTCCAGCCTCGCCAAGCTCAATCAGCGGTTTGCCGCATGCCTCGCAGAGTACCGTGCCCACGCGGTTCTGGTGTCCGCATTCACATTTTGTATTACTAATCATGATTTGTTACCTCCTGTCTCATGGCGCGACTAACTGGCCGATCTGGCTGTCGAGTGTCTCCAGATCTAGCTCACCTTGATGAATGGAGGTGATCTTACCTTTAGCGCTTACAAAAAAGGTCGTAGGAAGAGGCGAGATATTATAATCCCGTACAGCATCACTATTCGAATCAAGCAGTATCGGGAAGGTCACCCCGCGGTCCTTCGCGAAATTCTGCACGGTCATCTGATCCTCACCTGCATTGATGCCCAGAACAACGACCCCTTTATCCTTCCACTTCTCCCATTGCTGCTGAAGTGCGGGCATTTCCTTAACGCATGGCTTGCACCATGTGCCCCAGAAATTGATAACCATCGCCTTGCCTTCGTACTCGTTCAATTGATGCACACCGCCGTCAATGCCAAGCAGTGAGAAAGAAGGCGCCTTGCTGCCAACCTGCAGTCTGTCGTGGGAGCCGAGCACTGCGGTGCTGATCGCATAGCCGCCCAATATTACGATGAAGAGCAGAATCACGATTTGCACCGGTCGCCTGTATTTCTTCATGCTCAAGCAGCTTCCCTTCTATGACGAATATTATAAATACAGACTGAACTATTAACTTACATCCAATTAAGATGCGAAAAATGTCATAGTTCATTCTGTATTTATGGACATTTAGTGAATATCCTATGAATATTATAACGAATACTGCCACATATACAGCTTCGTTATTTGAAGATTATGTGTCTGCTATTTTCTTCCCTGCTTGTCCGCTTTCTTCGCGCTTCTCTTAAGATCTTCGATCTCAGCAGCGGTTAGATGGCGGTATAGTCCGCGCTTCATGTTCCCGAGGTGAAGTTCTCCGAACGAGATACGCTTAAGCCGCTGAACCGGATGGTTAATCGACTCGAACATACGTCTGACCTGCCGGTTCCTGCCCTCGTGAATCGTAATTCGAATTGTGGACTCCTTGTCATCCGCACTGATATCGTAGTAATCCACCTCTGCAGGCGCGGTCATTCCATCCTCCAGCATGACCCCTTTCTTCAGCTTGTCCAGATCTGAACCATGGGGCACTCCTTTGACGGTGGCCAAGTAAGTCTTAGGCACGTGATGCTTCGGATGTGTGAGCAAATAGGCGAAGTCACCATCATTAGTTAACAGCAACAATCCTTCTGTATCGTAATCAAGACGTCCAACCGGGAATACCCGTTCATTTACACCTTTTAAATAATCGGTTACGATCTTGCGGCCCTTAGGATCAGACGCGCTGGTAATAACACCTTTCGGTTTGTTGAATACAATATACAGCTTCTTCTCAATTCCAATTCTCTTGCCGTTCACGGTAATCTCGTCAACTGCCGGATCGGCCTTCGTACCAAGCTCCGTTACGGTCTCTCCGTTCAGCTGAACCTTACCCGCAAGGATCATCTCCTCGCACTTTCTGCGTGAAGCTACACCTGCCTGGGCTAATATCTTCTGTAATCTTTCCATTGTCTTATAAGTCACCTCATCCTAATGATACCCACTAAGGTATAAAATCACAATAGCCCTCCGAAGAGGGCTGGGGCCGCGTTATTCAATATTGGAACGTAATGCAAACAATCTGCGACTAGGCAGCCATCCACTCATGCCTTTGGGCAGCTCTTGAGCTTCAAATGAATTACATCCCGCGTACCTATCCAAATACAATCAGACATATGGCAATTGCCGCAATAAATCCGATGATATCAGAGAACAGGCCCACCTTCAGGGCATACATTCCATTCTTGATTCCTACAGCGCCAAAATAAACTGTCAGCACGTAGAACGTTGTATCCGTACTTCCCTGTATGGTGGAGGCTATCCTTCCGATCATGGAATCAGCTCCATAAGTCTTGATCAGGTCAGTGGTAAAAGCAAGCGAGCCTGTCCCCGTAAGCGGTCTTAGAAACCCAAGAGGCAGAACCTCGGGCGGTGCACCGAGCCAGGTCATCAGAGGGGCGATCCAGCCTGTAAAGAAGTCCATGGCGCCTGAAGCCCGGAAGACGCTGATTGCTACCATCATTCCCACCAGATGAGGAATAATCTCGATCGCTGTATTGAATCCGCTCTTCGCGCCGTCAACAAATGACTCGTAGACAGGAACCTTCCGGATAAAGGCAAACAGTGGAATGAAAGCGATCATTACCGGAACAGCCCAATTGGAGAACAAGTGGATCCAGGTTTGCAAGGTTCCTCACCTCTCTACGGTCAAAGTTGCTGCAGGCGGTATTACTGGCGGATGCTTCCTCGCATACTTGTTGCGGTACCAGCGGTCCGCCATAATTGCCGCGAGAGTAGCTATCATTGTCGCCACAAGCGTTGTGCCTACAATTTCTGCCGGATTGGCAGAACCAAAGCTGATTCGTATCGCGATCAATGTCGTAGGGATTAGCGTGATACTAGCTGTGTTCAGCGCGAGCAGGGTACACATGGCAGGGGTTGCTTTGTCCTTGTCCGGATTCAGGGTCTGGAGCTCCTGCATGGCCCTGATTCCCATCGGCGTTGCTGCGTTGCCTAATCCAAGCAGGTTCGCGCTCATATTAGAGAGGATGAACCCCATCGCAGGGTGATTCTTTGGAACATCCGGGAACAAAAATGATACGACTGGACCAAGCAGCCTGGATATCCCTTTTACCAGTCCAGAATCCTCAGCAAGCCTCATAATTCCCAGCCAGAATACCATAATGCTGATCAGGCCGAAGCAGACGGTCACCCCGGTCGTAGCCCCATCAAAAGCCGCTTCAGTCACAACATTAATATTCCCCTTGGCTGCGGCAAAAGCAAAACCAATCAAAATAAAAGCAAGCCATATTTTGTTAACCACTAGAACTCCTCCCCCATGTGTTACTGTGGTCAGCGGTGCATTTTCTACTTATTCTTCGTCATAATCTCTATTTACGGGTATTAGCTGGTCTGCGCTCCTGCGCGGATTGTGTATACACAGGTACTGAACCTATAAGCTTATCCTGCAGCAGAAATTCTAACCTGGCACGCAGCTGGAAATCTGCCGGCTGAGGCTTGAGTAGAGTTAACTTCTTAACAACCCGCTGCGCTTCCCCGGTTCGCAGTGGGTATTTGAAGCCTGAACCTGTCACAAGATTGCTGCCTTGCTGGACAGACTCGCCAGCCTGAGCCAGTGTCTTAAGCGGGTAGTTGCTGAACCCGAAATCCAGCAGCTTGGCATGATCATTCCAATCATCCCCATCGTTGAGCGTCACAACTGCAAGCTGCTGTCCACTTCGGGTAGCGGAACTGACGAGACACCGGCGGGCGATCTTGGTATATCCTGTTTTCACACCGTCTGCACCATCATAGAGGCGCAGCATTTTATTTTTGTTAGCCCACTTATATTCCCATGGATCATTAGGGTTCGGCGCTGTCTTCACTTTTGTGCGGACGATTTCTCTAAATACCGGATTATGCAAAGCATAGGCAGTCAGCTTCGCCAGATCATTCGCGGACGAATAATGTGCCTGGGTATCCAGCCCGTGCGGATTGGAGAAATGGGAGTGCGCAAGCCCGAGCTGCCTCGCCTTCTCGTTCATGAGATACACGAACCCTTCTTCCGAGCCGCCGACATGTTCAGCAATTGCGGAAGCCGCATCATTACCCGATCTGAGCATCAGTCCGTAGAGCAGGTTGTTAAGGGTCATTTGTTCACCCAGCTTCAGATACAAGGAGGAGCCCTCTTTGGCAAAAGCGTTCTTACCGACCTTCACCATGTCATTCAGACGGCCATGCTCAATAGCTACAATCGCGGTCATGATCTTGGTCAAGCTGGCGATGGGCAGAATTTGATCACCCTTCACGCTGTAAATGATCCGTCCCGAGGTTACATCAATTAAAGAAGCGGCCCTAGCATGCGTCACTGGCCCATGAACGGGATCAGGCTTGGAAGGCCCAGCTTGCGCAGGCTGCATCGTGAAGAAAGTTAACAGTGTGGTTATTGTAAGTAAAATCGTTGACTTGGGTATATACATGTTGTATTCCTCCGAGTGGGATAAGCCCAAATACTTATACCATAGTATGCAGAGTAGCAGGACAGTATGTCCTTTTTCCAAGACATGAAAAACCCTTCCGCTTGCTGCAGGAAGGGATTCATGGCAACTTCTTGTTAAGGCCTAGAGCAGGGTATGCCCATGCTGCGTATTCGGATTCTCATTTAGGCTTGTATTCATTTGCCCTGTCGGGTATGCGTTGACAGCTCCTGTCAAGCCGCCGGCATTAGAGCTGTAATTGCTTGAGCTGTGAGTTGATTGAGAATGTGAGTTAGGGAACAAGGATTGAATCTTATCAATGACATTAGGAACAGCATCAATCAATTTCTCCACGACATGAGTCTGATTGTCCAGAGGCACCACATTAACGCCCTGCTTGCCGACAACCAGGAAGGCAATTGGATTGATGGATACACCGCCGCCGCTTCCGCCGCCGAACGGCCGGACTTTACCCTCTCCGTTAGCTCCTGCTTTCTCATGCCTGTCTTCGATATTAAAGTCACTACCCCCCGCAGCGAATCCGAAGCCGACACGGCTGATAGGCAGAATTACACTTCCATCCGGCGTCTCCACCGGCTCACCTACAATTGTGTTCACATCAACCATGTCTTTAATGTTCTCAAGAGCCGTCTGCATCAGCCCTTGAATAGGATGTTCTGCCATTTCTTAGCTCCTCCTTTCACTTTTAACACTCGAACTATGAGCACCAGTCCAGCATATATAGCATAACCACACCGTATTTCTGCTATACAGGTCATTTTTGTGGAAAAATGAGGCTGGTTCCCGTAAATCGGGATCACAAATAACTTAGGGGGGACCAGAAGCCTAAGCTGATACGACAGCATACCGACAAGGCTGTATTTCACTCCATATAATGCCCCGGTTAGCTGGGCCGTATGAACGGCATCTGACAGTCCGAGCTCTGTCGTCCAGTCTAAATGCCTGACTTTAACCTCTCTCAGTGTCCGGTTAAGCCATAGCTTGAGATCATGTGTAGCCGCAAGCATGCTTTTCCAATTATCGATCCAGTAATCAATCTTGTCCTTCCCGATATTCGTCTGGTCTTCCTTCTGTTCGTCCTGCTTCACATTTGCTTCCTTCTTTTCCTTCACTTGCAGGCCTTGTTTGAGGTTCTTGAATTTGAGCATGGGGATTTCATAGTGATATTTAAATAACCCAAAAAGAGCTGAGACCTCAATTAATATGGTATCGTCCTTACCGAGCTTATTCACATTAAGGGTCAGCTTGATTCTGGAGATCAAAGCCGCGAAGATCAAGATCAGCAGCAGGAGCAGCAATCCTCCGAGCCACATCCACACGTGCAACCCTCCATACTGGTGACTGAATTAGAAGCTTTGTATAGTATGGCACCAAGATAAGGAAGTATTCACTTTAAGAGGAAAAAAAGAACCGCTCCAGTTAGAGCGGCCCTTGTGAAGCTAAATATACAATAATCGGGTTTTATTTCTCTACATCATCGAAACTAAGCTGCTGCTGTTCTTCAAGCTTCTGGAACAGAAGCTGGGTCTCCTCTTCAAGGTTCTCCGTATTCTCGAACTGCTCCATCTCCGGCAGATCAACCAGGCTTCCCAGGCCGAAATAATCAAGGAATGCCTTGGTCGTTCCATATAGAATGGGGCGTCCGATCGCTTCGGCCCTGCCAACCTCCTCGATCAGATCCTTGTTCACCAGGGTATGAATTGCCCGCTCCGACTTCACTCCGCGGATCTCTTCAATTTCAATCCGGGTAATAGGCTGGCGGTAGGCAATAATGGATAAAGTCTCAAGTGCCGCCTGGGACAGGGACGAACGCGAAGGGGAGTAGGCCAGCTTCTCGAAGTATGGAGCGTGCTCGGGCAAGGTAGCCAGCTGATACCCACCCGCTATCGATATAATTTGCAGCCCGCGCCCTGCCTTCTTGAACGATTTCTTCATATCTTTAAGCGCATCGATAATCACTTCACTGCGCTGATCCAACACCTCTGCCAGCTGCTTGACGGTAAGCCCTTCATCACCAGCCAGGAACAGCAGGCCTTCAATAATTGATTTCATCTTCTGAAAATCCATTCTTGCTTCCTTCCCCTTTCCACTCCATCACAATATCATCGAACAGCTTGTTCTGATAACAGACAATCTGCTTCATTTTCATCAATTCCAGAACAGCCAGGAAAGTGACGACAATCTCGTGTCTATGCATTTCCTCATGCAGGAGCTTCGAGAACAAGATCCTCCCGCCCTTCCCCTGCGACTCCAGCGCCGTAACTACTTCTCTTATGCGGTCCTTGACCGAAATCTCATCTCTTTGAATACGGGTTACAGTATTCCGTTTGACCGCCTTGCGGATCGCCTTCTGGAAGACGGCGATGAGGTCGGCCGCATGCAGCCCTTTGACCGGATTCTCTATAATTTCAGGCATGAATGGAGACAAGTCCTCCGGTTCTTTGGAGAATATAAGACTTCTCTCCCACTCCTTATCATGCAGATGCTCCGCGATACCCTTATACTTCCGGTATTCGATCAGCTTACGAATCAGCTCATCCCGCGGATCCTCTTCTTCCTCATAATAATAGTAATCCTCTTCAATCTCGATAACGGGCGGTTTCGGAAGCAGCTGCTTGCTCTTGATGGATAACAGCGTTGCTGCCATGACCAGGAACTCGCTGGTAATTTCCAGCTCCAGCTCCTGCATACTGTTCAGATAGGCTAAATATTGGTCTGTAATCTCGCTAATGGATATATGATGAATATCGATCTCCGCTTTATCAATCAGATGCAGCAGCAGATCGAGCGGTCCTTCAAAGGTCTCCAGCTTGTAAAGTACTGTCACGTGTTGCTCCTCCGCCCGATAAAATAAAAATGTAGTACCATTATAATGGTACTACACTAAATAAGCACTATTTTAATTGTTTCGTCAAGTTTGCCATTTCAATCGCTGCGGTAGCCGCATCCCAGCCTTTGTTCCCGGCTTTGGTGCCTGCCCGCTCAATCGCCTGCTCAATGCTCTCCGTAGTAAGCACGCCGAAGATCGTAGGAACACCTGTCTTCATGCCGACAGCTGCGACTCCTTTGGCAACTTCATTACATACATAGTCATAGTGAGTAGTGGATCCTCTGATTACAGTCCCAAGCGTAATTACAGCGTCATATTTGCCGCTCTCCGCCAATTTCTGGGCAGCAAATGGAATTTCGAAAGCTCCCGGCACCCACGCCACATCTACTTCCTCATCCTTGACACCATGCCGCTTGAGCGCATCCTGGGCTCCTCCAAGCAGCTTGCTTGTAATGAACTCGTTAAATCTCCCTACAACTATGGCATATTTAAGACCTTCCGATACCAAATTCCCTTCAAAAATGTTCCCCATGATTCATCAACCCTTCTTGGTTTAATTAGTTAATTTCAGATCTCTGCCGATTCATTCTGTTCAAGATCGTCGAATTTCAGCATATGTCCCAGCTTGGCCTGTTTGGTATGAAGATAATTCGTATTATCTTCATTCTCCTTCATCTGGATAGGTACACGTTCCACAACCTGAAGACCATACCCCTCCAGCCCTTTAATTTTGCGAGGATTGTTGGTCATCAGCTTAATCTCCCGCACGTCAAGGTCCTTCAGGATCTGAGCCCCGATACCATAGTCACGTAGATCAGCGGCAAAGCCAAGCTTCAGATTGGCATCGACCGTATCAAGCCCTTCTTCCTGCAGCTTGTAGGCCTTCAGCTTGTTGATCAGCCCGATGCCCCGCCCTTCTTGGCGCATGTAGAGCAGAATCCCGTTGCCCGCCTCCTCAATCTGCCGCAGTGCTGCCTCGAACTGGGGTCCGCAGTCACAGCGATGAGAATGGAATACATCACCGGTTAAGCACTCGGAGTGTACTCTCACCAAGACTGGCTTACTGCTGTCAATGGTTCCTTTGACCAAGGCAACATGCTCTTTCTGGTCAACTTCATTGGAGTAGGCAACCGCCCGGAAGACGCCATAGTCAGTCGGCATCCGGACCTCCACTTCCCGGTTAACCAGCCTCTCCTTCTCATTGCGGTATTGAATCAGATCCTTGATGCTGATCAGCTTCAGCCCATGAGTCTTGGCAATCTGCATCAGATCAGGTAATCTGGCCATCGTGCCGTCTTCCTTAATTACTTCGCAGATTACGCCAGCGGGATAAGCTCCTGACAATATCGCAAGATCCACAGCGGCTTCCGTATGGCCTGCACGGCGGAGCACTCCGCCTTTCTTGGCGATTAGAGGGAACATATGGCCCGGACGGCGAAAATCAGAGGGTCTGGCATCCGGGTCCATTAGACCCTGGATCGTAACCGAGCGTTCTTTTGCAGATATGCCCGTGGTCGTATCCTTATGATCTACCGAGACCGTGAATGCAGTACCATGAAAATCGGTATTCTGCGCAACCATCGGCTTCAAATCCAGCTCATCCGCCCGTTCCTGCGTAATAGGCACACATACGAGGCCACGCCCTTGGCTGATCATGAAATTAATCACTTCGGGTGTCGCTTTCTCGGCCAGGGCAATGAAGTCACCCTCATTCTCCCGGTCTTCATCATCCACCACGATAATGACTTTTCCGTTCTGAAGATCTTGAATGGCTTCTTCAACCAAATCAAGCCGGATATCACTCATAGCTACTCACTCCTTTGTGTATAGAAGGACTCAGTTCAACTGTTCACGCTTGTTGAGACTGTCATATTTTCAACTGCATCTTCTTTGGAATGTCATCAGTTAAGCGAAGCCGTTCTCAATGAGAAACTGCATCCCTACACCCTGCTTATTCGGAGCAGCCTCCATCCCCTTCTCTCTGCTTCCATAATTCAACAGGTGCTCTACATATTTGCCAAGCACATCACATTCCAAATTAACGGTATCCCCTGCCCGCTTATCCGAAAGAGCTGTCTCCGCCAAGGTGTGGGGGATTATAGAGACACTGAACTTCTCTCCGTTCGACCTGACAACCGTAAGACTGATTCCATCTATCGTAATAGAGCCTTGAGGTATAATGTATTTGAATAAAGATTGTTGGGAGGGTGCGATGTCGTACACTACCGCATTTTGGTCCCTTGTTACGCCCGTAATCGTCCCTGTGCCATCCACATGTCCCTGAACAATATGCCCACCGAATCGCCCGCCTGCTGCCATTGCACGTTCCAGATTTACTTTCCCGCCAACTTTCAATGCGCTAAGATTGGTGTGACGGTAGGTCTCTGGCATTACGTCAACGGCAAAAGAGTTCCCTTGATTAGACACCGCTGTAAGACAGACCCCATTGACTGCGATGCTGTCGCCAAGCTTCAGATCTTCCATAATCACACTGGCTTGAATATCCAGCACCATGGCCTCTCCTTTACGCTGCACCGACTTAAGGGTCCCTACTTCCTCAACAAGCCCTGTGAACATGCCTGCACCTCCTCCCTGCTCTTATCTTCTGGCAATCAATTCGTGTCCCCTGATACATTGCACATTTTACTCTCTCCATACAGGAGTGCCCCTAATCAGCACATTGTCGTCAATGACCTCTACGGACATATCCTTCAAGGTGACCGCGTCTCTCATCTGAGCATATCCCTCGAAGACGAAGTTCCCGGTTGATCCTAGACCCCCGATCAATTTAGGCGCGATGAACAAGGCTACTTCATCCACAAGCTTCTCCTGAATGAAGCTGCCGTTAATGCTGCCGCCCCCTTCAACCAGTATCGAGGATATTCCTTCACTGCCCAGCTGCTTTAACGCCAGATTCAGATCTACCGTGGGGCCATCTCCGCAGGGAATAACCCGGATGCCCTTATCTTCAAGCTCCTTGATCCGGTTCCCATTAGCTTGAGCAGTCGTTAGCAAGATGGTCTTCGCCTTGGCGTCCGTAATCACCTTCGCATGGTCCGGTATACGCAAGCTCGAATCTACGATGATTCTTACAGGCGATATTCCCGGAACTGGCAGCCTTGTGCTTAATTCTGGATCATCCGCGATGACCGTGCCAATTCCAACCAGAATCCCTTGATGCTGATGACGCATCACATGAACCATCGCCCGTGATTGCTCATTGGTAATCCACTTGCTGTCACCAGCACCCGAGGCAATTTTACCATCAAGTGTGCTGGCACTTTTGATCGTTATATAAGGCAATCCTGTAGTAATAAATTTGATAAATTTCTTGTTCAAGCTCAGTGCCCTATCCCGCAGCACACCCACCTGAACCTCAATCCCTTCTGCCCTGAGCATGGCAATGCCTCGTCCTGCAACCTTGGGGTTGGGATCTTCACATGCAATAACAACACGGGCTACCTTCTCCGCGATCAATCGCTCACTGCATGGAGGAGTAAGACCATAATGGCTGCAAGGCTCCAGAGTAACATACACGGTACTTCCTACAGCAAGTTCCCCAGCCATATTAAGCGCATGGACTTCGGCATGAGGAGTTCCCTGCTTAAGGTGGATGCCAATCCCCGCGATCGATCCATCCTTCACCACTACAGCACCTACAACCGGATTGGTTCCCGTCTGACCCCTTGCCTTCTCTGCCATATCCAGTGCCATGGACATGTAATACTCATCATTCACGAACTCCACTTGAGAGGTCATCTCCTTTCGGCACCACGTGGTTCTAAATATAAAAAACCCCATACGGAAAGAATTCCGGATGGGGTACGAGAGATCTATGCAGCGAAACTAAGGCATAGCCATTCATTCAAGCTGCCCACAATGCTTATTACAAGAAACGAAATTCTTAAAAAGAAACGTCTCGTGCAAAAAATGGTTGCTCAAATAAACATATGCCCTAAAACAGCACAACAAAGCCAAGCCTTGTCATGCAGTTCGCGTCATCCTTCTCCCATCCAGACTGTACTGTCGGTCCTGGAATTACACCAGGTCAGCCGACGATGCACTGTGTGCTTCGCCGGGTCACGGACTAAGATGCACGTATGCACCATCACCGCCGGTTGGGAATTTCACCCGACCCCGAAGGATAAAACACTATTAAACTTGATTGTCATGTTATCATAGCGGCTGTCAAAAATGCAACTTTTTCATTTCCTCCCTCAAGATGCTTGGGCTCGCCCCGGGTACCTGGGATGTATTCAGGGAAGTCTATAATCGTTCACCTGAAGCATTCCATACAACTTCACTTTGAGGAGGGTTTCATTATGACAAGACCGAAGCCGGACAACCGTTCAGACAATGTGGAGAAGCTCCAAAAGCATATTCATAACTCAATTGAGAACTACCGCGAAGCGCAGGACTATTTGAGTGAGCATGCAGATGAAATCACTTCGGAGGAGAAGAGCGACATTGAGGCCAAGAACCATCGGCGCCTTGAGAGTATCGCCGGATTCCGGAGCGAAGTGAAGGATGAAGCGAAGCATTCAGGACGCTAAGCGTTAGTTCCGCTGCACAACAAACAGGAGTCCATTCGGACTCCTGTTCTCGTTGATCTATATCTTTAAACTTAGGCATTGTATACTGAACTTAGGCTTCGTATACTTCCACTTTTTCCATTTTGTCGCGGCCTTTGAACTCATCTACCAGTTCAATACCTTGAACAACCTTGCCGAATACGGTATGCACGCCATCCAGGTGAGGCTGTGGAGCATAAGTAATGTAGAACTGGCTTCCGCCTGTATTCTTACCCGCATGGGCCATAGCAAGCACACCGCGCTCATGCTTGTTCGGATTGATCTCGCAATCGATGGTGTATCCAGGGCCACCTGTACCCGTGCCGTTAGGACAACCGCCTTGAGCGACGAATCCAGGGATTACACGGTGGAATGTAAGTCCGTTGTAGAAACCGGAGTTAGCCAGCTTCTCGAAGTTAGCCACAGTATTAGGAGCATCATTCTCGAACAGATCGATCAGAATTTCTCCGCCATTTTCCATTTTGATTTTAGCTTGTTTTGCCATATGTAAAGCATCTCCTTCCAAAGTGGGGTACAACTCAACGTACATTAGTGTACTATGAAACCCGTCCCAGTGCAAAATTAAAAGCGGAAGCTGACAGCTCCCGCCTCTAATAATTAGTTAAATGAAGGCTGCTTCTGGATCCGCTCAGGAATCAGATCATTGGCAACGATATCATTCAGAGTCTCTCTCTTCACCACGAGATCACTTGCCCCGTCCTTCACGAAGACCACTGCTGGTCTGCGAATCCGGTTATAGTTGCTTGCCATGGCATAGTTATATGCACCTGTGCAGGAGACTGCCAGGAGATCGCCGCTGCTTACTTTTGGCAGATCCAAATCCCAAATCAGCATATCTCCGCTCTCGCAGCATTTGCCTGCAATAGATACTGTCTCTTCCGACTGATCGTTCCCGCGGTTCGCCAGCATAGCTTCATATTTCGACTCATACAGCGCCGGACGAGGGTTATCGGTCATACCTCCGTCTACAGCCACATATTTGCGCACGCCCGGAATGTCCTTAGTTGTACCGACCGTATACAAGGTTGTGCCCGCATCCCCGACAATACTCCGGCCTGGCTCAACCCAGATTTCAGGAAGCTTGTCATAGGTTCCGGTAAAATGCTGCTTCACGCCATCTGTAATGGCTTTAACATACTCGGAAATCTTAAGCGGGGTATCTTCTTCCATATAACGGATTCCGAAGCCGCCGCCCAGGTTCACAACCTGGAAGATCACATTCAGCTGCTCTTTTACGGATTTGGCAAAAGCGGCAACGCGCTCAACCGCCATCTGGAAGCCTTCCACCTCAAAGATTTGGGAGCCGATATGGGAATGAACGCCCAGCAGATTCAGATTGGACTGCTCGCTTGCCAGCTTCACAGCTTCAAATGCCGAGCCATTTCCAATATCGAATCCAAACTTGGAGTCTGTCTGACCCGTGGAAATATATTCATGCGTATGGGCTTCTACCCCTGGAGTAACACGAAGCAGTACGTTAACCCGGGCATCATTCTCCTTAGCAATCGCATTCAGCAGATGAATCTCGGTGAAATTATCAACAACAAAACAACCAATCCCCGCTGTAATCGCCATCTGAATCTCTTCAGGCGTCTTGTTATTCCCGTGGAAGTGAATTCTTCCTACTGGGAATCCAGCCTGCAGTGCTGTGTAGAGCTCTCCTTCAGATACAACATCCAGAGAGAGCCCTTCTTCCTCTGCCAATCGGCACATGGCCAGCGTACAGAACGCTTTGCTCGCATAGGCAACCTGGAAAGAAAGTCCGGATTGCTTAAAGGCTTCCACATATTCGCGGCTCCGCTGACGAACTAGCGCCTCGTCAACAATATATAAGGGTGTTCCATATTTCTCTTTGAGCTCTACTGTATCACAGCCTCCAATTTCGAGGTGTCCTTGTGTATTGATTGTGCTTGTACCGTGTAGAAACATTCGCAATCCTCCGATTAATTTGATTTTACTAAGTATAACAAAAAAAGTGGAAATCGAATAATGGATTTTTGCGTATTTGATTTGTGTTTTTTATCAACCGGTCTAAAGGTCAGTTCTCGCGCGGCATTCTGGTGTTGTCCCTCGTTTTGTTGAAGGAAGGACGTTTCTTCGAATAGCTTACAGGCACACGGAACAGAAAGGCGAACATCGCTTTTGCATTAAAAGGTATAAACGGCCACAGATAGGATGAATTGTAAGATCGGCGGATGGTGAGTAAAACAACAAACAAGGTCACTCCGCCAACAAACCCAGGAACTCCAAACAGCGCAACCGAGATCAGCAGCAGCAGCCTGACCAGCCTGTTCGCTAGTCCCAGCTCATAGCTCGGGGTAGCGAACATCCCAATGGCCGCTACAGCCATATACAGAACGACTTCGTTGACGAACAAGCCCGTCTTCACGGCGATATCCCCGATGAGTATCGCTGCAATCAAGCCCATGGCGGAAGCAAGCGGGGTCGGCGTATGAACGGCAGCCATCCGCATCAGGTCAACGCCGAACTCAACCAGCAGGAACTGCATAATTAAAGGCAGCTTGGCGTTCGCCTGAGGACCAATGAACGAGAGCGCGGCAGGCTTGATCTCCGGATGAACAACCACAAGCAGCCATAAAGGGAGCAGGAACAAGGATGCGAGGATTCCGGCGAACCGAACCCATCTTAAGTAGGTTCCCATCGTTGCCGTCTGTCGGTTCTCCTCGGCATGCTGACACAGATCAAAAAAGGTTGTCGGAAGAATGATAGCACTTGGTGAAGTGTCCACAATCAGCACGACCCGCCCTTCCATAATGTGCGCCGCCACCACATCGGGACGCTCGGAATATCGCACAAGCGGATACGGGTTCCAACCGCTGTTCACTGCGGCCTCCTCCAGCTGCTTATCCGCCAGCGGCAGACCATCGATGTCCACCGATTTGATCTTCTCACGAATCGCATCAACCTGAGCCTTGTCAACGATATCGTCAATATAAGCTATGCTGACATCGGTCCTTGTTCTCCTCCCTACCTGGATATATTCAAATTTGAGGCCGGGATCCCGGAGTCTACGCCTTACAAGTGCAACGTTGGTAAGCAGTGTCTCGGTGAAGCCGTCCCTTGCCCCGCGGACCACCCGCTCGAGTGAAGGCTCTTCGGGGCTTCGTACCGGATAAGAACGGGTGTCCATCACGATCGCAGCTTCTTCACCGTCTATGAAGAGCGCGCTCATTCCGGTCATGACTTTATTAATAACCTCACTCAGCTTCTTCACCTTGGAGACCTGAATATGAGGGATATAGAATTCGAAGAAATCCCCCAGGGCATCACCGGACAAAGATTCAGGGGTCAGATAGGTCAAGCGCTTGATAATTTCCTGCATAATGTCATCCTTGGCAAAGCCGGTAATGAAGAACAGCCCCGTCTTGCAGCCGCCAAAGGTCATCTCACGAAAATTCACATCAAAACTCTCATCAAGTCCAATCACTTTGACAAGAGTTTTTCTTGTTGTATCCAGATTTTGGCTGATCCGATCCGCCTTCTGCCAGTAGATAACGGACTCTTCTACATTGTTTGATCTCTCCGCTTCAACCTTATTCGGACGATCTGCTTCCTCGGTTCCCGATTCTGTGCGGTCCTGTTCTTCGCCAGGGTCAAATTCCGGTGGGGGCCCCTGCATTTCCTCCTCCTGACGGTCCATCTCTTGTTCTGTCATCGCTTGTCTCATCCTTCCTGTCCGTTCTATCGGTTATACACAAACCATTCAAACAACGACCCCGCTACCTTCCCGAATACCATAGCCAGCAGCAATCCGAACAGGTAGCGCTTCATATGAAGTCTTTTTGCCAGAATAGGCAGTACGTTCAGCACTTCCGTCAATGCCGCTGCCAGCATCCCGATGAAGATTCCATTCAGAAGGCCAATCCAACCGTTAATAATTTCGAAAGGCAGGCCTAGCTTGATATTCCAAAAGTCAGCCACCGTACCCACAACAGATCCGCTGACCATAGCTCCTTCATACCAATGCACTTTCTCATAAGAGCGGCTAAGCTGGGCCAGACGAGGAATGATATCCAGTACCACGAACAGGGCGATGACTCCGCCCCCGACGGCAATCCCCCCGGCCAAACCCAGGAACAGGGAGAAGATCCATGACAGAGCCAGCGTCATCCCTTTTCTCTCCTGGCATCCTGGTGCAGCTTCTTATACTCTTCCGTAATGACATAGTGATTAAGGTTCTCTTGATACAGGAACATCTCCACCTCAAGGGGGGTTGGCTCCTCGTTCCATTTCTTCTTGAAGATATGGTTGAAGAATATAATCATCCCCAGACCGATCCCCACAGAGTATGCCGCCTGAAAAACATACGGATGTTCGTTCCGCTTACCTGTAACCATTTCCACAATCCGAATCTGGACCTCCTGCATACTGACATCCGCATGGAAATTCATGATCGTCAGGGCTGAGCCGAAGAATAGAAGCAGCCACACCATAATAAACAACAGGACCGAAGGCTTCTTCTCCTTCCCGGCAATTTCAACCAGCGTATGCGGCTCGCCAATATGTTCAACGACGCATCCCGGCATAAGAGTATGAATCCTGCCGATAATCTGCAGCATATCTATGATAATGCGGTTGCCATCCTTCTGCTCCGGTCTGTCCATGATCAGCTGCTGCAATTCTTCTTCAGAATCTCCAGGAGCTAAGATCTGGGCAATATCACCCAGACGTATCACACGACCTTCATGGAGCCTGACATTTTTGCGAAGTCTAAGATAGACGGTGGGAGCGGGATCCTTGCTCATCCAGTTCACCCCTTAACTGCCGAATTGCGCATAGTATGCCTTAAGCAAGCACTTTTTAGTCTTAGTGAAGGCTTAGAGACATTCCGGTAGATAAATGAACGCAAACAAATAAAGCCACCTAGAACACCGGTTGGCATTCTAAGGCGGCTCTTATTCACTGGGCAATTTGATCCCGGATATTCTGCAGAATCTTCTTCTCCAGCCTGGAGACCTGCACCTGCGATATCCCCAGTCTACTCGCGACCTCCGATTGAGTCTGATCCCGGTAGTATCTCAGATAGACGATAAGCCTTTCTCTTTCACTCAGACCATCAATGGCTTCATGAAGAGCCAGCTTATCGAACCACTTGTCCTGAGACTCGTCCGCGATCTGATCCATAAGCGTGATAGGATCCCCATCATTCTCAAAGACCGTCTCATGGATGGAGGTTGGAGGCTTGTTCGCTTCTTGAGCGAACACAATCTCCTCGGGAGTGACCTCCAGGGCTTCCGCCACTTCCTTAATGGTTGGAAGACGGTTCAGCACTTTGGCAAGCTCGTCCTTCTTCTTCCGGACTTTATTCGCCATTTCCTTAAGCGAACGGCTCACCTTCAACGTCCCGTCATCACGCAGGAAGCGCTGAATTTCTCCGATAATCATCGGAACCGCGTAGGTGGAGAATTTGACATCATAGCTTAGATCGAATTTATCGACCGACTTCAAGAGGCCGATACAACCGATTTGAAACAAATCTTCGGGTTCATATCCCCGGTTCATAAACCGCTGTACGACGGACCAGACAAGACGAATATTACAATTCACTAATGTGTCTCTGGCAACTGAATCACCCGTTTGGCTCAGGGCAATCAAACGTTTCACTTCCGCGTCATCTAAGTAGGTCTGTGAGGTTTGCTTCACATCGGCATTCATATACCCAACCCCTAATTGTATAAAGCTTTCTTAGATTCAATCCTCTTCTTCATGCGTATGGAGGTTCCTCCGCCGACTTCACTGACCAGTTCGAATTCATCCATGAAATTCTCCATGATTGTGAAGCCCATGCCAGAGCGTTCAAGCTCCGGCTTGGATGTATATAACGGCTGCTTGGCCAGTTCTGTATCCTCAATGCCCCTGCCTTTATCCTCAATGACCAGGGAGACGACATCCCCTTCCAGCTCTACATGGATATAGACAATGCCGGTTGGATCGCTGTCATACCCATGGATGATGCAGTTCGTTACGGCTTCGGATACGACTGTCTTGAGGTCAGTAATCTCGTCCATGGTCGGATCAAGCTGGGAGACAAAGGCAGCCACAGTGACGCGGGCGAAGGATTCATTCTCCGACATGGCCGCGAATTGCAGGTTCATAAAGTTCTTGCTCATAGGGCTACCTCCAGTTCAGAGAGAGCAGCGCCCTCATTGTCAACAACAGGCATAATCTTGAACAAGCCTGACATCTCGAACAACCGGAATACGGAAGGTGTTACGTCGCAGATCACCATTCTTCCACCCTTTTGCTTGATCAGCTTGTACCTTCCCAAGATAACCCCGAGACCTGAACTGTCCATGAACAGCAGCCCCTTCAAGCTGAACACCAGATCTCTGCAGCGACCGCGGGCAATCTCCTCATCAAGCTTCAGCCTTACAGAATCAGCCGTATGGTGATCCAGTTCCCCGCTGAGTCTGACGATAAGGGTCTCGCGGTGCTTTTCCATTTCCAAATGAAGATTCACGTCTGTTCACTCTCCTCTCTGACATGAACACTCATTTCTACAATTCGCAGAACGATTCCTGCACCCCGACAAAACTAGAAGAAAACTCCTATCAATCTACAAAAAACAGTTTGGAGGTTGTCCGCTTGAACATCGTCCACCAGCCTGCCTTCTTAATGTCCGCGGATGCTTTAAGCTCAAATTCTTTCAGCACCTTGTCCCCTTGATAGACGACAAGCTTACCGAGCACTTGTCCCTTGGTTACGGGAGCCTTGACCTGGGCCGGAATTTCAAGCTTATGGGTAATCTTCTCGCCAGCCTCGCTCTTCTTCACCAGAATACGGTATGGCTGGGACGCGGCAAGCTGCAGCTCTTTGGTATCGCCTTTTTGGATCTTGACGTTACCCATCACATCCCCCTTGTTGAATAAAGGCTTCACCGCATATTGGGAGAAAGCGTAATCGAACATGCTGCCAACTTCGGCATTACGTGTCTTCGTATTCGGCTCTCCGAGCACCACTGCGATAAGTCTTAATCCATCCCGGCGCGCGGTAGCAGAGAGACAGAACTTGGCTTCTGAGGTGTAGCCTGTCTTCAGACCGTCAGCACCCGTATAGAAGCGGACCAGCTTGTTGGTATTTACCAGCCAGAAGGGCTTCTCGGAATCTTTCCTGAGGTAATCCTGATAGGCTCCGGTGTATTTCGTAATGTGTTCATATTTCAACAGCTCCCTGCTCATCACCGCAATGTCGTGGGCTGAGGAGTAGTGGTTGTCGGTAGGCAGACCGTTGCAGTTCATGAAGTGGGTATCGGTCAGACCCAGCTCTTTGGCACGCTTGTTCATCAGCTTGACGAACTCAACTTCGGTTCCCGCAATCTTCTCGGCCATAGCCACAGAGGCGTCATTCCCGGAGGCCATCGCGATCCCTTTAAGCAGCTCATCCACCGTCATCTCTTCCCCAGGCTCCAGGAAGATTTGAGACCCGCCCATGGAGGCGGCATATTCACTTGTCGGGACTTTGTCCGTGAGCTTCAAGGTTCCCTTGCTGATCGCTTCCATGGTCAGAAGCATGGTCATAATTTTGGTGATGCTTGCGGGCGGCAGCTTGTCGTGACTTTTCTTCTCAAAAAGGACGGTTCCTGTATCGGCATCCATTAATATGGCAGAGCCTGCGCTCGGTGCGAGATCGGATACGTCAGTTGAATTACTTTGTTCCTTTGCCAATCCTGCGGATGGCACGGCTGAAGACGCCAGCATCAGAGCTGCTGTACAGATCAAGAGCCATTTTTTCATTAGAATATCCCCCTCTCAGAACTTTAACTGATAGTCTAGTATCGCCCGGGAGGTGTCCAGAATATTCCTGTATCCACAAAAAAACACAGATCCTCTCCGGCGTCCCGGTAAGATCTGTGTCGGTATACATATTTAATCATCCAGCTAATAATCTATAGCTTAGGAATTATAGAGGTTACTAGACCGAGGAACTTCTCCTTCACGCGTTCCGTGGTCTCCATGACTTCGTCATGCGACAGCGGCTGGTCGAGAATCCCTGAAGCCATATTACTGATACAGGAGATGCCCAGAACCTCAAGACCCGCATGCCGGGCAACAATTACCTCAGAGACTGTAGACATCCCGACAGCATCGGCTCCAAGTGTGCGCAGCATCCGAATCTCGGCTGGTGTCTCGTAAGCAGGTCCGATCATTCCCGCATATACTCCTTCTTGCAGCGGAATATTATGCTCCTTGGCAATGTCTTTGGCAAGCGTACGCAGACGTCTGCTGTAGGCCTCAGACATGTCCGGGAAGCGGGGACCCAGCGTATTGTCATTAGGTCCGGTTAGCGGACTCTGCCCCGTCAGATTCAAATGATCCGAGATCAGCATCAAATCACCCGGGTTATAGGACATATTCACTCCGCCCGCGGCATTGGTTACCAGGAGCTTATCGGCGCCGAGCGCCTTCATGACACGCACCGGAAATGCCGTTATTTCAGGACCATATCCTTCGTACATATGGAAACGGCCTTTCATCAATACCACCTGACGTCCGCCGACCGTACCCAGAACAAGCTCACCGGCATGACCCTCAACCGTGGATTTAGGAAAATGAGGAATATCTGCATAATCAATTGTAACGGCATTCTCGATATGGTCGGCAAGAACCCCAAGTCCGGATCCCAGGATAAGCCCTACCTCTGGCTTGCTGCCAGCTGTATTCAGAATATAATCGGCTGCTTCTTGAATAATGCCCTGATTCAATGTTGTCATAGCTCTATCTCTCCATTCAAATATTCATGTTATGATCCCTATTCCTGATGATCCTGCTGCTGAATTCTAGCCCTTGGATGATAGCTCTGGTAGACAGATTTCAGGTTATCCTTAGACTTACGGATATATACTTGTGTGGTGGACATATCCGCATGTCCAAGCATTTCCTGAACCGACCTAAGATCAGCGCCATGATCCAGCAGATGCGCGGCGAAGGAATGTCTGATTGTGTGAGGTGTAATATCTGCTTCTATTCCCGCTTCGCTCCCATATTTCTTGATCATCTTCCAGAATCCCTGTCTGGAGAATCGACCACCCATGCGATTGGGGAACAGCACCTCTTCATCCTCCTCGATCAAGATCGGTCTGGAGTGATCCAGATACTTCGATAGCCAGAGCGCGGTCACTTCGCCAAAAGGAATAATCCTCTCCTTGCCCGTGTCCCCGCCGCATCGCACGAACCGCAGGGAAGTATCAATATCCTGCACACCCAGCATAATCAGCTCACTTACCCGAATCCCCGTGCCATACAATAGCTCCAGCATTGCCTTATCCCTGAGTCCCACCGGCGCGGTTGTATCCGGCATGTCCAGCAGCCGGCCTACCTCGAATTCTGTGAGAATCTGCGGCGCCTTCTTCTCATGTCTCGGCATGTCGATCAGGAGGAATGGATCATGGCTCAGCATCCGTTCACGGGTCATGTAGCGAAAGAAGGACCTTATCGACACAGACGCCCGGGTGATTGAGGCTGCCGCTCTTCCCGCCTCCTTGAGTCCCGCAAAGTAGAGCGTCAAATGCACCTTGGATACCTGCCCGGCTTCCTCCAGTCCACGCTCTTGCATAGCTTCTGTGAATTGCTCCAGATCCTTCTGATAGGATGACAGCGTTCCAGCCGCAAGTCCCTTGTGATCCCTTAAATATTCAATAAAAGAAGCGATGTACGGCTTCACTGTCCTTCCTCCTAACTCTTACTCCCCATACCAATAAAAGGTTCTTAATCTTTCAAGCGGGGATCCGCCATCCGAACTGCCGTCATCCCTATGATGAAACGCCTTCACCGCCGCACCTTGCGGTGTTCCATATTTATCAGCTGGAAATATCCATGTATCGAACCAGCCTATCATCTTGTACAAGAACAGTGACAATCCCAGAAATATAATCGTCAGCTTGATGAACATCAGCAGCTTGCGGAGCGAAATGACCATGCCTCTCCCTCTTTCTATACCCGATTTCACCTTCACATAAAAGACGGTATAGATTAAGTATACAGACAAGTCGTGCTCATTATGATTGTCTCTATGCAGCCAAATGAGGGACACATGTACCTTGATATTTGGCCAAAAAAAAGCCCCCGGCGGCCGGCGGCCGAAGAGAGCTTACGGTAACCCCCAAGATTGTTATCCAATCTTCTTGTCGGCGTCCCCGTTCTTATCTTTGTCTTTGTCCTTGCAGCGGTAGCAAATCCCCTGAAAATCAAGCCGGTGATCAAGAACCGTGAAATTGAATTCCTTCTCCAGACGTTCCTCCAAAGGGCCTAGCCAATCTTCTCTGATCTCATCCATTGCCCCGCATTGAACACAGATCAAGTGATGATGATGATGCTTGGTTGTATCCGTACGAAGATCATAACGTGCAACACCATCGCCGAAGTTAATCTTCTCTACAACATGAAGCTCACTTAGCAGTTCAAGTGTCCGATATACTGTCGCAAGACCTATTTCCGGAGCTTTATCTTTAACGAGCATGAACACATCTTCCGCGCTCAAATGATCGTCTTCATTCTCAAGCAAAACCCTTACCGTGGCTTCCCGTTGGGGTGTCAGCTTATAACCATGGGATTGAAGCTGCTGCTTAATTTTATCGATCCGTTCTTCCATGTTAACCTCCCCCTTGGAAAAAAAGCCGAACCACTTCTGGCATAAATCGCTTCTTTCATTATAGGGGTTGAAGATCAACAAAGTCAAACATTTTGCTAGAGCGAAGCGGCGGCTGACGCCTGTTCCAGCACTGGGGCAACCCATCCTATCAATACGGGTGTAACCCAGGTTTCAAAGGTAGATATCCCAAGAATTAACAGACAAAGACCTAGAACCAGACCGGTATAATTCAGGAACGGCTTCGATAGGGAGCCGCGTCCCTTCAGCAGAACTCGGCTTCGGATGATGCTAAGGGAAAAGCTCACTGCGGCCACACTGCAGATCAGCAGTACAGGTATCAGTACCAGATTTTGCGGCGCAATGGAGACAAGCGCAAGCAGCATGCCCTTCCAGGTGAACTGACCGACAAGGCAGCCGACAGAGAACCCGATCAATACACCCTTAAGAAAGTCCAGAATCAATATTCCAGGCAGGCCAATTACGGACAGGCCAAGGATCCAGATGAGCCCGAGCCATTTCAGATTAAGTACGGCTATGCTCCAGAACGAGCTAAGGCCCGATGAGCCCAGGTGATCCTCATTGAAGTTCGTATAGAAATCTCCCAAATAACGGGACAAATCCTGCTGCTGCTCAAGCGTAAGGGCATTAACCATAAGGGCGCCAAAAACTACCCCCATCAGAAAAAGCACCGTTACAAAAACATACAGAGGCGTCTGATCTTTGAGTGTGTGGCTGAAGGTTCTAAACATAAGGCCGATCTCCCTTCTTGTCCATAGAAGTACTCTCTTATTCTATGAGCAAGGGCTCAGCCCTATGCGGGGAACTTATCCCTTGTGAACCTTACCGTATGTGCCTCCGCCCCCGGCAATAAGCTGCATGGTCCCGCTGCGCGCTTCCCCGATTGCTTCGGCAAGCTCGGCTCCTACAACCCCGGCCAGCTCTTCAACGGGCACACGGTGAAGAATATTCATCTCGGTTCCAAAAGCCTCCAGCAGTGCGGCGAGCTTGGCCTTCCCAAGACCCGGGATGAATTCAAGCGGAACCTGGTAGTGATAGGGCGGCCTATGGGCAGGGACCGCCGGAGCTTCCCGGTCAGCAATCGAGAGAATCCGGTCCAGAACGCCGCGGGTTAACTTGGTGCTCCCGCAGTAAGAACAGCGCTGCACGGAGATGCCTTGTTCATCAATGATGCTCTGGCATCCGCTGCAATAGGTCCGGTGATACTTGCCGAGTCTGGGGTTCAGACCGTAGTTCGCCGTAACTTTGCGCCCACCTTCTCTAGCCAGCGCTTTCTCGAACTCGCGGTAGTTCGGACTTCCAAGCGCCAGTTCATTATATTCACGGCCTATCTTGCCCAGAGAGTGGGCATCCGAGTTGGTCAGGATCGTGAATTCATCCAGTTCACTTAAGTAACCTGCCATCTCGGAATCTGCGCTAAGACCCAGCTCGACCGCGTTCACCCGGGATAAGTCCAGGACGTCGGACATCTTGGGAGCAGCACTTCCGTAAATACTCTTATGCGGCGTAAAAATATGGGCGGGGATCAGCAGACCACCGCGGGCTGTAACTTCCTCCTGCAGGGTAAGTGCCGGAGCGTGCAGCCTTTGTGAGCTGAGCTGAATATTCTTCATCCTCTTGGACAACCACCCGGTGAACTCCTCCATCATGGATAGATGGGGGAAGTAGACCAGCAGATGGGCCGGGCCCATCCCAGGTTCTCGGATTTCAAGCTCACAGCCCAGCAGGATCGTTGTTCTGCCATAAGAGATTCCCCCCTCTTTCAGCTCTTTCATTTCCCCTTTGTCCAGACTATTCTTGATGTCTGCCTGAACGCCAGGCGAGTGGCAATCAATAATTCCGATGAGATCAATCCCCTTGCGATCGCTGGCTTCACTGGCAATTTGCGCGAAAGTAAGGTTCCGGCTTCCACTAATCTTGACCGGCTCCCCCTTCTCCGTCCTGCCGATATGGATATGCAGATCCGCGTAATATCGCTGAAGCGGTGTCTCACTCATGGCCGAATTTCCCTGTATGACTTGCCAGTTCCCAAATGTACACCGCCAGCATCGTCTTGGCATCCGATATCCATCCTTCAGCCATATACCGTTTCACTTCATGCAGCGTAGATTCATGAACCTCCAGGAATTCATCCTCGTCCGGAGCCGATTCGCCCTTCTTCAGATCTTCCGCCAGGTACAAGTGTATGATCTCGTCCGCGAACCCTGGTGAGGTGTAAAAGGAATGCAGCAGCGAGACCTTCCCCGCTGAATATCCCGTCTCTTCCTGCAGCTCCCGCTTGGCGGCCTCGAGCGGGTCCTCCCCTTTCTCAAGCTTGCCCGCAGG
Organism: Paenibacillus sp. YPG26; assembly: GCF_023704175.1. Taxonomy (NCBI): domain Bacteria; kingdom Bacillati; phylum Bacillota; class Bacilli; order Caryophanales; family Paenibacillaceae; genus Paenibacillus; species Paenibacillus sp. YPG26. The sequence continues at coordinate 1,736,764 of NZ_CP084530.1, read as the reverse complement.
AATCTCCAGCTCGCACCGGCCAAGTGGTGTGCGGAACTGGTCGACTAGTAGAATCCGTCCGTTCTGAACGGCGAGCACAGCAATCGCGCCAGGATGCTTAACCACTTCCCGCTCTCCCTGGCTCCCATCAGGCAGTTCAACGGTATCAACTTGAAGTGAGATTATTTTGCCGGAAAAGATAGGCTTGGTAGAAATCACCTTTTCGTTCAATGCTGAATTTGGAGATTTATTCATGAATTTTGCCTCCTTTTGATTGTTATGAACATAACTTGTCCCTTCTGAACATATGGTGATATTATACCAAATCGCCAAGGAAAAGGAGCATTTGATCATGAAGAGCTACTTTGCAGATACCAGGTTTCATATATCAGGTAAAGCGTGGCAGGTAAAGGCCCTTCTGTCGAATTGGAAAAAGAACATCGGTCCTGACATCCAGGTCAAGGACCTTATCACTATAAGTTTACGAAAAAAGTGAATTATTTTACGATTTTGACAAAATCCGAATACATTTAATACCTATTTGTGTTATTAAGAAGATAGGAGGGTTGCCAAGTGGAAAAGAAACGTCAGTTTGACTCGGATCGGACCAAATCCAAGTCGTTATCCCTTCTTTATCAGATGAGCCTAAGACACAGGGACCGGGGGGACATCACGCAGGCGATATCAAGCTTGGAAGAAGGGCTGTTAAATGCCTTTGGACGGGAGTACAAAACGGCTTCCGAACGGGGAACTCTAGCAGAGTGCTGGATTGAATACGGGAAGCTGCTTCGGCGGAACAACCAGCATGCGAAGGCCATTTATGCGTTCGAGCAGGCAATAGCTTTTACAGGCTATGAGATAGATGCCTTGACGGAATGGGGAGATCTTCTTCATGAGCAGGGCTACAGTGATGAGATTATCGCCGAAAGAATGAATCGTAAGCTAATGCAATCCCCGAACCAAAGTGAGATTCTGGTTGATATCCTGTGCCGGATTGGAGCTTTTCATACCGCTTATACATACCTGGATGCTAATCCCTCACTAACCAGTGAACGCATGCTGCAGCTGCATACAGAATGCTTGATACGGGAAGGCCTTTTTGAACAAGCTGTACACTATGCTTCAAAAGCAATTGACGCGGGTCAGCTTAGACCTGCTTTCACCGATCCGCTCGCCATGGACACTCTTCTGTGCCGCTGGATCCTTGGAGAAGAGGACTTTACAGCTGTTCAGAACAGGCAGTTATTGTCTGAAGCACTCAAGCGCGCAGTGAACCTGGGTCTGTATGACCTGGCTTTGAGCATAGCGGGTGAAGATACGTATCTGCAGAATGAGCTTACACTTTGTCTGTATTATGAGGGTTACACGAAATCTGCCAAAGTAAGATTAACCGATCATTACCCCATGGTCTCCATGGACTATAGCGAACCCCTTCACAAGGAGCTGGCGTTCATTATGGCGGAGATCGATTACGATGAGGGATTCTACGACTCCGCTGCCCGGATTTTTGAATCACTGACCGAGAAAGACCCTCTTACCGCTACCTACCGTTTTGCCGCGGCATCCTGTTACCTCAAGAAATCCCATCAGGAAATGGAAGAACGCCTCAGCTTGAATACACTTAACTCTCTCGACACCCAAAAGACACAGCATTATAAAGAGACGATAATCCAGTCACTATATATCGTTGAGCGCTCGTGCTGGCATACCGTCTGGACACCTGCCCAGCTTCGCAACAAGTCCTTAGCCCCTACTTTCAGGCAGCTGTAGTGCTCAACTGTCAAATAAAACAGGAGACAAGACTTGTTCCGTAAGAACATGACTTGTCTCCTGTTGTAGCGCGGGGGTTAGGAAGGAGTCGATATGCGGGCTGCTTTGACTATTTCTAACACCAGCTCAGCCGCTTTGACGATATCATCCGCTTTAATCCGTTCAGATGTCGTATGAATGTTCTCGTAGCCGACTGCAAGATTGACGGTCGGGATGCCGAGGCCGTTGAAAATATTCGCATCACTGCCACCGCCGGAATGAAAGGTCCGGCCGCTAAGTCCCAGCCTGCTGGCTGCCTTTTTTGCAAGCTGTACAACGGGCTCTTCTTCCGTATGGTTAAAAGCAGGATAAATGATAGTGCTGTTCATTTTTCCTGTTGCTCCATAATCAAGACAAGCAGAATCCAGAGCCTGCTTCATCCCGGCAATCTGTTGCTCCACCTTCTCATGTACGATACTGCGCGCTTCCGCATACAGCTTCACGTAATCGGTCACCACGTTGGTGGCTCCGCCCCCCTCGAACTTCCCAATATTGGCAGTAGTCTCCTGATCGATACGCCCCAGGTTCATTCGCGCGATGGCTTTGCCCGCTACTTGGATGGCACTGATGCCATCTTCCGGGTTGACCCCGGCATGGGCTGATCTCCCGAAGATTTCAATCTCAATTCTCGCCTGGGTTGGAGCGGCAACGCAGATGGAGCCCACTTCTCCGTTCGAATCCAAGGCAAAGCCATATCTGGCGTTCAGATGCTTCGCATCCAGCGCCCGGGCCCCCATCAAGCCTGATTCCTCACCAGCAGTGATCACAAACTGAATATCCCCGTGTGGAATCTGATTCTCCTGAATGACCTCGATTAATTCGATTAAGGCAGCAACACCTGCTTTGTCGTCCGAACCGAGAATCGTGGTGCCGTCACTGCGGATCCAGCCATCTTCTCCAATTACGGGCTTAATCCCTGTGCCAGGGGCTACCGTATCCATATGACAGGTGAATAAGAGAGGGTCGGCCTGTGCCAACCCATTACCCTTCAGTGTGGCAATCAGATTCCCGGCACCGTGCCCGGTAACTGCCGCTGAATCGTCCTCGGTGACGACAAGTCCCAGATCCTTGAATTTCTTCGTCAGTACATCTGCGATCTCTCTCTCCTGCCCTGTCTCGCTGTTAATCTGCACTAACTCAAGAAACAGGTTGATTACGCGGTCTTTATTAATCATCGACTTTCCTCTCCTTCCGATTTAGGCTAAAATGATAAGGTATGGGACCGGCCATTACTTAATCTTAAAGGAGTCTGGAATATGCCGAAGAAATGGATGAAAATTTTTATATACCTCATGCTTTTTGCCATGATTGGATCAACTTTATTATTGGTGGTTGAACCCTTTATCAATAGGTAACCTTCTCAGGCCATACGGCATCGTAGCCGAACACCTCAGTGAAATAAGGCACGATGTCCTTGGCCGTCTGTTCTACCGTGAATTCGTTACCCGTAATATCCTCCAGTGAGGTTACTCCGTATTCTTGAATTCCACAGGGAATAATCCCCTGGAAGCCCTCGTTCTGAATTCCTGATTTAATATTGAATGCGAAACCGTGGCTCGTCACAAAACCTCTTTTGCCCCGGCGCTTATTGAACTTAACTCCTATTGCACAAATCTTCTGATTACCCACCCACACACCGGTATATTCCGGCTTCCGGCTGCCTTCAATTCCAAAGCCTGCAAGATAATTGATGATGACCTGCTCCAGCTTACGCAGATATTCATGCAAATCAAGTCCCTTGGAACCATCCAGAACGAGAAGAGGATATCCAACAAGCTGACCTGGACCATGATAGGTAATGTCTCCGCCCCGGTCAATTTCAAAGATGGAAATGCCCTGTTCCTTCAATTGCTCAGGACTTAGCAGCAAATGTTCAGGATGTCGCTGGGAACCAATCGTATAAGTCGGCGGATGCTGGAGAAGCAGCAGGGTCTCCTGCTGCTCCTCACGGTCGACACGCTTCACGATATCTTTCTGGAGCTCCCACGCTTCCCCATAATCCATGATCGGGATGTAGCGCACTTCCAGTGTTCTATTCATGATGAGTCGCCTCTTTTCTATTCATTGTATCAGCTTCGCTGGTTAATAGACCTGAGTATCAAGTGAATATGCCTCAATATTATCCTTCACACGCTGCATGAAGCGTCCGCAGATCACTCCATCCAGAATCCGGTGATCGAGCGACAGACAGAAATTAGCCATCGAACGGACACCGATCATATCGTTAATCACCACAGGTCGTTTCACGATGGATTCGAAGGTAAGAATTGCCGCCTGCGGGTAGTTGATAATTGGCTGTGACAGAATCGAACCAAATGAACCTGTATTGTTCACCGTAAAGGTTCCACCCTGCATATCATCAAGCTTGAGCTTGCCTTCACGTGTCTTGCGTGCCAATTCCTCAACTTCCCTTGCAAGTCCGGCAATGTTCTTCTGATCCGCTTTCTTGATTACAGGGGTCATCACAGAGTCGTCCGTGCCTACGGCAAGAGAAATGTTGATGTCACGTTTCACGATAATTTTGTCAACGGCCCAGACCGAGTTCATAATCGGATAGTCTTTAATTGCATTTACTACAGCCTTGATCATAAAAGCCAGATAAGTCAGATTAACGCCTTCTTTGGCCTTGAACTCATTCTTGAGCTTGTTGCGGAGCTGTACCAGATTTGTAACGTCTACCTCGATCATCATCCAGCCATGCGGGATCTCCGATACGCTCTGACGCATCTTCGTGGCAATTGTATTACGGATCGGGGTAATGTCGATGTAATGCTCCGCCTGTCCGCCTTCAACTTCAATCGTTGGAAGCTTAGGGGTATCACTAAGGTGGATGCCTGAATGGCGAACAGGCTCATTCACTTGCGGCTGCTGAATGACCGGTGCCGAAGTCACATGGCCTGGCAGCACCTGGGCCTGCGATTGGGTCTGAACCGGTGGCTGTGATACTGGAGCGGTCTGCACAGAAGGAGCGGACGATGAACCAGCACCTCCACTCTCAATATGCTTAAGCACATCCTTACGGGTGATCCGTCCACCCATACCGGTACCCTGTATAGCGCTGAGGTTGAGACCATGTTCAGCCGCAAGGGTCTGCACGGCAGGCGAATAGCGGCTTCGCAGGGAAGCATCCGCCGAAAGAGCAGGAGACGAGGAGCCACCAGCTTGAGAAGCAGCCGCGCCGCTGGAATCCGGCTGAGGTGCGGCGGGTGCAGCTGCAGACGCAGCGGCTTCAACTCCAATACGGCAGATTACAGCTCCGACATCGACTGTCTCTCCTTCCTGGGCGAGGATATCTCCCATAATTCCGTCCAGCGTTGAAGGAAGTTCGGCATTAACCTTATCTGTAATGACCTCACAGATTGGTTCATATTGTTCAACCGGATCTCCCGGTTTTTTCAGCCATTTACCAATGGTTGCTGACACCAATGACTCCGCCAGCTGAGGCATGACTACATCCGTCCATGTTTTGTTCGATGACATATTCTCACTCCTATGATTAGAGAGCTTCGACTCACGAAGCTCTGCAGTCAATTCTTAATATAAAGCAAGCTCCAGCATGGCTGCTTTGACCTTGTCTTTGCTCAGCATGAAGAATTTCTCCATCGGAGGGCTAATCGGCATGGCAGGCACATCCGGACCGCACAGACGCTTGATCGGTGCATCCAGCTCGAACAGGCACTCTTCGGAGATAATGGCAGATACCTCTGCACCTACTCCGCCTGTCTTGTTATCTTCGTGAATAATCAGCACCTTCCCGGTACGGCGGGCAGCTTCGATAATGGATTCACGGTCAAGCGGCTGCAGGGTGCGCAGATCCAGAATATGCGCGCTTATCCCCTGCTCTGCAGCCAGTTCCTCGGCAGCCTGCATGGCAAAGTGAAGCGGCAGACTGTATCCGATCACCGTGATATCCGAACCCTCGCGAATAACATTCGCTTTACCGATCGGCACAATATAGTCATCCAGCGGCACATCTTCCTTAATCAGCTTATAACACTTCTTGTTCTCAAAGAACAGAACGGGATCCGGGTCTCTGACCGCGGCTTTCAGCAAGCCTTTTGCATCATAAGCCGAGTACGGAGCAATAATCTTGATCCCTGGGGTGCCAAAGAAGATGGATTCAGGACACTGGGAATGATACAGTCCCCCGAAGATCCCGCCACCGATTGGCGCGCGGACCACGAGTGGACAGCTCCAGTCATTATTGGAACGATAGCGGATCTTGGCGGCTTCGCTTATGATCTGGTTGGTAGCGGGGAGCATAAAGTCTGAATACTGCATTTCAGCTATCGGCTTCATGCCGTACATGGCTGCCCCGATTGCTACTCCTGCGATAGCGGATTCCGCAAGCGGAGTATCAAGCACACGCTGTTCACCAAATTGCTCCTGAAGGCCTTTGGTTGTAGTAAATACTCCACCCTTAACGCCAACGTCCTCACCTAATACAAACACATTCTCATCCAGTTCCATCTCCTCTTTCATGGCGAGGCGGATGGCATCGATATATTCCATAACCGGCATTAGCGAACATCTCCTTCATTGTCGGCATACACATGGAGCAGCGTATCCTCCGGTTTTGGGAACGGGGCCTTATCAGCCGAATCAATCGCTTCCTTGAGCTGCTGGGCAATCTCCGCGGAGAGAGCCGCATCCTGCTCTTCACTCCAAATTCCACACTCGATCAAATACTGCTTCATCTTCGGAAGTCCGTCCTTCTTCCAGTTCTCGTCAACCTCTTCCTTCGTACGGTAAGCGAGATCGTTATCTGAAGTAGAGTGCGGGGAGAGACGGTACATCATAGCTTCAATCAGAGTTGGACCCTCGCCGCGAACAGCACGCTCCCGTGCTTCCTTCACAACGCGGTACACTTCCAGAGCATCATTTCCATCCACCCGCACACCCGGGAAGCCATATCCGAGCGCCCGGTCACTGACTTTGCCAGCGAGCTGCTTCTGGATCGGCACTGAAATCGCATATTGGTTGTTCTCACACATTATAATCACAGGCAGCTTCTGAACACCTGCGAAGTTGCAGCCTTCATGGAAGTCCCCCTGGTTGCTTGAACCTTCCCCAAAGGTGACAAAGGATACGATATCTTTCTTTTGCATTTTGGCTGCGAGGGCAATCCCGACAGCGTGCGGCACCTGAGTGGTTACCGGACTTGATCCTGTCACGATGCGAAGACGCTTGCTGCCGAAGTGTCCTGGCATTTGACGCCCCCCGCTGTTCGGATCTTCAGCTTTGGCGAACACAGACAGCATAAGCTCTCTGAGGCTCATGCCAGCGGCCAGAACAAATCCGTAGTCACGGTAATACGGCAGGAAATAATCCCGTTCCCGATCCAGAGCAAAAGCCGCGCCCACCTGCGCTGCTTCTTGGCCTATACCGGAGACGTGGAAATTGATTTTGCCTGCACGCTGAAGAAGCAGGCTGCGTTCATCGTATTTACGCGCAAGCAGCATATATCTGTACATGTCGATCACTTCAGCGTTAGATAGTCCAAGCTGCTCGTGTCTGGTTTGTGTTTTCACAGAAGATTTCGCATTCATAGGGAGTTACCTCCTTCAAATTGAGACTAGGTTAGTAGTCTCCTCTTATAACCTGGTACTAAGACTAGGGATAACTCTATTATAAGCGGTATCCGAGCAAAAAGAAAATCTTTTGCCAAACGTTATATCCCAATGGCTTGTCCATCTAGAGCCAGCGCAGCTTCGCCTATAATCTCAGCTAGCGTCGGATGAGCGTGAACAACCTGGCCAATCTCCCAAGGCGTGGCATCCAGTACCTGTGCAAGAGCCGCTTCCCCGATCAAATCAGTCACATGAGCACCAATCATATGCACACCCAGAATGTCATTGGTGTCCGCGTTGGCTATAATCTTCACAAAACCATCTTTATCTCCATAGACGAGCGCTTTGCCAATAGCCTGGAATGGGAATCTCCCCGTCTTTATATTATACCCCTTTGCAGCAGCTTCCTTCTCCGTGAGGCCGACAGCAGCCACCTCGGGACGTGTATATACACATCTCGGGATGTGTAGCGGATTGTAGCCATGTGTTGGTTCACCCGCTAAGTGCTGCACTGCAGCGATGCCTTCGTGACTGGCCGCATGGGCCAGCTGCAATCCGCCGATACAATCACCAATCGCGTAAATATGCGGCTCTGTGGTCTGGAAATGGTCATTTACCCGAATGAACCCATTCTGAAGGCCAACATCCGTATTCTCCAGGCCAATATTCTCCACATTGGCTTGTCGGCCGATTGAGAGGAGAAGCTTGTCTGCCTGAAGCTGAATCGACTCATCTCCCTGCTGGGCAGAGATCGTAACTCCGTTTCCTTTCTGGACAGAATCTGGAATGATTGAGGTTCCTGTAAGCACCTTGACGCCCCGCTTAACCAGAAGCTTCTGCAATTCAGCAGCGATATCCGCATCCTCGGAAGGGAGCAGCTGATCAGCCGCTTCAATGACGGTAACCTCCACTCCGAAGTCGTTAAGCAGCGAAGCCCACTCCACCCCGATAACTCCGCCTCCTACAATGAGTATGGAATCTGGCAATTCCTCAAGTGTGAGCGCCTCGTCACTGCTGAGTATGTACCCGTCATCCGGTTCAAGACCCGGCAGGTGACGAGGCCTTGAGCCGGTGGCAATGATCAAATGGCTTGGGACAATGGTCTCCATCTCCCCATCCGCCAGCTCAACGGCAACCGCCCCGCTCTTCGGGGAGAAGATGGATGGCCCGATAACCCGGCCTGTACCTTGAATGACTTTAATGTTATTTTTGCGCATCAAATATTTAACGCCGCTATGCAGCTGATCAACAATCCCTTGTTTGCGCTGCTGAACTTTCGGGAATACGAGCGCCACCCCACTGGTTTCGATTCCATAGCTTTCACTATCCTTCATTTGAGCATAAAGCTCCGCACTGCGCAGCAGACTTTTGCTCGGGATACATCCGCGGTGAAGACAGGTTCCCCCAAGCTTGTCCTGTTCAATGATGATCACTTCCTTGCCAAGCTGTGCCGCCCGGATCGCGGCAACATATCCGCCTGTTCCGCCTCCCAATATAGCTACATCGCACGTAATCGTCATTTGAGACCTCCACTAGATAATCATAGTTATTTGGTTATTATTGTACCTTGTTTTCTTCTGATATGGAATGAAGGCCATTTCCTCAAGCTTTCAAATAGACAGACCGGTGTGAAAGCGTTATGATTAAAATGATTGTGTTAAACTACTCAGCCTCTAAATTATGATCAAATCAGAACGTACAGGAGATACTACTCATGACAATGCGAACCCTCACCGCCCGTTTTATTGCGGTCCTCATTCTTGTTATTCCCGGAATCATAGCTATGACTGGATTTCTCTATATGAAAGATGCCCTATTCAAATACCTCTACATGCATGGCGACGATTCGCTTACACATATTCCGTTTGACTGGCTGAGCTTCACAGGAGGGCTCATTATGTTCCTGGCGGGAATCTCCTTCCTTGGGGGCTGGATCTTCTTTCGCGACCGCAAGCGCGGTTATATTGGCCCTCGCTTCCAGGAGACGAAGAACAAGAATCGGCCTAACGAGCAATCTGTGAACCGGTCTTCATAACAGAGAATTACACAACAAACAATAAGCCCCCGGATGAATAACGAACTCCGGAGGCTTATTATTTGTTCTATATTTGCCTAGTAAGCTTGAGATAACTGTCGGCATTCCTCTGAAAACGATACTCCGTCCTCATTTCTTCTGCCAACCAGCCTTTGGATGCAGCGAGCTGGATTAATGAATCCAGCTCTTCGTACCGGTTGCTGCTCAGATCTACCAGGGGGAAGATTCGTATCTCTTCCCGTGTAATTCTCATAAGCTCCAGCAGGGATTCCTCATGAAATTGCCCGCTCAGCCGGTCTGCATACATGAATAGAAAATGGGCTGATAAGGTAAGATCAAAAGATTCATCCGCAAAAGGAAGCTTGGGAAATTCAGCGTATATATACTTCTCCGGACATTGTCTCCGGTGCTCAGAACTGAGTGCGAGCGCTTTTTCTCTATACTTGTGATGACCTTCAACACTGCCATAATAATCCCATACATACTCATTACGAGCCTCTTCCAGACGTTCCCTCGCGTGGACCAGATCCTGAATACCCTTGGATTCAAGCTCATCGGGCCCGAACTGATAAGCAATATCCGCGGCAGAGATGTTGTATTCCCGGCTGCTGCCTTCAGCTGTCAACGAGCATGCTCCTGCAGGGCAGTCCAAGATAACGCGTCCCGCAAGCTCCGATTCATCCAGATCGAACATCGCCAGGTACTCTGAATACGTCCGGCCTATGAATACAATACGTTCCAAATCCAATTTCATTTTCTTACTGTCTCTGCTCATCTCATCTCTGCTCATCTCAAGCTCACCTCATCATGATTATTTATTCATACAGCGCATCCCTAAGCTTGCTCGACATCTTGGATGGGCTGGCTGAAGCTTTGAGCAACGCTGTGCGCAGCCGGGCATTCTCGGCTTTCAAGTGTTCAATTTGAGCCTGAAGCTCAGCAATCTCGTCACTTACTCTTCTATCCAGATCAGATAGATAAAGGTCGGTGTTCTCCATATATGTCCCCCACAGTCTGAATGGTCTGCTGATTTAAGTATTCAATTTCTTAACAAGTCTGTCAAGAAGATTGACGACCTCACCCATTCCATAGAAAAAAGCAGCGCTCATCACAGCAAGTACCCACCACTCCATAGCGATGATAAGATCGAAGCCATTTGCTGAATCCCGGCCTGTGAACATACCCACCAGAACTCCTCCTACTAGTATCAGCACACCAAGACTTTTGAGCATAATACCAACGAGGTTGGGCAGACCCGCCTTCCGACGGGGGGATTCCAGAACTACATCCGAATGACCGTCTGCATCAAGCTCCTTAGCCTCCTGCTCCGCGGCAGCGAAGCTCGTGAATGTCTTCTTATGATCACTATTATTATCCTTGTCTTTGTAAGTAACCTGATAAGCCATTGTATAAATGCTCCCTTCCTGCTTCCAGCAATAAGATTAGCAACATTTTAATGTAAAATCACTTCAATATTGACGCTTTTCAGATCAAAAAGTTACTGTTCACCTACAATTCCAGATGACACTCGCCTCAAATTAATAAATTGTGAATTTAATTAGAAGACCGTATGAATTTATATAGTTATGTATTATAATTGGTTCATAGTTTCGAAACCGGTTTCGAAAACCTGGTATAACTACTTTTATGAAATGAAAAGGGGCGTTCGATATGGCAAAAATACACTTTCCACAGGATTTCATCTGGGGATCTGCTACATCATCCTACCAAATAGAGGGAGCTATTGGAGAGGATGGCCGGGGAGAATCGATCTGGGATGTATTCTCACGGACACCGGGCAAAGTACTTAACGGGGACACGGGCGATGGGGCCTGCGACAGTTACCACCGCTACAACGAAGACGTGGCCTTGCTTAAAGAGCTGGGAGCCAAAGCCTACCGATTCTCCGTGGCTTGGCCGCGGATCTTCCCGCAAGGGGATGGAGAAGTCAACCAAGCGGGACTTGACTATTACCATCGGCTAGTCGATGAATTACTGGCCAATGGCATCGAGCCTATGTGCACTCTGTATCACTGGGATCTTCCCCAAGCTCTTCAAGAGCGCGGTGGATGGGATTCCCGTGATACAATTAACGCATTTGTCCGTTATGCGGAGACGATGTTCAAGTCCTTTGAGGGCAAGATTAGCAAATGGATCACATTTAACGAGCCTTGGTGCATCTCCTTCCTCTCCAATGAGTTAGGCGACCATGCCCCCGGGAACAAAGATTTCCAGCTTGCTCTGAACGTCGCCCATCATATCCTCGTTGCCCATGGGGAGACCGTGAAGTCCTTTAGACAATTAGGCATTAAAGGAGAGATTGGTTTTGCTCCGAACACGGAATGGTTTGAGCCCTTCAGCCAGCAAGAACAGGATGTTGAAGCCGCAGAGCGCCGTCTTGAGTACTTCAATAACTGGTTCTTCGATCCGGTATTCAAGGGAATCTACCCACAAAGAGCTCTGAACTGGTACAAATCCAAAGGATATGAACCTCCGGTTCTGCCTGGAGATTTGGAGATCATTAGCCAGCCCATTGATTTCATTGGGATTAACTATTATACCGGTGGTGTCGGCAGGCATGATCCTGAAGCAGGAATTCTGGAATTCGAGCCGGTATCCGGCGGGTTCGATACAACCGATTTCGATTGGAACATCTACCCTCAGGGCTTCTTGAATGTTCTTCAATGGGTAGACCGTGAATACGGCTCTATTCCGATCTATATCACTGAGAATGGCGCTTATTACGAGTCTGAAGCAAGTGAAGACGGCAAGCAGCATGATCCAAAGCGTATCGCTTACCTGCAAAAGCATCTTTTCCAGCTCTCACGAGCCATTGAATCAGGAATCAACGTTAAAGGATACATGCTGTGGTCCCTTATGGATAACTTCGAATGGGCATTCGGCTACACCAAGCCATTCGGCATCGTGCATGTCGACTTCAAGACCTATACACGGACGCCGAAAGACAGCTATTATTGGTACCAGAACGTGATTGCTTCCCATGGATTCGAAGTATAGTAATAGACCTTAAATGTAAATACCTGCACAAAAGGAGCTTCTGATTGTCAGAGGCTCCTTTTGTATATCCATATATCCACACCTGTGCACCCCTATACATAAGTGTCCAAAGACTAAGCTAGATGGAATGGGTAACAACCCACTCCTCTTAAGCTTCAATAGGCTGCAGCTGAAGCCGATAGCACTTCACAAGTATGTCTCCATTCTGCATTTCCTTCTCCCTGGCACGCTCAAAGCCTAGAAACTCATATAATCTTATGGCGGGAGCCATGACATCAGACGTATGCAGATGAATTGTATCAGCGCCCCACAGCTTAGCTCTGCGTACAGTCTCACTAATCAATTGGGTGGCAATCCCTCTCCCCCTTGCCTTCGGAGAAGTTGCGAGCAGACGAATGATCGGAGATTCTATCTTGAGATCAGGACGGCCATACGCCGCTTCCGAGGACAAGAAAACAAGCAGACTGCCCACAATTTCCCCATTTAGCTCGGCTACAATGCGCGCTGCCGGGCCTTCTGTATAGACAGATTCACGAATTGACTTGATATATGGCTTCCACCGTTCCTCCGGCATGCTCTGCTCATATTGTCCGTAAGCTTCTACCATCAATTTCTCGATCGATGCCCGATCCTCAGGCACAGCATCACGGATTATTAATCTTTCTTGCCTGCTGCTCATATCCATCCTCCTCCTTAACAGTGAAGTGATCATAATCTCCAATAAAACCTACCCGTTAACATGGGATAATATTACTTTACCATGATTAGGTATGTGCAGGTAATCAACTTTTTTGTACCGATTATAGGAATTTTCTATAAAAAACAAAGCCACTTCCAAGGTTAGCATGCTGCTTCCCTTCAGAAATGACTTTAGCTTCTACAGATGCTGCATGAGCTTCTGTATATTATTGTACTCACAGCCCCTTACCCTTTCAGCTAACCTTATGCTCAATTCTCAGCTTATCTGCCACCATGGCGATGAATTCACTGTTGGTCGGCTTTGATTTGCTGATGTTGATGGTATAACCGAACAGGTGACTGATGGAATCAATGTTCCCGCGGGTCCAGGCTACTTCAATAGCATGGCGGATTGCGCGCTCCACCCGTGAAGGGGTTGTCTTAAATTTCTCCGCAATAGCCGGATACAGGGTCTTGGTGATTGCTCCCAAGATTTCTATATTGTTGTACACCATAGTGATGGCTTCACGCAAATACTGATATCCTTTAATATGCGCAGGTACGCCAATTTCATGTATGATCGAGGTAATATTCGCATCCAGGTTCTTCCCTTTAGCCATAGGAACCACATTGGATTTGAACAAGGAGGACGATGAAGTTGAACTTTGACTGCCTAGACTTTGCGATGGAATCCCGACCAGCTGACGAATTCGTTGAGCAAGCACTTCCATATCAAAAGGCTTGAGGATGTAGTACGAAGCCCCGAGCTGCACCGCTCTTTGTGTAATATTCTCTTGTCCAAATGCCGTTAGCATGATTACCTTAGGCTGCGGAGACAGATTCATATCACGAAGGCGTTCAAGTACGCCCAATCCGTCCAGATGAGGCATAATAATATCAAGAATCAGAACATCAGGAATCTTGGAGCCGTTCTCGATCATCTGAAGAGCTTCTTCTCCGTTGTATGCAATACCCGAGATGGTCATATCTTCCTGTCCTGAAATGTACTCCGCCAGTAAATTCGTAAATTCCCGATTATCGTCAGCCAACAATACCTCAATGTTTTGCAATTTCCATGTCCTCCTTAGAAATTCTGTATTTGTGTCGCTTATCTTTTCATGTCCTAATATATGGATTCGACATAAAGATCTGAATCCCTTCGTCGAAAATTATTTTTCTTTATTTTTTTTAAAGCCTATATTATAATAAAATATTTATTACAATACTTGACGTCAATTTTTCTTTTTCGACAAAAAAATCTTAAGGCGGTTAGCTCGCCTTAAGATTTTTCGCTTGCCCTGAATTGTTGATCATGACACCAGCATCCTGCAGCATCCATTCAATAAAGCAGCCATATCCCGATTTGGGATCATTCACAAAGACATGGGTTACTGCACCAATCAACTTGCCGTTCTGAATGATTGGGCTCCCGCTCATTCCCTGGACAATTCCGCCGGTCTTGTTCACTAATCTTGGATCCGTAATCCGAATGACCATCCCTTTGGTTTGTGGTGCATTTTGAGATGAGACATGGACGATTTCGATGCTGTATCTTTCCACTTTTTGTCCGCTTACGACAGTCAGGATTTCGGCAGGGCCTTCTTTCACATGCTCAGCAAAACCGACAGGAATAGGATCACCATAGAGGCTATGCTCCGGATTCGTGGACATCTTGCCGAATATGCCAAAGTCGGTATTCTGCTCAATATTTCCTAGGACACGGCCCTCTTTGATAAAATGCGCCCTTTTCTCCCCGGGTTCTCCGTTCTCGCTCTTGGAGATTGAAGTAACGCTTGATTCAACAATTTGGCCACTGCCAACCACAATAGGTGTCTGGGTATTCATATCAGTGATTACATGACCCAAAGCCCCATAGACCCCTTGCTCTGGAGCATAAAAAGTAAGGGTACCCACGCCCGCAGCCGAATCGCGAATATAAAGCCCCAGACGCCACGTCTTGTCCTGCTCGTCAAAGACAGGAGACAATGTGGTTCTGTAGACGTGCTCTCCGCGCTTATAAGTCACTTCAAGCGGCTGCTTCTGCTGGCCTGCCTGTTCAACAATTGAGGCAACATCCTTCACATCCTTGAGCTCGATGCCATTCATGTGCGTAATGCGGTCGCCGAGCTGAAGTCCTGCCTTTTCTCCTGGGGATTGCTTGGAGTTACCGGACATGCTGACCAAATGGTGTCCTACAACCAAAATACCAGACGATTTCAGCTTAACACCAATGGTCTGTCCACCCGGGATAACCTTGAGATCGGGAATAACATTGACTTTGACTGTCTTAAGAGGAATTTGACCGAATAATTTCATACGGAGATGAGCCTCTCCTGCGGATTGGGAACTAAGCAGCAGCGGCTTTCCTTTACCAAAAGAAACATCACCCGCGGACGACTTAGCATCACCGCCAAGCTGTACCACATCCGGCCGGTCTACACTGACTTGTGCCAGAACCGGAAGGGCTGATTCTATACGGGCAAGCTCGCCCTCGACTAATCTAAGCTCGTTCGGCATGAGTGGATTGCTGACCTCTCCTGCTGCTGCCGAACCTAAGAAACAAAAGAAAAAAGTAAATAAAAGGCCGAGCATTCTCTTCCTGAGGTTCGGGTTCAATGGCTGTCACGCTCCCTTAGCTTCTATCGCTTGACGAAAAGGTGGTCGCCAATTGCGTACCTATAAGATACCCCCGAGCAGGCCATTTATTACTGTCAATCATTACTCCGGCAAGTAACCTCAGCCTTCTGATCCCTTGCCAACCCGAGCATTTCCTGGGCATGATGCAGGGTCTTCTCCGTAATTTCAACCCCGCCGAGCATACGGGCAAGCTCCTTCACCCGGCCTGTCTCCGTCAAAGCCTCCACTTGAGTCATGGTACGGCCGTCATGAACCGTCTTCTCAATAAGATACTGATTGTCAGCCATACAGGCTACCTGAGGAAGGTGTGTGATTGAGAACACCTGACAGGTTGCTGACAGCTTGTACAGCTTCTCTGCTATGGACTGGGCTGCCCGGCCGCTAACTCCCGTATCCACTTCGTCAAATATTAGAACCGGCACTTCATCATGTCTTGCAAAAATGCTCTTCAAGGCAAGCATCATCCTGGACAGCTCACCACCAGAAGCAATCTTGCCAAGCGGCCTTAGCGGCTCGCCTGGATTTGGTGAGATCAAGAACTCGGCCGTATCCAGGCCCTGCCGGCTTACGCGGATACGCTGACCTCTCCACTCCACTCCCGATGGATCCTCAAGCCGGCCAAATTTAACTTTGAGGGAGGTACGGCCCATCTGCAGATCCTTCAGCTCAGCTTCGATCTGAATGGCCAAGTCGTCGGCGCACCGCTGCCGTGCCTGACTTAATGCCTCCCCTTCTTCAAGAAGCTGGGTAAGCAGCTTCTCCCTGCGGGCACTCAGTCTCTCCAGAATTTCATCCTTGTTCTCCAGCGTGTCGGTCTCCTGTGTGATCTGATCATAATAGGCAAGGATTCGCTCAATACTGTCCCCATATTTGCGCTTCAAGGTCGAAATGAAATCCAGCCTTTCTTGTACCTCGTCCAGCCGGCCAGAGTTAACCTCAATGCCATCCCGGTAATTCCGCAGAGCAAATGAGGCATCTTCCAGCTGATAATAAGCGGATTGCAGCTGTTCCAGGATCGGCCCGATTCCCTTGGAATCATAACCGGCAATATCCTCGAACCTGGATATGGCTTTGGCTACAGCTTCAAGCCCATGTGAACCGTTGAGCAGCTCATAGGCACCCGAGATGGAATCCATCATTTTCTCACTATGGGATAGCTTGACCTTTTCTTCCGCAAGTAATTCATCTTCTCCGGCTTTTAGTTTGGCGGCTGCGATCTCCTCAATCTGGTAACGGTACATATCCAGCATCTGGAATGTCTGCTGACTGGATTTCTGGAGCTCATTCCATTCCTTCTCCACCTTAACAAACGCGGAATAGGTCGCTTGATAACTTGCCTTTAGCGGGGCCAGAATGTCGGATCCAAATGCATCCAGCAAATGGAGATGCCGCTCTGGACGAAGCAGCGTCTGGTGCTCATGCTGACCATGAATGTTGATCAGTTGGTCGCCAATCTCTCTGAGCATGCTCAAATTCACCATTTGACCGTTGATCCTGGAGATACTCTTACCCTGCGCACTGATCTCCCTGCGAATGATAAGCTCCTCTGACGGATCGGCATGTATGCCCAAGCCTTCGAGCGTACTCCATGCAGGATGATTGCCCCGCAGATCAAAGGAGGCTTCAATCTCTGCCTTGTCGCAACCGTACCGGATCAGATCGGCTGACCCCCGTCCTCCCGCAATGAAGCCAAGAGCATCTATAATAATGGATTTGCCGGCACCCGTCTCCCCAGTAAGAACATGAAAGCCTCGATGGAATGTAACATCAACCGATTCAACTACGGCCAGGTTTCTAATTGACAAGTGAACTAACATGAGCGCACCTCCGTCCGCCTATTAAGGAATAAAACTCATAATTTGATTAATAATGGACTTGCTGTACTCTTCCGTTCGGCAGATGATCAATATCGTATCGTCTCCGCAGATTGTGCCCAGTATCTCTGGCCACTCCATATTATCAATCAGTACAGCTACGGAATTCGCGGTTCCCGGCAGACACTTCATCACAACCAGGTTCCCTGTATAATCAATATGTACAAAGCTGTCAACCAGATAGCGCCTCAGCTTCTGTACCGGATTAGCCCTTTGATCGACCGGAAGTGAATACTTGTACCTGCCATCGTCCATTGGAACTTTAATGAGCAGAAGCTCCTTTATATCCCTGGATACCGTGGCCTGAGTCACCTGATAACCCGCCTCACGCAGAGCTTCTACGAGTTCATCCTGGGTTTCAATTTCCTGTCCGGTAATAATTTCACGTATCTTGATATGTCTTTGGCCTTTCATACATTCCTCCGTAAATGCCTAATATTCGGCTTATTCATCATCAGAATCCAGTACGATGACTTTAATCTCACTATGCTCGGCATCGATATATAATAAACCTGAACAATCCGGATATAACAAAAGAAATGGGAGCAGTTCCTGGCGGACTCCGCTGCCAGTCCATTCTAGTGGCTGTCTTGCACGAGCTAATCTAACTAAATACAGTTCATCTTCCCGGGTAGCTACATAATCGATAAACAGCCGGCTGTGCAGCTTCGTATGGTTAACCATGAAGGTAAGAGGTACCCGAAGCTTGCCGCTGATCACCTCGTACCCGTGCTCCTTCAGCAATTCCACAGCAGGGTGACCAGGAATGTCCTCATTCAGATCGAAGTGAAGTCCGCGTCTTAACAATGCCGGCCTACGCAGCCAGGACTGAACACTCCGGTAGATCAGATACAACAGAATGGCAACGACAACAACTATTAAAAATCCATCTGCCTGCATACCTATTCCATCACCTCAAAGGGTAATTCGACAAGGGAAGGACCTCATCCTTTTTCTAATACATAAATATACGGACCAACCAAAAAAGAAACACTTGTTCTCATTATACAAGATTTATTAAAAGAGTTTCAATCCCGAAAAAAAACCGCTGCAGGCAGCGGCTCATTTATGTTGAGGGTTAAAGGTACCCGAAGCTTCTTCTACAACGTTGCGGGCAAGCTCCGGTATATTCAACTTAGAATCTCCCTCATTCTGCTCATCCGGATCAAGCCGAAGGTGCACCAGAAATTCGATATTACCTTCCCCTCCGGTGATAGGCGAGAAGGTTAATCCCTTAATACCAAAGCCTTCCTCTACGGCAAAAGTAAGCACTTGTTCCATCACCTCCTGATGTACCTTGGCATCACGGACAACTCCAGTCTTTGGCACCTTGTCCCTGCCCGCTTCAAATTGAGGCTTAATCAGCGCAGCGACATCAGCCGGCCGCTTCAGCAGACTCTTAAGCGGAGGCAGAATTAATTTCAGGGAAATAAAAGAAACATCAATACTCGCGAAATCAGGCACCGGGCCATCCAGATCTTCCGGGGTCATATACCTAAAGTTCATGCGTTCCTTGACATTGACCCTCTCGTCATTACGCAGCGACCAATCCAGCTGATTGTAACCTACATCTATCGCGTAGACATAAGACGCTCCGTTCTGAAGCGCACAGTCGGTGAACCCACCCGTTGACGCGCCGATATCGAGCATAACCCGTCCGCTCATATCTAATCCAAAAGTATTTATCGCCTTGGCAAGCTTAAGACCTCCACGGCTCACGTAGGGGTGTATAGCCCCTTTCACGTTAAGCTGGGTGTCACGCGGAATCTTGGTTCCGGCCTTCTCAATCCGTTCCGTATCCCCATACACCAGACCGGCCATAATAGCTGCCTTCGCCTTCTCTCTGCTCTCAAAAAATCCTTGCTCCACAAGCAGGACATCTATCCGTTCCTTAGAACCAGCCATGTTCATCTCCTGTAGTCCCGACTTCATTAAAGAAGCTGCCTACGAAGGCAGCGTCTTCTTACCAAATGCGAAATGGTGATCATTCCGCAGCTTTTGAACTTGTTCTATCAAGGCCTCGGTTGTGAGACCCACTTCTTGACACTGTTCCTTAATACTGCCATGCTCAATGAACTTGTCAGGAACTCCCATCAAGCGTATGTCAAGACCGGAAATGCCTTGCTGAGCATAGAATTCCAGAATGGCACTTCCAAGGCCACCCGCAATGGTTGACTCCTCAATGACCACCATCTTGGCGTGGGTCTTGGCAAGCTCAAGCAGCATAGTCTCATCAAGCGGCTTAATAAATCTTGCATTGATCACTGCTGCTTGGATACCTTCACGCTTCAGCTGCTCAGCCGCCTCCTCTGCAACTTGGACCATTGTCCCGACGGCTATGATGGCTGTCCCATCACCTTCCCGCACTTTCTCCCAGGTACCGATTGGAATAGGTACCAATTCCACATCCATAGAAACTCCCGGCACGTTGGTTCGAGGATAACGATAAGCAATAGGCCCATCATTGTACTCGAGAGCGGTCTTCATCATATGACGCAGCTCGTTCTCATCCTTGGGCATCATCAGAACCATATTCGGAATATGGCGCAAAAAAGGAATATCATACACGCCCTGATGCGTCTCCCCGTCAGCGCCAACAAACCCGGCACGGTCAATGGCGAACATCACGTTGGCATTGTGACGGCAAATATCATGGATGATTTGGTCGTAAGCTCTCTGCATAAAAGTGGAATACACCGCGTACACCGGCTTCATCCCTTCCATAGCCAGAGCTGCGCACATGGTTGCCGCATGCTGTTCAGCGATGCCCACATCGATCATCCGATCAGGGAACTTCTCCGCGAATTTAAGAAGACCCGATCCTCCCGGCATAGCTGGGGTTACAGCAATGATACGGGAATCCTGCTCCGCAAGCTCAATCAGTGTCTGACCGAACACTTCCGTATACATCGGATTTCCAACAGCTTTCAGCACCTTGCCCGATTCAATCTTGTAAGGCGAGATGCCATGCCACTTGTGCGAATCCGCTTCAGCGGGTGAATACCCCTTGCCTTTCGTAGTCAGAACATGCACAAGTACAGGACCTGTCACGTTATCAGCCTGCTTAAAGACTTCGATCAGCTTGGGAAGATCGTGTCCGTCAACGGGTCCCAGATAGGTGAAGCCAAGCTCTTCAAACAGAACACCGTTCATGATCATATACTTCAGGCTATCCTTGAGATTGGCTGCCGTCTTCGCCAGCTTGCCCCCAATGGCCGGAATCTTCTTAAGCAGAAGCTCCACCTCGTCCTTGGCCCGAAGATAGGTCCGGTCCGATCGGATTTTGCTCAAATAATTATGCATGGCACCCACATTCGGAGCGATCGACATCTCATTATCGTTCAGTATAACCATAAGATTCTTCTTCTCATGACCGATGTGATTCATGGCTTCAAATGCCATTCCCCCAGTAAGGGCACCATCTCCGATAATTGCGACTACCTTGTTCGTTCCGCCCTTGAGATCCCTTGCCAAGGCCATGCCCATTGCCGCCGACAGAGAAGTACTGCTGTGCCCGGCTTCCCAGACATCATGCTCACTTTCGTTCCGCTTCACAAATCCGCTCAAGCCTTTGTACTTGCGAAGTGTATCGAACTGCTCCATTCGTCCGGTCAGGATCTTGTGGACATATGCCTGATGGCCAACGTCAAATATAAATTTGTCGTCAGGGCTGTTATAACAATAGTGAAGGGCAAGCGTGAGCTCTACCACACCTAAATTCGGCGCAAGATGCCCACCCGTAGCGGACAGCTTCTGAATCAGGAAATCGCGTATTTCCTGGGCGATGTTGTCCAGCTCGTCTACAGAATATTTTTTTAAATCATTGGGTTCATGAATTTGTGAAAGCAGCACATGATTTCCCCGCTTTCTTCAATTTGGATTTGTCATGGTGAGTAGTACAAATTTCCCTCAGGTAATTGTGATCATTATACCACAAAAGTAAGCGCTGCAATAATCTGTGCCGGCCTGCAGCCTCCTTTTGTCCCAAATCTTGTCTCTAATGATCGCGGTTAAGCAGAAAGTCGGCCATTTGAAGCAGACGGTCCGGATGGGGAATGGTTCCACCACCGATCGCCTCCTTGGCAAGCAAGGTAAGCCGGTCCACCTCAGCTCTCGACTCCTCCAGTCCAATAAAATATGGGTATGTCACTTTATTCATCACTACATCGCTTTGTGTCTTCTTACCCAGCTTTTCCTCATTGCCAATCAGGTCCAGGATGTCGTCCTGAATCTGGAATGCCAGTCCAATGCTTCGGCCAAAAGTCTCCAACGCCCTGAGCTGCTCCAGAGAAGCGGAAGCAATCCGGCCCCCGGCCTTCAACGAGAAGACGATGAGATCGCCTGTCTTGTGCATATGGATGTATTTCAGCTGGTCGAGACTTGTAATCCCCTGCTCACCTTCCATATCCGCTGCCTGCCCGCCGACCATACCTTTGGGCCCTGCGTACAAAGACAGCTCTTCTACAATGGCCAACGTTTGTTCAGCAGGAACATGGTATCTCCGGCTTGCCTGGGCAATGCTGTAGAAGGCATGGGTAAGAAGACCGTCACCCGCAAGAATAGCTGACGCCTCACCGAACACCTTGTGGTTCGTAGGCTTGCCTCTGCGGAAATCATCATTATCCATCGCCGGTAGATCATCATGGATTAGTGAATATGTATGTACCATTTCTACGGCGCAGGCGACGGGCAGCGCCGCTTCACGGCTCCCGCCCAGCGACTCCGCCGCAGCAATGACGAGCAGTGGACGAATGCGTTTGCCTCCGGCCATTAAGGAATAACGCATGGCTTCATGGAGAGAGGAGGGAACAACCCACTCCCCTGGAATAAAGTCTTGAAGTCCACCGGTGACCAGCTTGTTGATTTCTTCCATATAGGAGCCGAATGAAGGCTGACTACTCACCTGATTCACCACTTTCGACCGGAGCTGCAAAAGGCTTCTTCGTAATCTCCCCGTCTGATTCAACAATCATCTCGATCTTTCCCTCGACTTGTACCAGCTTCTGACCGCAGAGCTGGGACAGCTGCATCCCCCGCTGAAACAGATCGATTGCCGTCTCAAGCGGCACATCTCCATGTTCCAGCTTAGACACGATCTCTTCGAGCTGACTCATGGCCTCTTCAAAATTAATGTCCTTCTCCTGTTCCATGACTGTCTCCTTCCCGCTGCATCCCCCATACCTGACAATCCAGTTCACCGTCGGTGACTTTGATCTTCAGCATATCCCCAGGTTGGACTTCATCCAGCGATTTAATTAAGCGTGAACCTTGTTCATCATAGACCAAGCTGTAGCCCCTGCCCATGACTTTGAGTGGGCTCAGCGCATCGAGCTGACGAATCCCTGCAGTCAGCTGAGCGGATCTATCCTTGAGCACCGCCAGCATTGCCTGGCGAAGCTGCCTTGCGGCGTCCGACTGACGCCGCTTCGCGTACTGCAGCTGCTCCTGCGGATGGAACCGCAGGAGCCTCGCATGCAGGCGGCCGCGCCGCTCGCTCGTCAAGAGCGCGCGGGCATGCATGCGGCTGGCGAGACGATGCTTCAGCATGTCGAGCCGCTCGGCGTGCTGGAGCAGGCTCCGCCGCGGATGCACGAGCACCGGCGAGCGCTGGAGGCGCGCGAGCCGCTCCCGGGCGCGAGCCAGACGGTGCTTCAGCCCCTGCTGAAGCTCCCGCTCGCGCTGGCCGAGCAGCGCCCGCAGCTCGGCGGCATGCGGCACGGCCAGCTCGGCAGCGGCTGTAGGCGTGGCTGCGCGAAGATCGGCTACGAAATCGGCTATCGTAAAGTCAGTCTCATGGCCCACGGCCGAGATGACGGGGATTGCCGATTCATAGATAGCCCGGGCCACAATCTCCTCGTTGAAGGCCCACAGCTCCTCGAGTGAGCCCCCGCCCCGGCCGACGATGATTACATCGGCCTCTCCCATGCTGTTCAGAGTACGCAGTGCCTTCACAATCGAAGGCGCTGCCTGCTTGCCCTGCACAAGCACGGGGTGCAGGATGATCGGCACCTGCGGATATCGCCGCTGTAAGGTGATTATGATATCCCGCACTGCGGCACCTGTTGGAGACGTAACTACACCGATCGTCTTCGGATAACGCGGCAGAGCTCTTTTACGGGACTGCTCAAACAATCCTTCATCTTCAAGCTTCTTCTTCAGCTGCTCATAGGCGAGATACAAGCTGCCTATCCCATCCGGCTGCATATGGGTCGCATAGAATTGGTACTGCCCGTCTCTTTCGTACACCGATACATTGCCTCTTGCAATCACCCTTGATCCCTCTTTCGGAATAAAAGGCAGCCGCTGGTTGTGAGAAGCGAACATAATGCTCTTGATCCGGCTGTCCTTATCTTTCAAGGTGAAGTACATGTGACCGCTTGAATGGTGTGTGAAGTTCGAGATTTCTCCCCGTATCCACACTTCGGACAGAAGCGTGTCCGATTCCAGCTTCATTCGGATATACCGGTTCAGTTCCTTTATCGAGAAGATTCTTTGATTCACGGGGATCCCCCCTTCAGGTTATGAAAGATGGATTATTCCAGACCGCTAAGACGCTTTGCTGCCACCATCGTATTGTTCATCAGCATCGTAATCGTCATCGGACCTACTCCGCCTGGAACCGGTGTGATTGGCCCGGAGACTTCCTTCACGCTGTCAAAATCAACATCGCCAGCGAGCTTGCCATTATCAAGACGGTTCACGCCAACATCGATAACTACCGCACCCGGCTTCACATAGGACGCATCAATGAAATTGGCTCTGCCAACCGCAACAACCAGAATATCCGCTTGAAGGGTAAGCTCTTTCATGTTGGCTGTACGGGAATGACACATTGTAACCGTAGCGTTCTCCCGCTGCAGCAGAAGAGCCACTGGCTTGCCTACAATATTACTGCGTCCGATCACAACGGCATGCTTGCCGGCCATATCAAGACCCGTACGCTTAATGAGCTCAATCACACCTGCAGGGGTACAAGGAAGCAGACTGTCATCTCCAATGACCAGATTACCCACATTCACTGGATGGAATCCATCCACGTCTTTTTCCACAGCAATGGCATTAATTACGGACTTCTCGTCAATATGCTTAGGCAGTGGAAGCTGTACAAGGATGCCATGAATGTTGCTCTGCTGATTCAGCTTGTTAACCAGGGCAAGCAGTTCTTCCTGGGTAGTGGATTCCTCTAACTTATGAACCTCGGAATAATATCCCAGGTCATGGCAAGCCTTGTCTTTATTACGGACGTAGACCTGGGAAGCAGGATCTTCTCCAACAATCACTACCGCAAGACCTGGCTTGAATCCCGTCTCTGCCAGTCTCTCCATCTCCTCACGCAGACCCTGGCGAATTTCCTCAGCTACCTGTTTCCCACTAATTATTTGTGCTGTCATTATCTCTCTCCCTCTCCATGATTTGTTTTTTAACTGTTTGTTTGTTTTACTGTTTGTTTTTCAATTGATCCAGATCCTGAATCATCTTCCCCAGAACCCCATTAACGAACTTGCCGGATTCGGCAGTTCCGAAGTGCTTCGCCAGCTCTATGGCTTCGTTCACAACCACCTTGGCAGGCGCATCATCACGGTAGATCATCTCATAAGCCGCCAAGCGCAGGACCTGACGGTCCACTCTGGACAACCGGCTGATCTGCCACCCTTTCAGATAATCACCGAGAAGGGCATCGATTTCGCTTTTCTTCTCCCAGACTCCGTTGACCAGCTCAAGCACGAATTCCGGAGTCCCCATATCGCTGAGTTCAACTTCACTCTCGTTCTCCCCGCCGGCTTCTGACAGAAGCATTGTAACGGCCTCATTTGCTTCGACATCATTCATTTCCATTTGGTACAGGCTTTGTACCGATATTTCCCTAGCTAATCGTCTTTTCATTAACTTCCTCCTCGAGGTTAACCTCTGGACATCCCTTGTATGGATCATGGATGTATTTTGTGTGTAGTTCATTCCATATAGTGTGCATGACTATTGACAGAAAAAAACCCGTGAAATGCTCTCCGCAACAAAAAAATGAGCAGAATTATACGGAGTTTACCGAAGGCACACCGTATAGCAGCAGTTTTTTTCGGAGAAAGCATATCACAGGAATCATTTAAAAGGACGCCAGCGCGCACCGAGCCAGTCACGTATCTCCGCCCATGGGATGAACGAGCCCTGGCCAAGATCTTTATACTTACCGATTGTATAACCGATGTACAAGAGCAGCGCGCAGAAAAGCATGTTCCAAAACCCGAAAAACAGATAGATTGGACAAAGTAACAGGGCGGTAGCCAGACCCAGCAAGCGTCCTCTATGACTCTCCCATAATTGTTTCCAGAGCACCCTGAAATCCACCCCTATTCAACCCGGCTTTTGATCGTAGGCGACTGAACAAGATTAGCAATATACACGGATACATAAGATACCGGAATGCCCGTAATCTCCTGTACGTGATCATGGACTTGCCTCTGAACTTCTTCAGTCAGTGTCGGTATGGAGCTCTCCCCGTCCACTAGCGCGCGAATAATAATGCTCAATCCCGACTCGGTAATCTTGATTCGTGTCTTCACATCCTTGATGCCTCTAACCCGTGATGCAGCTTTGAGGGACAGATTCTCAATGGTCTCCACCGAAATCTGGATATCTCCGAATTCCGTCCGCTGATCGATTGAGGGCAATGATGCCCTGTCACGCCGGATCGAAATATAGAAGAACCGGATGCTGAGCAGGAAGAGTACAGCTGCAACCGCAATTGATACATTCAGCAGAGTCTTCTCATAACTGCTGTCAATGTGAAAAGGTACCGCTTCGGTAAAGAGAAGAATCGCAATTACGGATAGAATACCTATGCTGAAACTATAAATAAACAGCAGAAGTCTGTCCAAGATTTTTGCCACTGAACGTGCACCCACCTTAAGATTATAGTAAACCCCTGACGCTGATTCGTCAGGGGTTAATCGCTGCATTCATTATTTCACCCTGTGGCTCAGTTCCGACTCCTCGATCTTCTCGGCTGTCTTGAAGATAACGTCATGAATATGTACGTTGACCTCAACAACAGTAAGCCCTGTCATGGTCTCAATCGAGCGCTTGACGTTACGCTGAATTTCGGTCGCCACTTCTGGAAGGCGGTTACCATACTCCACAATCACAGATACATCGACTGCAGCCTCAAGCTGACCAACTTCGACCTTAACGCCCTTGGACAGGTTCTTCCGTCCCAGCAGCTCTGCGATGCCTCCAGCGAATCCGCCGCTCATGCCAGCCACACCGTTAACTTCAACGGCAGCAAGACCTGCGATTACTTCAATGACTTCGGGAGCAATTTGGATTTCACCAATTTCGGTTCTCTCATATTCTGTAGGAAAAGTACTCATCGTCGTCTTCATCCACCTCTCAATAAGTTTGCGGATGCTACTAGTAGGCAAGCGCACTTATTATACATACTATATCATTTTGGACTCATTATGACAAACAGGGTCCAAGTTATTAAATCTCATTTTCTTCCAGAAATTTAATATCGAAATCCCCCCGTATGAAGGTTGGATGCTCCAGCAGCTTCTGATGGAAAGAAATCGTGGTGTGAATTCCTTCTACCGCGAACTCGGATAACGCCCGCTTCATTTTGGCAATAGCTTCCTCACGTGTAGGAGCCCATACGATTAGCTTGGCAATCATGGAATCATAGAAAGGCGTAATCACATACCCCGGATAAGCTCCGCTGTCTACACGGACACCCGGTCCACCCGGTGCCAGATAGAAACCTATCTTGCCTGGGGACGGCATGAAATTACGAGACGGGTCCTCGGCATTAATACGGCATTCGATAGACCAGCCGTTAATAATGACATCTTCCTGGGAGAAAGACAATGGGTTCCCTTCAGCCACCGAGATCATTTCCTTAATCAGATCGATCCCGGTAACCATCTCGGTTACGGGATGCTCAACCTGAATCCGGGTGTTCATCTCCATGAAGTAGAACTGTCCATCAGGGCCCAACAGGAACTCAAGCGTACCGGCGCCGGAATAATCAACGGCTTGAGCTGCTCTCACTGCCGCTTCTCCCATCTCTTTACGTTTCTCAGGACTTAGAATCGGGCAAGGAGCTTCCTCTACCAGCTTCTGTCTGCGTCTCTGAACGGAGCAATCCCGTTCTCCCAAATAGGCAACATTCCCATGCCTGTCGGCGATAATCTGAATCTCAACGTGCTTCATGCCTGTAAGATATTTCTCCAGATATACACCTGCATTGCCGAAAGCCTTTTGGGCCTCCTGCTGTGCCGTGGTAATCTGCTGAACAAGGGAATCCTCATCTTCCGCAATCCGGATTCCTTTGCCGCCGCCACCGGCGGTTGCCTTGATTATAACAGGGTAGCCGATATCACGAGCTACCATAATAGCTTGGTCCATATCTTCAATCAGGCCGTCCGAACCAGGAATAACAGGCACTTTCGCTTCAATCATCGTCTGCTTGGCTACCGCCTTATCTCCCATGCGGGTGATCGCATCCGGAGACGGTCCAATAAACGTGATGTTGCAGGACCCGCAGATCTCTGCAAAATCGGCATTCTCAGCCAGGAATCCATAACCCGGGTGAATTGCGTCACACTCGGTGAGCGTTGCCACGCTCATCAGATTCGTAAAATTCAAATAACTGTCTTTGGACAGGGTTGGACCTATACAATAGGCTTCATCCGCTAAACGGACATGAAGGGAATCCTTATCCGCTTCCGAGTATACAGCCACGGACTGGATACCCAGTTCCCGGCAAGCCCGGATAATTCGCACCGCGATTTCACCGCGGTTGGCTATAAGTATTTTATGAAATTTCAAGTCTGCATCCTCCTTGGCACCCTAAAGATAGCGTGTATTACCGCCTTCTTACGTTCATTACTCCGGCTTCACCAGAAAGAGGGGCTGTCCATATTCCACAAGCTGGCCATTCTCGGCCAGGATCTCAACGATTTCCCCTTTGACTTCAGCCTCAAGCTCGTTCATCAGCTTCATCGCTTCAATAATGCAGACCGTGGTCTTGTCGCCGACCTTATCGCCCACATTGACATAAGGAGCCTTGTCAGGTGAAGAGGAACGATAGAATGTGCCTACCATAGGAGAGACAATCGTATGTAAGTTCGCATTAGCATCGGCACGCGGGGCACCTTCGCCAGATGGCGCAGCGGCTGGCTCTGCTGCAGGCTGAATCTGTACCGACGCGGGAGCGGCAGTTACATGCGTTACAGGCGCTGCTGCGGATTGTACCTGTACAATCTCAGTCTTGCCCGGCTTGCGGATTGCAAGTCTTGTTCCCTCATTCTCAATTTCAAGTTCGTGAATCGAGGTCTGATCCACCAATTTAATAAGCTCTTTGATTTCGTTTAATTTGAACATTGTCAGTTTCACTCCTTCAGCTTTGTAACACACAAGCCTTGGCCTTCTTAGAACATAGCATTATGTATTATATCACAAGTCTAAGAAATAGAAAGAGCCCAAGATTCTTGGGCCCTTCTGCTTGCGCAAGGCTTCTTAATTGCTGAGAAACCGCGTTTTATAAACGCATTTCACATGTTTACTGGGTTACATATTGCACTCTAACTTTATCCTGGGCGACTCCAAGCTCTTTAATCACCAGGTCCACGATGCTAACGGCTTGCTTGGCTTCGAGCTTGTCACTTAGCACGACCACGGTGTATCCATCATCCTTCGGAGTTACCGCCGCATTCGCATACTGCTGCTGCAGCTTCTCTTCAATATCGGAAATTTTCGCCTCTTTATCCTCCAAGGCGGCTAGTTCTCTTTGAGCCTTTGCACTTTCTTCCGCTGATTTCGTCTGATCCGCAATAATCTGTGTGAGCTTATCATTGATTTTCTTGTTCTCCTCATTTCTTTGGTACTGATAATTAGTAATGGCATCGTTGCCCGCTGTGCCTTGGGCTTCAATCTTCTTCAGTACCTCGGCATCCTTCTGCGGGTCTTCACTGGACACTGCTGATTGATCAGCAGGTGCTGTCTTCTCTGGGCTCTTCACCTCGGCAGCCGCGGTGTCTTTCTTTGCAGCATCGTTCTTGCTATTGTCTGCTGCTGCGCCTGGCTCCGCAGCCGTTACTTTATCACTGATATCCGTTACTTCTTTTACGACCAAATCCTCCTGTGCCTCGGTTAGAGCCGTGTCTTTGGCAGCCGTATTATCCTGGACGGATACCTGTTGGCCATCAGCAACCTTTGGAGCCTTGACCGCTGACTCTTCTGTGAACAGGTAGTATGCCGAGAGGATCACCATCAAGCTAAGCATGGACACAAGCCAAATTGTTTGTCTGTTCGTTTTCATTAAATATACCTCCTAATTATTAATCAACCCTCTTACTGTGTGCCCTTACGTGGAACTACAGATATTTGATAGGATGCAACATTCAGGCCTTTCTCAACGGCATCTACAATCAGCTGCTTGACGGTCTTGTTCTCCGCCCCCCGTGCGACCACGAGGACCCCGCGGATTCTCGGCTTGATCTTCTTCGTAATGAGCGGCTTAGAGTCCCCCGACACTTCATAAGTCACAATCTGTCCATCCCGGGTATATTGGGTTACATGCCTCTTCCCGCCTCCCGCGTCTGTTTCATCTGTCTGTTCCTGGGAATCCTTCATATTCCGCTGAACCACAACTTCTTCCGTTGAGTCAACCGTAACCATCACATCCACCGTACCTACTCCGACGATTTTCTCCAGTATTTCCTTGGTTCGACTCTCCAGATTGCCCTCTATATTGTCAAAGGAGCTGTCCCCATCTTCGGGCTGGGAGACAGCCGAAGTGGTCTGAGACTGATTCTGAACCGGTGGTTCACGCCCTGCACCTCCGGTATCGATTTTCTTCACATTTACAAATGAACTGATCAGCATGAAGGCCACTCCAATGAGTCCGAGTATAATAAGCAGTCTCAATGTGTTTATTTTTTTGCTGCCTTCCGGTCCTGCCCCCAGCCACTGTTCAAGCTTCTTCCACCACTTCACCATGCTCTCCACCTCCTTTATTGCCCTGATTGTTCCTCAGGTTCATGAATCTTGATGATTGTCCTTGAGATACCCCAATCCTTTGTCAGTTGGTTCGTAATCTCCAGATTTCTTGTGGTATGGATTCCACTCTGGCTCTGTACTTCGGCATCCTTCGATGTCCCCGTGCCCGGATGCTTCGTATCCAATGCCCCATCTTGTTTGACAGTAATGTCCACCTTCTCAACCTGCTTAATAGCAGGAACCGATATGGCAGTACTCTGTATTCCCTCACTTGATGGTGTTCCATCAGTTACAGGCGGATTTTTGGCTGCGAGATACACTTCCACTTCTTTGATCACAGGCTTCCCGGCAGGCTGCTGCACGGTATCCTCCTGTCGGCTTGTTTGGTTATTTACTGCGAGTGTGACCTTCACCCGCTCCACCTGAATTCCCGCCTTATGCTCAATTTGCTGCTCCATTTCTCTTGCTACCTCCTGGCCTGCCCATTCGAGCGACTGTGCTTCCTGTTTCTTGCGGAGTGCCAATCCCTGCTGAACAATCTGATCGGTACTGCTGCTGTCCATGTTGGGGTCAAGCTCCTTCGTCGTCTGATTGAGCGCCGTCTGCAGTTCCTGCACCGGATCGCCGCCAATGAGTTTGACCACAGGAGACATTAGCGTAAGCAGGATGAGCAGACTGATCACCAGCTTGACATAACGCTCGAACGACCGGTTCGGCAGAAGCAGGTCAACAAAGCCCGCCAGGAGAACCACAAATATAATTTCCTTCAGCCAATTGGCAATCCAGGTCATGGATTCACCCCTCTCTTAGTCCATTGTCATCGCATCATCACCGTTATATTTCCGGCGGTAAGCATGATGGTAATGGCCAGAAAGAACATCAAGCCAACGGCAGCCATGGCTGCGAACACATAGATCATGCTCTTGCCAATGGTCTCAAGACACGTTACAACCGGGGAATCACCCAGTGGCTGCATAACCGCTGCGGAGAGATTATAGATTAATGCCAGTGTCAGAATTTTGATGGCTGGAAAAGCGCACAGGAACAAAATTACAATGACACCCACAAGGCCCACGGCATTCTTCACCAGCAGGGATGCGGAGATGACGGTATCCGTTGCATCCGCGAACACTTTCCCTACAACGGGAACGAAGTTCCCCGTTACATATTTGGCTGCACGCAGGGTTACCCCGTCGGCAACCGAGCCGGTAATTCCTTTTACAGAAATGACTCCTAGAAAGATCGTAAGCAGAACCCCGAGCAAGCTCATACTGATGGTACGAAGGAGATTAGCCAGCTGTGTGAGCTTATACTTGTCCGATAAGGAGCTGACTATATGAAGGAGCGCCGAGAAGAACAGCAGCGGGAACACCACCGTGTATACGAGCGTACCTACCGTGTGAACCATGAACACTACAAGCGGGTGCGTAACCGTTACTGTGACGATGTTCCCCATCGAAGCCAGCATCGTAAACAACAGGGGCACCATCGCCATCATGAAGTCAATCATGTCCTTGATGGCGTCTGTGGCATATCCGATGGCCACATTGAAGCTGTTGATTGCCAGAATTAGAATGACCATGTAACAGATCGAGTAGGCCACCTTGCTGACATTTCCCCGTTCGAATGCGGTCTGCAGCGTCTCCAGAATCAAGCTGAACACAGTCAGAATGACAATGGTAACCAGGATATGTCCGTTGTACAGAACCTCATGCCACATATATTTGAGCAGTGCCGAGAGGCCGGATTTCACATTGAATTCCTGTCCTCCGGGCAGTAACATGTCCATAAAGGAAGGCACCTTCTCATCTGGAAAGAATCCGCCGTAATCCTTCATCAGATGCTTCCAATAAGCTTCGACCTGATCCGTCGGCAGTTCAGACGCCTGCTGCTTCATCCAGCCTTCGTCCTGTGACTGTGCGAACAGCTTCGCCGGCCAGAAGATCATAAAGCCGAGTATGAAGAGGATTAGCGTTCTCTTGTGCCAATTCAGGTCGTGGAGCTTCATCCTCCTTGTCCCCATTTCCACTAGACCGGCAGCAGCTTCATAATGGTCTCTATAATGATGCCAATGATCGGGATGGCGAGCACCATAATCAAGACTTTGCCGGCGAGTTCAATTTTTGAAGCGATACTTTCTTGTCCTGCATCACGCACGATTTGGGCACCGAATTCCGCAATGTAAGCAATTCCGATAATCTTCAGGATCGTCTTCAGGTAGATCAGCTGTACTCCTGAGGCTTGGGCCAGCTCCTCGAGAACATCAATAATGGAACTGATCTTGCCAATGATTAGCAGAAATATGGTAATGCCGGTACAAGCGGCGATCAGAAATGCAAAGATTGGCTTCTGTTCCTTAATGACCAGAATCAGGATCGCTGCAAGCAGCCCAAGTCCGACAATCTGGATGATCTCCATCGGCCGGGCCTCCTACTGGAACAGAAATATCGATTTGATTTCTTGAAAAAGACTGTCCAGCATCCGAATGACCATGAACAGCACGACCACAAACCCGATCAAGGTCACCCAGTGCGCCATATCCTCTTTGCCCATTTGCTTCAGCACCGTATGAATCATCGCAATGATGATGCCGATGCCCGCAATCTGGAATATAGCATTAACTTCTAAATTCATGAAAAGGCACCTCGCTATCAGTTAGGAGCGGACAGAACCATGCTCCCCGGTTCTTCTAGTAGATCAGGATCACGATCAGTGCTGCCGTCAGTAATCCCAGGCTTCTGAACATCTTCTCGTACCTGCCCTGATCCTCTCTCGCGGCCGACTCCTCGGCTTCCAGCTGACGGACCGCAGTCTCGATATGCTTCAGCTGGTCTCTTCGATCGCTTGTCCCGAGCGAATAGGCAAGCTGGTACAGCACGTCCCGCTCTGCAGTCTTCATCGCTGTATGCCTCCATTCCTCATGAATGGCCTTATGAATACTCTCCTGTGCGGTCATGCCAGCCTGTCCGTCCATCCCTTCAGCCGCCTTCATCAGAATCGAACGTATAGGAGCCTGATTCTGCTTGCCGATCCGCTGAAGCGCCTCTGGCAAAGGGGTGAACCCATAGGTGATCTCCGTCTCCAGCCTCTTCAGCGCCTGTATTAACCGCCGGATCTGATCCGGACGACTGGCGAACTGCCTCGCCTTCAGCCAACCCGCCATCGTGCCAGCCACGATGACAAGCACGGCCCCAAGCATCTTAAGCATGCTGCCCACTACCTTTCCAACGCACTTCCTCTACCTGCATTGATCTCATCTTGCTGTCCAGCAGCCTGAACGAGAGACCCTTGTCTGATCTGGACAGAATTACATACATTTGGAAAAAGGGAGGGTCCGCAAGCCTGGCAAGCGCCGGACGGTGAAGCAGCTCCCCTGCATCGGTTCCATGTGCGGTAGCAATCACTCTCACGCCCGCATGAAGGGCTTCGGCCAACGCTTCCCCATCTTCCTCGCGGCCTACTTCATCAACAATGATGACCTCAGGTGACATGGACCTGATCATCATCATAATTCCCTCGGCCTTGGGACAAGCATCCATAATATCGGTGCGGGGCCCGACATCAAAGCTCGGCACCCCCCGCTGACTGCCGGCGATCTCGGATCGTTCATCGATAATTCCTACTTTCATCCCTGGCCATTTGGCTTCCGGGTGGCCCCAGGTCCCCCTGCTAATCTGCCTGGCCAAATCGCGCAGCAAGGTGGTCTTGCCGTGTTGAGGCGGCGATAGAATCAAGGTATGCTTCACACTCCGGTGTCTGAAATCAAGCAGCTGGGGAAGAACAGGATCCGCGATCCCTTGTACTTCACGGGCGATCCGTATATTGAAGCCGCTGATATCGCGAATATGCTCGACCTTGCCTCCACTCAGAACGGTCCTGCCTGCCAGTCCGATCCGGTGTCCGCCCGGAATGGTGATGAACCCCCGGCGAAGTTCTTCCTCCATCGTATACAAGGAATGGTTCGTAATTTGATCGAGCAGCCGGTGGGTATCCTCCCGTCCAGGCTTGAAGGCTGCTTCTGGATCCCGGCTCATATTTCCGTCTTCAGTTACGAAATAATGACGGCCGGCGGCGTTGACTTCAAGGGCCCGTCCTTCTCTGATCCGAAGCTCTTCGAGGTTCGTCAGAAGCTCGGGTGGGAGCCGGCGCAGCATACGTGAGATGTGTTCAGGTAATACGGTCAACCAAGTTGGGTTCATATTTACCCCCGCCATGTAAGACTTTAGAATTGTTTAGTAACTTTACTTAAGACAAGTGTATGCCCGAATAATTTCAGGTATGACGGGGAAATCTATCATTTTTTCAAAATACCAATTAAGAGACAGATCACTCCGCAGGCCACCCAGCCAATCTTCCCCCAAGAAAGCTTGTCAGCCATCCCCATAAGCCCCAGTGAAGTGGTTACAATCAAGACTGTCGGTCCCACAAAGGCCAAGGCTGAATTCACCGCGAGCGCTTTATCAATCCTGCCAAGCTTGAGCATGAGTATGGCCGCAATAATCTCCAAGGTCCCGGATATGATCCGTAGAGTTGCCATACTGGCTACAAATTTATCAAGCATAATTTCCTCCTTACTCTTGTCCCACTTGTCCCTCTTATCCTTCTTGTCCTCTATCTAGCTTTATGCGCAGGATTGCCTTTTTAGAAAAAAAAAAGAAGATTCACCGCTGATACGGTGAACCTTCTTGAAGGTAAAGAGGATATGAAAATAATTAAGTTATCGGTTGAAAGCTAGGAGACTATCTGCGGTCTTTAGGTCCGCCGACAAATGCCTGTTCCTCGGTGTCCAGCTGATAAGCGGTGTGAAGGGCCTTGATAACCTCACCAAGCTTATCCCCGTCAATCACACAGGAGACTTTGATCTCAGATGTGCTTACCATCTTGATGTTGACTCCTTCTTTGGAGATGACATCGAACATTTGAGCCGCTACTCCAGGATGACTTACCATTCCAGCGCCTACGATCGAGATCTTGACCAGATTATCCTCAGAGCTCACTTCACTGAAAGGAAGATCACCGCGAAGGCCTTCAATCACGCTAAGCGCCTTCTCTCTGTCGGATAGGGCAACTGTGAAGGAGAAATCGGCTTTGCCGCCCTGCACACCGCTCTGTACAATAATATCAACGTCAATCTGAGCTGCCGCAAGTGAACCGAACACTTTGGCCAGCACACCTGGTACGTGGGATACACCTAGAATACTGATACGTGCCACATTTTTATCATAAGCAATGCCACTGACTACAACACCTTGCTCCATGCTGACTTCCTCCTTCACAACTGTGCCTTCATTATGGGTAAAGCTTGAACGTACAACCAGACGTACCTTGTGATGCTTCGCGTACTCTACGGCACGGGGATGCAGCACGGCTGCGCCCAGATTAGCGAGCTCAAGCATCTCGTCATATGATATCTCATCCAGCTTACGCGCACATTTCACAATCCGCGGATCTGTAGAATAGATACCGTCAACGTCGGTATAGATCTCACACACATCGGCATCAATCGCTGCCGCCAGTGCTACCGCTGTTGTATCTGAACCGCCCCGTCCAAACGTGGTAATCTCGCCGTCTTCCGTCATCCCTTGGAATCCGGCCACCACTACAACCGCACCATCTTCGAGCGATTTCTTCACTTTATCCGGGCGAATATCGGTAATGCGGGCCTTCCCGAATACGGACTCGGTTCGGAAGCCGGCCTGCCAACCTGTATAGGAGACAGCCTTTCGTCCAATAGCATGAAGCGCGATGGACAGCATGGCAATCGAGATTTGTTCACCATTCGTCATCAGCATATCCATTTCTCTAGCAGGCGGTTCTGCGTTCAGCAGCTTGGCCTGGTCAATCAGATCGTCCGTGGTATCCCCCATAGCCGAAACAACCACGACACATTGATGACCTTCGTCTTGTTTCTCTGCGATACGCTTTGCTACGCGTTTCATTCGCTCTGTATCCCCTACAGAGCTCCCTCCGAATTTCATTACGTATAAAGCCAAGTTGGTTCACTCCTCATTGATCATAATACTCCAATTCCGGCGTTTCCATAGATCAATCCCTATTATCAGTAACGCTTTAAACCAGTATAATACGAAAGTCAGTTAGGAAGTCAATCTTTTTGCATATGTACACAAAAATTCCCCCATCCCGAAGATGGAGGAATCGCTGTGAAAGTAAGAAGACTATGCGCGAGAGATGTATTTACCTTCACGGGTATCGATAAGCAGTACGTCCTCTTCATTGATGAATAAAGGAACCTGTACGCTAAGTCCAGTCTCGAGCTTCGCACTCTTGGTAGCCCCTTGTGCCGTGTTGCCCTTAACACCTGGCTCAGTCTCAACAACCTTGAGCTCAACACTTGTAGGAAGGTTAATTCCCAGGATTTCGCCCTGGTAGCTGACGATCTTCACATTCATGTTCTCTTTGAGGAAGTTAAGCTCCCATTCTA
The DNA here is from genome assembly GCF_023704175.1 of Paenibacillus sp. YPG26. Lineage (NCBI taxonomy): Bacteria > Bacillati > Bacillota > Bacilli > Caryophanales > Paenibacillaceae > Paenibacillus > Paenibacillus sp. YPG26. The sequence continues at coordinate 1,699,729 of NZ_CP084530.1, read as the reverse complement.
GCTGGTCTGCATTCAAGGAGAATTGATCGTAAGTCTCGTTGTCCATGAATGTATGCTCTTGACCGCTGGCATAGAGATATTGAACATCGCGGTTTTCGATCATAGCCCGTCCAATCGTCTCACCAGCACGGAAGGTCTTCTCAACCGTGTTCCCGTTGCGCAGATTCTTCAGCTTGGAACGAACGAATGCTGCACCTTTGCCCGGCTTAACGTGTTGGAACTCCAATACGGTGAAGATATCGCCATCTACTTCTACAGTAAGGCCTGTTTTAAAATCGTTGACTGAAATCACAGAAAATCCTCCTCAAGTTAGACAAATACTTCAATAATTATGCTTGATGCCATTCTAAATTACAATAAAGTCTTTCGTCGATTCCGTCAAACGCCGAATTCCGTTCTCCGTAATCACTACATCGTCCTCTATTCTCACACCGCCGAAGCCAGGCAGGTAAATGCCAGGCTCCACCGTAACGACCATACCTGGCTGCAGAATCGTATCGCTAAGCTTGGACAGCCGCGGCGACTCATGAACCTCCATACCCAGGCCATGCCCGGTGCTATGACCGAACTGGCCGCCATATCCATGTCTTGTAATGACATCCCTTGCAAGCGCATCGGCCTGGGCACCCGACATGCCCGGACGTAGATGCTCAAGCGTATGAAGCTGGGCTTCCAGCACAATATCATAGATCTCGCGATGTCTGTCGCTAGGTGTGCCCACAACAACCGTACGTGTAATATCCGAACAATATCCGTTCAGAAGGGCGCCAAAGTCCATCTTCACGAATTCATTGCTGCCAATAACCCGATCACTGGCAACGCCGTGCGGCAATGCTGAACGCTCACCCGAAGCAATAATCGTGTCAAAGGAAGATGAGGTTGCACCGTTCTTGCGCATGAAGAATTCCATCTCCAAAGCCATCTCCAGCTCGGTCACTCCTGGCCTTAGAATCTCCAGCATATAATGGAAAGTGCGGTCAGCCAGATCGGCTGCCTGCTTCATGATCGCAAGCTCCTCATCATCCTTATAGACTCTTAACAGCTCTACAAGCCCTGTTACCGGTACCAGCTGTACAGGAGCTAATTCCTGTTCATATTTGCGGTAAGCCGAGAACACGACATCATCCTGCTCAAAGCCTACTTGGCTGATTCTCTCGGCAGCAAGAAGTTCCTTGAGTGTCTCAGCAACCGATACTCCGTGCTCAACGACCTCGTAACCCGCCGCTTGCTGCGGAGCTTGTGTCATATAACGGAAATCCGTTAACAAATATGCCTTCTGATGTGTGATCAGCACATACCCTGAGGAACCCGTAAACCCAGACAAATATCGGCGGTTGATGGAACTGGTAATAAATACCGCCTCCAAATTTCTCTGACGCAGCGATTCCCTAAGCTTTATTACCCGTTTATTTGCCATATTATTGGTCTCCTTAATTCCTGCTCTCGAGGTACCGGCATATTGCAGTAAGTCCCAGATAGTAGCTTCCATCGCCAAAGCCCGCAATTTGACCTACGGCAATCGGCGCAACCACGGACTTATGTCTAAACTCCTCGCGGGCGTGGATATTGGACATATGTACTTCGACCACCGGAATCTTCACCGTAGTCAGGGCATCCCGAATGGCATAGCTGTAATGAGTCAGCGCGCCCGGATTAATCACAATTCCGTCCACTTCACCCATGGCTGCCTGAATACGATCAATAATATGCCCTTCATGATTGGACTGGAAGAAGGATACTCGAATACCCAAATCCTCTGCCTGCTTCCTCAAATTCTCCTCAATAGAAGCCAGGCTCAGGGAGCCGTATATTCCAGGCTCACGAACCCCGAGCAAATTCAAATTCGGGCCGTTCATGATCAGAATGTGTGTCATCTGCCTTAGGCGCCCCTCTCCTCGTAAAATAACCAAAGCTTATTTTACCATAGGATGGTTATTCTTGAGAAGCACTTTTGAGCCGGTCCAGCAGCTTCTTAGGCTCTCTTTTCCGTTCATCTGTGTACTCAAATGCGGCTGTGTACCCGATAAACAGCCCCCATAGAAGAAAGAGGCAAAATTCACTTATATGCGTGGTTAAATGGAGCTGTCTGAATGGCTTCACCATGTAAAGAGCAGGTCCGGCTGCCAAGTAAATGATGGCCCACCACATGATTCCGTAGATCATACCAAGCCACGGCCCCGGTACCTTTCTCAATATGAAGGTATATAGATAGGCCGCAATAATGGAGAACATGATGAAATATAACCAGCCCAGATAATAACCCGGCTGAGTCATGAGATAAGTAGTCTTGAAGAAGGGTTCAGCCAGAAATCCGGGAAGCACCGAGGTGAACCTCAGAAAATAAAACAAGCCATGAACGCCCCCCCAGATTAGCCCCGCGAAAAAACCGAGCTCCAATGCGAACCACCAAGGATTTGTAAGTACTCCCGTATTGTCGCTTCGTCTTTGCTGCCTTGTCATTAGCATCTTCATCCCTTCCGGTTATTTTCCTGATACTTATATTTATCCCAGTTAGTATGTGCAAATTGAAAAAGGCTAACCAGCCGAAAAACTAGAATTTAGTCCTGAAGTTAGATACAATAGATTTTATAAGATATAACGATTTGAAGACTCCTGTACAAATCTAATACTAAGCTTAGGAAGGTGAAGTTGTTGCCTGAACAATCAAGTCCAGCCATCTATGGCGGCCAAGCCGTTATCGAGGGCGTTATGTTCGGTGGTAAGCATGTGAACGTCACGGCTGTCCGCCGGAAGAATCAAGAGATCACTTTCCTTGAAGTGCCCAAGAGAGACAAGAAATGGGTAACTCAGCTTCGCAAGATCCCGCTCCTTCGAGGCATTGTAAGTATTATTGATGCCAGTGCCAAGGGATCGAAGCATTTGAACTATTCCGCAGAGGCTTTGGCCGATGATGAGCTTAGTCCAGAAGAGAGAGCGCAGCAGAAAGCTTCACAGGAATCCGGCTTCTCGCTGACTATGATCCTCGGTGTTGCTATCATGGGTATTCTTTCTTTTGTATTTGGTAAAGTAGTGCTTACTGTAGTCCCGGCTGCGATCGAAGAGTTCCTGTTCAAAAACACATTCAGCGGTCAATTTGCGCATACGCTCCTAGAAGGCGTAATCAAAATTATTTTTCTTCTCATCTATTTGTGGGCAATCTCCCTGACGCCGATGATTAAGCGGTTGTTCCAATATCACGGCGCCGAGCATAAAGTAATCAGTGCCTATGAAGCTGGTGAGGAACTCACGGTCTCCAATGTGCAGAAATACAGCAGGCTCCACTACCGCTGCGGCAGCAGCTTTATGGTGCTGACTGTGATTGTTGGTGTAATAATTTACTCTTTCTTTTCTTGGGATAATATCTGGGAACGGGTATATATCCGCCTGCTGCTTCTGCCCCTAGTTATTGGAGTCTCGTTCGAAATGCTGCGTATTACGAATTCCTTGCGCGATGTTCCGGTACTTCGCTATCTAGGCTACCCGGGGCTATGGCTGCAGCTGCTCACCACCAAAGAACCTAATGACGATCAAGTCGAAGTATCTATCGCCTCCTTCAACCGGATGCGCGAGCTCGACGCTGTACTGGAACGGAATCCTTCGGCTGAGCTATCCACGCTCGGTACCCATCTGGACCCTGTGAAAGGATGATGAATCGATGAGAAAACAGGCCATCATATTCTGGGTCCTTATTGGACTCGCAGCAATCGGAGTTGTGAACAGTATGCTTACAGGCGGGCTCCTAAATTGGCTCATTCCCGTTGTTCTCGTTGCCGCTGTGTTCCTGCTCTACAAATTCCCGCCGGCCAAGTACCGTTCAAAGTCACCTAAAGTGAAGCCTTCTGCCAGAACGATGGCAAAAATAACAAAAACGACGCCTCAGCGCCGTTCAGATGCTGCTCCCAAACGCAAACATTACCCTTTTCAAGTCATCGAAGGGAATAAGGGTAAGAATGAGGATGGGCAGCAGCCGAAATATCATTAGTCTATCGAAGAATCAGAAAGCCTGCTGACAATACTTCTCGAATTCCTCTTCGTAATGCTGGGTACTCCAGTCACCGAAGAACTTGCTTCCCGCCCGGAAGCCGGATTCGTGAAGCAGCAGGCTTTCTTCATGGGTAATGTGAAATTGGGTCACGCCAATGCCGAGAATAGGCACCTTGACCGTACGGTATCGGTTCTCCTGCTCAATATAGCGCTCATCATGGGCGGATAACATGGTGTCAAATAACGCCTGAAGCATGCTGAACGGTCCTCCAACCCGGTGCGGCTGGTTCGAGTTTTTCCCCACCATCTGAAAGCCTACCGTTGGAATCCTCTCACCGTCAGTCTTCAATCCATCCTGATCGAACAGCCACAGCGGCAGATTGCTGAGCAGGCCTCCATCCACGATATGAATAAATTGATCCTTGAACGCCTTGCCTCGCGATAATTTGGGCGGCAGCCGGAGCAGAACGGGATCGAAGAAGTAAGGAATGCTGCAGCTCATTCTGACGGCATGGGCGACCTCGAATTGATCAGGATTGATCCCGAGCTTATGCAAATCATCAGGGAGTATGAGAATTTTGCCGCTTGTAATATCGGAAGCGATAATCGTTAGCTTCCCCTTCTCCAAATCCTTAAATGTTCTAATGTTCTTATAGAGAAGCACCTCTCTAAGCCAATCCTCCAGAGCTTCACCTGCATACAAGCCCTTCTTTAACATAATCCGCGCTGCCGGTCCAATTAGCGGCGTGTTGAAGATGAACGATCTTTTCAAGAACTTGGTGAACGTGGTTGCCAGAATGAGTTCCTTCATTTCTTCTGCGTCATATCCAGCTGCCAATAGTGAAGCAATAATAGATCCCGAGGACGTTCCGGCCAATCTGTTAAATTTGAAATCATGCACTTCAGCCGCACGTACCGCGCCCACCAGAGAAATCCCTCTGACACCCCCGCCTTGAAACACTCCATTTATCCGCATACAACCACACAGCCCCCATCCTGCACAAGAGTGGCCCATCCCCTTGGAACGGGGCGGTCTACTGCTTATGTATGTTGATGAGGGCTGTGTTTATGACATTAGACGGAGTTCGTTACCATCAATTAGTTAGAAAATAAGACTTCAACAATGGAAGCAGGCCAAGCGGGTTCTTGATGAGATCCTTCGCGCTGTAAAAAATGCTTCCTTTCACTTCACCAGATTGCTTGTTGTAGTTCAATTGGTTAATGATCTCCTGGGCAGTCTGCCAGCCTACCTCTGGACTTCCCAGCTTGTAGGGAGCATGCCCGATATATAACTGGACATCTGTTCCACGGACTTCCTGAGACCACCAATCCACAAGCTTGTCATAGCGAGCATTCGTGAACGACATGCTCCAATAGACTTGCGGGGCTACATAATCGATCCATTCGCTCCTAATCCATGTACGGACATCAGCATACATGCTGTCATAAGCGGTTATTCCCGCTTTGGTATCCGATCCCGTTAAGTCAGTTGCCTTATTACGCCACACTCCGAACGGGCTAATCCCAAAGCTAACGGCAGGTTTGACCTTATGAATGCTCTGCCCGAGGTCTCTCACAAAGCCGTTAATATTCGCTCGGCGCCAATCACCCTTGGTCTTAATTTGAGCAGGATTATAGGTCTTATAAGTGCTGTCATCATCGAATTTATCACTGGTGCTTTCTGCCGAAGGATAGAAGTAATCATCGAGATGCACACCATCAATATTGTAATTCTGCACAACTTCCATAATGGAATCAATAATTTGCTGGCGGGCTTCCGGAATACCGGGGTTAATATACAGCTTCCCGCCCTGCTTCACAATCCTGTCCGGATGCTGCACAGCCGTGCTGTTCGCAGGCAGCTTGCTGACATCAGTCAGGATGCTGGCCCGGAACGGATTGAACCAGGCATGGAACTTCATTCCGCGTCTGTGTGTCTCCTCTACCAAGAAGGCTAATGGATCGTAGCCTGGATCCTTCCCCGGCGTGCCTGTTAAGTACTGGGACCATGGCACAAGCTTAGATGGATAGATTGCATCCGCTGCGGGACGCACTTGCACGAATACAGCATTAATCCCCGTATCCTGAAGCTTATCCAGCAGAGCTGTATACTCGGCCTTCTGCTGATCCTCTCTGCCATAGGATTTGGTACTTGGCCAGTCCAGGTTATAGACCGTGGATATCCATGCCCCGCGAAGCTGTGCCGAGTCTGTATTCCCAGGGGTTGTTCCGGGCGGTGTAACTGGTACTGTAGGCACTCCCCCGGCATCCTTGGTAGTCAACACAACCTGCTGCTTAGCCTGATTCCAATTCACGAGTAGACCCAGATGTTCTCCAACAAACCGCAGGGGAACCATGGTTCTCCCGCTTACAACCTGAACTGTGGCATCCAGAGATACCGCTGCGCCATTCACCTTCGCCGATCTTTTTCCTGACTGAAGCACCAGGGTATCTAAGCCTTTGGAGATGGTTGCCGTGCTGGTGGAAGGGTTCCAATTCACGCTTGCACCTAATCCCTCGCTAATTACCCTAAGGGGAACCATCGTGAAGTTCGACTTCAAATATGGAGGCACGTCACTACGAAGCGGCTGCCCATCCAGCAGCATGGTAATCTGCGAAGCTTTGGCCTGGGCAGATGGAGACAAGGACGACAGACTCAGCACCGACAACAGCATCAGCATCAACAAACTACGTAACTTCATACACTACTAATCCTCCCACAATCATAGATTTGCAGGCAAAACAACACTCGCAGCCATGTTAAGTACATAGGGCATAAGCGCTGCTTCCCCAAAAAAAAGAACAAGCACCTGCCTATAAGGACAGATGCCTCATTCACGAATCGCTAATCACTTCACCATGTAATGCGTGAAGCTGCTGTATTCTTTGCTTATCCTGACGTAAAAACTCGACTAAAGTTTCAATCCGGGTAATCGAATCCCAGCTTAAATGATGCTCAATTCCCTCAACATCCTTGTAGATGTTCTCCTGCTGCACTCCGATCATTTCAAGGAACTCCTCCAGCAGCTCATGCCGGTCGACCAGGCGCTTGCCTACCTTCTTGCCTTTGCTGGTCAGTACAAGTCCTCTGTATTTCTCATAGATCAAATAATCGTCCTTGTCTAGCTTCTGGATCATCTTCGTTACGGAAGAAGGATGAACCTCCAAGCCTTCGGCTATATCCGAAACGCGGGCGTATCCCTTCTCATCGATGAGCTTGTAGATGCGCTCCAAATAATCCTCCATGCTGGGCGTTGGCATGTTATTCCCTCATTTCTATATGTCCACAATGGCCTGTGTGCCACAAAACCTGCTCTTGTAATGATACATGTTCCTGAGAGGACTTGGCAAGTCCTGGCGGCGGCCGCAGCGCATTGTACTATTATTGCCATGATTCTTATCAACTCATTCTACACACAATACACAATATCCGAAATGAGCTGGAGGTGGGTACGATGACTCCCATAATTACTGCTGAACCCCCTGTGAAATCCAAGACCCGTACCAAACCTTTTGTTCCTGACTTTGTCTATTTTGAGCCTGGTGCGCTCGATTATCCCAAAGGCATTCAAATTATGAACTGGGTCAAATCTAAGGGCATCCCTTACAAAATGACAACCTCCCACAACCGGATAACCGGGCTTCCCGGAGACACCGAGCTGCAGCAGTACAAGAACGCCAAGCGCACGCTGGTTGTTGGAGTCCGCAAGACATTGAAGTTCGATCAATCCAAGCCGTCAGCGGAATATGCCATTCCGATATCGACGGGCTGTATGGGGCACTGTCATTATTGTTATCTGCAGACCACCCTCGGGGCTAAGCCCTACATCAGGGTCTATGTGAATACCGGGGATGTCATAGCTGCCGCCAAAAAATACATTGATGAACGCATTCCGGAAATTACCCGGTTTGAAGCAGCGTGTACCTCCGATCCCGTAGGCCTGGAGCATATCACCGGTTCCCTGACGGAGCTTATTACCTTCATGGCCGGGGAAGAATACGGACGTCTAAGGTTCGTGACCAAATTTCACCATGTGGAACCTTTCCTGGATTTGAACCATGCCGGTCATACCCGGATCCGGTTCAGCATCAACTCTGACTATGTGATCCGTCAATTCGAACCCGCTACATCCAGCTTTGAAGAACGTATTGAAGCTGCAGGCAAAATAGCCAAAGCCGGGTATCCCCTGGGCTTCATTATCGCTCCGATCATTTGGTACGATGGCTGGGAACAGGGTTATGCCGACCTGCTCCGGCAGTTAGCCCAGGCTATGCCGGCGGAACCGGTCAAGGATCTGACCTTTGAGATGATCCAGCACCGGTTCACCAAGACCGCAAAAGCAACAATCGAGAAAAGATATCCAAAAACCAAGCTTGAGATGGATATGGAAAAGCGCAAGAAAAAGTGGGGCCGCTATGGCCAATACAAATATGTGTATCCAGATGAACAGCAAATCGCCCTGCGCGAATTCATCACAGAGCGAATTTTTGAGCATTTTCCCTATGCCAAGATTGACTACTTCACCTAGAATTTCAACCATTCCGGCGTGATTCCCTGCAGCCAGATGGTAATATAGGTCATCCGGTTAGTAAATAGCAGGATTCCCATAAGCACCATCACACCACCGCCAATCTTCATCATCAGACCAGAATAACGAAGAATCCATTTTGTTGAGCCGATGAAGAATGCCAGTATGAAGAAGGGAACCGCGAAGCCAACCGAGTAAGCAGTGATCAGGCCTATCCATGTACCAGGAGCGCTTGCTGACAAGGCAATGATGGACATCAGGATCGGTCCCACACAGGGAGACCATCCGGCTGAGAATCCGATTCCAAGTATGAATGAACCTATGTATCCGGCTGGCCTCCATTTGAACTCCAGCTTACGTTCTTTCATCAGAAATTGCGGTTGAAATATGCCCAATAAGAATAAACCCATAACCATAATTAAGATGGCAGACAGCTGACGAATGAGGTCCCTGTACTCATTAAATAGCTGCCCGAACATTCCTGCCCCAAATCCAAGCGTGTAGAATACCGCAGAGAACCCTAGTATGAAAGCGAGTGTGTGGGTCATCGTCCGAAAGCGGACGTTTGGCCTATCCTGCTCGTTGCGCAAGGTCTGTACAGACATCCCTGTAATATAGGATAGATACGAGGGGTACAGAGGCAGACAGCAGGGAGAAATGAAGGACGCAATCCCGGCCGCAAAAGCAACCCAAATATTAATATCCGGCATATGTTCCTCCTGTTAATCAGTCCAAATTAGGCAGTGAATCCTCTTTTGGCGAGCAAAGTAAGAATGAGCATAGCGATCAGAAGCAGTACAATCGTGGCGCCAGGAGCCAGATTCCAGATTCCCGCGACCATCAGGCCGACAACAACAGCAATTTCGGCAATGACTACCGAGAAGATCACCGAGCTCTTGAAGCTTCTGGCAATAAACAGGCTGCATGCAGCAGGGATGGTTATCAGAGCAGACACCAGCAGGGCCCCTACAATCTTGATCGCTGTACTGATAACAAGAGCTGTCATTACTGTAATAAGCAGATTAAGCCACTTTACAGGCAGACCGCTCACCGCGGCAGCGTCCTCCTCGAACGTCAGCAGGAAGAATTCCTTAAAGAATAGCGATATACCCAGCACGACAACAACAGTAACCGCGCCAACTACATAGAGGTCTGTTGTATCCAGCGTATATATGCTCCCGAATAAATAACTTACCACATCGGTATTGTAACCCATCCCCAGCGTGAAGAATAGAGAGGCCAAAGCCACACCACCGGACATAATAATCGCAATGGACAGCTCCGCATAACCGCGATACGCCTTGCGCAGCTTCTCAATTGCAAAAGAGGCGACAATGGCGAAGATAAGTCCCACCGCGATAGGGTACACATTTATCAGAAAGCCGAGAGCCACACCCGCAATGGTTACATGAGCGAGGGTATCCCCAATCATCGACAGACGGCGCAGCACAAGGAATATCCCGATAAGCGGTGCTGTAATTCCGATAAGCAGTCCCCCCGCGAGCGCTCTCTGGAAAAAATCAACTGTTAAAATCTCCAATGTACATATCTCCTTATGGAAGCTAGTTAAGCGAATGCTGCAAATCCGGAATCTCACAGTCCGTATCATGGGAATGTCTGACATGGAACTTGATGCCGCCGCTGCGGTCACGCGGTTCCTTGCCCAGATACCCTTCAATCATCTCGATATCATGAGATACCATCAAGAAGGTCATATGGTGATGAGCATGCATATGGAAGATCAGCTCGAAGAAATCAGCCTGGGTCTGCACATCAATGCCTACTGTCGGCTCATCCAGAATGAGCAGATCCGGGTGGTTGATCAAGGCCCGGGCCAGGAATACACGCTGCTGCTGCCCTCCCGAGAGCTGGCCAATTCTTTTATGTGCGATATCTGTAATCCGCATGACTTCCATGGCATCCGCACACTTCTGGTGGTCCGCCCGGCTCATACGGCGGAAGATCTTCCGGTTGCTGTATAAGCCTGAAAGCACAACTTCCCGCACGGTGGCGGGAAAGAGCGGATTAAATGCATTTTTCTGAGGAACATATCCAATACGTTCCCAGTCCTTAAATTTCTGAATCGGTTCGCCGAACAGCTTAATGCTGCCTTGAGAAGGAGCAAGCAGCCCAACAATCATTTTGAGCAAAGTCGTCTTCCCCGTGCCGTTAGATCCCAGCACCCCGACGAAGTCACGTTCCTTGGCCGTAAAGCTTAGGTCTGTTATCACTTTCTGATCCCGGTATGAGAAGGATACATGGTCTATTTCAATAATATTCTGATGACAATAAGGTGCAGTATTGCCGCTGTCTGAACTCATAACCGGCCGCCTTCCATTTCCGTGTGATTATCTATCTTTATTGTAAAGCTAGAATTAAATTTTGCAAATTTTTCTCCATTAAAGTGAAGTAATTATCTTTGTTCTGTTCTTCCTGCTTGGTGAGCCCTTCCACCGGATTGAGCACCAGGGTCTGAACGCCCGTCTCCCCTGCTAGTGTACGAGCAAGCTTGTCGGAGACGAGCTCCTCGAAGAATATATATTTGATATTCTCCTGCTTCACCACTTTGGTCAGTTCAATAATATCCTGGGCCCTTGGCTCCGCATCCGGTGACAGCCCCATAATCGCATGCTGGGTCAGACCATAATCCCGGCACAGATAGCCAAATGCCTGGTGGGACACAACAATTTCTTTTTTATTCGTCTTCGACAGCTCACTTGTGAACTTCGCATCCAGCTGCTTCAGCTGATCCGCCAGCTTCTCGTATCGTGACTCATAATCTGCTGTGTGTGCCGGATCGGCCTGCACATAACTATCCTTGATATTCTTCGCGATCTGCATCGCTGACTTAGGACTAATCCAAGTATGAGGATCCGTCTCATGCGCTTCGGGCTCATTGCTGTTAGAATCTGCTTCCGCTCCATGATCATGCCCGTCTGCGCCTTCCTCGGCTTCAATCAAGGCGATGCCTTTGCTGACTTCAACGGTCTTTACTTTAGAGTCTTGACTCAGCCCTTTCAGGAAGTTCGGTACCCACCCTTCCAATCCGGCTCCGTTATAGAAGAACAGCTGAGCTTTGGATGCCGTAATGATGTCGTTGCTGCGAGGAGTCCATTCATGGGGTTCCACCCCCGTTGGCAGCAGATTAATGACATTGGCATTCTCTCCTCCAATGGCAGAAGCAAATTCATAGATTGGATAAAAGCTTGTAACTACATTCACTTTACCTTCCACAAGCTGATTAGTCTCTCCACGGCCGCAGCCTGCCAATACAATTATAAATAATAGCCCCATTAAGGTTCGCCCTGCGTTTAGTTTCATCGAATTCGCCTTCCCTATTCGTAATAATTACTAAGAGAATTATAGGGGCACTGCAAAATGAATGTCAACCCCGAGTTCCATTGTGCCCGGTAAAATAAAAAAAAGACCTTCTTCCACGAGAGAAGAAGGCCCTTGCAATTAATACGAAATTTCTTATTTCACGACAGCGCCATTCGGCATACTATCTGGAACCGTAGCCAGTGTCAGCTGGTCTCCCTGCGATGCAGCAAGGATCATACCCTGTGACAGCTCGCCGCGCAGCTTCACCGGCTTCAGGTTGGTCACCACGATAACCTTGCGTCCTACCAGTTCTTCAGGCTTATAGAACTTAGCGATTCCTGATACAACCTGTCTTTGTTCAAATCCAAGATCAAGCTGCAGCTTAAGCAGCTTATCAGCCTTGGCAACTGCTTCCGCTGAGATGACCTGGCCAACGCGAAGCTCAACCTTAGCGAACTCATCAATGCTGATCTCTTCCTTGAGTTCTGGTGCGGGTGCCGCCTCCAGGACGTCCTTGGCTCCGCCAGCTGGTGCTTGCTCTTGCTCCGCTGCAGCAAATGCCGCGGTGCTTCCAGCCATAGCCTGAACAATATAAGCAACTTCCTCGGCACTATCAAGACGAGGGAAAATTGGCTCTCCTTGGCCGAGCTTTGTACCAGCAGGAATCAGCCCGTAGGATTTGGAACTATCCCATGCGGTAAGCTCTCCCTCGGCAATTCCGAGCTGAGCCCAGATTTTTGCCGGGGCCTGAGTCAGGAATGGCTGGAGCAGAATGGAAGCAATGCGCAGAGACTCGACGAGATGCACCATCACGGACGCAAGCTCCTCACGCTTCGATTCTTCCTTGGCCAAGGCCCAAGGCTGGGTCTCATCGATATATTTGTTCGTCCGGCTGACGAACTGACCGATTGCGGTAAGGGCGATGGAGAACTCAAGCTTCTCCATAACCTCCTCAACTTTGTCTACTGCCGCCTTGGCAGCAGCAGTAAGCTCCTGATCGAAGGCGGTCACATTTGGCACGTAGGCAGGCAGAACCCCATCGAAATATTTATTTACCATAGCTACTGTCCGATTCAGCAGATTCCCGAGGTCGTTCGCCAGATCTGAATTGATCCGTTCAACAAAGCTCTCCGGTGTGAACTGGCCATCTGACCCAAAAGGCACCTCGCGCAGCAGATAATATCTCGTTGCATCCAGACCATAGCGGTCGATCAGGGTGTTCGGATCCACCACATTGCCTTTGGACTTGGACATTTTGCCATCCTTCATCAGCAGCCATCCATGGCCGAACACTTTCTTCGGCAGCGGAATATCAAGTGCCATAAGCATAATTGGCCAATAAATGGAGTGGAAGCGGACAATCTCCTTCCCTACCAGATGTACATCTGCCGGCCAATACCGGTTATAGAGCTCGGGATTATCAGTGCCATAACCCAGTGCGGTAATATAGTTAGAGAGCGCATCGATCCATACATAGACCACATGCTTCGGATCCCCTTTGACTTTAACTCCCCATTCAAAAGTTGTACGGGATACCGCCAGATCTTCAAGCCCTGGCTTGATGAAATTGTTAATCATCTCGTTCTTCCGGGACTCCGGCTGAATGAAATCGGGATTCTCCTCATAATACTGAAGCAATCTATCCGCATAACTGCTCATTCTGAAGAAATAACACTCTTCCTTCACCAGTTCAACCGGGTGCCCGCTGTCCGGGCTTTTGGCCCCTTGGATGTTCCCTTTCTCATCCCGCACCACATCAACCAGCTGGGTCTCGGTATAGTAAGTCTCATCCGGGATGCTGTACCAGCCTTCGTATTCCCCTTTGTAGATATCCCCCTTCTGAAGCAGACGGTCGAAGATATCCTGCACAATCTGCTTATGCTTCTCGTCAGTTGTACGAATGAAATCATCGTTGGAGATATCCAGCTTCCTCCATAGCTCCTTGATGCCTGCTACGATCTCATCAACGAACTGCTGGGGAGTCATCCCCTTCTCCTGTGCCTTCTGCTCGATCTTCTGACCATGCTCGTCGGTACCTGTGAGGAATCTTACATCGTATCCACGCAGCCGCTTATAGCGGGACATTGCGTCCCCGGCTACCGTGGTGTAGGCATGGCCAATATGCAGCTTATCGCTTGGATAGTAGATCGGTGTGGTCAGGTAAAAAGTTTTCTTGTCAGACATCAGTCATCCTCCTTCTGGATTGTAAATCTCAACACGGAATATTCCATTTCTAAGTCTCATTCACCAGCAAAAAAACAAAAAACTCCCGTCCCCTAATGGGACGAGAGAGATCTCACGTGTTACCACCCAATTTCCCCGGACAAACTGACCACCCGGGCTCATTACCGTCTAAATAGACGCTCCGTTAACGCTGGATCAGCGCCTCTCCCTTACTGCGGGGCATGCCCGCCAGCTCGAAAGAAGTTCCTCCCGGACCATCTTCCAAAGTCCCTCCAGACCGGTTCCCAGCTTCCTCCGGCTCTCTGTACTGGCTGGCTGCTTCGTACTTATCCATTCTTAGGAAATGTATATATTTAAAATATATGAAAAGTAATATACGATGTCAAGCTAGGTCTTCTCTTGAAGGTGAACATCTTCATGCCGCGGTGGAACCGGATCAAGCCCTCCGGGATGAAACGGATGACATTTCGCAATCCGTCTCGCGGCAAGCCAGGACCCCTTCAGAGCTCCATGGACTTCTATCGCTTCAAGCGCATAGGCCGAGCAGCTGGGATAGAAGCGGCAGGTGGGCGGCTTGAGCGGAGAGATGAATTTCCGGTACACATGGATAGGAGATTGAACAACTTTGCGCGTAATGGACATCTTGTCTATTCCTTAGGCTGAGCTTCACAGGAATCCTGCTTGGCCGCCTGGCAGTCTCTGCAATAACCGAATACTTCAAATTTGTGCTTAACCACCTGGAATTGCTCTGGTGTATCAGCGAATGACATGGGGCAGAAATGAATGGGATAAGTCTTCTCACATTGCAGACAAATCATATGATGATGGTGATGTACCTCGCTGCAGCCACCCTTGAATTTGAGCCCGTCTTCAAACACGATCTGCTCGATCACACCTAGCTCTTCCATTACCCGCAGATTGCGGTAGACGGTATCAAAGCTTAGTCCGCTGTATTTCTTACACATATAATCATAGACATCTTTGGGTGTCAGATATCCTTCGGTTTCGGCAAATAATTTAGCCAGGGTCTTCCTCTGATCTGTAATCCGAAGCCCTTGACTCGACATAACTCCAATAATCTGGTCTGTCGACAGCATGTATTCTTCCTCCTGCCCTGACAAATCTGTCTATCTCCCATAATGCCGTAAAAAGATACCTGAGTCAATCACGGTCCTACCATGTAGGAGTGCGCTCCGTTCTACACCCATCATGACTAATGAAGTCCGTGCATGAATCCCCAGCGAATATTTAACTGACAGCCTCACTTACGGCCCGTAGAGAGACTATTCACTATCCGTTGACCTTTCACAGTTTCATTCCCCCCTACTTGAGGGATTGAATAACAAACAGCGTGAGATCCAGCATCTAAGGATCCTGATTCTCACGCTGCTTATAAGGTTCTAGCTCTCTGCAGGGCTCCCAAGCGCTGTGCCCAGGTCAGTTGACGGTGGTCAACTGCCAACATGCATAGGGCTCTGGGTTATTCCTTCAGCCACCAGCTGGTACGCCCTTTGAACCTCGTCATCCGTTGGAGAAGGTACATTCTCAAGCGGATACTTCCAGTTCATAGCTTCCCATTTATATACACCCATTTGGTGATAAGGAAGAATTTCAAATTTCTCTACCCCGCTAAGTGTCCCTATGAAACGGCCGAGTCGCAGTAAGTCTTCCTGATCATCGTTAATGCCTGGAACCAGAACGTGTCTGATCCACATGCTCTTATTATGCTCAGACAGCCACTCCGCCATATGAAGCATCCGATCATTGGGCTTCCCTGTTAGTTCGATATGCTTATCGTTATCTATGTGCTTCAAGTCGAGCAGCACAAGATCTGTTACATCAAGCAGATCCTTGATCTTATCCCCTTCATTGTAACCGTTGGTATCCAGAGTTGTATGAAGCCCCCACCGCTGCTTCACTTCGCGGAACAGCTCGGTTACGAAATGAGCCTGCAGCGTCGCTTCTCCCCCAGATACGGTTAATCCGCCACCTGAAGAACGATAGTAATTGATATATGGCTCAATTTCGGCAAGCACCTCTTCAAGCTGCATGTCTTGGCCGCCAGCCAAGTTCCAGGTATCCGGGTTATGGCAGTATTTGCATTTCAGCAGACAGCCTTGCATGAAGAGGACGAACCGTATCCCCGGGCCATCTACCGTTCCGAACGTTTCTAGTGAGTGAATATGACCTGTAAGCATGATTTGTCTCATTCCTTTCTGCAGAGGCTGCAGCTGATAATTATCTAACTATATCTCGACATTGCGCCTTACATTGTACCGTGGAAGGTACGGTTAATCACATCGAGCTGTTGTTCACGAGTCAGCTTAATGAAGTTGACCGCATATCCAGATACCCGGATAGTCAGTTGTGGGTAGTTCTCTGGGTGATTCATCGCATCCATAAGTTGTTCACGGTCGAAGACATTGACATTAAGATGATGCGCCCCGCTGCCGAAATAACCGTCCATCATGGATACGAGGTTGGATTTGCGAACCTCGGCTTCTTTGCCTAAAGCCTTAGGAACAATGGAGAATGTATTGGATATACCGTCCAGACTGTGCTCATATGGTAGCTTGGCCACAGAACTTAAGGAAGCAAGTGCGCCTTTCTTGTCACGTCCATGCATCGGGTTGGCCCCTGGTGCGAACGGTTCCCCGGCTTTACGTCCATCCGGTGTAGTTCCCGTCTTCTTGCCGTATACCACGTTGGATGTGATGGTAAGCACGGACTGTGTCGGCATTGCGTTCCGGTAAGCCTTATGCTTGCGGATCATGCCCATGAACAGCTCAACCAGCTCAACAGCAATTTGATCGACGCGATCATCATTGTTACCGTAGCAAGGGAAGTCTCCCTCGATCTCAAAATCAACCGCAATCCCATTCTCATTACGAACTGGCTTTACTTTAGCGTATTTAATGGCACTAAGGGAGTCTGCTGCGACGGATAGTCCTGCGATACCGCAAGCCATAGTCCGGAGAATATCCCGGTCATGCAGTGCCATTTCGATCCGCTCATAGCTGTATTTATCGTGCATATAGTGAATAACATTGAGCGTATTCATGTAGAGCTTAGCCAACCATTCCATCATTGGCTTGAACCGTTTCATTACTTCTGCATAATCAAGAACTTCTGCTGTAATTGCAGGATATTCTGGACCCACTTGAGCGCCGGACTTCTCATCTTTACCACCATTAATTGCGTACAGCAATGCTTTGGCAAGGTTCGCACGGGCACCGAAGAATTGCATTTGCTTACCGATCTCCATAGCGGATACACAGCAGGCAATTCCATAATCGTCACCATAGATCGGACGCATCAAGTCGTCATTTTCATATTGAATGGAGCTGGTCTCAATGGATACTTTGGCACAGAATTTCTTGAAGCCTTCAGGCAGCTTATCAGACCACAGCACAGTCAGGTTAGGCTCTGGAGCAGGTCCCAGGTTATAGAGCGTATGCAGGAACCGGAAGCTGTTCTTAGTTACTCTTGTCTGCCCATTATCCGCCATACCCCCGATAGACTCTGTCACCCAGGTAGGGTCGCCACTGAATAGATCATTGTAGTCCGGCGTACGCAGGAATTTCACAATACGCAGCTTCATAACGAAATGGTCCACCAATTCCTGAGCTTGTTCTTCTGTTAATGTGCCTTCAGCTAGATCCCGTTCAATGTAGATATCAAGGAAGGAAGACACGCGGCCCAGGGACATAGCGGCACCATTCTGTTCTTTAATTGCTGCCAGATAACCGAAATAGACCCATTGGAATGCCTCTTTCGCGTTATTAGCAGGCTTGGAGATATCAAATCCATGCATTTCAGCCAGAGCTTTAAGCTCCCCTAGAGCACGAATCTGTTCAGACAGCTCTTCGCGTAGACGGATAACATCCTCGTCAATCACATCAAGCTCCAATTGATTTAGTTCATATTTCTTCTGAATAACAAGGAAATCCACGCCATACAGGGCGACTCTGCGGTAGTCCCCAATAATACGGCCACGGCCGTATGCATCTGGTAGACCTGTAATGATCCCCGCTTTGCGCGCTGCTCTCATCTCGGAGGTATAGGCATCGAATACGCCTTGGTTATGAGTCTTCCGAATTCCATTGAATATATTAATAACTTCTTCAGGCATTTTGAAACCATAAGCCTCACACGCATCAATCATCATCCGGATCCCGCCGAACGGCTGAATGGAACGTTTGAACGGAGCGTCTGTCTGAACGCCGACAATTTGTTCTTTTTCTTTATCCAAATAACCTGGTTGATGGGAAATGATAGTAGATGGGGTATTCACGTCTACATCAAGAACGCCGCCGTTATCCCGTTCCTTCTTGGTCAAATCGGAGACGATGTCCCACAATTCCTTCGTATTCTGTGTGGCACCTTGCAAGAAATCTTCCCGGCCATGGTATGGGTTAATGTTATCATCAATGAAATTGCGAACATTGACTTCTTTTTGCCATTTCCCTTTCTTGAAGCTTCTCCATCCGGATTGTACCAGTTTTACCGGCTGCACTTCTCTCTCGATAACCGACATGATAATTCCCTCCATCACATTAATTTTGATGCCAGCAGGAACATGCGAGATCACTAAGTTTGTACAATACGTAAATTGTGATAATTTTCACAACAGGTGTCAACAAAGTGCTTTCTGTGATTCCCTCTCTGCCCCTATCCCTTTCTAACTGGGACTCTTTATACTCTTATCATAGGAGATCTGCCGTAAAAAGGATGTGACAAATATCACTCTTTCGGTGATATTTGTCACTCCGTTTTCAGCGTGCTATTAACTTAGGCTTCCTTATTCAAATCTGCCGTAGAAAGCGTCTCTGTATACTTCAGCTAATTCCTTCACAAGCGGCAGCTTAGGGTTAGCTGTTGTACATTGGTCTTCAAATGCACGATCTGCCAGGTATTCAACTCTGCTCTCAAAGTCTTTAGGATCGAATCCAAGTTCCTGGAACGATTCGGGGATTCCCAGCTTCTTGTTCAAATCGCGAATGGCGTTGATCAGGCTCTTCACGCCTTCTTCAGTTGTACGAGCTGGCAGTCCCAGAATACGCGCAATCTCCGCATAGCGTTGATCAGCCACGAAGTTGGTGTATTTAGGGAAAGCAGCAAACTTCGTTGGTTTCTTCGCATTATAGCGAATGACGTGCGGCATCAAGATCGCGTTAGTCCGGCCGTGAGCAGTGTGGTACTGACCTCCCCATTTGTGGGCCAAGCTGTGGTTGATACCGAGGAATGCATTTGCGAACGCCATACCGGCAAGAGTCGAAGCGTTATGCATTTTCTCACGGGCCAATTTGTCTCCAGTCAGAGCCGATTTCTCCAGCCATTCGAATACGAGTTGGATAGCTTTGATCGCAAGACCGTCTGTATAGTCACTAGCCATTACAGATACATAAGCTTCAATCGCATGGGTAAGCACGTCCATACCTGTGTCGGCTACAGCCACTTTAGGCAAGCTGTATACGAATTCTGGATCGATAATCGCAACATCTGGTGTCAGCTCATAATCAGCCAATGGATATTTCGTATTGCCATTCTCTTTATCAGTGATAACCGCGAATGAAGTCACTTCCGAACCTGTACCCGATGTTGTTGGAATAGCTACGAACTGAGCTTTTTGGCCAAGACGCGGGTATTTGTAGATCCGTTTACGGATATCCATGAATTTTTGCTTCAGGTTGTTAAAGTCAGTATCTGGATATTCGTAGAACAACCACATTCCTTTGGCAGCATCCATTGGGGATCCACCACCAAGGGCGATGATGCAGTCAGGCTGGAATTGATTCATCAGTTCTGTACCGCGTTGTACCGTAGTAGTCGATGGATCCGGTTCAACTTGTGAGAATACTTCAACAGCAACCGGGGTCTCACGTTGACGCAGGTAGTGTTCCACTCTTTCAACATAACCCAGCTTCACCATCATTGGGTCTGTAACAATCAATACACGTGAGATATCAGGCATTTTGGCAAGATACTGAGTTGCGCCTTTTTCAAAATAGACTTTGGAAGGTACTTTGAACCATTGCATATTCACGGTACGACGATTCACCCTTTTCACGTTGATTAAGTTCACCGCTGTTACGTTCGAGGAAGTAGAATTCCGTCCATACGAACCGCAGCCGAGTGTAAGCGATGGAAGGTTGGTATTGTAGATATCTCCGATACCGCCTTGCGAAGATGGCTGATTCACCAGAATCCGGCAAGTTGGCATACGATCAGAGTACTTCTGAATTACTTCTTCGTTGTTCGAGTGAATAACCGAAGAGTGACCCATACCGCCAAATGCGACAATCTCAGCTGCGCGGTCGATACCTTGCTGTGCACTGTTTACTTTGTAACAAGCGAGTACCGGGCTAAGCTTCTCAGCAGACAGCGGGTACTTGGTGCCTACACCTTCAATTTCGGCAACCAGAATTTTGGTTCCTTCCGGTACTTGAATTCCGCACATTTCAGCGATCTTCACAGCTGGTTGACCTACGATAGTGGGATTCACAGCGCATTTATCAGCGATGATGGCCCCAGCTGTCAACTTGGCTGCTTCCTCTTTATTAACAAAGTAACATCCGTTAGCGATCATTTTCTTCTTCACTTGATCGAAGATTGGTTCTTCAATGATTACTGCTTGCTCGGAAGCACAAATCATGCCGTTGTCAAACGTCTTGGACAAGATCAGGTCATTCACAGCCTGGTCGATATCGGCGCTCTTCTCAATGAAGCAAGGTACGTTACCAGGACCTACACCAAGTGCCGGCTTACCACAGCTGTATGCTGCTCTAACCATTGCTGATCCGCCTGTGGCAAGAATCAAGGCCACGTCAGGGTGATTCATCAGGGCATTGGTCTTATCCATGGAAGGAGCTTCAATCCATTGAATGCAGTCTGCAGGAGCACCGTTCTCTACTGCTGCTTTGAGCAGGATCTGCGCTGTTTCTGTACAACAGCCTTGTGCAGACGGGTGGAACCCGAAGATAATAGGGTTACGAGTCTTGATGGCAATCAGGGCTTTGAAGATGGTTGTTGAAGTTGGATTCGTAACAGGTGTGATCCCCATGATAATACCAACAGGTTCAGCAATCTTCTGGAAGTTATCGTATTGATTATCTTCGATTACACCTACAGTTTTGTTATTCTTGATACTATGGTAGATATATTCGGTAGCGAACATATTCTTAATAATTTTGTCTTCATAGACGCCGCGTCCAGTCTCTTCAATGGCGAGCTTAGCCAGGTACATGTGCTTATCCATGCCGGCTAGAGCCATGGCTTGAACGATATTGTCGATCTGCTCCTGATCCATCTTCATAAATGCGTCAGTTGCTTTCTTTGCTTTGTTAATTAATGTCTGGATGTGTTCTTCAGCGGTTGGCTTTACGGGTTCAGTTACTTCGGTTTTTACAGCCATTACTCTCATCCTCCTATTATTTAGCTGAGCGGGAATTAAAGGATTAACTAATCGTGAATATTTTCACAAGAGTATTAATCTCAAAACCGCTCGTTTGTTGTCCTTCTCTCTACGCATTCATCTTAGCATGGTAAGATATGCTATACTGTGATATTTCTCACACAAAATAACTAAAGTGAAAAAAATCACAATGTTCGTTTATTCGCCACTTTTGCCCTCCTCACAAGCCCCTCAACAGTTTGATTTAGCTATATAATTGAGGCATATAAATGGATCGGACCTTTAGTCCCTTCCAGGTAGAATATGACTAAATTGGACCACTAAGGAGTGAGCAGTTATGCAGGAGTATATGACTACTACCTTGACCCAAGGGAACACGGACAGCTTCACCGAACAAAATTTTAACCGTCTATTAGTAATGATGAAGGATAAATTTTATCCGTCCGGATCTCATTTGTTCTGGGAAGGAGATTTGGCAGATAAGCTATTCTTCATTAAGAGAGGACGAATCAAATTAACAAAGTCCACAGATGAGGGTAAGGAGCTTATCTTATATATGTATCAAAATGGCGACCTGGTCGGCCAAGCAGATCCCTTCTTCGCATCCAAATTCAGCTTCACTGCTGAAGTAATTGAAGACAGTGAAGTCGGGATAATTGAACAACGCGATCTGGAGGTTATCATTTGCCAGCATGCGGATTTTGCCATTGACTTTATGAAATGGATGGGGATTCACCACCGTCTGACTCAGACCAAATTCCGTGATTTGATGATGTACGGCAAGCCCGGGGCCTTATGTTCCACCTTGATCCGCCTTAGCAATTCTTATGGGGAGAAGCTGGGCAATACTATCCGTATCAACAAAAAGATCACTCATACCGATCTCTCGAATATGATTGGGGCCACTCGGGAAAGTGTGAACCGGATGCTCAGTGATCTGCGCAGGAAGGACGCCCTTGAGTATGAGAACGGATTAATCATTATTAAGGATCTGGTCATGCTGCAGGATATTTGCCACTGTGAATTATGTCCACACCAAATTTGCCGTATCTAGAATACAGAGGTCTCTGAGCAGACAGCGTCCGATCCGGGCCTGCCTGCTTTTTTTTGCACTTCATATGGTCTTAATCTTAAAATAAACTTACATTCCTTTATCCGAACAGGATTCGGCCGCTGTAAATAGAATTACATGACTTAAGAAGCTAGAAGCTTAATGTTATACCCACTGGAGGCTATAGTCATGAATCCCACCATTTTAATTGTTGATGATCAGCCTGATATTGTAGAGCTGTTGAAGCTGTTCCTGGAGAGAGACAACTACCGTGTTCTGGAAGCTTATGACGGCATGCAAGCGTGGGAGATTGTTCAGTCCGAACAAATCGACCTGGCTGTAATTGACATAATGATGCCAGTTCAGGACGGTTATCAGCTGGTTAAGCAGATCCGTTCGGTTTATAAAATGCCGATTATTTTTCTCTCAGCCAAAAATCAGGATAGTGACAAGATCCTTGGACTTGGTCTAGGAGCAGATGATTTCATAGTCAAGCCATTTAATCCCCTTGAAGTTGTAGCCCGTATTCAAGCCCAGGTTCGAAGAGCCTATGACTTCAATGACGCCCTTCCTGTCTCTTCAGCTCCACTTGCTGCCCTTTCCGTTGGTCGGCTGAGACTTCATTTGGAGTCCTGCGCCTTGACGCTAGAAGGGAATGAAATAGAGCTGACATCTACAGAATACAAGCTGCTTAAGACCTTTATGGAGGCACCCGGGCGTGTATTTACGAAGAAGCAGCTGTTCGAGAAGGTATGGAGTGATCCTTATTGGAAGGATGACAACACAGTTATGGTTCATATTTCGAGGCTACGCGATAAGATTGAGGAAGACCCCAGGCAGCCTGTCTATATCAAGACTATACGTGGACTTGGATACAAGTTCGCCAAGAAGGAAGATTTCCTGTGAGAAAGAGGGGGCGCTTATTTCACTCGCTGGTTAAGTCTTATCTGTTCTTTGCTCTAACACTCGGGATTATCTATTTATTTGTCCAACTCTTCTCTGGGGGCTTCTCAAGTAAATATTTTGACGACCCAGTTGATGCTTCCCTTATTGTCAAAGCCGATTATACCTCTATTGATTCCAAAGCGATTGAGGAGTCGGGAGGGTGGGTTGAAATCCTGGATAATCAGCGGGCACTTATCTACATTATAGGAAATAAGCGGGACAAGCGAACCCAATATTCCACAGAAGAGATGATGTCCATGATGTATTCCGGGCAAAAGGGATCCTATTTGTACTCCATAGCCCCATTCCGGTCCAATCAAGGTGCCAGCTTGATATGTCTAGTTGTGATACCAAGAGAGATGGGCCACTCAGAGCTGAAGCTGCTTCAGCCTCCTAACAGTGTTTCAATTACGCTTACCAGTAGCTTTTATGGAATTCTTCTTCTGTCTGTGCTTAGTGCATATATTTACAGCAGGTGGACTTCTTCGCGCCTAACCATTCCTCTGGAGCAGATCTCAGCAGCCATCAAGCATATGAAGGAAGGAAATTACGATCAGCGCCTGGCATTCAGGTCCAATGAGGAGCTGACCACCATTCAAGAATGCTTTAACGAAATGGCTGAACATCTACAGGATACGGAGCAGGCCAATCAGACGTTAAAGATGAGCAAACAGCGCATGCTGCTAGATATCTCGCATGATCTGAAGACTCCTATTACAACAATTCAGGGCTACGCCAGCGCTTTGCTGCTTGGTCTGGCTGATAATGAGGAGAAAAGAATAAAGTATCTGAATTTGATCCATACAAAGGCGAAATTAATGACGGAGCTAATCGAGGATTTGTTCGAATTATCCAAACTGGATACCCCAGATTATCCATGGACGGGAGAGTTTCAATACACCGATTTGGGTGAACTGGTTCGTGAGATTGCAGCAGAGAATTATGATCAATTTGAGCAAAAACACTTTAATTTGAGCCTATCCATCCCAGCGGAGGAGATTTCTATCCGTCTCCACCCTACTATGATGAGCAGGGCCGTATCCAATCTGCTAGTAAATGCGCTCAAATACAATCCCGCGGGAACCTCGGTAGACATTGAATTAACTCAAATGCGGGATACTATCAGTCTCAAGATTAGCGATGATGGGATTGGAATTCCTGAATCTATCCGGGACACCCTCTTTGATCCTTTTGTCCGGGGGAATGCGGCAAGGACAAGCGATGGAGGGACTGGACTCGGGCTATCCATTGCCAAGAAGGCCGTTGAACTGCACGGCGGAGAACTGCATCTGTTAAGCGCTGCCGGCAGAACCACTTTTGAAATCAAGCTGTACAATCAACAAGCTGAAACGCTCTAATAGCAGTTCAGCTTGTCTGCATTGCTGACATTCATAATACAATCAGCTTGCTTTCGCAAACTAGTATGTAATACAATATAGCCACAAGCTATTATGTAATACAAGGTAGGTGTTCAGATGAATGATAAATCTCAAATGCTCAAGGGAACTTTGGAGGGATGTATTCTAAAAATTATTAGCACTCATGAAACTTATGGTTATGAAATTTCCGAGAAGCTCATTTCTAAGGGATTCCCAAACATTTCGGAAGGGACAATTTACCCTTTGTTAATGAGGCTTGAGAAGAATGGATTGATCGCTGCTAACTATAAGAATTCACCACTAGGTCCGAAGAGAAAGTATTTCAACCTTACGAATGAGGGACTAATTGAGCTTGAAGCCTTTTGGGAGAAATGGTTAACTCTTGTGGCTGCGGTTCACAAATTGTTTGACTGATAAGGAGGAGAGCCATTGAGTATTACAACTACTAATCAGCTTCGCATGAAAAATAACGAACTGGATAAGAAATTAGAGAAACATAACCAGCAAGTCATGTTGGACATAGTTGTATATCTGCGGGTTAGCAGTATGCCCGATGCACAAGTGGAATTGGTCAGGCACGATCTGCTGGATATGACTCTGGCTGCACAAGAAAGAAATGAGGACATATCTACAATAATCGGAACTGATTACAAAAGCTTTTGCGATGAAATTATTCTTAACTCGGCTTCAAAATCAGGGAGAGACAAGCTGAAAGAGGCAGTTGCCATCATATTCTCTGGTTTAAGTATATTATTATTAATACACGTGATTGTTTCGGGATCACTTAATCAATGGATACAAAATGGATTCTCAACCTTCAAAATTAATCTCTATATCCCTATCGGCCTTGGATTTGTACTTAATGCCATACTGCTATTATCCATAGCCTGGGGTCTAGTTACATGGATTGGCAAGCGTGCATTTCATCATACTCAAATGGCTGACAATCGTAAATCCTACTCACCAAAAAGTCGGTATTTAAAGAGGTTTCTGATCGGTGCCGGGATAGGGACTTTTCTAATGATTTCGCTCTATGTGATCAACAAGCTGGATAGCATTGTTTTGTTCACTGTACATGCTTTCATACTTCTTGGTGTCTGTGTGGTCTTGTATCTTATCGGAAAATGGGCTTCCTAAATACGTATTTAATACTCAGCAGAGTTATATAAAAAGGATCCTTTCATTTCGAAAGGATCCTTTACTCATTCTCTTTATACTTTTGCCGGTTCAAGAGCCAGCGCGCCTACAAAGACGATACCACCCTTGACAATTACGGGAAAGGTTCTTACCATTCCTTCATCAGGGGCCTGCACGAGTCCGGTCTTAAGATCGATCTTCCAGTCATAGAGCGGATCATACAGGTATGTCCCAGAGACAATTCCTTCTGCAAGCGGCCCACCCTTAGGATGAGGATTCTTGTTCTCTACCGCATATATCTCTCCGGCTGAATTTAAGAATATCGCGATTTCCACTTCACCAACGTGTGCAACCCGGCCAATCTGTGCGGGAAAATCATTTACTGTTCCCACAGGATAATAGGCATGCTTTTCTTCCATGGATAACTCTCCTTTCGAACTGAGTGAGCTTATTTCTGAAGCAACGCAGGGTCCAGCTGATTAAACAAGGCTCTTTGGGTCTTCTCATCATTCAAGACTTTCTTCCAAGGATCTTCAACCTGCTCAAGCGCAAACTCGATGCGTTCCATCAAGGCCTTGCGGTTGGCTTCATCTTCCACCACAACTGCCCGAATCTGTTCCAGACCTAACCGTTCAACCCACTCCGATGTTCTCTCAAGGTAGTTGCCGGTCTCCCGGTAGTATTGCATCATCGCGCCACAGATTTCAATAAGCTCTTCATCCGTTTTCACTTTGCACAGCGAATCCGCAAGACGGGCTTTAATCCCGCCGTTACCGCCAATAAAGATTTCCCAGCCTCCATCGTTACCAACAATACCAATATCCTTCGTGCACGACTCGGCACAGTTTCTTGGGCAGCCATTAACCGCCATCTTGAATTTAGCCGGGAAATCAAGTCTCTCGAACTTGCGTTCAAGAAGTGCTCCCATACCCATCGAATCCTGTGTACCAAAGCGGCAGAACTGCGAACCGACACAAGTCTTAACCGTGCGCAGCGATTTGGCATATGCGTACCCTGATGGCATATCCAGCTCTTCCCATACTTTTGGAAGATCTTCTTTCTTCACTCCAATTAAGTCTAGACGCTGTCCGCCTGTGACTTTAACAGCTTTAACATCATATTTGAGCGAGACATCGGCGATTTTCTTAAGATCTTCTGGAGTAGTTACACCGCCGTACATCCGTGGAACTACGGTATAGGTGCCATCCTTTTGGATATTCGCATTCATACGCTCGTTAACAAAACGTGATTCTTTCTCATCCACATGTGAATCCGGATTGATCATGCCCAGATAGTAGTTCAAGGCTGGCCGGCACTTCGAGCATCCTTCCTTCTGGTTCCAATCAAGCACGTGCATGATTTCCTTGGTTGTAGTGAGACCTTTGCTCTTGATCTCAGCAACAATTTCATCACGGCTCAAGGTTGTACAGCCGCATATTCCCTGTTTGGCTGTCTTCTTGAAGCCATCTCCGAGGACGTACTGCAGGATTTGTTCAACAACAGGCTTACAACCGCCGCATGAACGTGTAGCTCCTGTGCAAGCTTTAATCTCATCCACTGTTGTCAGGCCCTGATCATTAATTACATCGACAATTGCTTTCTTCGTTACCCCGTTGCATCCACATACGATTTCGTCATCAGCCATCGTATCTACAGACGACGATTTCTTCTCAGCTCCGCCGCCGCAGCAGCCGGTTCCCATCAACTGAGCATACAGCTCATCCGTCATCTCTGTTCTCTGCTTGATCAGCTTCTGCAAATTAGCGGATTCTGTAATGTCGCCAAAGAGCACTGCTCCTACCATGACGTTGTTTTTAAGCAAAATCTTCTTGTAAGTTCGCTTCCATTCGTCTTTCTGAGCAATTACAACATGCTCTGGCCCGTCGATAAATTCTCCAGTTGAGAATACATCAACACCCGAAATTTTAAGCTTTGTTGATACAACAGAACCTTCATAGCCAGCTGTGTCCACATTGCAAATATGCTTGGCCAGAATCATGCCTTGTTCAAAGAGTGGGGCTACCAGACCGTAACACACACCTCTATGTTCGTTACATTCTCCGACGGAGTATACATTAAGCATGGATGTCTGCATGAAGTCATCCACAATGATGCCCCGGTTTGTCTCAATTCCACTTGCCGCCGCGACAGCAATATTAGGCTTGATTCCAACAGCCATTACGACAAAGTCAGCTTCAAGCACGGTTCCGTCCTTGAATTTCAGTCCTTGCACCCGTTCCTCACCGATCAATTCAGTGGTCTGAACGCCCATGGCAAATTTGATCCCTTGACGCTCAAGCTCCGCTCTCAGCATTGCTGCAGCCGTGCTGTCCAATTGACGCTCCATCAGATCTTCCATCAGATGAACCACAGTCACGTCCATTCCTAAATGAACAAGTCCTTTGGCAGCCTCAAGTCCTAGTAGTCCGCCGCCTATAACCGCAGCCTTCTTGTAATTCTTGGCTGCTTCCAGCATTTGATTGCAATCCTCGATATCGCGGAACCCGATTACGCCTTCTTTATCGCTGCCTGGAATCGGCAGGATGAACGGCTTCGAGCCAGTTGCTATAATAATTTGATCATATGGCACGCGCTGTCCATTCTCAGCCACGACTTCTCTGCTGGCTTCATCAATATGTGTTACCGTCGTGCCGGTATGAAGCTTAATCCCATGCTCGCTGTACCAATTCAGATCATTGAGAACAATATCATCCATCGTCTTGCTGCCATCCAGAACATAAGAGAGCATAATCCGGTTGTAGTTAGGGTGTGGTTCACTGCCAAACACCGTTATATCAAAATTTGTAGTTAACTTAAGAATTTGCTCGACCGTGCTAATCCCGGCCATTCCGTTACCTATGACAACAAGCTTCTTTTTATTCGTGCTCATATTCAGATGCCTCCTCAAACTATTCAGGCATGTTATTGTTTAATTTCGCCCTTTGATGACTTAAGTATATCGACAGTACAATATCGAAGTTGTGACATACCTCACACTATAGTGATATAGCTCACATAATAGTGATACTTTTCACATTCATAAGCATACTTCATCACAGTTTCTCTTACTCAATAACGGGGGAACAAAATATTATTCTCCACATGAACATGCTGAAAGGTCATCGCTTCTAATTCCTCGAGCCGGGAATAAGTCATTCTGTAGGTTGTACAAGCATGAGCTGGCGGCGTGAAATCCTGAGTCAGTTCGCGAAGCCGCTTCAAAATATCTCCTGCAGCATCGTGCTCCGCCTCAAGCTCTGTAATAGAGGAACGAAGCTTGTTCAGCGTGTCCGGCTCCTGACTGGACTCCCAATTAATCATTTTCGGGAAGACACTTGCTTCTTCCTTGTCTGTATGTTCAAGCAGTTCTTTCTTCAATACTCCGAATAGAAGGTTAATTTCAGCCAAATGCTCCCCCTCTTGACCATGAACGCGGAATACCTTCTTCACGTTCTGCTCGATTAACGGAAGCTCCTCACGAAGGTAGGCATGATGCTTATTCACAATGTATGCGATCAAATCATTAGAGCTCCATGCCGCATAGTTATCATTCTCTTCGGTCACTGGATGCTCGCTGAGCAGCCTGTGAAGATCCTTCAACACATCTTCAGTACTGAGACCTCTCTCTTCCAACGCCTCACTTAACGGACGATTCCCACCACAGCAGAAGTCAATACGATGGCTTCGAAAATAATCGCTTGACTTAGGAAAACGCACCACAACGTCTCTCACCATGTCTTCTGCTTTGAAAGCAAGATTAGCCATACCCATTTCATCCACTCCATTGTTTTTGGTTAATATCTGATACCATCGTACTTCAATTCACTGAAGAACATGTGTGATTTGAGTAACAGAGATTTTGTAATAAAAGTCACTATTGATCACAATTCTAAATAAAAAAGGCTTTCTGCAGATATAGCTGCAAAAAGCCTGATCATATTTATGATTTCAATACATCGTGGTCTACATAACGCTCGCCATTTAACTCGCTTAATATTTCAACTGCTACTCTAGCACCGTCGCCAGCCGTTATAATCGTGTGAACACTTGCCCCGGCCACCGTTCCGGCTGCCCAGATTCTCGGCTTACTTGTGCGGCCTTCCCTATCCGTTGCAATAACCGTCTTAATTCTAGGCTCCGGACCTTCCTTAAACTCAAGCCCGATATGCTTAGCCAAATCTGTAAGCGCTCCCGTAGCAAAGATCACATGAGACGCCTCATAGCTTCTTCCCGATTCCGTCTTAATAGTAACTGATTGGCCGCCGTTGGTATCCAGAGCCGTAACTTTCTCTTCAATAAATTTGGCTCCGAATTTGGCGGCCTGCTCACGACCGATCTTGAGCAGATCCGGTCCCGAGATGTCTCTGACGCCATAGTGGTTCTCAATCCAAGCCCGCTTGGTCATACTTGTGTTGCTGTCAATTACCAAGGTTTCTCTACCTGCCTTGGCCAGAAATAAAGCTGCACTGGCTCCAGCCGGTCCGGCTCCAATAATGATGATCTCTGCCACTAAAGCACCTGCTTTCTATGTTAATTAGCCAGCAGCAAGACACTGGCTTATTATTCTACCCAGGCTTCTGCCCAGGATTGAATCTGCTCCATTACCGGCTGAAGTGCTCTGCCTTTGTCTGTCAATTCGTACTCAATCCGGACAGGAGTCTCGGGATATACATGGCGAACCAGGATGCCTTCACACTCCAAGTCTTTCATGCGTTCGGACAGCATTTTGTCACTCATCGACGGAATAAGCCCAGAAATGTCCTTGAACCGCTTAGGGCCGCTCATCAAGGTCTGTATGATCAGACCGTTCCATCTCTTACCGAGAAAAGAGAACGCGGTTTCAAATCGCGGACACAAATTCCATTGACCCTCCATAGAAATCACCTCTTTATACTCCGGTCAGGGTATAACCGAAAACTTACGTTTAGTTAGTATATATATTTTACAATACTTTGGTCATAAAGAAAACCAGGATACTGCCTGATTATACAATATATACGTGAAAGGGTATACAAAATGAACGTTTCATAACAAATAAGCCAAGACTATTTTCGGATATTATCCTCCGATCATAGTTTGGCTTATTTGTTAAAAATTTATTTAATTATATGGAATGGATGTGGCATGGGCTTTTACACCCACCACATATCCGCGCTCGAATCTTCAATGATGATTGATTGCAGGTTACGCACTGCCTTGGTGAACCCTTCTTCGATGGACATCAAGCCGTCTTCATGTTCAATGCTTACCACATAGTCGTATCCTACCAGGCGCAGAGCACTGATTATATCCGCCCAGGTCTTGATATCGTGACCGTAACCTACCGTACGGAACTGCCATGCGCGATCAAGCATGTTGGCATAGGACTGCATATCTGTAAGGCCGTATTTATTCACGTTGACCGGATCAATAACCGTATCCTTGGCATGGAAATGATGTATAGCTCCTTCACGGCCTAGAATATGAATGGCTTGAACAGGGTCAATACCCTGCCACCACATATGGCTCGGGTCCAGATTCGCTCCAATGGCCTCACCTGCGGCTTCCCGAAGACGAAGCAGGGTTGCAGGGGTATGCACGGAGAATCCACCATGCAGCTCAAGTCCAACTTTTACGTGATGTTCAGCTGCATATTTCCCCATCTCAGTCCAATAAGGAATGATCTTGTTCTCCCACTGCCACTTCAGAATCTCCTGGTAGTCATTCGGCCAAGGGGCAACCGGCCAGTTCGGATACTTCGCATCTTCATGATCGCCGGGACATCCCGAGAAAGTATTCACAACGGGAACCTCTAGAAGCTCGGCAAGCTTGACGGTCTTCAGGAAGTCTTCATGATCCGCCTTAGCAAGTGCTTTCTGAGGGTGGAGCGGGTTCCCGTGGCAGCTTAGGGCACTGATTGTAATGCCCCTGGAATCCAACGCCTTCTTGAATTCATCCCTAGCCGTCTTGTTCTCCAGCAGTACATCTGGCTGGCAATGCTTGTTCCCCGGATTCCCTCCGGTACCAATCTCCACTGCCTTCACGCCCTGGGACGCAACAAAATCCAAAGCCTCTTCAAATGAACGGTCTCCGAACAGAACTAGAAATACTCCTAATTTCATAATTGTATCCTCCTAGTTATTATTCAAAATATACGGTTCGGCCTGTTCTTGCCGATTCATAAATAGCCTCAAGAATCTCAGTTACTACCAGCGCCTGTTCTGGCTTCACAAGCGGTTCACGGTCTTCTAGCACAGCCTCAACCCAGGATTTAGCCTCGAGATACGCATCCGTCTCTTCTTCCCCTTCGTAGAAGGCCACCCCGCCTGAACTAAGATCCACCTTGGTCTCCCACAGACGGCTGTTCTTCTCGCCATTCAGACGAAGACCATTCTTCATGTCGGCTCCACCTTCTGTACCACTCAGAATGGTCTGTGCTTCCCCAATCTCAAGCACATTCAGAGCCCAGCTGGATTCCAGAATAATGGTCGCACCGTTCTTCATGGTAATAAATCCAAATGCGGAATCCTCCACTTTGAACTCCTCTGGATCCCATGACCCGAATGCATTCGCCGCATTCTTCCGGCTTCCGAGCTTGTGAAATACCGAGCCGGTTACGCTCTTTGGCTCATAGTTGTTCATCAGCCAAAGAGTTAAATCCAGCGCATGGGTTCCGATATCTATAAGCGGTCCTCCGCCCTGCTTCTCTTCATCCAGGAACACGCCCCAAGTAGGAACAGCACGGCGGCGGATAGCAAGCGCCTTCCCTAGATAAATATCTCCAAGCTCGCCGTCATCACAGAGCTTCTTAAGATATTGGCTATCACTGCGGAAGCGGTTCTGATAGGCAATGGACAGCTTCTTGCCCGTACGCTTGGCGGCATCCAGCATAGCTCTGGCCTGCTCAGCTGTCTTCGCCATTGGCTTCTCACACATTACATGTCTGCCTGATTCCAGTGAGGCGATCGTGATCTCCGCGTGTGAATCATTCGGAGTGCATACATGAATTACCTCTGCTCCGCTTTCTTCAAGCAGCTGCTTGTAATCCGTATAGACCTTACTGTTCTCGTTACCGTATTTCTCTTTGGCTTCAAGCGCACGCTCTTCAACAATATCGCAAAAGGCAACCAGCTCCACCTCTTTCTGCTTGGACAAGCTCGGCAGATGCTTACCTGTGGCAATACCTCCACAGCCGATTACGGCTACTTTCAACACTCTAGACATGACGATGCCCTCCTCAATATTTAAATAGTAAAAATGAATTCACAGATGTGCGGTACAATCTCCCATCCCTCATTACCCGTTCTTCCGAGCTTAACTTCACCGTCAAAATAGTAGGGGGCTGAAGGAAGTGGATAAGGGTATGGACAGAGATGGGATTACCCGCATTCTCTCCGGTATGTACCGTCTGCCGGACTATCCCGGGCAGCTGCCAAGCCGCTTATTCTTCGGAGTGGTCCGAGCAGACTAGCAATGCAAGGTGCCCGAGATTTCCGGGCCCTGCTCCTCATAAAGGCAAGTGGTCTTATCATCTACGGTGTATACGTTTTCAATTCCGCAAATGATCTGACCGCTCTTTGTCTTCTCCAGCACCCTATCCGCACAAGCCGTGACCTTCAAACATATGTAATCTCGCTGCAGTGCAAACTATTTAACAAGTAATATGGTATTCCTATTTCGGCTGCAGTAAAATGAATAATATGATTGAAACCTGAACAATCTGGTCATTATTTTATGATAGGTTAGGGAGACGTAACATGAACGTTAATGAGAACTTGCATATTTTAGCAGCGGGATATGCCCAGCACCGGAAGCCTTACTTTTCCAGTCATGAGGATGGATTGGAGCATTATCTGATCCGCATTCAGACCGAAGGACGCAGCCGGACCCGCTGTGATGGAAGGCTTGTGATGGTCGAGGCGGGAGATCTGTTAATTTTCCCTCCTGGGGAGCCCTATGAGCTGCGGATTGAAGCCTCTGAGAACAAACAGGGCGACCAGACGCTGTTCAGCGGGGATTACTATATTCTTCTTCGCGGTAAATGGATGGATGACTGGTGGAAGCAGCGGCAGCGCCCTAACAAGCTCCGCGTTCCTTTGTCTGAGGGCTTCATCGGGTTGTTCCGTCAAATCACGCTGGAGCAGCAGAGAATCTCTAATCCTTCCCCGGAAATTGCTGAATATTATCTCCGTATTCTTTGCCTGGATATTGACAGACAGCTGCAGGAGATTCCTGTTCCTACTCCGCGTACCTATCTCGCCTATCAGATTAAGCATTATATTGAAGCGAATGCCTCCACCACGTTCAAGCTGGAGGATGTGGCCGCCCATGTAGGAATCAGCGTGTCCAGAGCGGTTCATCTATTCAAGGCAGCGTTTGGAACAAGCATTATGCAGCATGCCCTGGAAGTTCGTCTGAATATGGCCCGTGAACGGGTAATCTTCAGTCCTTTGTCTCTGGAACATGTCGCAGAGAGCTCCGGCTTCCCGAGCTATAACTATTTCCATAAAGTATTCCGTTCCCGGTTCGGAATGTCCCCCAAGCAGTTCCGCTTGGTCAGCAGAGAGAAGATGAACAGCTGAATTCGCCAAAAAAACACCGCCTGCTCAATCTTGGTTGAGAGGCGGTGTTGTCTTATTCATCAACGTTCGTTAACCGTTCACTATATCGCGGATAGCCCGTTGTCTTTCATGTCTTCTTTTGACCCATGTACCCAAACCAACAACAATAGCAATCATGATAAGTTCAAAGCCATACTTGACTGCCCCGTTGGCGAACCATCCCGAGACGAGTGGCTCGTCCACCAGCATCTTAGCCGCTGTCCATGCCAGAACTGCAGCCCCCAGGGTAATTACAATCGGGAAACGTTCTGTCAGCTTCAGAATCACGGTACTTCCCCAGATCATGATAGGTATCGAAATTGCCAGCCCTATAATTACCATCACATTATCCCCGTGAGCGGCACCTGCCACGGCAAGCACATTATCAAGCCCCATCATGGTATCCGCGATGATAATGGTCCGGATAGCCGCCCAGACCTTGTTGCCCGCCTTGATGTCGTGACCCTTATCATCGACGATCAGCTTGTAGGCAATCCAGAGCAGCGCAAGGCCTCCTGCTAATCTTAATCCTGGAATTGCAAGTAGCTGCACAACCAGCACCGTCATGACGACGCGGACGACGATCGCACCTACGGTCCCCCACATGATAACCTTCTTCTGGTCCTTCTTCGGCACGTTTCTCGCAGCGAGTCCAATTACGATCGCGTTATCTCCGGCCAGTACTAGATCAATCAAAATAATTGATAATAGAATAGACCAGAAATCCAAACTCATAAAATCCATACAATTCTCTCCTTTACCCCTGTTATAATGGCCGGTCCACGCAAAAAAAGCGTCGCGGCTTTACTTGGGCCGCGACGCTTTACGCATCAAAAGAGGCCTTTACCCAAGTTCAAGCACCGGGCAAAGGTCTCGCTAACAACGAATTCGTTGTCAATAAAGCCGGGGATTTCATCCCGTAATGACGACTTTATTGTAAGTAGCTACTCCCCTTTGGGAACCATGCATATTTCTTAAGAGAATTATAGCACAAGTATGATATAAGGCGCCAGCCCCAAATTCATTGATTTACCGGAAAGAGGTCGATTCCCTGGCCGCACTTTGGTATTATACTTCTAGATAAGTATGCTACCTCTTCCCTGAAAGGAGCCGCAATGCGTAAATGGCTGGCTGCCGCGGTCTATGGAATGCTATTCGTAGCCGCATTATTATATCAAAACGAACTAACCGCATGGTTCCATCACCGTCCTCCTGTGCCCGCCATGCTGGGAATGACTACCCTGCTGGCCCTTTTTCCTGTAGTCCCTTATAAGCTGGTGGTAGGCGCGGCAGGGTATATGTACGGGGCCTGGTGGGGAGGTATGATCTGTCTCATCGGCTCCACAGCTGCAGGAGCCCTTGTCTATGCTG
Organism: Paenibacillus sp. YPG26; assembly: GCF_023704175.1. Lineage (NCBI taxonomy): Bacteria > Bacillati > Bacillota > Bacilli > Caryophanales > Paenibacillaceae > Paenibacillus > Paenibacillus sp. YPG26. The sequence goes on along the minus strand of NZ_CP084530.1, from coordinate 1,663,835 downwards.
CTGTCAAATACGCTTACCGGGAGCAGGCCCGAATCTGGCTGGCCAAATACAAGACGCTGGACCGGTATACACGGTTTGTTGATAAGCATCCTTTTGAATCGATCGTGCTCTGGAGAGTGATTCCCCTGCTTCCTCAAATGGCGGTCAATGTGTATGCCGGGGTATCCACGATGTCGTTCCGCGTGTTCGTCCTTGGATCCCTGATTGGCAAGCTGCCTGGGATATTTGTATATTCTTTTCTCGGGGGCACACTAAGCAGCAACCCCCTTCTCTCGCTTCAGGTTCTGATCATCTACCTGCTGTTTACGGGAGCTGTTCTATGGGGATATAAAAGAATGACAAGAGCGAAGTAAGCGAGGATAACAACAAACATATCAATATAGAGGAGTGAATGGTAACATGAGTAATTCGTCCGAGGGCCAACAATTTGCTACTTTTGCCGGGGGCTGCTTCTGGTGTATGGTGTCACCGTTCGAGGAGCTTCCGGGAATAGAGAGTGTAGTCTCCGGCTATACCGGCGGTCATGTGGAGAATCCTACGTATGAGCAGGTCTGCTCCGACACAACAGGTCATTATGAAGCTGTACAGATTACCTACAACCCCGGGATCTTCCCTTATCAAAAATTGCTGGATTTGTTCTGGCAGCAGATTGATCCAACCGATGCAGGCGGTCAGTTCCACGACCGGGGCGACTCCTACCGGACAGCCATATTCTATCACACGGAAGAGCAGCGTGTTCTGGCGGAAGCCTCCAAGCAGAGTCTTGCTGAGAGCGGCCGCTTTGATAAGCCGATTGTGACTCCAATTCTGCCAGCGGCTCCCTTTTACGCAGCTGAAGAATATCACCAGGGCTATCACAAGAAGAATCCCGCCCACTATAAGCGTTACCGCAAAGGCTCGGGTCGTCAGGATTTTATCGAAACACATTGGTCTGGTACAGTTAACGAGGATGAGCTGAGACAGCGCCTAACACCCATACAATACAAAGTCACCCGGCAGAACGGGACTGAGCCTGCCTTTGCCAATGAATTCTGGAACCATCACGGCGAAGGGATCTATGTGGATATCGTATCCGGTGAGCCCCTGTTCAGTTCGAAGGATAAATATGATTCTGGCTGTGGCTGGCCAAGCTTCACCCGGCCCCTGCGCGACTACAGTGTCAAAGAGAAGACCGACCTCAGCCATTTCATGGTACGGACGGAAGTCAGAAGCGCTGAAGCGGATTCACATTTGGGGCATGTATTTACTGATGGACCGGGAGAGAATGGCCTTCGTTACTGCATCAATTCCGCAGCCCTGCGGTTCGTTCCCAAGGAAGAGCTCGAGGAACAAGGCTACGGTGAATATCGTTATCTGTTCAACTCGTGACAGGCAGAAAGAGGATCCAATCAATCACTTCTCGTTTAGATCACCTCTGGCCGGGTAATTATTATTCTATACTGAGCTAAGGAGTGATCCATATGCCTTGGGACAAGAATGATTATCCACCCTCAATGAAGAATCTGGACACAAGAATCAGAAATAAAGCTGTGGAGATTGCGAACGCCCTGCTGGAAGAAGGTTATGACGAAGGTAAGGCTATTGCCATCGGTACTTCCAAAGCTGAAGAATGGGACAAGAACCATCCCTCACACACTAAATAATCGACGAGGACCCTTAATAGAGGTCCTCTTTGTTTATGAAATTAATGCTAGTCCTGTTATATAAAAAAGAGCACCTATCCGGCTTCAGCCAGTAGATGCTCCACTCTTATGCACGAACGGTCTTCTCTTTTACAGCGTAAGGAACACGCAGCTTGGGTTCTGCGGCCTTGCCATAATTCACGGTCCAGGTAATCACTTTGCCTGCAATCAACACAGCAACGATGGTGTACATCGTCTCTAGCACAGGCATATATACAAGAGATATTAATAGCACAATAGCATCCAGGACGATAAATACGGTACCGATCTTAAGTCCTGTTAATTGGCTGACAACCAGAGACAAGATATCATCCCCGCCTGTCGCTCCGCCTGCCCGAAGCACCACCCCGGCGCCAATTCCGGTGAATATCCCAGATAAGACAGCAGCAATCATCAGATTGTTCTGCAGGTCCAGTTGAAATGGTGAGAACCGGTCGCACAGCTCGTAGAATCCCGAGAAAGCTATGGATGCAATCAAAGTATTCATCAGGAACTTGCGTCCTTTAAGGAACAAGGCAACGATAAATACCGGAATATCCAGTACTAACGCGGTCAGAGCAGGAGGGAAATCGAATAAATACTTTCCAAGAAGCGACAGACCCACAAAGCCGCCTTCCGAGAGATGGTTCTGAAAATTAATATGATAATACGTAAATGCCAGTAAAAAAGTGCCGATCAGCATCATGAACAATTGTTCCGAATCAACTAGACTTCTCTTCTTTTTCCTCATACAGAATCCCTCTTATCGTAGTTTGGTTGACCTTACGGCAACTCCCTACGAAGAAGGTCTGTGAGGACTTCATCCTTCGCATTGTCACACTCTTCTTTCGTGGGATATTTGGCCGTACACCGACATTCCACGAAAGAAGCTAAGTATAAGAGAGATCACAACGTTTCCAAATCGTCCTTTGGGGAATTGTCCTTCGGGGACACATGGTATCCTGATCCTTTCTTTTTCATTTTGCAAAAAACGAACCATGAGCTCCGAGACTTACAGCCCCCGTCGTTTCTGCTTACTAATCTTATTATACCACAGCAATAATCATGTCTAAACAGCTTGTATGTAAAAATAATATTATTTTCTGAAACCATGTGACTAATTTCATTGCAAAATAATTCTTAATCACAAAGTATCAACTTTCCGTGTGACGAGAATCACAATGAGCTTCCTGGTGGCTTTCTATACTTATATGGATTGAACTACAGACCATCCATGAAGTAAAGAAATCGAGTCCGATTACGGAAAGGAAGATGCTGCAAATGTTAGATCAACACACCATTCACATTATCAAGTCAACCGTCCCCGTTCTAGAGGTACACGGGCATGAGATTACCAAGACCTTTTACCAGACGATGTTCAGGAACCACCCCGAGCTGTTAAATATCTTCAATCATGCCAACCAGCGCCAAGGCAAGCAATCTGCCGCACTCGCCAATGCCGTATATGCAGCTGCAGCCCACATTGACCGATTGGAAGAGATTCTTCCGGTGGTCGTCCAAATTGCACATAAGCACCGGGCACTTGGTATTAAGCCGGAGCATTATCCTATAGTCGGGGAGAACCTGCTGGCAGCCATCAAATCTGTTCTTGGGGATGCAGCTACGGATGAGATTATTGAGGCATGGGGACGTGCTTATGGAGTCATAGCAGATGCTTTTATTGGAACCGAGCAGAAAATGTATGAGGATGCCTTACGGCAACCCGGCGGCTGGGACGGATTTCGTCCCTTCGAGGTCTATCGCAAGGTTCGCGAAAGCGAATTGATCACCTCCTTCTACCTGAGGCCGGCAGACGGTCAAGCTATCGCTTCTTACGCGCCAGGACAGTACATCACAGTACGGGTTAAGCCGGAAGGCCAGGAATTCACCCATCTGCGCCATTACAGCTTGTCAGCTGCACCTAATCCGGATTACTACCGGATCACCGTGAAGCGTGAAGACGCTGAAGCAGATAAACCTGCAGGTGTGGTATCTACTTATCTGCATGATTCGGTAACGGAAGGCACAGTGCTCGACTTAAGTGCCCCGGCGGGCGTATTTATTCTGGATGAGACCAAGGACAACCCGGTTGTTCTGCTAAGCGGCGGGGTTGGACTAACTCCTATGGTTAGCATGCTGGAGACTCTTCTCAAGAACAGCCCTCATCGCGATATTGTATATATTCATGCAGCACGCAGTGGAAGCCACCACGCCATGAAGGACCATATCACGGATTTAACCAGGGAGCATGCGAATCTTCAGTCTTTCCTGATCTATGAGTCACCTGCACAGGACGAGGTATGCGATAAGACAGGATATCTTGATCTGGCCTGGCTTCAGCAGGTAACGGACCCGAATTCGGACTTCTATTTCTGCGGACCTGTCCCTTTTATGCGTGCAGTGAATGAGGCCTTGAAGACCTGGGGAATCCCTTCGGAACGGACACACTTCGAGTTCTTTGGACCAGCAGACCATTTATAAGGATCGTTGTTAATACCCAAAAAGCTGACCCGCACCGGGATCAGCTTTTTGTTGTGTTGTTATTCTAAATGTCTGTTAGTGTCCCCGTAGAAGCCGATTGACCGTCTCACGCCGAACTCCGATCAGTTGGCCAATCTCCTCCTGTGTCAGATAATCCGTCAATGGAACTCCGTGGGCATAGCTGCTCAGCCATTCTTTGAGCAGCTCTAAGCGTTCAGCTGGTGTTCCTACAGTCAGATGATCCAGCCGCTGCTGCATGAATCTGACCTTCTCCTGAAGCAGGCTGGCCACCTCAAGCGGCCTCTTGGGATCCTCCTCAAGTTCTCTATACCATTCGTCAGCTGGAATAGCCTCAACTTCACTTCGTATCAGAGCGATCGCGGTTCCATGAGTCTCTTTGGGTGATATCAAAGAATGATGCGGAACCGTCTCCCCTGGATATAAGATATTAAACAGAACCATATTTCCGTTCTCGTGAAGTCTGGTTACCTTGAATAGGCCGCTTTTGATTTTGTACAAATATGCTCCATCATCCCCCTGATGAAACAAAATCTCTCCTTTGTGCAAAATCATCCTAATCTCTCCTTATCGATTACAATCTAATATCTTGGCCTTGTTAAAAGCACCTATATTTCTGATCGCCTGCTCCGCTTCCGGCAGCATATAGGCAAGAAAGTGAAAGACACTCCACATATTGTCCCAGATCTCCATCGTTACGTCTACACCTGCTTGCTTCGCCCATTCGCTCAGCCTTACCGCATCACTCAGCAGCACTTCCAGACTGCCCACTTGTATCAGTAGAGGCGGAAGCGCTGCAAGATTCATTTTTAGGGGCGACAATATTTCTGGAGGTTCACCCTGCCAGCTGCCCAGATAGGCTGCAATGAGTCTTCTATTCCCTTCCAGGCTGCCAGTGGGGTCATTCTCCCTGTTAGTCACATAGGAGTCCCCATCCAAATGGACCAGGTCCGCATGAGGGGATATCAGAAATGCCCCCGCTGGAAGAGCTTCTTCCCTGTCCCGCAGGGTAATCAGGGTCATAAGGGCAAGGGTCGCACCTACAGAGTCACCGCCAAAAATGATCTGACCGGCGGAATAACCCGCTTCTTTAAGCCAGTAGTATGCTGTAAGCGCATCCTCATTCGCAGCCGGATATGGATCCTCCGGTGCTTTACGATACTCAAAGGTCAGTACTCTAAGCCCGCTGGAATAGGATATTCTTGCCGTCATATCGCGGTAAAAACGTCAGCTACAACGTCAAGCTTCAATTTCTTCCTTGATTCCAAGTGTTTGAAGGACCTGCTTAATTTCTGGCTGCTTATGTACAGACTGCAGACTGCTTTTCAAATGGCTGAGCATATTCTTGGTGTTCTGCTGTCTTTCAATCTCTGTCTCTATGCTGTGGATTTTTCTGTCTATCAATGCGATGAAGTCTTCAACTCGGATGCTGTCCTTCCCAGCCTTAAGCGCTTTCCTAATTTCCTTGAGTGTGAAGCCGCAGTCCTTGGCATTCTTGATAAAAGTGAGACGGGTAAGAACCTCTTCCGAGTAGATGCGGTATCCTGAATCACTCCTGGAAGGCGTATCAATGAGACCATAGTTCTCATAATATCGTATCGTCTCCATATTTAATTGGGCCATTCTTGCCACTTCCCCACGCAAAAATCTGCTCATTACGACTACCTCTTCTCCTATTAAACTCACTTGTCTTGATTCAAAAAAGAGGCAGCCCTTAAGGCTGCCTTCTCTTCACTAGTCATTTCTGAGTGCTGTCTTTGTCTCATCGAACCGGGTACGCCATGCTTCATAACTGTGAACAGCGATACCCGCGAAGGAGACATGATTATCTCCCATGCTGACCAGCTTGTTCAGCTCCGCATCCAGCTTCGAGTCAGACTGGGCATAGAAGGATACCCCTTCACCCTCTTGGCTCGGCGCAACCTCGACTCCAACCCATATCTTCTTGCCCTGTGAGTCGGCCTCAGATAGCATATGTTCAGAAATTTCATAGATTTGATCCGCTTTGTCACGGTAGGCCATGATGGCCAGATAATCAAGCCTGTCGATCATCCAATCACTCATCGGCTGCTTGCCATTACCATTGGGATTATTCACCCCGTTCAGCCAGAAGGGGACCGCCGCTCCAACGGAGAGTCCGGCCTCTTTGCCGCTTTCGCTCCACGATCTCATATTGCGCATCCATTCCTGAAGCACAACCTTCTGACTGGACTTCCACTGTTTGAGCAAATAAGGTTCCACATCGAATTGGACGCCCGCAAACTGCTCCTCCGGTTTGGAGCTTGCATTATAGTCCTTCACCCAGTTCAGGAATTCATCCGCTTCCTCTTTGTTGTCATACAGTGCCCATCCAGGTCTGCCATTTAGAGCATGTACCTCAATCTTTTCCTTCTTGGCCTTGGAGATGAAGCTGCGGTATTGATCCGCAGCCACCTTCTCACCAATTTGCAGAAAAACAATCTTAACGCCCTGTTCCTTGGAGAATCTGACAATATCATCAGCTTGATCAATGATCAAATCCGTGTCCCAAAGCCACGTGGATTTAGTCTCTGGTGCCGATGGCTGCTTGTTAAGATAAGGAATAAGCACGACCAAAGCCATGATGATGACCAAGAGAGCGAAGATATAACCCTTATTCTTCATCAAAAATAACTTGATCGTCTGATCCCCCTTCCTAATCTAATAATAATCGGTTTATACAATCAGAGCTGGCTCTTCCTTCTCAGCAACCTGTTGTACAGAATGACCGATCTTGTATACATGCTCATAAGAATAACCTTTGAATGCATTTCTTGTATCCAGAATAGGTACACCTAGGCTGGCAATTTCGCTATAGTTCAGATCACTGTGATTCGTGATAAGTACGATGCAGTCATATTTCTTGAATTGCTCCACATCATAAGCAATGCTGCTGACAGTGCTTCCCGCCTTGTCACGGAAGGTAGTAGCATGCGGATCGTAATAGCTTACATACGCGCCGCTGTCCTTGAACAGCTCGTATACTTCAAGTCCTGGGGACTCACGAAGGTCGGCAATGTCCGGCTTGTAAGCCATACCGAGAATAAGAATGTTCGATTTCTTGACCGATTTAGCATACTCGTTCAGAATTTTCGAAGTCTTGTTAACCACATAGTAAGGCATATTGTCATTGGTAGATTGGGCTAGCTCAATGAATTGACTGTAGAAACGGAAGCCTTTGGCTTTCCAGGAGAGGTACATCGGGTCAAGCGGAATGCAGTGACCACCGATGCCAGGGCCCGGGTAGAATGGCATGAAGCCGAATGGTTTTGTTTTTGCCGCATCAATTACTTCCCAAATATCGATACCCATACGGTCACACATCATTGCCATTTCGTTAATGAAGGCGATATTAACACTGCGGAATGTGTTCTCGAGAAGCTTGGACATCTCAGCCACTTTCGGAGAAGTGACAGGAACTACGGTCTGGACATATTTGCTGTAAAGTGCTTCGCCAAGCTTAAGGCAGGCTTCAGTAGTTCCACCGATAACCTTCGGTGTATTGAATGTATTGAAGCGTGTGTTCGATGGATCAACCCGTTCAGGAGAGAAGCACAGGAAGAAGTCTTCCCCGACTTTATAGCCAAGAGCTTCAAGCTCGTGTTGAATGAGCTCTTCTGTAGTTCCTGGGTAGGTTGTGCTTTCTAACGTGATCAGAATGCCTTTTTTCATGTATTTCTTGATTTCGTCCACTACAGTCACAATATAGGAAGTATCTGGATCTTGGTTCTCACTAAGCGGCGTTGGCACGCAAATGCTGATTGCGTCAATTTGACGAATGGAGCTGTAATCAGCAGTCGGCTTGAACCTTCCAGAAGCGATAGCTTCTCCCAGTGTCTCATTGGAAATGTCGTGAATATAAGATTCTCCACGATATAATTTATCAATTTTGGAGATATCCAGATCAATACCAATGACATGGAATCCCTGCTTGACCATCTCTACGGCGAGCGGTAGGCCTACATAGCCAAGACCTACCACACCAAGTACGGCATTCTTCGATTCAATAGCACCCAATAAGTCATGGTATTCTTTATTCACATTTCTCATCCTCCAATTTATCTATATATTAGTTTAATAGAATAATAGGTTTAGAAAATCACTAGTTAAAGCAGCGGCGAATTCTTGCATCAAGCTCTACCGGCGAGAACGGCTTGGTAATGTAGTCTTCAACTCCGCTTTGGAAGCATTGACTAATCGTCTGTTCTACCTTCTGTTCTGTCAAAACTACGATCTTCGGTGACTTATTTCCATTCAGCTTTTGAATATGATGGATGTACGGCAGGCCGTCAATTCCATACAGATTCAGTTCAGTCAGAACCAGGTCCGGCTTCATCTGTTCGATTAATTTCAGAGCAGTGAGACCATCGTTAGCCTCATATGTTTCATAACCCTGCATTTTAAAACGAATTTGTAGAAATTCCCGAATAGTCGGATCATTGTCCACAACCAGAATACTGCTGCGGGCAACCTTTGATTCTTCTTTTGTGAAAATATGGATATCTCCGGTCAAGCTGCGTCTGGCAGACTCAGCCATTTGCTTCATTACAGCTTCCGTAGGTTCTCCTTGTTCCGGGAAGCTGGCCAACGTGATCCGTGGATCCAGATCCGCTTGGTTATCCTGAAGCCGCTGCTTGAGCAGCAGCCCTTCAAAATGCACAGCATCCAGAGTTCGTCCCGGCAGAATCACTGCCAGGGTACTGTTCTCGTCATCACTCCAAACCTCAAAGGAAAGATCAGGCTGAGCTTCCAGTATTCCACGGACTTGGGCGTCTAAATTGGCAGGACTGTTCTCGGAATACAGAAATATTACTCCGCATACCTCTTGCTTGGTTCCTCTCACCCATTCCTCGATGTGCTGGTATAAGTTCTCTTGAATACCCCTTTGGAGCGTTGCCGAATTGGGCATTTCAATTCCCACCTTTCAGATTAGTTTGAATTTTAGTTGATCGTCTGTAAGCATCACTTCCTTCCCTGGGTGGGGAAGCATCATTTATGCTGCACTGCTTGGGGCCTCAGTTTTTTCTTCTTTCCAGCTCTGCCTTGTCATAGCTCCCCATGAATTGTTGTTCTGCAGATACTGTATATGTCCTTGAATACGCCAGAGCGTACCCAGTTGGGAATAACCGAAGAATTTGAATGCTCCATAAAACAACATTTTGAGCAAATCAGATATTTTGATGAACCGCTTGAACGCAAGCTCTTCCAGCAGCAGTGCGCCGATGCTGAACAAGTATCCACTTAGGAAGTTGATCAGTCCGAATACCAGCAGAATCTTCCACTGGGTCATATCGAGAGCTACATAACCGACTAGAGCCACTAAACCTGTAATTTTGAAATAAGGGTTCAATGCTTCAAAAATAATGTTGTAAGGCATGGTTAGAAGTCCCATAACCTTATATTTCGGATTGAAGGCCATGTCATAGTTCTCGATCATGTTCTTCAAGTTACCGCGCCCCCAGCGCTTACGCTGGTTAGAGAGAATATGGTAGGTGTCCGGTGCTTGAGTCCAGCACACTGCCTCTGGACAGAATGCAATCCGGTATTTCAGCTTATTCTCCAGCATGTAGCGGTGAAGCTTGATGATAATGTTCATGTCTTCACCCGGGTAACCTCCACGGTAACCCCCCACGGCAATGACATAATCCTTACGGAACAAGCCGAAAGCACCTGATACGATGATAAGTCCATTGATTGAACTCCAGCCGATCCGGCCTCCGAGGAAGGCTTTCAAGTACTCTATCGCCTGGAACATTGGCCACATTTTGTTAGGCAGGGAGAAGTCCTTAACCTGACCATTCTCGATCAGACAGCCATTGGCGATACGAACATCTCCACCAATTGCAACGGTTTCCTCAGGGTTTTCCATATACTGCCTTGCCATACGGATCAGTGCGTCTTTCTCCAGCAGTGAGTCCGCATCAATAGAAGAGATAAGCGGGTAATGTGACAGATTAATACCTGCATTCAGTGAATCTGCCTTACCCCCGTTCGGCTTATCTATTACATACAGATGTGGATACTGAGGATTGTGATAGACCCCGTTAATCGCCTGACAGTCAATCGAGTTTCTCATGTCAGGATTCGGGATTTTCTCCAGACCGAATTCATCCACCAGGACGCCCAGTGTGTTATCTTTCGAACCGTCATTAATGACGATAACTTCATAGTTCGGGTAATTCAGTGTCAGTAGACACTTAACGTTCTCGATAACGGTGACTTCCTCATTATAAGCAGGCACGAGCAGTGATACCGGCGGTACCAGCTCTGAACCCGACAGCGTATTATATTTCGAGTACGCCGATCTGCGGAATATCATCATAATATTCTTGAATGAGAAAGCCAGCACTGCGAAATACAGAGTGTTAACCGTCATTACATAATAAATGGCGAACAAGCCATAGATGAGAAGTATATCCCTAAGCAGAGTAATCCCCCCCAACTGCTGCTACTTGACGGACTGGTTTTCTTTCGGCAACGCCGAAATACCGGTCATAGAGCAGACGTTTTTTATTGAAGGATACCATTTGATCGACAGCACGAAGATCAGTTCCTTCATTCATAACTTTCTCAATGTGATATAGAGCTGTCTCCCGCTCTACACCTGAACCACGAAGCGCTGTCTCGCACAAGATCTCAAAGCCTGTCTCACCAAGCTTAGCTAGGCTTTCGGCGCTGTTGTTACGTACCCACCAGTTCTCATCTCTCATCGCATTTCTGAGAAGAGGAATGCTTCCCGCTGCATGAAGCGAACCTAGTGACTTGGCGATGGCTGCACGGATCTCCCAGTTGTTATCCGACATAAGCTGCTTGATTGTCTCATCCTTGAGAACCGGATTAGAACTGAGGTAGAGCTTAACGGCTTCAGCCCGTACATCCTTCTCTTCTGCTCCAACTAGTCGGTCGAGAGCCGGAATAACTTCAGGCACTGCTTGTCCCCACATAGCTACTAAGGCAACTTTCACGAAATCCGTATTTCCATCCTCAAGCAGCTTGAGAAGCAGCTTGCTGGAATCAAGATCTGTCTCCAGCAGCACATCCGCCACCAGATTGTGAATGGGCTTGCCGTGTCTGAGCATGAGTTCAAGCATTTCCTTCAGCTGATCTTCCTGCTTCGCACTCTTGGCGATCGCCCGTCCAAGAATAATGGTAAGCGGACTGTAGCTTTGCTTTCTCAGCATTTGAAGCAGGCGGGGAACCGCTTCTGCGGCCCGCATGTTACCCAGTCGGTAAGCTGCTTCTACCCGGCGCCCGTAGAACAGGCTGTCCAGCTGCTCAAGCTCATCTTTTACAAAGCCCGATTTCTCGCACAGTTCAACGATTCTGTTACGAAGTTCTCCCTTGAACTGTTCAATCCATTCTGCGAACTTGTCCTGAATCACTCTTCTCTCCAAGGCCGTGAGCTTGCCCGGCGGCACTGGAAGATCGCTGTCTTCATGTAAATGGGATTGGATAAACCTGAAATAATCCTGATGCTTAAGCTGGTACTCTTCCGTTTTCTTAAGCGTCGCCAGATGTTTGAGCTTCATATAGAATAGGATTGCAATTCCGAGTCCAATCAATCCGAGGCACGCATAGACGAAATAGATAGCCACGGTGACATGTTGAAACATAATGCAATGAGACCTCCTCTGTGAGTTCGTATTTACTGTACTTACTGCTTATTCATTTTTGAGTAGACATCCTTCATGTTGTAATAACCTGATTTGAGGTGTTCTGTATACTCCACAGTCTCCCACGGATTCCACTTGTAGATTGGCTGATCTTTAAGGTCAAGCTTACTCTCATTTCCACCCGGCCAGGACACCTGCTTGGTTCCGCGATCCACAATCCATGGCACCAATGTAATCCCCGCTGTTTTTAAAGTTGAGAACGTGCGTCCCTTCTTGAGTGGACCATAATCAATGACCTGCTGAGAACTAGGATCCGCAAATCCAAGAAGCATCCAAGGTATACGAAGCTCTACCTGCTTACCGCTGTACTGCCATGAAGTCAGTGAGTCAAACTCCGCACTGCTTCGATTCGAAGTGCCCCTCTTCAAGATCCCAACCGTCTCATCCTGGAAAGGATGGGCTGAACGCGTATCCGGTGGAGTCATGGTCAAGCTGACCGCCAGCTTCCATGGTTGGAAGTTAACTTTATCTGCCGCTTTCTGCTCTGGAAGCATCCAATACCCGCGTTCCCCATACAATCTTTGATGGAAATTATACGATGGAGCAACCTTGACTTGAGTCTCCTTATCGTTACCGATGACCACGAGATTCTCAAGACCATCGCTGAGTGTTTTGTTTGGCAGCTCATTCTTCGGCTGATCACCGCCTGGCTGCGTATCGGTACCCAGATACATTAGAGACTTCTTAGGGTCGAAATCTTTCTCAAGGTCAAGCCCGACATAGACATAAGCCTCATCATGAGTAACCCTCATTTTGCTAATGCCTGGTGCAGTTTTGTCCCACACGGTCACCTGGTCCTTCGGCAGTGTGTTCCAATCATCCAGCTTGCCATCAATGATGATCTTGTCTGACTTGCCTGGTCCCATAGCCACGATACCGAACTGTTTCTCGTTGGTTAGAACGTTAAGCCAATAAGAACGTCGATCGGCCGGTATTTCAAAACGCATGGTATTCCATGTCTTCTTGAACCACTCATCCTGCCACATGAACAGAATCGCTCCTGAATATCCTTCATCGTAGATATCCTGAGTGAGTGAGGCGTTAATCTCGCCCTGCTCCTTATCATTGTGGCCTCCTTGGTTGCGTCCTCCCGGACCCAAGTGGGATACACCCAGAGATGAAGGAACACCGTACTCTGTAACCATGATCGGCATATCCTTGTAATAGGCCTTAAGCTTCCGTAAATAAGCTTTGTAAGTGTTATAGCCACCCTTGCCGTCAGAAATGGTCTGCAGCGACTTATCCAGGTGGAATAAATCAGGATAATAAGGATACACGTGGTATGCCGCAAAATAACCAGCTTCCCATTTCACTGGCTTCACATGTGTAGCATCCACACTAACTAGATCCTCTTGGAATAAAGGCTCTCCTGGATGCTCAAGCACATCTGTGGTTACCCAGTTGGTAAAAGTTACAGGATGCTCCCAGCCGTAAGTCTGCTCTTTGGCTGCTGCGCGATCCAGCATACTCGCCAGGAAGCTTTCGAACGGACTGGCATTATCTGTCGCACTGAAATGTTTGCCCTTATAAGGGGCCTGTCCAGCATGAACCTTGTTCGTGTTCTCCACCATTTCGGGATCCCACTCGGTTCCAATATGCCAGGCCATCAGGTAAGCGCCTGCGTTGGTTGTGTACTTGCCCCCTGCAAAGCCGGGATTGACAGGTATGTCCAAATCCCCGTACACCGCACTAACTACCTTATCAATATCCTGCTCGAAGGCTTTGGGAATTCCTCCGCCGTAAGCATCTTTTGATTCAATCAATTGTTCTTCCTGCGAGTAGACTCCCTGAATGAAATACAGAGGATTCTCTCCCTTATCCCGGTTGAACTTGACTAATGACGTATAAAATACAGGATTATGAATCGTATATACCCGAATTACATTCGCACCCATATCATGGATCTGCTGGAACCATCTTAGATAGTCCTCTTCTGTTGCCGGGAACTCGCCGGGAAAATGGCCCGGTACCGTTGCTCCTAGATTGACACCTTTAACAAAGATCTCTTTCCAATTTCCTTGTCCATCGTATCTCAGGAACTTATCTCCCGAGGTTTGGAACTTCATTTTCGTTCCGTCCGAGGTAGCGTAGCTTGTGTGGGACGGAGGAAGATACAAGAATACCAGGGAGGTTACCCCTCCGATTAAAATGATTCCAATCGTAATCCATAAAATTATTCGTTTGCGCGCTAGTTTTGACATCGCTATAAAATCCCTTCACCTCGCTATTTTTTTGTATGCAGGCGATTTCCATAGTAAGGCTCTCACACCTCCACTCCCTTTGTCACTCCTTAATGATTAACCAAGAGAACTCATAAAGTAACTAGGCGGATGGGAGCATTTTTTTTCGGGACTTTCATGAAAGTTCCACGACATTGCATAACATTTCTTACAAAAAACTACTAATCCCGGACAAACACAAAAACTCCTAAATTACTGTGATTATTTTAGTTGCGAGATTCCAGAAGTTCCCTTATCAATTCAAGCCTAGTCACACCTCATAGGGATTTGCCCTGACCGCTCCAATGGCTCAGACTCATTATATGTAGTATTAAACGCTAGCGATATATCGAAGTTGTGGTTATTATCCCACCCTTTTCCAATTCGGTAACAGAATTGATACCAAAGTCTTAGCAGGAAACGCTTGAAAATCGCTCTATATCAACGTTTTTCAATTATTACCATTTTACAAAAAGGGTTAGGTAGACCTATATAGGGTCTTTTGATAATTTACCAACTACTCCCTTCCTTGTACCCCGGGAAAAAGTCCCAATTAAACCTCCTTTTTTCCTAGGATTACTCTCCCGCTTTTCCTTATTTTTGTAAAAAGCTGATTTCCCCCCACAAAGTCTCTCAAGGACCTCTCTCCTGATTTCTACCTCATTCGATATGCTGCTTCCTGATTCGACAATGTCCGTACAGCCACTTTCCCGCCCTGGACTTTTCATTTAACCTTGGAAACCGGGTCAAGAATGTCTTTACGACTAACTTTCACGCATCTTTTTTGTTGTTTTTGTGACAAAATCGATAATTTCCGATTCTTTTCATCCGAATAATCCGCCGAGTTTAACTGATTACTCTGACCCAGACCTTCGGTAACTCTCCACCCTATACTCAAAGAGCCTAATACTAGTATTCTCAAGCCATCATGCTGCACTATTCTAACCTGAAACAGGGGTGTCTCTACGGATAACCGTAAGGACACCCCTGTATTGGATGAACTGTCATTTGTAATGACCACCGATTTTTCGTGACCTTTCCAGCGCTTGACCGGATGACGTCAAGGAGGCGGCTCTTACAATAGCCGCGCTGCCATACCTGTCTTTAATGAAGTCAGTGGCCTTGTTCAGAGCCTGGGATTTCGCCAGATCATCAAACAGGGTCAGCTGATATTCCTCATCCGTGACCAGCTGGCTGAGCGTTACCCCGATCTGGCGCACTGGCATACGATCCCAATGCCGGTAGAATAAAGCTTTGGCTGCACGGAATACGGTGTTCGTATCGTTCGTTGGGTCCGGGATCTTCATCTGGCGTGAGAAGCCCGTCCCTGTCTCGTAGGGACTGCACATGCAGCCTACGGATACTACCTGGCCCATGTACCCCTTTCGGCGGCAGTCTCTGCAGACCTCTTCTGCAATTTCCAGGAGGACAGTATTAATCTGCTCCTCATCCGTATAGTCTTGGGGAAGGGTCATCATATGTCCGACAGACTTGGGTGGTGTATTGAATGTGGCCGGCGTCACGGGAGAATCGTCAATGCCGTTGGCCGTTCTCCACATTACCTCGGCCTGAATATCGCTTTGCTTGCCAAACCGCGCACCGAACTTCTCCTTAAGCCGGGGCAGCGGCGTTCTGGCGACATCGCCAATGGTAAGCATCCCCAAGCTTAGAAAGTGGTTCCGCATTCGGGAACCTACCCCGAACATTTTGTCCACCGGCTGCTTCCATAGAGTTTCGGCCAGCTCTGATTTGTTCAGAATATAGATGCCTTTCGCATTCTTCTTCGCCCAGATATCCGTAGCCGCCTTGGCCAGCATCTTATTAGAGCTGATTCCGAAGCGTACCCGGACTCCGGTCTCTTCAAGCACCTTCTGCTGAATTGACCAGGCCATTGTATAGGGGTCCCCAAAAATCCGGAGGCTCCCCGTTACATCCAGAAATTGCTCGTCAATGGAGAAGATCTCAACCAGATCGGTATACTGCTCATAAATTTTTGTGATTCTAAGGGAAATATCAATATACCGCTGCATTCTCGGCTTCACCACAACCACCTCAGGGCATTTCCTAAGCGCTTCCCCAAGCCGCTCCGCCGTAGTTATTCCGTAACTCTTCGCGAGGGGACAAGCCGCCAGAATAATCCCCGATCTGCGGGCCGGGTCTCCCGCAACGACGAGAGGACGATCTTTATATGCGGGATTCTCCGCCTTCTCCACACTGGCATAGAACGATTGACAGTCTCCAAGCATAATGACCCGATCTGCTGCTCTCACTTAAGTACCACCTCTTCCAGATAGAGGGTTATGCGTCTATCAATCTCTGCCCGGGCGAAGCCCCAGAGCATGGAGAATTCATATTGGTAGCCCCGGCACAAGTAACGCGCCTCAAGCCCCGCCTTGGTGCGATGCTGCTCATACACCTTAATTCCATGCTGGCGCATCTGCTGCCGGATCCGACTCAGCTCCTGGGTAATTCGGGACTGCAATTCACGCAGTACAGCCATATAGAGCTCAGGCAGCTTGAAGGGAGCCGAACGCGATGAGATCAGCTGCGCATCCCTTTCCATTAAATCCAGAATGAGCGGCAGTAAAAGAAACTCCTTAACCCATCCTGCCTCTTCCTCAGTCCGATAAGGCGCCTGTTTCATGTAAGATTCCCTCTTGGCGCTGAGGCCTGATTTCTGTTAGCATGTTCAAGCTCATTAAGGATAATCCTATTTCTGAACCAGAGTACTCTCATTATATTCACCCACTATCAGAACGTTTGTTCTTATTATATTCATAATACGAACAAATATTCGCTTTGACAACAGGTTATTACTGGGGAATCCGCCTTGAATAGGCTTTAATGGCTGGTATTTATTGTTCTGTCAGAATAATTGGCCCGCCTTCAGTAACCGCAATCGTATGCTCATACTGGGCGGACAGCTTCCCATCGGCCGTCCGGGCTGTCCAACCGTCTTCGTCGATTGTAATCCGGTACGTTCCTTCATTGATCATCGGTTCCACGGTGAAGACCATGCCTTCTTTGAGAAGGACTCCCTTCCCAGCTGTCCCCACGTGCTCGTAGTTAGGCTCTTCATGCAGAGAGCGCCCAATGCCGTGGCCGAGCAGATCACGTACAACCGAGAAACCGTTATTCTCCGCATGCTTCTGAATAGCCGACACCACATCTCCCAGTCGGTTGCCCGGAACAGCCTGCTCAATGCCCAGATACAGGCATTCCCGTGTAACCCGCATCAGCTTCTGGGCAAGCTCACTGACTTGACCAACCTCATAACACCATGCTGAGTCACCGAACCAGCCGTCACACTCCACCACAATGTCAATTTTGGCGATATCCCCTTCCTTCAGCGGCGTCCTACCCGGAAATCCATGGGCAACCACGTCATTGATGGAAGCACAGGTCTCTGCTGGGAATCCGTTATACCCTTTGGTGAACTGCTTACCTCCCAGCTTGGTAATATGCTTAGCCACAAAATCGTTGATCTCCATTGTCGTAATTCCGGGTGCAATGAGCTTTGCGAGTTCCCGGTGGCAATCGGCCACAATCTCACTAGCCCTCCTCATAGCCTCAATCTCATGTCTTGTTTTTAGAGTAATCACAGTTATATCGCTCCTCTCATCTCTAAAATCCGCCAAGCAGCAGCTTCACAATTTCATCTTCATTCATTTCCGCAGAACGGCGATATACCGATAGACCTGCGCAGCCTACCAGACCGCCAATGATCAGAAAGGCTGACTCTTCCAGACGCGAATCTCTGCGTAGTGTCCCGAGCACTTCAGCCAAAGGAATAATAACACTCTGTCTGAACCGTTCTGCAAATACCTTCGCCTCCTGCTCCGGAAGCTCCCGGAAATGCTCGCATGCAAGCTTATACAGAACGAACAGGGACGGATCTTTCCTCCACCTTCGCAGCAGAGTCATGCCATAATCTTGGACGGAACTGCCCTTGATCAGATAGTTCAGACCTATCTCTTCCGCCTCACCTAGAGCCATGGTAAGAAGATCAGATAATAAATCATACTTGTTCTTATAATAGTGGTACACCGTGCCATAACCGAGATCCGCTGCTGCGGCCACATCACGCATATCCATATTAATCCCTTTGATTACATAAGCCTCGGCAGCAGCCCTCATAATTTGCCCCATCCGGCGGGTGCGTATAGCTTCATTCTGTTCTTTGGTGCGAGGGGTCAATAGATCCTCCTCTCCTTTCTTTTTTTGACCTACTGACATGTCAATATAAAATTATACCTTATTAGCTTAAAAAGCAATCAGCAAGCAGCCCAAAGACGTTATAGCCGTGTCCTTGGAGATCGGCCTATAACAAAATAAGCTGATACCGGCACAACCGGATATCAGCTTGAAGGATGAGTCTGCGGATTCACCTGAACATGCCCCACAGCTTGATGAGATGGAAGGTATTCTTCGGGTCAATTTTCTGTGTAATAACGAACTGAACCATCTGTTGCTCTTGAACTGAAGACAATCTCTCATTCATGATCCCCGCAGCGGATCTCACCAGCCTGTGTACTTTAGCCGGGTCCTGCAGGTCCCCCTTCGTCAGGTTCTCCGTCAGCTGCTTCACACGATCCTTGACCGCCTTGTTCTTCATCTTGAGCTTAACCCGTTCAACGAGCTGCGGGCTGATTCCAAACTGCTGATAATTCAAAGCTGCTTCTCACCTCCCGTACGTCACTGTTCTAATATATGACGGCAGGAGTGCAGATAGTTCATGAAAAATAGAATACTCCCGATAACACGCGAAAATGAGTTCAAATGAGATCAGCCCAACCAGCTGCTCTAGTCAATCAGCTCACCTTGCAAAATCTGCTCCCGCTGCAAATAATGCCGCAGCGGGCTGTACACCGGCGAAGTCCAGAACGCCTCTTCGCCCACCAGCGAGGCGGCATCCCCCCTCGCCGCCTCAAGCACTGCGAAATCGCTGACCATGTCCGCGATTCGGAACTCCGGCACGCCGCTCTGCTTCGTGCCGAAGAAATCGCCGGGACCGCGAAGCTCAAGGTCCCGCCGGGCCACTTCGAAGCCGTCGTCCGTCTCGGTCATGACCTTCATCCGCTCCTGACCTACCTCCGACTTCGGATCTGCGATGAGCACGCAGTAAGAGGCGTGCTCTCCCCGGCCAACCCGGCCGCGTAGCTGGTGAAGCTGGGACAAGCCGAACCGGTCGGCGTCCATAATAATCATCAGCGTCGCATTGGGAACGTCAACGCCGACCTCAACCACGGTCGTCGAGACGAGAAGCTGCACCTCGTTCGCATAGAACTCGCGCATCACTTCCTCCTTCTCGGCCGCTGACATCCGGCCGTGCAGCAGACCCACCTTGAAGTCGGGGAACGCCTGGGACATCGACACATAGAGGTCAATGGCATTCTGGACATCCAGCTTCTCGGACTCCTCAATCAACGGGCAGATAAGGTAAGCCTGACGGCCCTGCCCGATCTCACGCGAGATGAACCCAAGCACCCGGTCCATCTTGTCATGCTTGACCCAATAGGAAGAAATCGGCTTTCTTCCTTTGGGCCGTTCAGACAGTGTTGACACATCCATATCCCCAAAAGCCGTGATGGCCAGCGTTCTCGGAATCGGCGTCGCCGTCATGGTCAGGACGTCCGGGTTGAACCCTTTTCGCCGCAGAATACTGCGCTGATTCACACCGAACCGATGCTGTTCATCGGTGACGACGAGACTTAAGCTCCGGAAGTATACTTCCTCCTGAATCAGGGCATGAGTACCTACAACCACATCAACCAGGCCCATCTGCAGGGCACCAAGCAGGTCCTTGCGCCGCCTTCCCGTTACACTTCCCGTAAGCAGGCCTACGGTAATCCCGTACGGCTCGAACAGCTTTGTGAGCGACCTCACATGCTGCTCCGCCAGAATTTCAGTTGGTACCATGAAGGCCCCCTGGTGGCCTGACTTGACGGCAGCATATAGCGCAACAGCAGCAATGACCGTCTTACCGGAGCCAACATCCCCCTGGAGCAGACGATTCATGCAGAAGGGAGAGCGCATATCCTTCAGAATTTCAAGCTCCACTTTCTTCTGGGCATCCGTCAGTTCAAAAGGAAGACTCCGGACAAATTCTCTGACCGTCGCATTGTCTACCGTGTGCTCAATCCCGTCCATCCGTTCATGATTCATGGCCCGGTAGGCCTGAAGCTTCAGCTGAAAGAGGAACAGCTCCTCGTACACCATCCGCTTGCGGGCTTCCTGTCCTTCATGGCTATCCTGCGGCTGATGAATGCGTAGAATCGCATGCTTTCGCGGCATAAGCTCATACTTGCGGACAAGATCCTCCGGCAGAATCTCGGGAATCATCTCCCCGAACTGGGTCAGAGCTTGTCCTACCGTCTTGCGCATCCAGGCCTGGGTGATGTTCCCTCCAACGGAATAGACCGGCTGCAGGCTTCCGCTGCGGATCACGCCCTTATCCGGGAACTCCGATTCCGAGACGGTCATCTGCGCACGGCGTTGGTCCCATTTGCCTGTCAGCGTAATCTCCCGGCCAGGCGTCAGCTGGTCTTTTAGAAAATGCCGATTGAACCAGGTCGCCGTGAACATCCACTCGTCGGCCATTACTTTACAGGTCAATCTCGATTTTTTGCCATAACGCTGAAGTACCGGAAGTCCCATAATCTTGGCCTGTACCGTTACCTTATCCCCATCCTTCACTTCACTTAATGAACGGAGGCGGTAATCTTCATAACGGAACGGATAATATTCAAGTAAATCTTGTACCGTAAAGACGCCAAAGGCGTGAAGCTCCCCCTCTTTGAGAGCACTCACGCCGCTGACCTGCTTCACGGATATCGTGCTGATATCCATATTTAATCCCTCACTTTATGCCGGCCAGACGAATACCGCCACAATTCCCGGACCCACATGGGTTCCTACAACTGCGCCAATATCGGTCCGAACCACTTCATGCAGTGTGAAATGCTGTGACATTTCCTGCACGATATCTTCTGCCGTTTCCGGATTAACCCCGTCACAGACAGCGATATTCAGATCCTTATGCTCACCAAAATCCTTACGGAACAGCTCCACAATACGCGATACCGCCTTCTTGCGTCCCCGCGCCTTGTCTACCGGATATATGACGCCTTCCTCATCCACAGAGAGTATCGGCTTGACATTCAGAACAGTGCCTATGATCGCCGCTCCCCTGCGAATGCGTCCGCCTTTCTGCAAGTACTCCAGCGTATCTACCAAGAAATACAACCTTCGGACCTGACGCAGCCGCTCCACTTCGTCTACAATCTCCTGCACCGAAGCACCATTAGCGGCAAGTCTTGCCGCGGCAACCACCTGAAGACCAAATCCGTATGAGGCACAGCGTGAATCAATGATCGTAATATCGGCCGCAATGCCCTCTTCTTCCATCATCGATTTAGCTAACAACGCGGATTGAAAGGTGCCGCTCATCCCCGAGGAGATATGAATAGAAATAATAGATGCCCCCGGGTACTGATCGAGCAGACCTTGATACACATTAACGTACTGGGCAGGAGACGTCTGGGAAGTTGTAGGGAGCTCCGGTGACTTCGTTAATCGGTCATAGAATTCAGCCGGCGTGATGTCGACCCCTTCCACAAAAGA
Organism: Paenibacillus sp. YPG26; assembly: GCF_023704175.1. NCBI lineage: Bacteria > Bacillati > Bacillota > Bacilli > Caryophanales > Paenibacillaceae > Paenibacillus > Paenibacillus sp. YPG26. The sequence continues at coordinate 1,642,142 of NZ_CP084530.1, read as the reverse complement.
TTGTTCTTTGAAGTTCACCGTCATCGGGATGACATGAATACCGTACTCTGAAACCGTCTTCTGCGGAATATCCGCTGTACTGTCGGTAACAATAATAATATGATTCATTCAGAACAAGCCTCCATCCCGTCCTCTGAACTTCTCCCAACCATCAAATCAGGATTCTACAGAGAATAAATAGTAATAGATCGGCTGACCGCCTTCGTGAATTTCCACTTCAGCATCCGGATAATTCTCTTTAAGCCAGTTCAACAGCAGCAGAGTATCCTCCTTGCTTGCCTCTTCACCGGTCAGAATAGTTAAAATCTCATCACCGCTTACAAGCATCTTTTGCAGCAATGACTCACAGGTCTGAAGAAGACGCTCTTCTGTAGATACGATCTTGGACTCTTCAATACCTATATAATGACCCGCTTTAATCTCCAAATCATCGAAATGAGTATCACGCACCGCATAAGTAACCTGGCCGGTCTTCACGTGGCCTACCGCGGCAAGCATACTCTCCGTATTAATCTGGATGCTCTCTTCTTCCTGGAACGCGAACGCAGCCGCAATCCCTTGGGGAATACTCTTGCTTGGAATAACTGTAACACTACGCTCACCTTCAAGCAGATCACGGGCCTGCTGTGCGGCAAGAACGATATTCGAGTTGTTAGGAAGTACGAATACATGCTGGGCAGAGATTGAATTAATGGCATTAACGAAATCTTCAGTGCTAGGATTCATCGTCTGTCCTCCGGACAGTACCGCATCGACCCCAAGGCTTGTGAAAATATCCGCGATTCCCTGGCCTGAAGCCACCGCGATGAATCCATAAGGCGCCATTTCGTCAGCTGGCAGTACAGCTGGGTCAGCTACCCAGGCCTTCTCAGCAGGAATCTCGGCGAACACCTCTGGAGCCGGGGCAATGTCCATACCCGCAGTCAACAAGTCCCTGTGCTGCTCTCTCATATTCAAGATATGAATCTGAGTAATCTCGCCGTAACGAAGAGCCAAATTCAGCACTTCACCCGGTGCTTTGGAATGAACGTGAACCTTGATGACTTCGTCATCAGCAATAACGATGATGGAATCTCCATTTACACCCAGAGCCTTACGGAACTGATTCTCATCAAATGCCGTGTCTTTCGCTTCACCGAGCTTGCGGTTAATGAAGAATTCCATGTCATACAAGAATTCGATATCCTCTGTCTCAAGCCGGGACTGCGCAGACGCAGGCACTTCAGGAACAGCTTTGAATTCAGGACGACTCTCCTGACGGGCCGCCGGAACGGAAGCTTGTCCGGGAGCTTGGGTGGCAGGTGCCGCATTCTGGATGTTGTTGGACAGATAATCAAAGAACCCTTGATAGATGTACACAAGACCCTGTCCTCCGGAATCCACTACACCAACCTGCTTCAATACAGGCAGCTGTTCCGGTGTATGGGCAAGAGCTTCTTTCGCCTTAGCCAGAACTTCTGTCATAAGCTCTAATATATCCGTCGTGCGGCGGGCATAATGAACCGCATGTTTGGCCGCTTCCTTAGCCACAGTAAGGATCGTCCCTTCCACGGGCTTCACAACCGCCTTATATGCGGTGTCCACACCGCTTTGCAGCGCTGAGGCGAATTGAATCGTATTCAGCTCTTCATAAGAGGCCGAATAACGGCTGAATCCCCGGAATAGCTGAGACAGGATCACCCCGGAATTCCCCCGTGCACCCATCAGCAGTCCCTTGGACAATACGGCCGCCCTGCTGCCGACACCGCCACTGCCGCTGCGCTTTAGTTCCGCTACACCGGCAGTCATCGTAAGATTCATATTTGTACCGGTATCCCCATCCGGAACCGGGAACACATTAAGGGAATTCACGTGTTCCGCATGCTTGTGAAGCTGGTCTGCTCCGGCTAATACCATAGCTGTAAAATCTGTTCCATTTAGAGAACGCTTACTCAATGAGAAATCCCCTTCCTAGCTTGATACACGTACGCCCTGGACTACAATATTCACTTCACTGACTTGAAGTCCTATTATATCGTTCAATACGTATTTGACTCTTTGTTGAATGTTATGGGCCACCTCGGATATCTTGACCCCGTAAATAACTATAATATATAGATTGATTACGATTCTATTGTTATCAGGTTTCACTTCTACTCCGCGGGTAAGGTTCTCCCGTCCAAGCAGTTCTGCAATACCGTCTTTAAATTGCTTTCGGCTTGCCATCCCCACAAGTCCATAACATTCCATGGCGGCTGATCCGGCAATTACCGCTACCGCTTCATCCGATATATCAATTTGTCCATATTCGGTATTCAGTTCAATAGCCACTATCCTTCACTCCCCCCTTAAAAATATTATGGACTAATCACCATTGTACTATAAGAAGAAGGAGAAATAAATAAAAGAAGACCTTAGCCACGCAAATAAAGTTAGTTAATCGGTTGACGAAGCTTTTTTTGCTGTGATATGATATTTAGGTATTGTTTTATGCAGGGTATTGGAACAAGGAGGTGTAATTTCGTGTCACGTAAATGTTATGTAACAGGCAAAAAGCCTAGCACAGGTAACCATGTATCCCACGCTAACAACCGTAACCGCCGTACTTGGGGCGTTAACGTCCAAAAGGTCCGCATTCTGGTAAACGGTAAACCAAAACGCGTTTATGTCAGCACTCGCGCTTTGAAATCCGGTAAAGTTACCCGTGTGTAATCTTCAACCAGGCATATAGACAAAAAGCACCTTTTTCATAAGAGGTGCTTTTTTAATGTCTTTTTTTAGTTCTTATGAAATGTATTCAGAACGGCCTTCACAAAACCTCCCAAAAATTTAGGCAACTTAAATGTGTAAAACTTCATTATTCACCCTCCCCATACTTCCCATGCTTACTTTATTCTATGACACGAGTCCACATCATGTGTTCCGTTCACAAAAAAAGGTTACATGAGAACCTTAGCTCATGTAACCAATTGTATGCGTCTCGCGCCAGCCCTATTCCAGTTAAGCAGGCTGAAGCTCGTCCCCATTTTTCAGTTATGCTGTTACGCTGTTACGGATCTCGGCAATAGCTCCAGCGCGATCAGAACGGCCGAATACCGCACTTCCAGCAACCAGAACCTCCGCACCCGCCTCCACAACAAGCGGCGCAGTCTCGGCCGTAATACCGCCATCCACCTCGATAAGCAGGTCATTCAGCCCCAGCCGCTTTTTCCATTCATTCAGCTCACGGATTTTGCGAACCGTTCCCGAAATGAAGGATTGACCGCCAAAGCCAGGGTTCACGGTCATAACGAGTACAAGATCAAGCTCCTCAATCACTTCAGACAATACAGATACAGGGGTTCCCGGGTTAATTGCCACCCCCACCTTGACTCCCTGCTCCTTAATAAGGTGGATTACCCGATGCAGGTGAATACAAGCTTCTGCATGCACGGTGATCAGATCGGCGCCTGCTTTGGCGAAGGCGGGTATGTAAGCGTCGGGATTCTCAATCATCAGGTGCACATCCATGAAAAGCTTGGTATGAGGCTTGATAGCCTCTACAACAAGAGGACCTAATGTAATGTTAGGGACAAAGTGCCCATCCATGACGTCCACATGAAGCCACTCGGCCCCCGCTTGTTCCACTTCAGCAATTTCCTGACCCAATTTGGCGAAATCCGCAGATAAAATAGACGGTGCAATATTGATCACTTGATTAGTACCTCCGTTTCTTATCTTTCATTTCCTCATAGAACTGCACATAATGCTCATATCGACTCGCAGCAATCTTCCCATCTTCAAGTGCAGCCCGAACCTGGCAGCCAGGTTCGTGTAGATGACTGCAGCCGCGGAATTTACAATCCGAAGACAGCAGAGCGAACTCTCGAAAACAATCCGACAGCTGTTCCACACCGAGCTCCAAGAAGTCCAGCTGGCTGAATCCTGGCGTATCGGCAACGTAACCGCCGTTCTCAAGCTCAATAAGCTCAACATGACGCGTCGTATGCTTACCTCTGCCAAGACGCAGGCTGATGGCGCTGGTCTCCAGACCCAGACCAGGCAGCATCGCATTGAGAAGCGAAGACTTGCCAACCCCGGATTGTCCCGAGAAGACGCTGATCTCTCCCGCAAGACGCTTAAGCACTTCGTCAGTGCCTGCTCCGGTATGCGAGCTGGTTACAATGACTTCATAACCGATGGAACTGTATAAATCACTAACCTGCCTGGTCAATTCATCTGCTGTATCTGAATCATCAAGCAGATCACGTTTTGTTAGGCAAATAAGCGTGTCAAGACCTTCATTCTCAATGTGGACCAGGAACTTGTCCAGCAGCTGAAGATTCATATCGGGTTCACGCAGGGAGAACAAGAGAACAGCCAGACGGGCATTGGCCACAGGCGGGCGTATAAGCTCCGACACTCGTGGCAGGATCTCTGTAACTGTTCCTTCTCCATTCTCCGTAGGCTCAAAGATAACCCTGTCGCCTACGAGAGGAGTAATTCCCCTCTTCTTGAATACTCCCCGGCCCCGGCATTGAACCGGTTCTCCCGGTTCACCGCCAGTCTCTTTCACATAATAATATCCACTTAGAGCCTTAACAATTAAGCCTTCAGGCATGTATGCAGCCTCACTTCCATGTTTATCTGCTCTTTTCCTGATCTTTCTTCTGCTTTCTCTCGGCTTTCTGCGCTTCCTTTTGCGCGTCTTTGACCTGCTTGGCAGCAGTGGAAGACGAAGCATAACGTTCGGTTACACCGCTGTATTCACCCTGAATCGAGGCTGAATCCTCGGCGTTGTTATCTCCGGTATTAGTAGGATCCTGCTGTTCTTGATCCAGAGGTTCAACCGGCTCCTGTCCGATAGGTGTGGAAGGCACAGGCACAGTTCCCTGCTTCGCGTCAATATACGACACCGGGAGTGTGTCCAGATACTTGCCATCCTGATAGACCAGAATCGCCCCATCTTTAGTAGGAGCAAGCACAAGATTAACCGGAATGTTCTGAGCCGTTTTGATCGTCTTAACCCCAGCTTCCAGGTTCTCGCCGCGGGCATCGGTATATACCAGACGAATCTTGCTGTTCTTGCCTTCCGTCTTAGGTGCGACCGGAACATTGTATGTGTACTTGATCGCTTCAGGCGGATAACCGGAACTAACGAATATCGTAATCGCTTCACCCGGTGACACCTGCTCCTTAGGAGCATATGGGTGCTGATTGAACACCAGACCCTGCTCAACCTTGTAACTGGACTCCTGAACAATTCCGTCCTTAGCCAGCTTTAAGCCGTATTCCTTGAGCTTAGCTTCTGCCTGCTGCTGAGTAAGACCCGTCAGATCAGGCATACTCACCTTCTCTTGCCCCTTGCTTACTGTAAGCTCCATCACAGCCGTTGCAGGATCGAAGTCCGAACCCGCAGCGAGGCTCTGACCCGTAACTTTCCCTGGATCAGCTTCACTATAGTCTTCCTTGCGGGTAATCTGCTCTTCCTTCATCTGGAACTCATCCATCAGCTTTCTGCTTGCATCCTCATAGGACAGTCCGCTTAGGTCCGGCACTTTCTTGAGCGGCTTATCCACGCTCACTGTCAAGGCAATAGCAGACCCCTGCTTGACTTCCGTTCCTCCCGGCTTGTTCTGCTCATAGACTACCCCGGCAGCAAAGCCTTCGCGGTACTTTCTTGTGATTGGCTCCTGAACGGTGAGGCCCACCTTGGCGAGCTCCGCTCTCGCCACATCTTCCTGAAGATTAATGAGCTGAGGCACCTTTACATTAGGTTTGTTAAGGCTAGCATTGACATACCAGGCAACTCCAAGCATGAATACGATGACCAGAAGTGTGCCCCCAACCCACATAGTTGGCTTCACCCAGGACTTCTTCTTGGCAGCGGAAGATGCAGCTGGAGAATTGTCTTCTTCCACACGCGAGGTTCTTCCAGCTGCCGGCCTCTGAACTGGTGGCTTGATAGCCGGGATTACACGTGTCTTATCAGCATCATCCATGTCATCAAAAATGATCTTGGATTCTGTCCGTCTCTCTGGAAGAAGGCAGGTCTCCAGATCCCTAAGCATCTCCTTGGCCGATTGGTACCGCTCGCCCGGGTTCTTGCGCATCGACTTCAGAATGACGTTCTCCACACTTTGAGGAATAAGTGGATTAACAAGCCGCGGCTCTTCAAAATTCTCCTGGAGATGCTTCAACGCTACGCTGATTGGACTTTCACCCAGAAAAGGAAGCTTGGAGGTCAGCATCTCATACAGTACAATCCCAAGTGAGTATAAGTCCGATTTCTCCCCCGTCACCACGCCTTTAGCATGCTCAGGAGAGAAATAATGTACAGATCCTACCACGGATCCCGTTTGAGTAATCGTTGCCGAAGACGCGGCGCGGGCGATACCGAAATCCGTGACCTTAACCCGTCCATTGCGTCCAATTAATATATTATGAGGCTTAATATCCCGATGAATAATCTGATGATGATGAGCATGATCAAGGGCATCACATATTTGTGAGGCAATTCGAACGGCCTCATCCACCTGGAGCGGGGCGCGTTCTTTGATAATCTCATTCAAATTCTGGCCTTCAATATACTCCATAACGATATAATGAATGTCATCTTCCTGGCCCACATCATAAATATTTACGACATTTGGATGAGACAGAGATGCAGCGGACTGCGCCTCCCGCCGGAACCGGCGGATAAATTCCTCATCGTGCACAAATTGTTGGCGCAGCACCTTAATAGCCACATTGCGTCCAAGAAGAATGTCCTGGGCCTTGTACACAAGCGCCATTCCGCCTCCGCCAATTCGTTCAATGATTTGATATCGACCGCCCAATTCGTGTCCGATCATGTTGTCCACTCCTTTGCACTGGCCCCAGCCGCACCCGGTATTTCAAATAAAGCCACAGTAATATTATCTTCTCCGCCTACATCAAGGGCTAGCTGCAGAAGATGATCTGCCCGGTCTTTGAGGGACACATTAGGCAGTCCTACAGTCTGGGCCATCTTATGCTTGGAGACATAGCTGCTAAGTCCATCACTGCAGAGAAGGAGAATATCGCCTTCCTTCAGCGCAACATGAATTAGATCCACGTCCACCTTAGCATCTGTCCCTAACGCCCGGGTAATTACATTTCTGCGCGGATGATTGTATGCCTCTTCTTCACTGATTTGGCGGCTTTTGACGAGTTCATTGACCAAGGTATGATCCTCTGTCAGCTGGGTAATATTTCCCTGCCTGAACAAATAAGCACGGCTGTCTCCAATATGACCGATAATACCTTCACGGCGATCCATTAGAATCGCCACAACGGTAGTTCCCATATTGTGATATTCAACACTTGCCGAAGCGGTCTGGAACACCACCTCATTGGCATGCAGGATCGCCTTCCTGAGAGCTTCGCGCCGAAGCTCAGGAGAGGTTGCCCTGGGGAGAGACTGCAGATCGGATACAATGGTCTCAACAGCAAGCCTGCTGGCTGTGTCTCCGGCCTGATGTCCACCCATTCCATCTGCAACAATACCCAAAGTGAACCCTTGCTCCAAGTTAGCTACCCATGATGAATCCTCGTTCACCGAACGAACATGTCCTACATCACTGACATATACCGTATTTATCAAATTTCATCACCTCGCACCAGACTCCATATGCTTCGCCCGCAATTGTCCGCAGGCTGCCGCGATATCATGACCTTGTTCCCGGCGAATCGTCACATTAATTCCCTTGTCCGCCAATATACGCTGGAATTGAAATATGTCATTTCTGGAAGTTCGAGTGTACTTACGCTCCGGAACATAGTTGACCGGAATCAGATTGACGTGGCAGAGCATGTTCTTCAGCACACTGGCAAGCTCCTCGGCATGCTCGGGTCTGTCGTTCACACCACCGATAAGCGCATATTCAAACGTAATCCGGCGCCCCGTCTTAGCTTGGTAATACCTGAGGGACTCCATCACGTCATCGAACGGAAAACGGCGGTTAACCGGCATAAGCTTCGAGCGAAGCGCATCATTCGGCGCATGAATGGATATAGCCAGATTAATCTGGGTATCCTCATCTGCAAATTTATATATATTAGGCACAATACCGCTCGTTGATACAGTAATATGCCGCTGTCCAATATTCAAACCCTTCTCATGGATCATCAAGCGCAAAAATTTCATGGTCGCTTCATAATTCTCGAATGGTTCACCTGTTCCCATAATTACGATGCTGCTTACACGCTCACCGCGTTCATCCAGAATCTGCTGGGCCCGCACAACCTGGGCTACAATCTCGCCCGCAGTCAAATCCCGCTTTAATCCGCCGAGTGTGGAGGCACAGAACGTACAGCCCACACGGCAGCCGACCTGGGTAGTTACACAGATACTATTGCCGTAGTTATGCTTCATAATTACCGTCTCAATTGCATGATCGTCATGAAGACCGAACAGGAACTTAACGGTTCCATCCTTTGATTCAAACTTGGTGATTTCGTTCAGCGTAATGAACTGGAAATTCTCCTTCAGCTTCTCACGCAGGCTCTTGGACAAGTTCGTCATCTCGTCAAAAGAATTAACCCGCTTCACATAGATCCAATCAAAGATTTGCCCTCCGCGGAAAGCCGGCTCACCTTGGGATACAGCCCATTCCTGCAGTTCTTCTAACGTAAAATCATATATAAAAGGCTTCATGATCACACACCTGTTCTATTTAAATTAAGCACCAGCTTATATTCATTCTTCCCATTTTATCATAAACACTGTTCACACTAAAGTGCAAAACCCGCTGGAAAGTTCCAGCGGGGATGCCTTCTGACATATTAACCTAGTTTGACAAGCCGGGCAATATAAAATCCGTCCGAATGATAGTCCTGAGGCAATATTTGTATTCCGGCACCTTCTCTAAGCTTCCCGGCTTCGAGCCGTGCCAGGCTGCCCGGTTGATCCGAAGCTTCGGCGAACTCGGAATGCTTGCCCAGAAAAGCCTTTACAACGAGCTCATTCTCTCTCTTCTCTACGGTACAGGTGCTGTAGACAAGAATACCGCCCGGCTTTAGCAGACCGGCTACTTCATCCAGAAGCTTGATTTGGAGCTCTGATATCTCATCGATATCCTCTGGCTGCTTGGCCCATTTCAAATCAGGCTTCCGCCGGATCACGCCCAGACCTGAGCATGGAGCATCCAACAGGATCCGGTCAAAAGATTCAGGCGGATACTTGCCTGCAAGCTGCAGGGCATCCCCGGTTGTTGTCCGAACCGTGTTCAGCTCAAGCCGGGACGCTTGATCCTCGATCAGCTTCGCCTTATGAGGATGGACATCGTTAGCGATAATCTCTCCTGCTCCGCCCAGCTTCTCTGCCATGTGGCAGGACTTACCGCCCGGGGCCGCGCAGCAATCCAGAATTCTCATTCCAGGCGCCGGATCAACGGCTTCCGCCACCAGCATCGAGCTCTCATCCTGAATGGAGAGATACCCTTCCCGGTACCAATCCGTAAGTGCCATATTGCCACCGCTTCGTAGAATAATGCCGTCCTCCGATACCCGAGAAGCCTGGGCATCGAGTCCTTGGGCCCGCATGTCCTCCATAAGCTCATCCCTGCTGATCTTTGTCCGGTTCACCCGCACACTGACCGAGGGCGGCTCATTGTTCGCTCTGCAGATGGCTTCAGCCTCCTGCTCACCATACTGCTTGATCCAGCGGCCGACCATCCATTCGGGATAGGCGTACTCCAGAGCAATCCGCTTAACCGGTGGAAGACCTTCCGGAAGCCGCAGTTCATCCTTGCGGCGAAGCACATTTCGCAGAACACCATTGACCATCCCCGAGATACCCTGATGTCCCTTCTTTTTGGCAATATTCACTGCCTCATTAACCGCCGCATGTGAAGGAACTCTATCCAAATAATGCAATTGATAGAAGCTCAGCCGAAGCAAATTGCGTACCCAGGGCTCCAGCTTCCTCAGGCCCTTGGCCACAAACTGATTCAGAAAATAGTCGATCGTCGACAACCGGGAAATGGTACCATATACGAGCTCCGTAGCAAGTCCCGCATCCGGCCCGGATAATCCGCTTCTCTGCAATGCCCCGTTCAACTGGAGGTTGCTGTACGCTCCCCCTTCTTCAACCTGGGTAAGCACCTGGAGAGCCACCTCACGAGCGGTGGCGGGCTTGGGCGGCCGGGTATTCCCAGGTCCTTTAGCTTTATGGCTTCCGCTGCGGCTTACCGGTGCGGAATGATTCTTCCTGCCGCTTTCATTAGAGCTGCTCAAGAGAAAACCTCGCCTTTCTTCAGAACGCCGCCGCGCAGAAATTCAGCTGCATCCATCGCCTTTTTGCCGGCTGGCTGTACTTTAGTTAGAATAACCGACCCGTCTCCCGTCTTGACTTCGATGCCTCGATCTGTGAAATCAAGCACCGTGCCCGGAGCCTGGTTCCCTCCAGCTGGCGCTCTGTCAACAGGCTTTGCGACCTCCCACACCTTGAACACCTCGCCATTCCACAGCGTGAATCCGCCTGCAAAAGGTACCAAGCCCCGCACGCGATTATAAATCGCACGGGATGAATCCGACCAAGAGATCCGCTCGTCCTCACGGGACAAGTTCTTGGCATACGTGGACTCTTCCTCAATTTGTGGCGTCCGGGCAGCCCGGCCTTTAATCACCAAGGGAAGCTGTTCCTTGAGAAGGGCTGCGCCAGCCAGACTCAGCTTCTTGAACAATGTACCTGAAGTGTCCTCATCTTCTATCGGTACCACGGACTTCGCAATCATATCCCCCGTATCAAGGCCTTCAGCCATATACATCAGGGTGATCCCTGTCTCCTTCTCCCCGTTGATGATGGAACGCTGAATCGGCGCTCCCCCCCGGTACTTCGGCAGAAGCGAGCCATGAACGTTCAAGCACCCGTATTGCGGCAGATCAAGCACCGCCTTGGGCAGAATCTGTCCATAAGCAGCTGTTACGATCACATCAGGCTTATAAGCGGCCAGCTCTTCAACAGCCTCTGGACTCCTCATCCGCTGAGGCTGCAGCACTGGCAGACCATGACGGAGGGCCGCCTCCTTGACGGGTGTGGGCGTAAGAATCTTTTTCCGACCCTGAGGACGGTCTGGCTGTGTAACAACCGCGACTACATTGTACCCTTCAGTCAATAGTGTCTCCAATGAGGGTACAGCAAAATCAGGAGTTCCCATAAAAACGATGTTCATCGACCCGTTCACTCCTTCCCTTGATCAGGCTCCTGTACCCCTGAGGTCTGGGCTTGTGCCTGTTCTTGTTCAAATTCCTCTTCTTCCTCTGGTGGTATCTCATAATAATTCTCAGCTAGCTCTGTATATAAAATACCGTTCAAATGATCAATCTCATGTTGAAAAGCGCGAGCCAGCAGCTCAGTCCCTGTAATCGTAATCTCCTTGCCCTTCCGGTTGAACCCTTTCACGGTTACTTGATTCGCCCGGCGAACATCCCCGCGATAACCGGGAATACTCAGACATCCTTCAGGCCCAAATTGCTCCCCTTCCGAGGCAACAATTTCTGGATTAATCATCTCGATCAGCCCGTTGTCATCCCCCACATCAATGACAATAACTCTTTTCAGCACACCTACCTGCGGAGCCGCAAGTCCAACACCTTCCGCTTCGTACATCGTATCTGCCATATCTGTCAGCAGCTTACGAATTGCAGGTGTAATCTGTTTCACTTCCTCTGCTACCTGATGCAGCACCTCATTCGGTTCGAGTACAATCTCTCTAATCGCCATAACGCACCATCCTTTATTGTTCATAGGCCACAAAGCCATTCTTCCGTTCGTGTAGCACGCTAGGGTGCCGGATCATTCTTCCAGTCGAGAAGCACGGCTACGATGACGGATCATTCTTATGATCGTGGAGCACGCTGCGATGACGGATCATTCTTCCGATCATGGAGCACGCTGCGATGACGGATCATTCTTCCGATCGCTGTTGTCTCTAAATTTCCTGATCCTAATATTCAATGGTAGAAATTTAGAGACAAAGGCGAACGCTGACGCTTCTATAGAACGATTCCGTCCTCTCCGCTAGTTCCATCTATATGCAAACAACTCAAAACACTCTAATCTCTGCTGCGCAGCAAAGCGCATCTCAAAGAGACAATGTCTCGCACCACTAAGCTCCGGACCTCTGACTCAGCACTCCTGCCTTCCCGTAAACCCGCTCCTCCCTAAAGGACAGCGCGCAGTGAACACTGATTTCTAACCGTTAAGCGGGCCCCAAAGGGGCGGCAAGCGGCTCCTTGCACCTAATATAACCCTCCAGCTTCTACAGCCCCTCCATAGCGACCTTTCCAGGTAACTAAACCCTATCAACCAGGTAGCGGGTCCCGAAGGGACGGCAAGCGATTCAACCGCCATAGCCACAAGACACGCCTCTACCGCTCCATCGTTCGTCGGCAGGGTGTCCAGAGGGCAAAGCCCTTGGGGCCCTCCCTTGGAAGGGAGGGTTTGGGAGGGTTCGAACCACATCACATTAGCATCTGCGGATCCACGTCAATACTAATTTGCAGGGAGGCATCCTTCAAATGCTCCAGCGTCAAATTGCTCACATCCCGCACCAGCTGAACCGCATCAATCGCTCCGCGGTACTTCACCATACACTGGAAGCGGTAGCGGTTCTTGATTCTCGGTATGGGTGAAGCGATAGGTCCAAGGATATCAAAGGCATCCGAGGTGAACCGGTCCAGTCCGCCGAACCAGCCCTTTTGCTGGGCCTTCCCTCTAAGATCACTCACGAAGTTCTCAGCCATCCGCACAAGAATCTGCAGATTCTCATGAGTCATGGTAACCAGAATAAGCCTGCAATAAGGCGGGTATCCCAAGGTTCTACGGTGCTTGAGCTCATCCCGTACAAAAGACAGATAATCATGCCGGCTGGCATGGATAATGGAATAATGATCTGGTGTATAGGACTGGACGAACACTTCCCCTGGGAGATGGTGCCTGCCTGCGCGGCCCGCCACCTGAGTCAGCAGCTGGAAGGTCTTCTCCGCCGCCCTGAAATCAGGAAAGTTCAGGGAGCTGTCCGCAGCGATCACGCCAACCAGAGTAACGTCAGGAAAGTCCAGCCCTTTGGCAACCATTTGGGTGCCCAGCAGAACATCCGCTTTTTTCTCCCGAAAAGCATTCAGCAGCTTCTCATGTGATCCCTTCTCTACCGTCGTATCCACGTCCATCCGGATCACGCGGATCCCCGGGAAGAGCTTGGCAAGCTCCCCCTCAACCCGCTGGGTGCCCGTACCAAAGTACCGGATATGCTCGCTGCCGCACTCCGGACATACGGAAGGAGCGGCCTCCGCATAACCGCAGTAGTGACAGCGAAGATTGTTAGACTTCTGATGATAAGTCAGGGAGATGTCGCATTCAGGACAACCTGCCACATAACCGCAGGTCCGGCACATCACAAAGGTGGAGAACCCCCGCCGGTTCAGGAACAGTACAGTCTGTTCTCCCCGCTCCATTCTAGAGACAATACCTTGATGCAGATCACGGCTGAACATAGACCGGTTCCCATCCTTCAGCTCCTCACGCATATCAACAATCCGAACTGCGGGCAGTTCGCTTCCGGCTGGCCTCGACTTCATTTCAAGCAGAACCGGAGCAAAATCATCGCTAGCCTGCGACCTTGCCGCATGATAGCTTTCGAGTGAAGGCGTTGCGGAACCAAGGATTACAACCGCTTCGTGCTGGGCAGCCCGTCTCACAGCCACATTACGTGCATGATACTTGGGCGTCTCCTCCTGCTTATAGGACGTCTCATGCTCTTCATCCATGACGATAAGACCCAAGTTTGGAAAAGGCGCAAACACCGCCGAGCGCGCCCCAACCGCCACTTCCACTTTACCCTCGCGGATTTTGCGCCATTCGTCATAGCGTTCTCCGCCGGACAGACGGCTGTGAAGAACAGCGACCTTGTCACCGAATCTGCCTTTGAACCGCTCGACCATCTGAGGGGTAAGGGAGATTTCAGGCACAAGCACGATCGCCTGCCGTCCCTGGGAAATGCATTGCTGAATCGCCTGCAAATACACCTCCGTCTTGCCGCTGCCCGTCACCCCATGCAGCAGGAAGACACCGTGCTCATGACTATCCAGACGACCGGCAATATGGTCAAAGGCCACCTGCTGCTCTGGCGTTAACGCCAGTGGAGCCGTCGGCTTGAAACGGCGATCCTTATATGGATCGCGGAATACTTCCACATCCTCAATCACGGCAAAGCCTTTCTCTGCTAACTTCTTCACCGTCCCTGCCGTAACCCCAAGGGTGGTGAGCAGCTCCTGCATCCCGATCGGAATCTGGACCTCAAGCAGAAAGGCAAGTACTTCACGCTGCCGGCGCGCCTGCGCTGTGAACGAAGCCAGCGCCGCTGCCGCTTCTTCCCCTGTGACCGCAGCAGATACAGTTTTTACCGTCTTGATTCTAAGCTTGTCTTTGATCGCCTGGCTCTCGGTGAGCACGCCGCGCTTCATAAGCCCCTTAATCAATGCCCCGCGGCCGGGATACCGAGCATCCAGATGAGAGAAGGTGACCGGTCCCGCAGCTTTGACGTATTCTATAATTTCAGCTTCTTCCGCAGGCTGCAGCAGTGACAAAGAGAATAACCCATCTGTCTCCGTTACACTCTCCACCGGGCCTTCCGGCTCCTCCCCGGAACGTTCGTCCGGCTCCACATAGCTGATATACCGCTCTGCTTTCCCTTTCAAGGCTGATGGGATCATTGCCTGAAGCGAGGAAATGGTGCTGCACGCGTATTCCCGGCTCATCCACTCCGCAAGCTCTACAAGATCCGGCGGCAGCGGCGGCAGATGATCGAGCAGCTCCTGAATCTTCCTCATCCTGGACCTCTCGAGACTTGATTCACGCGCAAGCGAGATCACGAATCCTTGAACGGTTCTACGCCCAAAAGGAACAGCAACCCGGCTTCCTACTTCAATCCAATCACGCATGCTGTCAGGTATTATATAATCAAAAGGCCGGTCGGTCTCCCTGCTCGGGACATCTACTATAACTTTGGCGATGGTATACATTAATTCAGAGCTCCGGATAACCGTTCTGCAGCCAGCTCCATAATCCGCAGCGCCGCCATTTCTTTAGACATCAACGGAAGGGCCTCTACAAGCCCCTGGCTGTCAAATATGCTGACTACATTGGTATCTGTTCCGAAGCCGGCCCCTTCTTTTGTCACATCATTGGCAACAAGCAGATCACAATTTTTACGAATTAATTTATCCATGGCGTACTTATCCAGATCATTTGTCTCAGCCGCAAAACCAATCAGGAGCTGAGTTGTCTTCATCCGGCCGAGACTCTCCAGAATGTCTACTGTTTTAACAAGTTCCAGTGACATGTGGTCCCCGCTTTTTTTGATCTTTCGGTCGAACTGCTCCTTAGGCCGATAGTCAGCCACCGCCGCCGCTTTCACCACAATGTCAGCCGTCTCCCACACCTGCTCAAGGGCATTATACATATCTTGAGCTGACTCTACCCGAGTATAGGAAATCCCTTGCGGAAGGCTTGCTTGTGTGCTGCCTATAATTAAATGTACGTCCGCACCCATGTCCCGGGCAGCCGCGGCGATCGCGAAGCCCATTTTGCCGGAAGAGTCATTCGTAATATATCTGACCGGATCAATCCGCTCTACGGTGGCTCCAGCTGTAACGATTACTCTCCGGCCTTGCAAAGGCTTGGAAGATAATCTCGTCTGTCTATCAAAAAAAGTCTCCACAATCCGAACCAGGCTCTCCGGTTCTTCCATCCGCCCTTTCCCTACGTAGCCGCAGGCGAGCAGGCCTTCGCCAGGTTCTGCCATCATCACGCCGCGGGCTGCAAGGTCCGCCAAGTTGCGCACGACGGCAGGGTGCTGATACATATGGACATTCATGGCCGGAGCGATCATCACTGGCGCCTGCGTAGCCAGAAGCGTGGTGGACAGCATATCATCGGCAATACCGGCTGACATTTTGGCAATAATATTTGCCGTAGCAGGAGCCACCAGCACGAGATCAGCCCAGTCAGCAAGATCGATATGCGAGATAACGGCGGGGTCCTTCTCATCGAAGGTATCCGTGTACACGGGTCCGCGCGACAAAGCTTGAAGCGTAAGCTCGGTGATGAATCTTGTAGCCGATTCGGTCATGATCACTTTCACTTCCGCACCGCTCTGCACCAGCTTGCTGCACAGCGAAGCCGCTTTGAATGCGGCGATCCCCCCGCTAACGCCAAGTAGAATCTTTTTGCCGGTTAACATCCTAACCCCTCGCTCTCCTTACATATAGAAAAAAATAACAACCTTGCGGTTGTCGTAAAGCGGCCCGAAGGCCAATTATTATTTGTCTAGTCGATCCAATTCCGCCAGGTCCTGGCCATCCCGCTTGATGCGTACGTAGTCGCCATATATTTCTTCCAGCGCGACACCGACTTGTTTGTAGGATTTGGCCTGCTTCAATTCAGAGCCTTCTCCCTCTCTCAGTTGTCTTGCTCTGCGCGAGGCTGCAACTACCAGCGAATATTTGCTGTCTACTTTCTCCAGCATTTTATCAATTGATGGATATAACAATACAGGACACCTCTTCTTTCGGGCCGATTATGTATATACGCCCGGACTATTGGTCTTACTTTCTCACCTTACAATGTTCGGCGACAATAATAGATTCTATTCTTTTGCAGGCCAGATCAATCTGATCATTAACCACTGCGTAATCATAATACTCAAGCAGATTGATTTCGTCCAGAGCCACAGACATCCGGTGGTCAATGGTCGCCTGGTTCTCGGTACCGCGCCCTTGAATCCGGTCCTTCAGCTCTTCCAGAGAAGGAGGCAGCAGGAACACAAATACACCATCCGGGAACTTCTCTTTCACTTTAAGGGCACCTTGAACCTCAATTTCGAGAATAATATCCTTGCCGCTGTTGATGGTCTCTTCTACAAAATCACGCGGAGTGCCGTAGAAATTATCAACATATTGGGCATGCTCCAGCAGCTGATCATTCTCGATCATACTCAGGAACTGCTCTTTGCTTTTGAAGAAGTAATTCACTCCGTGCTCTTCGCCGATTCTCGGCTGACGCGTAGTTGCGGATACGGAATATACAAGCTCCGGTACCTGCTTGCGGAGTGCGCTGCATACGGTTCCTTTGCCGACACCTGATGGGCCGGACAATACAATTAGTAATCCTTTGGCCATTGTTCTCTCCATATTATTCGTCGTTGTCATCGTCTTTCGTGGACAAGCGGTGTGCAACCGTCTCAGGCTGAACCGCCGAGAGGATAACGTGGTCGCTATCCGTGATAATGACTGCACGCGTCCGCCGTCCGTAGGTCGCATCGATCAGCATATGCCGATCCCTTGCTTCTTGAATAATCCGCTTGATCGGTGCAGATTCCGGACTAACAATAGAAATAATCCGATTAGCTGATACGATATTCCCAAAACCGATATTAATGAGTTTAATCGCCATCTTCAGGTTAATCCCCCTATTTACTTGACTCATTCAAGTCGAAACGAATCGTCATTCCATATTCGCCGCTTGTTCGCGAATTTTCTCCAGCTCCGCTTTCATTTCGACAACACGGTTGACTAGAGCCAAATGATTGGCCTTGGATCCAATCGTATTTACTTCCCGGTTCATTTCCTGAATGAGAAAATCCAGCTTCCGTCCAATCGGTTCTCGGGCATGAAGCAGCTCTCTGCACTGCTCAAAGTGACTACCCAAACGGGTCAGTTCTTCATCAACATTGGACCTGTCCGCAAACATGGCCACTTCCATGCTGAAACGCTGTTCATCCATGGTTCCGTCCAGAAGTTCGGACAGCCTCTGCCGCAGCCGGTTACGGTAATCTCCGACCACCGTTGGCGCGAGCCGAACCAGCTCCGAATGAAATTCTTCCAGCTTGGACAGACGCTCCTCCAGATCCTTCGTCAGATGCCGGCCTTCCTTCTCCCGCATCTTGATCAGACCTGATAGAGCCTGCTCCAGACCGCTTATAAGGATTCTCTCCCAGTCTTCGTCAGGATGCAGACCCGTCGGCAGCGCATCCTCACTAACCAGCACATCAGGCATGGCCAGGAGCTGGTGGGCAGTTAATGAATCGTCCACGCCAAGCTGCTCTCCAAGCTGACGGGCCGCATCCAGATAAGCTTTGGCTGCCGAAATGTTCAGAACAAAGGGTCTGGAAGACTCGTCTTCCTTTTCTTTGTTGATATAGACATCAATCCGTCCCCGCTTGATATGACGCTGTACAATACGTTTCAACTCATCCTCATAGCAAGTCCATTCCCGAGGCATGCGGAGCACAACTTCGGAATAACGATGATTGACTGATTTAATCTCAAATTGTATCACATAGCCGCCAAAATGCTGGGCGGACTGACCGAATCCGGTCATGCTTAATGACATCGGCATCACATCCGTTACACTATTGTAATTGATAATTATGAGTGAAACAAGTGGGCCTTATGCTCTTTCGACTTCTCTTTTACATAATTCGTCAAGGTCGCTGTCATCTCATAAAACATAAACGGGGTCATCAAGTATATCCCGTTAAAATGCTCCATTGCAACATCGAGCAGCTCCTTCGCTATCTCAACGCCAACGCGCCGGCCCTCTTCGCCCTGAAGTCCTTCCATACGGCTGCGAACGGAGTCGGACAGCTGTATACCCGGCACTTCATTGTGCAGGTATTCTGCATTCTTCCCACTGGCCAGCGGCATAATCCCGATAAATATCGGGACGTCCAGATGAGCAGTGGCTTCTTTAATAGAAGCGATGAGCTTCACATCATATACAGGCTGGGTCATGATATAGTCGGCGCCTGAAGCAATCTTCTTCTCCAGACGCTGAACGGCTTTATCTAAATGCTTCACATTCGGATTGAATGCGGCTCCGACAACGAAGTTCGCCTTTTGCTTAAGCGGCTTGCCTGAGAAGGCAACCCCGTCATTGAGCTGCTTGATCATTCTGATAATCTCGAAGGAGGTCATATCATACACTGAGCTTGCTCCAGGCAAGTCGCCAAATCTCGCCGGGTCTCCGGTTACCGCAAGGACATGGTCAATACCCAGCGCATCGAAGCCCATTAAGTGCGACTGGGTACCGATTAAATTACGGTCCCGGCAGGCAATATGAATCAGCGGGCGCAGCCCTGTCTCTTTGAGAACCAGGTGGCCAAGAGCCATATTGCTCATGCGGGTGACAGCCAGTGAATTATCGGCCAGCGTAAGGGCGTCAACTCCCGTCTCTTTCAGGGCGGCGGCCCCTTTCATGAACTTTGTAATATCCAGATCACGTGGAGGATCAAGCTCTACGATGATCGTATGACGTTCCTTGACAAGGTCTACGATGGAGGGTCCTTCCGGGCGTCCCGCCGGCACTTCGCGCTCTTCAGCCACATGCTCAGCCACAATCTCAAGCACCGGTTGAACGGAGAGCGCAGCGTTCTCGGCCAGAGGCGCCGGTGTATGCCCCTTCATCACAGCTGCCATTGCAGCAATATGATCCGGTGTCGTCCCGCAGCAGCCTCCAATGAGGCGCGCTCCCAGATCCGCGAAGGAGATGGCGCTTTGTCCGAAATATTCAGGAGTTGCCCCGTAAATATATTCGCCGTCCACATAGTCAGCAAGGCCCGCATTCGGATATACGGATAGTGGAACCTCAAGGGGCCCATTCAGCTTGGCTATGACATCCATGATGCCTTTTGGCCCTGAATGACAGTTGAAGCCCAGAACATCGGCTCCTTCCTGACGAAGAATCGAGAAGGCGTCCATAATGGAATAGCCATCAATCGTTCTGCCAATACTATCTACTGCAAATTGACAGATTACAGGCAGATCACTGTACTTACGGACCATTTCTTGGGCGATCCGAATTTCATCCAGATCAAAGAACGTCTCAAGGAGAATACCATCGACCTTTTCTCCCAGAAGGGCTGATATTTGCTGCTCGTAATAACGCCGCAGCTCTTTGTTGGAGACATTAATCCGCTTGCCGCCGCGGATCGAGCCAACTGTGCCGACTACATAGTTGTCATCTCCAGCCGCTTGGCGCGCAATACGAACGGCGGCGCGGTTAATCTCCTCTACTTTACCTTCAAGCCCGTATTTGGAAAGTTTATAGTAATTCGCCGAGAAGGTATTGGTCTCAAGCACTTGCGCGCCCGCGTCTACATACTGTCTATGAATGTCCCCGATCACCTCAGGACGAATAATGTTCAGCTCTTCAAATGAAATGCCCACCGGGAACCCAAGCTGGTACAAATAAGTACCCATCGCTCCATCGCCGATTAGAACTTCTCTCTTCAGTCTTGCCCTTAAATCTAATTCCGGTTTCATCTAACCATCCTCCAACCTATAGCGGAACAGGTTCCTCTTAATATTCACTATAATGTAACATAAAACGGGCAGGATAGTAAGGTTAAAAGCACGTCACGTTCAATGCATTACTATCGTCTTCATGAATAATCACGGGTACAAGGAAGGGAATCTGATAGTGCAATTAGCCAAATGAAGAACAACCAAGGTCTCCCGCCTATTTCTGCTTCGAGGCATGCAAAAAGTAAGCCGTGCATTCAAAGTCCATATTCTATTTGCGATGACCAGAATAACCAAACGGCAAGCCTCCTAAAGACCGGAGGCTTGCCGTCTTTTGATTTTAAAATCAACACTACATGCTTGGATAACCATCCTTCTTTATAATATCAAATCTGAATCCTACATGGCGATCAGCTGTACCATGATTAACCAAGCTATCACTAAAAAAGCCCGTTTTCCACACTTCGTAATGCCTTGTCATATACTTACTGTAAGCATTTATAACGGTCTTCTTTTGGTCCTAAGGGCATGGTTCACTAAAAGAAGCTGTAGTGGTCCAACTCTGACTAACGTTATACCCAACAGTCGCAGATACTATTGATGCACTAATGGTGACACCCGCATTGAATGAATTACTCACTCCCACAGATTGAGAAAGAGTTAGGGTTCCACCAGAACTTCCTGTTTCTTCTGCAGAAGCAACTACAGACGTCCCATATGTTTCATATTCGTGACTTGGATTTTTTGTATATTAATCCCCTAGTCTAGATGGCTGCACTTTTTCAGAATTCAATTGATCCTTCGCTTCATTTTCAATGAAAGTCACATCCACTACTTTTACCAACTCGTCTCCTGGATCTAACGGTTGTTGACCGCTTGATTTAAGATAACCATTAGGATCTGCTGGGTGATACTCTCTTACGATTGCATTCTTTATCTCAATCTTACCATCTGGTCCAACAAGCCTTATTGTTTGGGGTGTTTCTGATTTTTTAATTAGTACAGGGCTACCGAGTTCTAAATCCTCTTTTGATATTTTCGGTACTGATCCAGATGCTGATGCTTGTTGTGGTCCCAATACTACCACAGCTGAGAACACTAATATAAAAGCTGTGAAAAACAATTTCCCAATCTTCATCATCCATCTCTCCTCAAATAAATTTTGATCGTTTGATCTCTTTAATCATTTCATTTATTTTCCAATAATTCAATATATTTCTACAATTTTTACTAATTTAACACAAATTTATAAATACCTTATTAGTTACATTAGTATAATATTTAACTTTTTCAGCTTAGTACTTCAAATTAGTGATACAAGGCTCATAATTCAATACTTTCAGGTCCTCTGTTTAGCTTGAATTTGATCGGTCAATATCTTTTCAAGCATGTCATTTGCGCCGTCTCTTCCCTACTCTCCCGACTCCTGGCACTCCGCGCTCCCACATAAACTTTGTGTTCCACACTATCCCTTTGAGGCGCCCTTTCGGTATTCTGCTTTCAACGCACTGGTTCTCCTTCCTGTATATACTCAAGACTTACGATTGTTCAGCCCTTCCGCTCAACGAGTTTTTTCTTTTTTTCGGTTCGCGTACTATGGCGACTGCTGACTTCTCACAGCAAGCTTTACTCCGCGTTACTTCACGTATGTGAGATCTCCCCGGGTAAGAGCGATAACTTTCCCCTCGTTTTTCTGCACATTTACATGTCGGAGTTTGGAGAGCATTGGACTTTGCCTTGTCATGCAAGCTCGTCCGCCATGCCTTATATGTGATTTCTGTACGTCAGACAGAGGGTTTGCCTCCGACTTCCTTGAGATTCCGCCTAGCGGCGAACACCCTTGCTTTCAGCTAACAGTTCCTTTCCTACTGCCAAGCCTGTAGCGGAATTTCACCGACTAGTTATCGCCCATGCCGGGCGCACATAAAGCAAGCTGACCCCGCCGTGGCACGAGTCAGCTTGCAAAATACAGTTATTATTATTCGATAGACCCCTGGTAGACTGCAGCTGCAGGCCCGGTCATATAGACATGGTTGTCTTCCGCGTTCCATTCAATGTACAGGTCTCCACCTTTGAGACCGATCCAGGCTGCCCGGTCGGTTACCCCGTTCAGAACGGAGGAGACTAAGGTTGCGCATGCACCCGTACCACAGGCCAGCGTCGGCCCCGCTCCTCGCTCCCATACCCGCATCTCAACGCGGTCACGGGAGGTGACGGTAGCGAACTCCACATTGATTTTGCGAGGAAAGTACGGGTGGACTTCCAGCTTCGGCCCCCATGTCTCCAGATCGAAATGGGGCGCGTCATCCACATAAATCACACAGTGCGGGTTGCCCATAGATACGGCGGTAAAATTAAATTCGCGCCCATCCGCTTCAATCGGATGATCAAGAACCGGATTGCCTTCCAGCGTGGTAGGAACAGTCAGGCCATCCAGAATAGGTTCGCCCATATCCACCCTAACCGTCTGCACAACCCCGTTCACGACCTTCAAGCTAACCGGCTGAACGCCGGCTCCCAGCGTCTCAATCGTAATATTTTCTTTATCTGTTAATTTGTTATCATACACATATTTGGCCACACAGCGGATGGCGTTCCCGCACTGCTCGGCTTCAGAGCCGTCGGAGTTAATAATCCGCATCCGGAAGTCGGCTTGCTCAGATGGCAGAATGAATACAAGTCCATCCCCGCCCACACCGAAGAACCGGTCACACCACTTCACTGCAAGGTCACTCACATTATCCGGCAAATTCTGGTGTCCGTGGAAGACCAGAAAGTCGTTGCCGAGTCCGTGCATTTTTGTAAATTCCATAGCTATCCCTCTCTTTATCTCTCTTATTGAGGTAAGTCTATATTTTTAAGAGAGGGAAGGGTATTCATTTTATGCCCGAATATTTGTACTATTCGCCGGCATAGCGCGGCGCGGACCCGATTTGCGCGGCTTCTTCGTCGACAGCACACTGCCTGCTCCCATCAGGAACGTTGGAATTCCGCCAGCTACAAAGGCAATCGCCCACTCGCGGGGGCCAAGCGCAACAGTCTTGAAGATCGGCTGCAGCGGTTCAATATAGAACACAGCGATCATGAGAAGCAGTGAAGACAGCACGGCGAGCACCAGATATTTGTTCTGGAAGAGGTTGCGATGGAAGATCGACCGTGAGCTCCGGCAGTCAAATACATGGATCAGCTGAGCCAGCACCAGAGTTGCAAAGGCAACGGACTGTGCAAGCATTAACTGCTGCGGACTATCAGGAGCTGCCTGAAGCGTGATCCAGAAGGCTCCGAGTGTACATAGTCCAATCAGGACACCGCGGCTGATAATCTTCCAGCCCAGCCTGCGGGCGAATATATTCTCGCTTGCCCCTCTCGGCTTGTGCTCCATCAGATCTTTCTCAGGTTGATCGACCCCCAGAGCCATCGCAGGCAAGCCGTCGGTCACAAGATTCACCCACAGAATCTGAATCGGCAGCAGCGGCAGCGGCAGTCCCGCCATCATGGCGAAGAACATGGTCAGAATCTCTCCCACATTCGAAGCGAGCAAGTAGCGAATGAACTTCCGGATATTCTCGTAAATATTGCGCCCCTCTTCAATGGCGGCCACAATGGTCGAGAAATTATCATCATTCAGGATCAGCGAGGACGCTTCCTTGGACACATCTGTACCGGTAATGCCCATGGCAATCCCGATATCTGCGGCCTTGATCGCCGGCGCATCATTGACTCCATCTCCGGTCATCGCTACCACGTGGCCTTTACGCTGCAGGGATTTGACGATCCGAAGCTTATGCTCAGGCGATACCCGTGAATATACGTAGATGTTATCGACCTGCTTATCCAGCTGCTCATCGCTCATCACTGCAAGCTGCTGGCCTGTCAGGGAGAGGCCGCCGCGCACAAGAATACCCAGCTCACTCGCAATGGCCTCTGCTGTCAGTCCATGATCACCCGTAATCATCACGGTCTTGATGCCCGCCCTGCGGCAGATGGAGATCGCTTCACGCACTTCCTTGCGCGGCGGGTCGATCATACCCGTCAGACCGACAAAAATAAGCTGGGATTCAACTTGATCCGCTGAGGAAGTATGGTCATGCGGCCTAAGGTCCCTGTAAGCGAGCCCGAGCACACGGAGCGCAGAGCGGGCCATTCTTTCGTTGGCCGCGGCTACCTTTTGCCGGAGTGTCCCGGTGAGCGGCACCACATTCCCTTCCCACAAAATATAAGAGCACCTGTCAAGCAGCATATCCGGCGCGCCCTTGACGTAGGACAGCCGGCCCCCCTGATGACTCACAATAACAGACATTCGCTTCCTGTCGGAGTCGAACGGGAATTCTTGCTCTCTGCTGTAAATCCCGCTTAAGGTCTGCGGGGAGAAGCCTGCCTTGGAAGCAAGGGCAAGCAGCGCTCCCTCTGTAGGGTCTCCCTTTAACAGCCACTGAGTGCCTAAGTCATCCTTGCCCTTCTTCTTGCCCCGCTGTTCCTCGGAAGCTGATTCATAAATCTCCGCATTATTACATAAAGAGCTGATCTGAAGCAGTCTGCGCAGGGAAGACTCCTTCTTGAAATCAGCAGGCTTGCCTTGGTATAACACATATCCTTCCGGTTCATAACCATCACCGGTCACTTCATAGGACCGTCCCTCCAGCCAGACCTGCTTCACGGTCATTTTGTTCTGGGTTAATGTTCCCGTCTTATCCGAGCAGATTACCGAGGCGCAGCCCAATGTCTCGACCGACGGCAGCTTGCGGACGATCGCCTTGCGCTTGATCATTCGCTGCACACCCAGTGCCAGAGCGATCGTTACAATGGCCGGCAGACCTTCCGGAATAGCCGCCACCGCCAGACTCACACCAGCGAAGAACATGCTGCCGGCAGGCTGTCCATGCAGAATACCTGCGAGTACAACAAGGATAGTTAAGCCGAGGGAGAGAATGATCAATATTTTGCCTAACTGCTCCAGACGCCGCTGCAGAGGAGTCTCCTGAGCCTCCGTGCTCTGGATCAGATCCGCGATCTTCCCCATTTCGGTATCCATGCCGGTGCGAATGACCACGCCGACACCTGAGCCGCGGGTAACCATCGTTCCCATGAACCCCAGGTTCTTCTGATCTCCGAGCGGAACCTCAGCGGATGGGATGGCCGAGGTGATTTTGCCGGAAGGGTGGGATTCACCGGTAAGAGCGGATTCCTCGACATCACAGCTGTTCACCTTAAGCCAGCGAAGGTCCGCAGGAATCCGGTCTCCGCTCTCGAGCAGGACAATATCGCCAGGCACAAGCTCCCGGGCGGGAATGTCCTGTACAGTTCCGCCGCGCTTTACTTTCGCATGAGGCGCAGACAGCTGCTTCAGCGCGCGCAGAGATTTTTCAGCCCGAAATTCCTGAATGAAGCCCAGCACTCCATTCAACACAACGATGGCGACAATCGTGATGGCATCCAGATATTCACCGAGCAGCCCCGATACCAGCGTAGCCCCCATGAGAATCAGCATCATGAAATCTTTGAACTGGTTCAGGAACAGAATCAGCGGCGAGATGCGCTTGGCTTCGGACAGTTCATTAGGGCCGCTCTGTTCGCGCCTCCGCTGCGCCTCCTCTGTGGCCAGGCCCTGATTCTGCTCCACGGCGAACCGTTCCAAGAGCTCATCGGCACTCCACTGGTGCCAGTTTTTTTGTTCCATGCTCGTATTTCCCTCCCGTATTTCCCGCGTATTTGGCAGTGTGAGAGCTTTTCCACCCTGTACTAGGGTAAATGTATTCAGACAAGTCCCAAATTATCACCCGGAGGGCCTTAAGTTTTTGCTCCAACTATGGCATCATAGTAAAAGAAGACGCAAGAAAGACAGGAGAATCCACGAATATGGCACTTGATGGAATTGTAACCCGCGCAATTGTGCATGAGCTGCAGCTCTGCGTTGGCGGAAGAATTAATAAAATACACCAGCCCTCCCCGAGCGATATCATCTTCAATCTTAGAGCTCAAGGAGAGAACCGGCGCCTGATTATCTCGGCGAATCCGACTTATCCACGTATTCATTTCACCAGTCAGACTTTTGTCAATCCGCAAGAAGCGCCTATGTTCTGCATGCTGCTTCGCAAGCACTGTGAAGGCAGTGTGATCGAATCCATTACGCAGAACGGCCTCGAGCGGACGATTCAGATTGATGTGCGGCAGCGGGATGAACTGGGGGACATCTCAAGCAAACGCATTATAATTGAACTCATGGGGCGGCACAGCAATATTATTCTTGTAGATCCGGCCACCGGGACTCAGCTCGACGGGATTCATCATGTTACCCCTTCGATCAGCAGCTACCGGGTCGTTATGCCCGGGTTCAGCTATACCGAGCCGCCTCAGCAGCATAAGCTCAATCCGCTCACAGTGGGCAAAGAGACCTTTCTGACGGCCTTCCACGCAGCTTCTGCGGATCTTGCCCTGGATCAGGTTCCGGCCTGGATCGTAAATACCTTCAGCGGGCTTAGTCCGTTGATTGCCCAGGAGATTCATCACCGTGCCGAAGAACGGACGGGAACGCCCGAGGCTCTCTCTGCCAGAACCGATGCTCTTTGGGAGGCTTTCGACAACCTGATGACGTCTGTCCGGGAGCACCGGTATGATCCTGTAACCGGAGTGAATGCGAAGGGGAAGAGCATTTTCTCCGCCATTCCGCTTACCCTGATTCAAGAGGATATCAAGCATTATCCCTCCATCAGCGCCTGCCTTGAGGACTATTACGGGGACAAAGCCGAGCGTGATACGGTCAAACAGAAGGTCAGTGACCTGATCCGCTTCCTGCAGAATGAGCGGACCAAGAATATCAAGAAGCTTGGCAAGCTGGACGAAGACCTGGAAGAGGCCAAAGATGCCGAGCGGTACCGCATTTGGGGTGAGCTTCTGCTGCCCTCCCTTCATCTGATCAAGAAGGGCGACAAAGACATCGAGCTGGTGAATTACTACGACGAGAATCAAGGGATGGAGCGGATCCCGCTTGATCCGCTGTCAACACCATCGGAGAATGCCCAGCGGTATTTCAAGAAGTACAATAAATTCAAGAACAGTCTGGCTGTCATTGACGAGCAGCTGCGCCTCACCCACGAGGAGATTGCTTATGTGGAAGGACTGCTTCAACAGCTCGCGTTCGCGTCACTGAGCGATATTGACGAGATTAGAGATGAATTGATTCAACAGGGATATTTGCGGGACCGCAGCAAGAAGACCCGGAAGAAGAAAAAGAACGACCGTCCAACCCTTCATGTGTACACGTCTTCAGAGGGGATCGAAATCTATGTGGGCAAGAACAACCTGCAGAATGAATATGTGACCAACAAGCTGGCAAGCTCGAATGATACGTGGCTGCATACGAAGGATATTCCAGGTTCGCACGTAGTGATCCGCAGCGCTGCCTTCGGGGAATCTACGCTTGAGGAAGCGGCTCAGCTCGCGGCTTACTTCAGCCAGGCGAAGCAGTCCAGCAGTGTACCGGTGGATTGTACATTGATCCGGCATGTCCGCAAGCCAAGCGGCGCCAAGCCTGGATTCGTCATCTATGATCATCAGAAGACCCTCTACATCACGCCTGACGAAGGACTTGTCAAAAGTCTGAAGAGCGCGGTGAAGAACGGCTAGTATAAGCGCAAAAAATAGAGGTATCCGGCGTGTTCGCAACACCCGGATACCTCTTTGGTCTGCTCAGATCTACATAGCAGCTGCCTAGGGGCGGCCTGCTCTGGCCTGCAGCTGTTCCAGCACGTCAGCCGTTACAGAACGGCTGCCCAGATCTCCATGGAATACCTGTCCCTGACGTACACCGTGATAATCGGACCCTCCAGTCATAAGCAATCCGTATTCCCGGGCCATGCCGCTGTATCTCATCTCTTCCCCAGGGCCATGATCGGAATGATACACCTCAATGCCGGATGGCTGACCTTCCTTAATAATATGACGAACCAGGTCATCATCCCCGTACAAACCTGGATGAGCAATTACAGCTGCCCCGCCCGCTTCCTTGATCCATGCAATGGCTTCCACAGGGCCCACTCTAGGCAGGGACACATAAGCGGCCGCCCCTTCCGCCAAATACTTGTCAAAAGCTTCGCGCAGATCAGCCACTACCCCCTTCCGAACGAGAACATCCGCGATATGAGGCCTGCCGACACTGTCATCAGGCCCTAGCTCCCTCCCCAGTCCGGAGATTACTTCGCTCATGCTTATAGCAATACCCAGTTCATTCAGCTTCTCCAGGATCCGTTCATTGCGCGTCTCTCGCACCGTACGCAATTGTTCAAGCCGCGAACACAATTGTTCATCCTCATACTGTAGGAAATACCCCAGAATATGGACGTCCTTTTCAGATGCGCGGGTGCTAATCTCCACCCCGGGAATCACGTCCAAGCCCGTCTGCTTCCCGGCCTCCATGGCTTCGGGGATACCGGACACCGTATCATGATCGGTAATCGCAAGTCCCGCCAGGCCTTTCTGCTTCGCAAGGCGAACATTCTCAGCGGGAGTATTCATACCGTCGGAGGCCTGAGTATGCGTATGAAGATCATATCGTCCGTTCAAATGTACACTGTTCATAGGGCTCGTCTCCTTCTCACAAGCTTGAATTTAAAGCGGCAGCTTCTGGGCTCTCAGGAAATCCAGAAATGTAACTGCCGAAATGGGCAGCAGCGTTGATTTCAGATGGATGGAATAGAAATTCCGCTTAAATGAAGCATCCTTAATATCTATTACTTTAAGCAGACCCAGAGCTACCTCATGCTTCACGGAGGATGGGGACAGCATGGTTATTCCAAATCCTGCTTCTACCGCTGATTTCACTGCCCCTGTACTTCCCAGATCCATGACCGTCTTCACCAGCTCCAGATCAACCCTAAGCCGGGTCAATTCCTCCTCCATGACCTGACGGGTACCCGAGCCCTTCTCTCGCAGAACGAACGGATACTCCAGCACCTCCTGAAGGTGAACCTCCCTCTGTTCAGCTAACGGATGTCCAGCCGGTACAATCAGCTTAAGTTCATCCTGCATTACGGGCTC
This sequence comes from Paenibacillus sp. YPG26, assembly GCF_023704175.1. Taxonomy (NCBI): domain Bacteria; kingdom Bacillati; phylum Bacillota; class Bacilli; order Caryophanales; family Paenibacillaceae; genus Paenibacillus; species Paenibacillus sp. YPG26. Next base: position 1,612,826 of record NZ_CP084530.1, on the reverse strand, counting down.
CATAACCATATCGGGATGCTGAACTGGGGCCTCTACAAGTCCGAAGCTAAGCTGGTGATGCAGAATTTGCTCCAGAATTTCCGCGGTATTCATGACTTTTAGCACAATATTAATATGCGGGTACTGCTGTCCGAACGGCCCAAGCAGGCGGGGCAGCACATACTCCCCGATAGTCAGACTGGCTCCGAGCTGGAGCCGGCCTTCCAGCATATGTGTGAAGCGGGCCATCGCACTTTCGGTCTCCCGCATAAGTTCAATTCCCCGTTCTGCATAAGGCATAAGGGCTCTCCCGGCCTCAGAGAGCTCGATTCGTTTCGTGGAACGGACCAGCAGCTTGGTCCCGAAGTAATCCTCAAGTGACTGAATCTGCATAGTAACGGCAGGCTGAGTCATATGCAGGGCCTGAGCCGCAGCCGAGAAGCTTCCCTTCTCTGCCACCGTATAAAATATGTGAAGCTGATGATAGTTAAGTGCCATTTGTACCCGTCCTTTCGTGTATCTACAATAGCATGCCAAAGATCACAAAAAAAGACACCCAGGAATCACACTCCTTGTGTCTTATGACTCTTCATCTATATTGGACCTGCATCTATTTGCGCTTACGGCTGTTCTTCATCAAGGTCATACGACGGGAATGGCGCAGCCAGGAATAATAGGATCTCAGATCACGAAGCTCCATAGTCTCCGACATCTTACCTAGGAAAGTAACCACGATCATCTTATGTAACGGATTACCAGCCAGATCAACTTCGCCGGGAAGCTCGGTAAATTCAGCAACGACCACAATGTCATCGTCAATTAAATATACATCCTCTTCCTTCCGGTAGTAAGGGACTATGCGGTCTTGCTTGAGACACTCCCATATCCAGGCTGCAATCTCATCCGATGAGCTTTGACTCTCGGCAATACGGTCATTATATCTGATATTGGCATGATTGGTGATAATAACATCGGCCACTTTCTTGTCTCCGAGCTGAACATAAAAAGCTTCGTAGGTGTTCCATCTCTCCATGATCTTATCTTTCACTACTACACCCCCTACCCTGAATAGGTCTTTGTATCTAAGTATATTTACCCATTATATTACATGAAATCCTACTAAACCACAAGTTACACCTTTATGTCGGTCGAATCGAGTCTAAATTTAGATGTGAAACGCTTTCTTAATATTACGAACATAATTCTGGAATGTTTCTTTTTTCATAATTCTATGAAATTTACGCAGGCTTATTCCTATTTTCATATATTTCACAGAAAATAAAGTCACAGAACATTTAATCATTACCCAGTCTGAACCTGGTGCAACAAAAAAAGCAGAGACCGTGTCTTAAGACACAACCTCTGCATATGCTAAACTTCAATGATAAGCCTATACGCTTACAGTCCGTAATATTGCGTTTTGTCTGGCGCATCCTTGGTGTACTCAGTCTTAATCTCATTGCGGTAAGAACGTTCAATCTTGCGAACATAAGACAGCTTGCGGACGTTCTTCATAATATCTTCGGCCCGGTCTGCGTTCACATACATGACCGCATAGTGCATACGCTTCGACAAGTAATGCACACTTCCGTACTTTTCCAAATTCCTTGCAGCCTTCATATCGCTAACCCAAATAATATAACCCGTACGCTCCTGAAACATGGCGCTCCCTGCCCCGCTTTCTTCCGCAAAAATTTCTGCCAGATTACCCGCAGCTGCACTTACCGCCGCTGCCGCATCCCCCGCCCTTAGGGTTCGGGTCATTACTTGGCACTTTGATGCTGTCCGATACCGCATAAGCTATCGTCTCGGACATCTGATGAAGGAGCCCATCGAGCTCCTTCTCAGCCAGCTTGAACCTGCTCACCGATTCAATCTGCTCGAGTTCCCGCTCCACTTCGGCTACCTGCCCCATTGCCTCGTGATAGTTAGGGTGGAAATGCCCGAAACGCTGGGTCTCTTCGAACAGTTCCTTCTTCGACTCCAGCTTCTTGATCAGAAGCTGTACCTCTGTATCTTTCTCCACCTGCTGCTTCCAATAAAGGTATTCAGCAACACAGGCGGAGCTATTGATCATATCGCCTAATTCATAGGCGTAAGTAAGCATCTCGGCCATATCGACCGTCTTCTTCTCTGATACGCTCATGAAATTCATCCCAATTCTAAGAGTGTTCCACCCAAAAGGTAGACAGGATTATCATATCATAAACGCTATACGATAAGAAGACTTAACCTGTAATACATCAATCCCGAGGAAGCAGCAGCTGCAAGGAGTCCCACTGGGAGCATGTAAGCTCCCGAATCTGGGCAGATGGCAGCATCAGTAATTCGACCTTCCAAGGGCTGCCGCTTAGCAGTCCAAGTGGGAGAGCTTCAATGACCTCCCCGTCCATCCCGAGTCTGATCTTGGTCCGCCATGCCAGCGCCTGCTGGATCAGTGCCTTGGCGGTAGAGGCATGGTAGCTTCTTAATTCCTTGCACCAGGCTTGCGGGATTTCCTCCATACCCGGGAATAGGTCGGCTAACGCCATCTCGGTTACATCCCGTTCATAGATATGTAAAGCTGTGCCGCTGAATATCCATCCCTGTGGTTCTTTTGAGCCATAGCCTAGATAATCATGACCCTTCTCCATGACTTCGTTAAATACATAGTCACCGGCTGCCGGGAAGTCCAGGCTGAATCTCGGATAGGTCAAAGTCGATTCTGATAGGTCTGGCTTCCGCGGAGTCAGATCCAGTTGATTCAGCACTTTGCAAAAGGCCTTCAAATCCTGGTCATGCACAATGAAATGAAGAGGGCCGATTCGCTCAAACCTGATCTGCCCTCCGCTGAAGCTGTTAATGATCTCAGCAGCTTCAGCATCCGTGCAACGGAGAAGCACACGCTGCTCAAGGGATGTCCGGCCAAGCTCCTTCTCCCATTGTCCCAGAGCACTCCGGACATTGTCCGGGATTCCTGAAGCTGCCCAGTTCTCCAGAAATACGGCAATATCTGCGGGATTACGCCCGTGCTCAAGAGCAAGGGCGACAGATTCACGGCTTAACTTATATACCGACATCGCATCATAAGTTACTCCGTGTGCATAGAGCTCCAGCTCCCATCTTGGCAGATAAGGAACATCGCAGGGCACCAGAATCTCAAAATCCGGCTGAACGTAGAACCTGCCTTCAAGTCCAGCCGCGGAATGCCCTGCATCGGTATTGTCAGTACAATTTGTACTTATCTGTTCCTGAAGCCTTGGCCTGTTCCTCCAGCGAAACGCCGTCTCCCCCTCTCTCCCTAGTCCTAAATCTACGAACCCCAAACCGCAGAGCATTTCAAGCCAGCCATGCATGAAGGTGATCTGCACCTCGGCTAGAGGATCTGCAAGCATATGGTGCCTCTGCAGCCAGCTTGTGATATCTTCGAGGGGGTACCATACTCCCTCTTGAATATATTCCGTGCTTAGCGCATAGACGTAATGCTGCAGATTCGGATCCGCAGGAACATAACGTGTCAGAAGCTGCGTGTACACAGCAAGACGCATAGAGGATGGATCAAGCCTTAACCAGCTGTCCGCAGCCGATTCACTTACACTCAAGCTGCCGTTCCTTTCCAAGAGCCCCAGTGCCAACAGCAGATCCAGTACAATCGCTATATTAGCCGGATAGACGTCTCTGTGGGGATAATGAAGCGGCATGTGCCTGAGATCACCCGGCTGGAGCAGGATCAACCCGCCGATCCGGTTTAGAGTCTTCTGATGAATTGTTCCTTTGGCCGTTAGCGGCAGGCCATGCTGCCCGGCCCACACCAGGACCCGGAATAGATCTATCTCAATTCCGGGTCTGCCTTCGCGGTCTAAAGTCACCCTATCCTCAGTCTCTTCGCGCCATGGTACAGGTCCCAGCAGGCTGGCCTGAAGCTTGGGGAACATGCGGCCATTGATGAAATACAGCCTCTCCCCCCAAGTCTTCTTCACGGCGCAGACGACCCCTGTTCTAACCAGGGAGAGAACACCGAGACGCAGCTCAGCTCCACTGATTCCGTCTCTCGCGAGCTTCTCAAGCTGTTCCAGCTTGAAGGGCTGGCCGGCATAACTTTGAATAATCAGACTCAAGGTTAGCTTCCCGAGTTCAGAGGCTTCAAGCCCTGCAGCCCACTCTGTAGTGCCTGATTGAATAGTCACTGTGCAGCCCCCCTCACTCCGCCGCCTTCATCATGCGTGGGAATTACCAGGTATTCGTAACCCTGTTCAATCAGGAACAGCTGTCTTCGCATGGCGAACTCCTCCTCCCGGCTCCCGTCCGAGACCAAGGTATAGAAATAGGCCCGATTGTCCCCTGACTTGGGCCGAAGGAGTCTGCCTAACCGCTGGGCCTCCTCCTGCCTGGAGCCAAAGCTGCCGGACACTTGAATGCCTACAGAAGCATCTGGCAGATCAACCGCGAAATTCGCCACTTTGGACACAATCAATAGGGAGATGCTTCCGCTCCGAAAGGCAGTGAATAATCCGGTTCGCTCCTGCTGTGGCATGTCTCCTGTTATTAACGGAGCTTGAAGCTGATCGGATAGAAGCCTCAGCTGGTCCAGATATTGACCGATTATTAATACTTGTCTCCCTGGGTGGGCGGCGATCAGCTCCTTCACTTTCTCCAGCTTCCCGGGATTCTCGGCAGCTAATCTGAATTTCTGTCTGCCCTCTGCTAACGAATATTTCATTCGAAGCGAATCACTCATGGGTACGCGAATCTCCCAGCACTTCACCTGAGCTATCCAGCCCTCCCGTTCCAGGTCTCTCCATGGCATCTCGTACAGCTTGGGACCAATCAGAGAGAATACGTCCTTCTCACATCCATCTTCACGCACGAGCGTGGCCGTAAGTCCGAGACGGCGAGTCGCCTGGATCTCAGCTGTAACGCGAAAGACCGGGGCAGGCAGCAGATGAACCTCGTCATAGATGATCAGCCCCCAGTCACGCTCATTGAACAGCCTCATATGCTTGAAGCCGTCCTCCTTCTTAGTGCGGTGTGACAGGATCTGATAGGTGGAGACTGTTACCGGGCGGACTTCCTTCCGATCACCCGAGTATTCTCCGATCTCGAGTTCACTCAATGTTGATTTGCTCCTGAGCTCCCCGATCCACTGTCTGACTGAGGTTACATTTGAAGTAAGAATCAGGGTCTCGCACTGAAGCTTGGCCATAGCGGCAAGCCCGATAACGGTCTTCCCGGCACCGCAAGGAAGAACCAGCACACCGCTTCCTCCCCCTATCCCCGGTTCACTTCCTGCAATGGCACTCACACTCTCGTGCTGATATGGCCGGAGCGAGAACTGCTCTCCTGCGGCCAACTGGTCACGGAGCTGAAAGAATAAGTGTTGTCCACTATGGTATCCTGCCTCATCTTGTACCGGGTAACCAAGCCGGGTCAGATCCTGCTTAATTATTCCCCGGCTGCGGACGGGAATGGACAGCTGGGTCGCCGCCGTCCTCTCAAGCGCCAGTCTCTGTATAGGTTCAAGGTGCATAATTTCATCTATGAATTCCGGATATTCACTTTCCAGGACGAGAACTCCTGGTTGTTCCGCAGATAGGCTCATCCTTAGTTTTCCATAACGCGACAACCAGATGGTCAGTTCCTTTAACACCTGATCGGGAACCTTTGACCTGGACAAATCCCGGATGCTGTCCAATATTTCAGCGGCCTTCATCCCCTGAGCTGCAGCGTTCCACATGGATAGAGGAGTAAGCCGGTAGGTATGAAATGAAGCCGGGCTCTTCACCAGCTCTGCGAACCTTGCAAGCTCACGTCTTGCCGCTTCAAAGCCAGGATGCTCCTTCTCAAGAAGTACCGTGAAATCCCGCTGAACCAAGCATGCTCCTGTCCCGTCCATACATACATCCTTTCTTCCGTGTCACGGATTCACTATCCTTCTCAAGCGCAAAGAAGCCCGCAGCTCTGCGGGCTCCCTGCTTCATATATTAGATTCTCCAGAAATCACCAGAATTTATTCATCCGTGCTCCCTCATATAGGATTCCGCGAGGGTAATTAGCAGTCCCGCCGCATACAGCATGGAATCTTCATCCAGGTCAAACTTCGGGTGATGATGTGGATACGAGGCGTTCTTGTCTGGATTGCCAGCCCCCACTAGAACAAAGCAGCCGGGAATATGCTGTACATAATAAGCAAAATCCTCAGCCGGCATAATCTTCGGGGATACTTCCGCCCGAAGGCCGAACACGTTCCCCGCATCGCGGAAGAAGCGGTTCACCTCTGCTTCGTGATTAACCAGCGGAGGATATCCCATTACATAGTCGATAACAGCCTCTGTTCCGTACGCCTTGGCCGTCCCCTCGGCCATCTCCTCAATTCTTCTTCGGATCAGGTGCCTTGTCTCCTCCTTGAAGCATCTGACCGTGCCTGAGAGGATACAGTGCTCTGCAATTACATTCTGCACGGTCCCACCCTGAATGGAGCCAATCGTCACTACCGCAGGATCCAGAGGATCTATGGATCGGCTGACAATCGTCTGAAGCTGCATGACAAGGGCCGCGCCTGCTACAACGCTGTCAATCGCCGCATGAGGCATGCCTCCATGACCGCCGTGTCCTTTCATATCCACAAAGAACTCATCTGTTGAAGCCATGAACGGTCCTGAGGCACTCGCCGCCGTACCTACCGGGATCGGAGTCCATAGATGAACTCCGTATATCACATCCGCCCCGTCAATCGCCCCATCCCGAATCATTGCGGCCGCCCCTCCCGGGCACACCTCTTCTGCCGGCTGGAAGATCAAGCGGACTTCTCCTTGGAGCGTGTCCACGTGTCTGGCAAAGTACTCCCCTACCGCCAGCAGTGTGGCCGTATGACCATCATGACCGCAAGCATGCATGACACCAGGAACCTCAGACGCATAATCGCACCGCTTCTCGTCCTGAATCGGCAGGGCATCCATGTCCGCCCGCAGCGCAACGGTATGGCCGGGAAGCCTGCCCTTAATGATCCCGACAACCCCGTAACCGCCGACTCCCGTTCTAACTTCTATACCAAGCTGTATCAAAATATCAGCAACATAGGCCGATGTTCTCTCTTCTTTATAGGAAACTTCGGGATTCCGGTGCAGGTGACGCCTTCTCTTCACCATTTCCGGAAATAAAGACTTTACAAGTTCTAGATCTGTCACCCCAGCCACATCCTTCTCTTTGTTCACACAATCACCTGCTATTAAGCTGCTGCAATCATTGTAACACACACCGCTGATCTGCCGGAAAAGTCTTTTGCATAAGGCCCTGAGAGTGCTTGCACAACTCCCGGAAACATACTATCATGAATGAATATACTGTATGTCAAGGGAGGACAATGACCTAATGATTTTTGAAAACACTGGTTTGGATGGAATTAAAAGTGACCTCGCTTATCTGGATGAATCCGCCGAGAAAGTAGGGTTTGTTCGGTGGCAGTGGGAATATTATCGCGCTACATATGATTATAAAATAGAAGACAACAACAGCGAGTACTTTCTGCGCATCAATACCCGCGCCCTGGAGGGCAAGCTGGAGCGTCCAGATACCGTGCTCGCGATTGAGGCCGTCTACATGGGCCGCGCAACCTTCCCTCATGGACTTGAGTACGAGTCTCCAATTCCGTCCCAAGTTCTGAGCAAGGCGAATCAGAAGCTGACCGAACTAAAGAAACTGCTCGAGGCATGAGACCCGGGCTATGAGTAATAACACTACCACCCAGACCAGAAAAGGGACTCCTGACTTTCAACTGCTCATTCTTACCCTGCTCATGGTGGGATTCGGTCTAGTCATGGTATTCAGCTCCAGCTCCAGCATTGCAATAGTCAATAAAAATTTTAATTTTGATGCCATGTACTTCACCAAGAAACAAATGATCTTCGGCGTGCTGGGACTGCTGAGCATGCTAGTTACAATGAATATACCTTATGCCAAATACAAGAAACTGTTTGTGCCTGTGTTCATAGTCACCTTAATTATGTTGTTACTTGTTCCTTATATAGGAAAAAATATTAACGGAGCTAGAAGCTGGTTCGGTATCGGTTCGTTTGGTGTTCAGCCTTCCGAGCTGGCCAAGGTCACCATCATCCTCTACCTGGCAGCCTTAATCTCCAAGAAAGGCGAACGCTTCCGTGACCTGCGCACCGGCTATATCCCGGTGATGCTGATTGTGGGATTTGTAGGCGGACTAATCATGCTTCAGCCGGATTTCGGCTCCTGTGTAATTCTTGTTGCTACGGCCGGTCTGGTTATATTCGCTGGAGGCGCCAACTTGAAGCATATTCTCGGCTCTATTGCCCTTCTTATTCTTGGTGTAAGCATCGTGCTGGGAGCCAAATTCCTGCTCGACAAGATTAGTCCGGGCGATGACGCAGGTACGCAGACACAGAGTTACAAAATTGGCCGTTTCGAAGCTTACCTGGATCCTTTGAAGGACCCTCAGGATGTATCCTACAACCTTGTCCACTCTCTGATTGCCATCGGCCATGGCGGAGTGACTGGCACAGGATTTGGTCAGAGCGTCCAGAAGCTTCATTACCTTCCGAATTCTTATAACGACTTTATCTTCTCTGTTATTGGTGAAGAATTCGGATTCATCGGTACCTTGCTCTTTTTATTGTTCTATATTTATTTTATCTGGCGAGGTATTCTGGTCTCTCTCCGCTGCCCGGATAATTTCGGAACCTTGGTTGGTGTAGGGATCATGGGACTTATCGCGATTCAGGCTTTTATCAATATTGGCGGTGTTACGAATACGATTCCGATTACAGGCGTTACACTTCCGTTTATTAGCTATGGCGGATCTTCCCTGATGGTTATGATGGCAAGCATGGGCATTGTGCTGAGTATATCCAGACAATCCAGCCTGCCAGTCAGTCAAGAGCGCACCAAATCTGTCGTCATCAAGCAGGCCGTGTCCGATAGACCTGCCAGAAGAAGCTTCCGATAGACAAAAGGCTGGCCTCCGCAGTAGATCTGCAGGGGGCCAGCCTTTTTGATGTTGGTCGATAAGTGATTATGTACCTCTAACCTTCAGGACGTATGCGCCTACATCTCATCATCCTTGAAAGCCACACCCTCAACCTTAATGTTAACTTCAACGACTTGCAGACCTGTTAAGCTCTCTACGGCAACCCGTACATTCTGCTGAAGCATGCGGCACACCTCATGAATCGGTGTCTCATACAGCACGATAATCCGCAGATCAATGGCGGCTTCCAGCTGGCCAACCTCAACAGTAACTCCCTTTTGCACATTCTTGCCACTAAGCCGTTTCGCCCAGCCTTCAGAAAGTCCGCCGCTCATTGCCGCGATACCGGGAGTCTCAAGTGCAGCCATGCCCGCAATTTTAGATACTACATCATCCGAGATTCGAATGGTCCCTAATTCAAGCTGCAACTGCTCGGTCATGGTCATTCCCCCTCCAAAAATCTAATTATTTCTAATTGTAATGGGTGCCGGGTATGAAAGCAACTATGGACCATTCTTCCAACTTCCGTATATAATACGGATTGAACAAATGCATAACACCCTGCATTTTACGTTTATATTGGGTACAATAATGGTTATATTGTTTTTGTACTCTTATAAGCCCACATCAAATAACTTAAAAGTTGAGGTGTCGTTTTTTGAAAAAGATTTGGTTTCCAAGTATGCTCATCTTAATGTTCCTTCTTAGCGCGGTCGGTCACTTCGCTCATTGGGATCCTACGGTGCAATTCGTGATCTCCTCCATCGCGGTAATATTTGTTGCCGGATTCTTGGGGAAAGCAACAGAAAGCGTCGCTCATTATGCGGGTCAGCGTCTCGGTGGATTTCTGAACGCGACTTTTGGTAATGCTGCCGAGCTGATTATCGGAATCCTGCTTGTCAGCAATGGTCAATTTGAGATCGTTAAAGCAAGTATCACGGGTTCTATCATCGGCAACCTTCTGCTCGTGCTGGGGCTTAGTCTTTTTGCCGGCGGTTTGAAGTACAAGATTCAGAATTTCAATGTCACCCTTGCCGGGCTCAACGGTTCACTAATGATCTTGGGAATTATCGCGTTGTTCGTGCCTGCGATCTTCCTGAACACACATGCCGTACATACCGAAGACAAGAACGTGTTCAGCCTTGTTGTGGCAGGAATTCTTATTGTGGCTTACCTGCTGTGGCTTGTCTTCTCCATGATTACACATAAGAAGTATTTGAGCGATGTAACCGAGACCAACGATGAACAGCTGGCACATGAGCATCCTCCAGCGTGGTCCAAAGGCAAGTCGATACTGTATCTGATTCTTGCTACGGTCATGGTAGCTTTTGTCAGTGAGTGGCTGGTACATACGCTGGATACGTTTACGACCAAATTCGGTCTTAGCGAAATCTTTGTCGGTGCGTTTGTAGTCGCTATTGTCGGCAACGCAGCTGAACACAGTGCCGCGATTATGCTGGCTATGAAGAACAAGATGGGAGCTGCGGTAGAGATTGCAGTGGGCAGCAGCTTGCAGATCGCTCTCTTCGTCGCACCAGTTCTGATCTTTGTCAGCCATATGCTGGGACGGCCCATGGATATCGTGTTCACGGTCATTGAGCTTGCGGCCATCGGCGTATCCGTATTTATTGCCAAATCTATTACCCAGGACGGGGCCACGAACTGGTACGAGGGGCTTCTCCTGCTTGCGGTATACACCATTCTCGGTGTATCCTTCTACCTGATCTAGAGAACTTTGGGTGTAATAACACAAATAAAGCGTATGTCCGGTTGGATCCGGATCATACGCTTTATTTGTATATTTCTATGTATGCCCATCCTGCGACAGGCTACTCTTTGGTATTCAGGGCCTCATAGAGAACGGCCAGATTGCGCTCTAGCTTGCTTAAGATCTGCTTGCCTACCAGAGGATTAACCAGTCCTGCACGCACAGCAAAATCAACCTCTTTCGAGAATCCGAACATCTGGGTATCAAGCACTTCCTCATATAGAGGGCAATAACGTGTTGCCAGATTCTCCATCTGCACTTCAATTAGCTTCTCTATTTTATCTGCGTCTTCTTGCAAAAGACTCAGCGCTTTCAAATTCAACTGTTCCTGCAAATCAGATGAAGTCATGCAATCTTCCCCCCCGTGTACAAAATCTTCAGTCTAACCATACGATTATATTTACTTTAACCTAATATTAGACGAAAATGAACACCAATACAAGAACCTCGCAAAATAATGCCAGCCATGCGGAGAACCGATTCCTCGCCGGACAAAAAAACACCCCTGCCATCAGGCAGGAGTGCTGCGGTGCTAGCCTATTCTTCGACTACACGAACATTTAGACCATGCTTTGCGAAAGCTTCAGATACTGCTGCTTTAGCTTCTACCGCATCCGGTCCATGAACATGAAGCTCGTAGCTTTCCGAGCTGACCAAAGTGGTGAACAGACCTAGAATACTCTTAACATCAATATACTTGTTCTCCGCTTGAAGCACGATTGAAGAAGTGAATCTTCCTGCTGTTTGTGCAATTTCTACAACCGCTGCATTGTTGTTCGCCATGGAATATCCTCCGTTTTCTATTTATATTAATATATGTTCATGATACCTTGAATCCGCTTACCAATCAAGGATAAATCTCCTATTTCAAGTTCTCCGGATTTAATGCCTCAAGTTCGGGAATAACGAACAGTCCATCCTTGCGTATCAGTTGTCCGTCAAAATAAATTTCTCCGCCCCCATAATCCGGACGCTGGATCTGTACAAGATCCCAGTGAATGGAAGACCGGTTCCCGTTATCCGCTACCTCATAGGCCTGCCCGGGAGTGAAGTGGAAGCTGCCCGCAATCTTCTCATCAAAAAGTGTATCCTTCATCGGATGAAGGATATAAGGGTTGAAACCGATCGCGAATTCGCCGATATAACGGGCGCCTTCATCCGCATCAAGAATGGCGTTAATCCGAGCCGTATCATTGCTAGAGGCTTCAACGATTTTCCCATTCTCGAAACGGAACTTGATATTCTCGAATGTTACCCCGTTGTACAGACTGGCTGTATTAAAACTAATTGTGCCATTGACCGAGTCACGAACAGGTGCTGTATAGACCTCTCCGTCGGGGATGTTGTTCTGTCCTGAACATTTAATGGCTCCAATGCCCTTGATCGAGAAGTTAAGATCCGTCCCTTCCGCTACAATCCGCACCTTATCCGTCCGGTTCATAAGTGCAGCCAGAGCATCCTGAGCACGATCCATCTTGGCATAATCCAGATTGCATACCGCGAAGTAGAAGTCCTCGAAAGCTTCCGTACTGGTATTGGCCAGCTGGGCCATACTTGCATTAGGATAGCGCAGTACGACCCATTTGGTGTGCTTGACGCGCTGTTCACTATGTACAGGATGAGAGTATAACGAATTATATAAATTCATCTTTTCTTCAGGTACATCAGCCAGATCGTTGACATTCTCCCCCGCCCGGATTCCGATATAACACTGCATTTGCTTCATTCGGTTCAGATCGATCTCGGCCCATGTCTGGATCTGCTGCTTGTTCCCATATTTAAGCATGGCCCGCTGCACGGTTCTGTCCGTGAGCTGCACAAATGCGTTTCCACCCTTTTCGCCTACTTCTTCAACAATTGCATTCAACAAATCCCGCTCTGTACCTATCATTTCAACAAGCACATTCTCCCCTGGCTGAACGTTAACAGAGTATTCCACCAAGTTCTTGGCCAGCTGCCCGATTCTTGGATCACGCATTCTTGTTCCTCCTCTTAGCTGCATTAATTTAACAATGGTTGATTCCTGTCTATTGTAGCATTTAGATGATTGCTAAGGAACTCCTGTTCATCTGAAGCTGCAGTCAGTAACCAGGATCTCAGGTTTATTTAAATTCGAGTCTCCGGGAAAGGTGATCTTGTTATTGGAGGTAAGCCGCCTTGGCAGACCCGATTTTGTATCTATAGTCAAATGGTACACCGCCCTAACTTCTGCCTGATCCAACTTATCTGACAATTGGCCGTTACCCTGACTCCACAATTTCAGAACTTCCCGGTTCAGGGCTTCCCGCTCGGGGATAGTCAATTGCAGCAGCTGGCTATCCCGCTTCCAGTTCGCAAGGACAAGCTCCATTTCTTCACCAAGCTGTCTGCGGAGCAGCGCCTTAGCTTCCTCTGGAGCAAGCTCGATCCGTAGTACCTTTGTTCCTCTTGCAGCACCGCTCTCAAGTCTGAGGGATTTGGATTTGGTATTATGGATCTCTTCAAGCTGTGCCAAAGGGTTAACCCGGGCAAGAGGATGAGGTATACGGTCTCCCTGAGACTGATCCAGAGCCGCCCACTTTCTGCCATTCAGTTGAAATGTGGTTAGAGGGCTTTTTCCTTTGGAAGCTGCCTCTTTCAAGCCGGAGTTCTCCTGATTCACAGGAGAGTCTGCGATTAGCGTCAGAACCTGGTGGTTCCGCAGCTCTCCCGAGAATGCCAGACTGCCCTCAGGCTGAGGCCGGTTGGCTCGCAACAGCACGGTGTTACCCTTGAAGCTGAGCGTGTCACTTCCAGCCAGTCCAGCCCAGGTCAAGTCGAACCAATCCTGCGCCGTCCTCGGCTTTGAACATGATGCAATCAGCATTACCATGATTATGATCACTACAGCCCTGCCTACAATAGCTCGCTTGGTCATCCCCCACACCTTCCATCCATGAACAATATAAATGCTACTCCTAATTTCTCCTACAAGGAACAACTTATACAGATGAATCTGCGGACAAAATAAAAGAGCACCCTTAGGTGCCCTTTCAGACTTATTGGTTATCCCTGCCAACTTGGGTCTGGTTACGGCCGTTGTTCTTAGAACGGTATAGTGCCATATCAGCCCGGTAAAAAAGTGACTCTACGCTAATCTTCTCATCTTTGCGGCTCCAGTGGGATACTCCGCAGGATACCGTAACCGGTGGTGTCGTCTCAACCGCCACTCGTTCGCGTATATTCTCGGCAAGCTGATAACCTTCCTCCAGCTCCATGCCAGGCAAATATACCGCTAATTCCTCGCCTCCCCACCGTGCGCAGACATCGATCTTGCGCACGGTGGACTGAATGATATTGCAGACCTGCTTTAGAATAGTGTCGCCAATCTGATGGCCATAGGTATCATTAACCTGCTTAAATTTATCTATGTCCACCACAATAAGGGAGCCCTTCGCATCCCTGCGCTGGAATTCCAGCAGCTTGTCATCCAGATAATGACGGGCGAACAATCCTGTCAGCATATCCCTATTAGCCATCCGCCGAACTTCTGCATGCAGGGAAGCGTTCGCAACCGCCAGTCCGATATGTGTGGACAGCACCTGAAGCAGCTTATAATTCTCATAAGAGAAGTAATTAGAGCGGGTATGCGTAAGCAGGATTGTCCCGCTGACTTCCCCCCGGATCATTAAGGGAACTCCGATCAAGGAGCTAGACCCTGTCTCCTCCATCAGCCTGGAGTATACCCTTCCATAACTGTGATAATCCGATAGGATGATGGGTTCCTTCGTGGCATAGACCAAGCCGCATACACCGCAGTCTCTGGGAAAAATCTCTTTTGACAAGAAAGTGACGTTAGTAGAGACCATCTCAAAAAAGTCCTTATCCTTATCAAGTTGGGAAATACAGCAGTATTCGGCACCAAATATATGCAATAGCTCATCGGTTGCAAACTTAAATATCTCTTTGAGCTGCAAGCTCTGACTTAACCGCTGGGTCAATTCATTAATTAACCTCAGCTCATGAATAAGCTGGTTAGACTGTTCATACAGCTTCGCGTTCTCAAATGCTGTTCCAGCCGTATCGGCCAGCATTTCCACCAACTGGATATCGGCTTCCTCGAAATGTTCATACGGAATGAACAAATGAAACACCCCATATACTCCCTGCTTACCGCTTAATGGAACAGCGATCTCTAACTGCTGCTGTCCATTCTCTGCCCGAAAGCTGTTACGAAGCAGCTTCCCTTCCATAAAAGCCTGGACACATAACGGATCTGTATCCGCTTGCAACTGCAGCAGCTTCACCCTGGAATTAGAGCCTTGATGGTCCTGGGACATCAAGATCTCCAAGTGGACATTCGGGTATACCCTGACAATGCTGTCCAGCACTTCATGCAGCACCGCATCCACATCAATCTTGTCATGAAGCCTCTGTACTACATCAACCAGGAATGATCTTCTTTGAGCTTCACGTTTGGCCTGTTCTTGTATCGCGATCATATCTTTGAAGAACGTATTCTCGAACCTGCGGTAGAAGCAAGACGTGAAATGCTGCTGCGCCATACCCAGAATCCGCTCGCCAAAGGCGATCTCTTCAGCCGATCCTTGAATAATACACCCGAGTACTGCAAATATCTCGGCTTTGCTTTTGGTACGAACCGGAATCCCTGCTGCAATGATATGTTGTTCTTCCGCAGCATCTACATACAGCTTCACCGCTGTTGTCTCGCCAGAGTCCAGGCATGTCCGCATCAGCTGGCTTATACGCTCATGCCAGATACTCAGTATAGCCTTATCTTCGGTGTGTATTACCTCTGCTGTCCAATCGGCAAGCAGCCATGAGAGCTGGCCGCCGACTTCCAATGCGGACACTGCCGGGATCCAGTCTCTGAATGCCGACCGCAACAAGGGGTGTATGTACGGGAAGTCATGTACCGTGATATCAAGCTGCTCCAGCCAGGCGCTCTCGCCCGGGTGAATGCTGAGTTCTGGAATTTGGGAAGATAGATTACTAATCACCGGGTCCTCTCGTGGATGTTCTGCCATAGGGGGCTCCTTCTGCACCGCACTTCCGTCGGCTTAATGGTAACCTTTACATATGCTTAACAGCTAACTGATTCTCAGGGTAAAATTAGGAAATAAATATATAACTGTATTCTACTATTTAAATTCGATTTTTGCACCTAAAAATCATGGTTTTGACCCATATTTTTGGTGCAAAAGCCCTATCGACAAAAACCCTCCTTTTCAAACAAAAACTTCGCCTTGACTTTATATACTAACTTCATATAATATTTATTGTTGATGAAGACTGGATAGAGTCTTACCTTAGGGCGTAATATTGTGTCACCCTCACGGATTTTGTTGCTGACTGGACAGCGGCTGAACTTTTCGGTCAGTAGAGCGGATTATCCTTCTATCCCCCCGCCCGACAAACAAAACCGGCGCAAGTGTAGCCCCACCTAAAATTTCATTTATGAAGGAGTCTACTATACAATGGCACGTTACACAGGTCCTAAATTTAAACTTAGCCGTCGTCTTGGCATTTCCCTGAGCGGCACAGGAAAAGATTTGAAGCGCCCTTTCCCTCCAGGTCAGCACGGTGCTAACCAACGGAGAAAAGTAAGCAACTACGGAATGCAGCTTCTTGAGAAGCAAAAGCTTCGCCACATGTACGGCTTGGGCGAAAAGCAATTTAAAACCCTCTTCTCTAGAGCACAAAAAATGCAAGGTATTGCCGGTGAAAACTTCATGTTCTTGCTGGAATCCCGTCTGGACAACCTTGTATACCGTCTTGGTTTCGCTAACTCCCGTGCTGGTGCCCGTCAATTGGTATCCCACGGTCATATCACAGTTAACGGCAAGAAAGTGAACATTGCTTCTTACCTCGTGAACCTGGGCGATGTAATCAGCCTTCGCGAAAGAAGCCGCGGTCTTTCTTCTGTTAAAGAAGCTTTGGCGAACCGCAATCACCTTCCAGCTTACCTGGAGTTCAATGATACTTCCCTTGAAGGTAAGTACATCCGTCTTCCAGAGCGTTCCGAGCTGTCCCAAGAAATCGATGAGAAACAAATCGTCGAGTTCTACAACCGTTAATATTTATACCAACCCAAACCGGTCCTGGTCTGCAAAGACTTCGGCCGGTTTTTTTGTGCTCTTTTTTGTTCCTCCTCCATACAAAAAGGGAGCCTCCCGGCTCCCTACCCTGTACTACTTACGGGCAAGCTTGGCGAATTTCCGCTTACCCACCTGAATAACATCACCATCTTTAATCTCAAGCTCGGCACTGAAGTCCGTCAATTTGTCTTCGTTATATTTGACGGAGCCCTGCTGTATGCTGCGTCTGGCCTCTCCATTGGACGAGGCGAACCCAAGAAGCGTTAACAGCTTGATCAGACCAATTCTGCCATTCTCCAGCTCACTGTCAGCAATCTCGATAGTCTGAATATCGTCAGGCAGCGCACGCTGCTGGAACACGGTCACGAAGTGCTCCTGAGCAGCTTCCGCATCCTCAAGGCTGTGATACATCCTAACCAGGGTAAAAGCAAGCTTCATCTTCGCGTCCCTAGGATGCAGCGTGCCTCCCTTCATTCCCTCTTCAAGCACGGCGAGCTCTTCATTCGTTAGATCAGTTACAAGCTGGAAGTATTTCAGCATCAACTCATCCGGAACGGACATCGCCTTACCGTAGATTTCATTAGGCTGCTCGTCGATACCAATGTAATTCCCCAGACTCTTACTCATCTTCTGAACACCGTCTAGTCCCTCGATAATCGGAGTCATAATAGCTACCTGAGGCTCTACACCGTATTCCTTTTGAAGTGTACGTCCCATAAGCAGGTTGAACTTCTGGTCTGTTCCGCCGAGCTCAATATCCGACTTCAAGGCCACGGAATCCATTCCCTGCATCAGTGGATAAAAGAACTCATGAACACTGATAGGTTGTCCGCTCTGGTAACGCTTGGTGAAGTCGTCGCGCTCAAGCATACGGGCAACGGTGAGCTTTGCTGCAAGCTTCACAACATCTGCAAAGGTCATAGGCGCCAGCCACTCTGAATTAAAGTGGATTTTTGTCTTCTCTTTATCCAGAATCTTGAAGGCCTGCTTAAAGTACGTCTCCGAGTTGCGCTTCACATCTTCCTCGCTCAGCTGCTTACGTGTCTCGGACTTGCCGGTTGGATCACCGATCTGTCCGGTGAAATCGCCGATAATTAACTGAACCTGGTGACCCAGCTGTTGAAATTGACGCAGCTTTTGCATAACAACTGTGTGCCCGATATGCAGATCTGGCGCTGAAGGGTCGAGTCCCAATTTCACTTTCAACGGCTCACCTGTAACCACGGACTTAACCAGCTTGTTCCTAAGCTCTTCCTCAGGTACGATTTCTACAACTCCCCGCGAGATCACTTGCAGTTGACGCTCGACCTCAGCCTGCTGTACCGGTGATAATTCTTCCCATTTCATCATGTCCTGCCTCCTGTAACATGTATATTTCTGAACACAAAAAAGCTCCCTCTTATCCCAAAGGGACGAGAAGGAGCTGCTCGCGTTACCACCCTAATTAAAGCCGTACCCACTTCAAATGGATACTATGGCTTTCACTTCATTTCTATAACGGTTACCCGGTACCGGACTACTGACACATCCCTTCAGATGCGGGTTCCCCCGGACGGCTCCAGATTGTAATTCAAAGGGGGTTCGCTCACGGTTCGCAGCATCCACCGATTCTCTGGGGAGAGATTTCCACCTTCTACTAGATCTTTCAAAGCCTTTATCCATATGCATTTGTATATTACTGTATATCTTATAACATATATACTTTTGGGAAGTCAAACCCGGTATCCTATTCCAAAACAGCCTTCATAGAAGACCAACAGCCGAGAAAATGGATTCAAACGCGTACATTTGTGCTATAATGTTGCTGTTAAAAGGAGGATACTCTATGGTAGAAGTGCATGAAAAGGATCCTGTAGAACAAGAACGCGGACGCCAGAGACATTGGGGCAGGACGACCCTGAAAGTGTTCCTATGGCTGGTTTTTGTTGCTTTTACAGGGATTCTGTTTGTTGGGGGAGCCTTATTTGGCTTCGTATCATCCAACGTCAAAGATGACCCTGTACGTTCAAGGGCTACGATTGAACAGAAAATAAGCACTAATAATATTACCGCGTTCGCCTACTATCGCGACGGTACCGTAATCGGCCAGCTTCGTTCTGAAGAGGACCGGCGTCCGGTAACCTTCGAGGAAATTCCCCAGATTGTGATTGATGCCGTCATCTCCATTGAGGACAACAACTTCTGGAATCATAAGGGTGTCGACATGAAGGGAACCTTGCGCGCGGTTAAGGAAAGACTTCTGCGGGAAAGCAGCCAGACTGGAGGAAGTACGTTAACCCAGCAGTTAGCCCGGCGGGTGTTCCTCAATCTGGATCGTACGGATAACCGGAAGGTTAAGGAAATGCTTCTGGCTCTGCGCCTTGAGCGGTTCCTGGACAAGAAAGAAATTTTAACCGCTTACTTGAACAAGGTTCCTTTTGGCAACGGCTCCAATGGATATAATGTATTTGGTATCCAGGCCGCCTCCAGAGGAATCTTCGGGATCGCAGACCTTAAGAAGCTGAATATTGCTCAAGCAGCCTATCTGGCTGGCCTGCCTCAGCTCCCCTCTTCTTATTCTGCTTTTAACGGCAAAGGGGAATTTAATAAGTCCAACTTCAAACGGGCAATCAAGCGCCAGCAGCTCGTGCTGCAGCGTATGCTCGAGGAGAACACGATTACAAAGAGCCAATATGACGAAGCTATGGCCTTTGATATCAAGAAAGCTCTTGCTCCGCAGACCGAGAAGGCATATGCAACCTCTCCGTATCTCATGCTGGAGACCGAACGTCAAGGCGCCGAAGTCCTTGCTTTACTAAAGGATCCGTCGCTTAACAAAAATAAGATTCCAAGCCAGACTCTCGAGGAAGCCAGGCAGCAGCTCTTAACTGGTGGATACCGGATCTACACAACGATTGATAAGAAAGTATACAGTGCGATGCATAAAGTATCAGAGAACAGCAGCAACTTCTCTCCAAACAGCAAAACAAAAGGATTGGAGCAGGTTGCCGGCATGATGATCGATCATCGGTCAGGTGGTATCCTGGGCATGATTGAAGGCCGGGATTTCTATACCGAGCAGATGAACTACGCTACCCAAATGATCAGGCAGCCCGGCTCCACCATGAAGCCGATCGCGGCTTTCCTGCCTGCGTTGGAGAAAGGGCTTGTCCAGCCTGCTTCTATTATTGATGACTCTCCGGTAATCTTTCGGGATGGGCAGAAGGGTTACCACATTCCCGTCAATTCAAGCGGAGGTTATAAAGGGCTTGTTACCGCTAGAACAGCGCTTAATGAATCGCGGAACATCCCTGCGCTCAAGCTGTTCAATGACAAGGTGGGAATCAACGAGGCTTGGGCTTTTGCCAAGAAGCTTGGCATAACCACAATCCAGAAGCAGGATTACCAGGCTAAGACCGGGGTTCTAGGGGGCCTTAAATTTGGTGTCACTGTAGAGGAATTGACGAATGCCTACGGAGCCATCGCGAATCAAGGAGTATTCAATGACGCCTACATGATCGAGAGGATCACCGATTCAAATGGTAATGTGGTGTATCAGCACAAGGCTGAACCCACACAGGCATTCTCCAAGCAGACAGCTTACCTGATGACCGATATGCTTCGCACGGTAATCTCGGCGTCAGGCTCCACGGGTCATTCCATTGCACGTGATTTCGACAAGTACGGCAAGATTCCTGTGGCCGGAAAGACTGGAACCACGCAGGACTATGGGGATGTCTGGTTCATGGGCTATTCCCCGGATGTAACACTTGGGATCTGGGTGGGATACAAAGAACAGAAGAATACCCTGGTTACCAAAGAGGCCAAGTCCAGGGCTAAATCCATCTGGGCACTTGTCATGAATGAGGTTAGTAACAGCAAGCCAGAGCTATTCAAGACACCCGAGTTCAAGAGACCGGATGGCATTGTCAGAAGAACCGTATCCGGGTTCAGCGGCCTTCTGCCGACCTCGCTCACTCAGCAGGCCGGGAATATGGTCACTGATTTGTTCAACGTGAAGTATGTCCCTAAGAAATCCGATGATGTCCTGGTGAGAGCCAAGTATATTACGTACAATGACGTGAACTATATTCCCCATGACGAGACCCCTTCGGATATGGTGCAGCAAAAGGTAGTAATGCGGCGTGACAAGCCAATCAAAGAATTGATTGACGAGCTGCAGAATGCCTTCTCCAAGATGAGAGGCGGGCACAGAAGCCTAAGCTATTATCTGCCTAAGGATGCAGCAGAGGATGCTCCGACTAAATTAGATCCAAGACAGGACGACGGCAGGGCTCCAGCTGACCCATCTAATGTAAGGGCCATTGCGGGAAGAGGACAGAACACGATCACGTTCAATAAGAATAGTGAGAAAGATGTAGCGGGTTACCGGCTGTACAGGTCTGTAGACGGCAGCGCCTTCCGCTACAGAGGTGCTGTTCTAACCGGTTCAGGCACTAGCTTCACGGACGGAACATCTGCAGGGCATAACTACTCCTATTACGTCACAGCCGTTGATATTGGCGGCCATGAATCGTCTCCTAGCGCGGTAGCTACTTCAGAGGGGCCGGGAACCCCGCTGCCGAAGCCAGGCAAAGCTTCAAATGCCGGGTCGGACGGTTCTGCAGGTTCTAAAGGTTCTACAGGTTCTGCTGGCTCCGGGGCTGAAGCTGGAAGCAGCGGGGATGGGGATAGCAGCGTTATTACTGCGCCGCCTTCCGCCCCTCAGCAAATGCATGCTGAAGCAACCAGCACAGGTGTACAGGTAAGCTGGAATGCGAACCCGAAGGCAGAGAACGTAAATGGATACAATGTGTATTATGCG
Source organism: Paenibacillus sp. YPG26 (assembly GCF_023704175.1). Lineage (NCBI taxonomy): Bacteria > Bacillati > Bacillota > Bacilli > Caryophanales > Paenibacillaceae > Paenibacillus > Paenibacillus sp. YPG26. The sequence goes on along the minus strand of NZ_CP084530.1, from coordinate 1,591,227 downwards.
GATAAAGAGAACGGGGTATATGCTCTAGTAGGAACTGTTCAATCTAACCAGTATGAATATACAGCTGCCCCGATTAACGGATATATCCGGGTAACGGCAATTAATGCTGCCGGGGAGTCAACACCGACGTCCGCACTCCATATCCAGAAATAACACTTCTACAGCCAGCTTTCCACACACACTCCGACGGAATCCACTATGGATTCCGTCTTTTTCATTTCTTATGCCATGCTAAAGACGACCGAACCGAAGTCCAGTCGTCATAGATAAAATTATCGTATTAGTCTTCCTCAATTGTAGATAAGTCCCCCACAGGCAGCTGCAGCTCCCATGCTTTAAGTACCCGCCGCATAATTTTACCTGAACGTGTCTTCGGCAATTTATCCTTGAACTCTATCTCCCGGGGAGCCGCATGGGCGGATAATCCCACTTTAACAAACTTGGAAATCTCCGCCTTCAGTTCTTCAGAAGGCTCAAAGCCCTCACGAAGAGAGATGAAAGCCTTGATGATCTCGCCCCGTGTAGGGTCGGGCTTGCCAATTACCCCTGCCTCCGCAACCGCCGGATGCTCTACAAGCTTACTCTCCACTTCGAAAGGTCCGATCCGCTCACCCGAGGAATTGATCACATCATCAATCCGGCCCTGGAACCAGAAGTATCCATCCTCGTCCATATAAGCGGAATCTCCGGAAATATACCACCCTTGAATCCGGAAATACTCCTCGTATTTGGCGGGATTGTTCCAGATCTTGCGCATCATGGACGGCCATGGTGTCTTGATCGCGAGATTCCCCATCCGGTAAGGCGGCAGAATATTGCCCGAATCATCGATAATTGCCGCTTCAATGCCTGGTAGAGGACGTCCCATGGAACCCGGCTTCATCGGAAGTGAAGGATAATTGCATATCAACTGCGCTCCGGTCTCGGTCATCCACCAGGTGTCATGAATTCTCTTCCCATACACCTTAAGTCCCCAGCGTACTACCTCCGGGTTCAGCGGCTCTCCTACGGAGAGCACATGCCGCAGACTGGAGAGATCAAATTGTGATATAACATCCTCTCCAGCTCCCATCAGCATTCGGAAGGCCGTAGGCGCACTGTACCAGACCGTGACCCCATATTTCTGTATGGTTCCATACCAATCAGCTGGACTGAAACGTCCCCCGCGGATGACATTGGTTGCCCCGTTAAGCCAAGGAGCGAATATGCCATAGGATGTACCGGTTACCCATCCCGGGTCTGCCGTACACCAATATACGTCCCCTTCTTGAAGATCGAGCACAACCTTACCCGTATAGTAATGCTGGATCATAGCGTTGTGTACATGGTGGACTCCCTTTGGCTTCCCTGTTGAACCCGAGGTGTAGTGAATGATCAGTCCATCCTCGCGGTCAACCCATTCAATCTGCGCTTCTGGAGATGCCTCAGCCATGGCGGACTTGAAGTCAATAATTCCTTCGCCAGGTTCTACCTCGTCACCTACCACGATAATGTGTTGTAACGCCGGGAGCTCATCACGTTTGATTCTAGGCAGTAAGGCTGGTGTCGTAACAATCGCAACCGCTCCGCTATCCTCTAACCGGTCCTTAACCGCTGTCTCCATAAATGCCTCGAACAAAGGGCCCACCACGGCTCCAACTTTAATCGTGCCCAGTATACTTACATACAGCTCCGGAGTACGCGGCATGAACACAAATACTCGATCACCTTTATGAATCCCTATCGTCCGGAGTACATTAGCGAATTGGTTAGATAAGCCCGAGAGCTCCTCGAAGGTGAACGCCTCATCCCGTGTGGCATCGCTATATAATAATGCTGTTCTACCACCCCGCCCAGCATCCACATGGCGGTCTATGGCTTCATAGGCCAGGTTCAGCTTACCGGTCTCGTACCAGGAGAATTCCTTCTCAACATCCTTCCAGTTAAAGCTGTCATACGTTGATTCATAGTCACCCAGATTTGACGAGGGGGCCACCACTGAAATAACTTCCCCTTGCAGTTGGTTCATCTTTTCATCCTCCTTAATCCTTACGAAACCGGATAGTAGTAAGTTGAATTCATGAAATTAGAAACAGGAGCAGTTCAAGATAGCGTTTACACGAATGATGTCGAAAAAAGGCTTGCACAGGTTTTCTCACACGCGCTTGTCAAGTCTGGAAATGTGAAGAATTTATGTCAGAAAGTATTATATCATACGCTCAAGAAAGCGGCTACACTTTTCAACGCACCTTATTTCTGCTATAAGTGAGAGGAAAGAGGAAAGGAGACCGACGATGGAACATCCTAAAATGTACCACGCCCATATCCTGTCCCGTCCACCAAAAGAAATTACGGTGGAAGGACCTGTATCCCCTGACGCACTTCAGCTACTCCACATGCATTCTGAGCTTGATGCCTTCCGCAGACCGAAGGAACAGCATGAAGCCTTGGTGGAGATTGCCGCCCTTCCCGAAGGGCGTATCATTGTTGCACGTGAAGCTGATCTCATCGTCGGGTATGTTACATTCCATTATCCTGATGAAATGGAGCGTTGGTCACAGGGCGGAATGCCCGATCTTATTGAGTTGGGTGCGATTGAAGTGGCCGATGAATACCGCTCGCTTGGCCTTGGGAGTGCAATGATCCGAACGGCATTTGAGGATGCCCAGATGGAGAATTATATTGTTTTTACGACAGAATATTACTGGCATTGGGACTTGAAGACAAGCGGACTTGATGTATGGGCCTACCGTAAAATGATGGAACGCCTGATGCAGACTGTAGATATGGTATGGTATGCGACCGACGATCCGGAGATATGCTCACATCCCGCGAACTGCCTGATGGTGCGGATTGGCAAGCATGTGCCGCTGGAATCCAAAGAGCAATTTGATCAGATCAGGTTCCAGCAGCGGTTCATGTATTAATTCGAGAAGAATAGGGGGACTGCTCAGCTATGTCTGGAAAAGTAAAGTTTGTTCATCATGACAAAGATTTGAGTTATCATTTCCATGACAACCACCCTTTCCATCCCATTCGGCTGGAGCTCACTCTTGATCTCTTAACAGAGGTTGGCGCCTTGCCGGAGGACTCGAAGATCGCCTCCATGCAAGCTCAGGAAGAGGATCTGCTGCGCGCTCATAGTCTGGATTACATCAAGGCCGCTCAGGCCCTTAGTATAGAGAATCCGGCCGCCGAATGGGTGTCCAAGGCTGAACAGTATGGACTTCTTGATGAGGATACACCTTTTTTTGCAGGCATGCATGAAGCTTCGTCCTATATAGCCGGCGGCACCCTAACCGCTGTAGAAGCCGTGATGTCCGGCTCGGCTGCCCACGCCCTGCATCTGGGAGGAGGTCTTCATCACGCTCTCTTTGCCAAAGCGGCCGGCTTCTGCGTGTACAATGATGCAGCGGTAGCGATCTCCTATGCAAGAGAGAAATACAACGCACGGGTTCTCTACATCGACACCGATGTACACCATGGAGACGGCGTGCAGTGGAGCTTCTACTCAGATCCAGACGTCTGCACTTATTCCATTCACGAGACAGGGAAATATTTGTTCCCGGGAACGGGATTCGCGAACGAACGCGGTGAACATCTGGGTTATGGATACACCGTTAACCTCCCCCTTCAGCCTTATACTGAAGACGATTCCTGGATGGAGTGCTTCACTAGTTCCCTCAGACGCGTCGCGGCTTACTTCAAGCCAGACCTCATTATCAGCCAGCACGGCTGTGACGCGCACGCAACGGACCCGCTGTCTCATATGCACTGCAGCATGCGTATTTATGACCAAATGCCTGAACTGATTCACGAGCTGGCTCATACGTACTGCGGGGGGAAATGGGTAGCCATCGGTGGAGGCGGGTACGACATCTGGAAGGTAGTACCCAGAGCGTGGAGCTTGCTATGGCTGGAGATGTGCGACCACCCACTGAAGAAGATGCTTAAGAACCGCCCCCTGACCCCCCTTCCAGACGGATGGATTCACAGGTGGCAGTCTCAAGCGCCCGTAAGATTGCCATCAGAATGGCTGGATGATCTGAGCCGCTGGGAAGCTATGCCCAGAAGAGATGAGATAACAGCAAAAAACCGCGAGACCCTCGCGGTTGCACTTCAGACTATACCGTGACTGGAATGGCACGGATTCAGCATCAATTCCAGTGTTCTAATATATCTCTTAGAATCTCGTATGAACGGCGGGACGCTTCCACCGTGAACTCAGCGAAATTGACGTTCGCGGTACCGTCCGCCTTGTCAGACATCGATCTCAGCACTACGTATGGAATGTTATTCAGATGGCTGACCTGAGCCACGGCTGAACCTTCCATCTCCACACAGGCTCCGCCTAATGTCTCATTCAGCGATTTCACAATGGCATGGTCGGCAATGAACTGATCTCCTGAGAGCACTTTGCCCACAATGAACTTATGATCTCTGCATACTCTTCCGCAGGCGGCTTCAGCCAGCTTAACCAAAATGCCGTCTGCCGGGAAGTCGGATACTTCCTGATAGGGAATAACTCCTCTAGGGAACCCTAGCGCTGTAACATCCATATCATGCTGCTGGCAAGAAGATGAGATTACAATATCCCCTATGTTCAGGTCCGGGTCGGCAGCACCGGCCACCCCAGTGAATAGAATCGCACTTGCTCCAAAGCGGTCGATGAGGATCTGTGTCGTTACAGCCGCATTGACCTTGCCTACTCCCGATTTACAGACAACGGCTTGTCTCCCGTACAAATTGCCTTTGGTAAAAGCAATTCCGCTGACAACCACCGTCTCTTTACTCTCCATATCTGCAAGCAGTAAGGCTATCTCCTCGTCCATAGCGCCAAGTAATCCTAATGTAGTCGTCATCCTCGTCATGCTCCTTTCCCAAAAAGAAGCCCCTGCACAGGAGCTTCTTCTTCGATAACCTTTTTCATATATTGTATTATATTTATCTCTTTAGTTCTTGTTCTCTAAATGGTTCACAGACAAACGCAGGATCGTCTCATGCGGCAGAATCACACGGGGATTCTCCACACTCTCTTTCTTCATCAGCTTCGTCAGAAGACGCATCGCCACGGCTCCAAGATCGTACATTGGCTGAGCGACAGTAGTAAGCTGAGGCCGCACCATGGAGGCCATACGAATGTTGTCCACACTGATGACAGAGAAGTCATCCGGAACCTTGAGACCTTCATCCTGAATGCTATGTATGGCTCCAATCGCCATTTCATCAGTAGCCGAGAATACAGCGGTTGGCCGTTTCTTGAGACCAAGGAAATACTTCATAGCCTCCACACCGGACTCGTAACGGTAGTTACCAATTCTCACAAGATCCTCTTGGTAAGGAATACCAGCGGATTCAAGCGCTTTCTTATAACCCTGGAATCTGGCGTAACCGTTGGCTGGATCCTGCAAAGTTCCACTAATCATAGCAATCTCACGATGTCCATGACGGATTAACGTGTTAACCGCATCGAAAGCGGCAGCTTCATGATCGATATCGACAGAAGGGATTACTCCATTCTCATCACTCGTAGCACAGAGTACAATCGGAACCGAAGACGTATGGAATGCTTGGATATGCTCCTCTGTCACTGTGCCGCCCATGAATAGAAGACCATCCACCTGCTTCTCAAGCAAGGTGTTAATGACGCGGATTTCTTTCTCTTTCTTCTTATCTGCGTTACACAAAATAATATTATAGTGGTACATATTCGCTATATCTTCGATCCCCCGGGCAATTTCCGCGAATATCGAATTCGAGATATCAGGAATCACGACACCAACCGTCGTTGTCTTCTTGCTGGCTAGACCCCTGGCCACAGCATTCGGACGATATCCAAGCCGTTCAATAGCCTCGTACACTTTCTTCCGGGTCTGCGGCTTCACGTTCGGGTTGTTGTTAACAACCCGGGACACCGTGGCCATCGAGACGCCAGCTTCGCGTGCTACATCATAAATGGTAACCGTCACATTCTTCTCTCCATTGCCAATAAATTTTTCATTCCTATTCAGTAAATGCTGATATATCCGAACGAACCAAAATCAGCAGCGGCATTCACGAGGTGATGCAAAATAGTAAATTTGGGCTGTTGACTTTAGCTACTCTATAATATGAATTAAATTTATGATACGATAAATCGTTATTTTGCGCAACGATAACGCGTTTTCATGCCAGGACAACCTGTACATAACCTGAGGCCAATACCATTTCCGTTCCTCATGCTGTATGTATTTTAGCAAAAAACGCGAAAAAAATCCAATTATCGTGAAAAATCAGCTGAAAAGGAGTGAAAAATCATTTTATTCTGGAAACTTGTCGAGCGGTGTGAAACAAAGTCAGCTGGGAGAGGCGCTGCGTAATGTCCTCCATCCACATCCCGTCTTCCTTCGCTTTGGCGAATCCATAAATATCGAGGAGAAGATTGATTCTTTCTTCTTTTTTATGTTCCAGTATATGTTCGATCGAAGCAGTCACCGGAGATGCATAGAGAGCGTCATATAAGAGGCTCGCAATCTCATTCATCTCATTGAAATGAATCAGCCTGCTGCCCTCAAGCAGCCTCCATTCCCCAATCAGGGATAATAAATGCGGCTTCACTTCAGGAAGCACGATATAGGTTGAACAAGACTCACACTGCAGGATTGGTACATTTTCAATTTCGATTCGTCCTTCAAAAATAACTTTTCTAAAATCCAGGCCCATAGCTTGTCCGCAATCACATGACTTGCGCACATCATCACCTCATCTGCAATCTGTTTCAATAGTTTATGCCTTATCTTAAATAACGTAAGTGATGTGTAAAATGTTTTGGTTTTTGATACAATTAAATAACTGAAATAGATTTTCGTCAATGCTCTAATTCGACTGGAGGCGTTAGATATGAGACTATCTGGAAAAAGAGTTATCGCTTTGGTAGATGAAGAATTCGAGGATCTTGAGCTTTGGTACCCGGTGTACCGCGTTCGTGAGGAGGGGGCTGAGGCCCACCTCGTCGGTGCCGAGAAAGGCAAAAAATACATTGGCAAGTATGGCGTTCCGGCAGAAGCTGAATATGCTTACGAAGAAGTGGAGAGCCAAAATTATGACGGCATTCTAGTTCCTGGGGGATGGGCGCCGGACAAGCTGCGCCGCTATCCTAAGGTGCTGCAGCTGGTCCGCGAAATGAATGAGGACAAGAAGCCCATCGGTCAGATCTGTCATGCTGGCTGGGTGCTAATCTCCGCCGGGATTCTGAACGGGGTAACCGTGACATCAACACCAGGAATTCGTGATGATATGGAGAACGCCGGGTCCATCTGGAAGGATGAGCCGGTTGTCACGGACGGCCATATTATTTCGGCAAGACGGCCTCCCGATCTTCCGCCTTATGGCGCGGCCTTCTGCGATGCGCTGGCTGCGGCAGACAGCAAATAAAGCAAAAAACCGCTGGTGAGTAACTCACAGCGGTTTTTTGTCGTTTATTATGGAAAGCCCGTTCCAGAAATCTAATTACAGTTCATTCCTGCGATTCGCTAGAATTCAAATTCTCTTTCGCCCCACCCTGCTCCAGCAAAGCTTCGATCTCAGCACTCGTCCGCAGTTGGTAACACTGCTCGCCTATCAAGTTGCCTTCAGCTGCCTTGCTGTTCAGAATCTTGTGCTTGACCCGCAGCAGGGACAGGGGTGACATACTCAAATCATGAATACCGAGGTACAGCCATAGAGGAACCGATCGCTCATCCCCAGCCATCTCCCCGCAGACACTCACTGTAATCCCTGCAGCATGCGCCGCACTCACTGTAGTACGAAGCATACGGAGAATAGCCGGATGATAAGGATGGTACATATGAGCGATCTGCTCATTCATCCGGTCAACGGCAAGAACATATTGTACAAGATCGTTCGTTCCGATACTGAAGAAATCGACTTCTTCAGCGAGCAGATCCGCAATAGCTGCGGCAGCCGGAACTTCAATCATAATCCCCACAGGGATCTTATCGTCATACCTTACACCCTTAAGCTCCAGTTCATGCATCGCCTGCCGCAGAACCTGCTTGGCTTCGATAACTTCCTCTACGGAGGAGATCATCGGAAGCAATATCTTCATATGTCCATAGGCACTTGCACGCAGTATAGCGGTGAGCTGGGTCTTGAACAACTCCTGGCAGTCCAGACTTATCCGAATGCCTCTATACCCAAGAACAGGGTTCTCTTCCTCAGGAATAGAGAAATACTCCAGCTCCTTATCCCCTCCTATATCCAGGGTTCGTATCACGACAGCATGGTCACCCGACTTCTCGGCAACCTGACGATACACCTCAAATTGCTCATCCTCAGTCGGGAACGTACTGCGGTTCATATAGAGGAACTCTGTTCTAAAGAGGCCTACGCCTTCAGCGCCATGCTTCAAGGCAATCTCGCAGTCCTTGAGCGAGCTGATATTGCCAGCTAATCTCAGCCTTGTGCCATCCTTCGTGACCGCGGCCACGGAAGCCAGCTGCTGCAGCTGCTCCTTGCGCCTCCGCAGCTGCTCAGCAAGCTGGGAATACTTATCCACAAGCCCATCATCCGGATCGAGGAAGAGATTCCCCTCATCCCCGTCCACAATTAGCAGATCCCCTGTCTGGATCGGGGCAGTCAGCTTATTCTCCAGCCCTGAGACAAGGGGAATGCCGAGCGCCCTGGCCATAATGGCCGAATGGGAGGTCTTCCCGCCAAGCATTGTTACCATACCGAGCACATTGTTCGGATTCAAGTGCACTAGCTGAGAGGGTGACAGCTCTTTGGCTACGAGGATATAAGGCTGCGTGTCCGCAGGCAGTGTGACATCCGGAGTCCCCAGCAGGTGCTTGAGAAGCCGGTTGCCCACATCCTTGATGTCCAGAGCGCGCTCTTTCATATATTCGTCGTCCAGTAAATCAAACATCGTTACGAAGTGATCGATGGCTTCCTTCACGGCAACCTCGGCAGCCTTGTATTGCCGTTCAATGATTCCCTGGATTTCGCTCATAAAAACGGGATCTTCCAGAATGGCGATATGAGCGTCAAATATTCCTGACTCCTCTGATCCCACCATTTCCTTGATCTCATTCTTGATAATTTCAATCTCATTCTTGGAGGTTCTGATTCCTTCATACAGACGATCGAATTCTTTGGTAAGATCGATGTTCTCCATTCTCCGGTCTGGCACGTCCCATTCCCAAGAAGGCAGAACGAATGCTCTTCCAATGGCAACTCCAGTCGAAGCACCGATACCTTGTATCATATGGGCCCCCTTCAATTCCTACTTCTCCTAGGATATCCTCTCTCTATATAGATATGGTATACACCCATCTGAACATTTGTCAAAGGAAAAAGCTCAAACAACAAAGGCACTCATACTGAGTGCCTTGTCAGATACAACTATATATTCGCCCATTAACGGCTGCGGACAGGAGAAGTAACCGCATCCTCCACTTTGATGCATCGGTCCATAATGACTTTAAGTCCAGCCTTGGAAGCAATGCTGTTGGCCTCTTCACTGAAGACACCCAGCTGCAGCCATAACACTTTAGCACCAATCTCAACAGCTTCCTGTGCCACTTCCGGAGTGAATTCACTCCGGCGGAACACATTTACAATGTCTACAGACTCAGGGATATCCTTAAGGCTCGCATAGGTCTTCTCCCCCAGAATCTCCTCATTCACCATCGGATTCACAGGAATAATCCGGTATCCTCTCATCTGCATGGCCTGAGCAATCATATACGACGTACGGTCCGTTTTGTCCGATAAGCCTACGATAGCGATATTTCCAGCCGACTCCAGGATTTCTTTGATTTCCTGCCGGCCTGGATTCTCAAATGACATAGCCTGATTCCCCCTGTCAATAAATTCAGTTCAATGAATTAAATTAGGATTCCAGCCATTCTACGGAAGCGCCAAGTGCAGAAATGTGATCAAAGAACTGCGGGTACGATTTGGCAACGTGGTGCGCATCCCTTATGGTCACCGGCTTCTGGGACCTAAGTCCCACAATGGTTAATGCCATAATCACCCGGTGATCGTAATGGGCATTAATCTCTACTCCGCCTTCCACGCCTTCAGGACGGCCATGGACAATAATCTCAGCTTGACGCTCCTCGACGCGGGCTCCCGCCTTAGTGAGTTCAGTCAAGTAATCCGTAATACGGTCACACTCTTTATAACGAAGATTCTCGACATTATAGAACCTTGAGGTTCCTTCGGCAAAAACAGCTGCAGCAACCATAGCAAGCACCGCGTCCGTTGCGGCATCCCCATCGAATTCGACAGCCTTCAGCTTGCCGTTCCCCTGGATATGGACCACACCGTTCTGATGGGTCAGAGGGACGTTCATCATCTTCAGGACATCCACAACTGCACGCTCACCTTGCTTGCTGTGCTCTTCCAGCCCTTTAACGATTACATCAGACTCTGTCACCGCAGCGGCTGCCAGAATGGCTGCAGAGCCTGGATAATCGCCTTGTACCTGGTACGTCTTGGCTTGGTAGGATTGGCGTCCCTGAACTTTAAAGTGAACGTAATCGTCGGAAGCTTCAATCCGGATACCCGCCTGCTCAAGCACTTCCAGTGTCTGACCAACAACTACTTTGGATTTGAGATCTCCAAGCACTTCAATCTCGCTGTCATCTTCAAGCAGAGGGGTGAGGAACAGCAGTGCGCTCAGGTATTGGGAGCTGACTTCCCCGGATACTTGAATCTTCCCGCCTCTTGGCGCTCCTCCCTGGATGCGGATAGGAAGACGTCCTTCATTATGCTCAATATTAACGCCCATTTGGGTAAGAGAATCAATCAGATCATCGTGAGGGCGCTTGCCTAGGGAGTCAGGATAAGTATTCACAAATGTAACGTCAGGACAAAGTGCGGTAACAGCCATAAGGAACCTGAGCACTGCTCCGGCGTTGCCTACATTAAGCTCCTTAACGTCCTTTGGTCTGGAACCAAAGCCCTTGATCACAATCTTCTCGTCGTCTTCCTCAATCTCCGCGCCCAAATCGGCGATGCAGCGCCGCATAGCATCACTGTCTTCACTATGAGCCGGATGATATATGGTACTGGTCCCTTCAGCAAGCGCGGCCACGAGCAAATACCTTGTCGTGTAATTTTTTGAAGAAAGAGCTTGAATTTCCCCTTTTAGCTGAGGTGTCGGCCTAACAATAATATTCATATGTACTCTCCTTTTGTATAATTATGTGGATATCTGGTTGGTATGTCCTCATGTTAACGAAGCTTAGACGCGGTAATGCATTAAAATCTCCGAAGCCACGTCAGCTGCTGATTTGCCAGTTGTATCCACCGTACAATGGGCAAAATCATATGCGTCTCTACGCTCTTCAAGAAGGCGAACCACCCGTTCACGTGCTCCTCCAGCCAGCAGCGGCCGATTCGGATCCTCTCCTACCCGGCTGATAATGCTCTCTGCGTCGGCTTTCAAGGATACAACCCAGCCATTTGCAGCCATCTCCTTGCAGTTGTCAGCCCTCAGCACACATCCTCCGCCTGTGGCCAGGATCACACGCTCCCGCTGCAGCATCTCCCGCAGAACAGCGTTCTCCAGATCACGGAAGAAGCCTTCTCCCTTATTGGCGAAAATCTCAGGGATCGTACTGCCGGCCTTAAGCTGGATCTCCAGATCCAGATCAACGAGCTCATGCCCGGTCTCCGCCGCCAGAAGTGAACCGACGGTTGATTTGCCGGTGCCCATCATACCAATCAAAATAATGTTGTCCTTCGGCCCTTTCAACATATCACCTACTTCATATCTTCCTGATCCAATACTCTCAAAAATTAACTTTGTCATATCATAACACATTATGCCTGAAGCAAAAAGACACCCCGGGCAGGCAATAAACCTGGCCGGGGTGTCTTCAAAATTATGGTTATATTAGAACCACTGATGGTGGAAGACGCCTTCCTTGTCCACACGTTTGAAGGTATGGGCACCGAAGTAGTCGCGCTGCGCCTGAAGAAGGTTCGCAGGCAATCTTTCCGTCCGGTAGCTGTCATAGTATGACAATGCGGATGAGAAGCCTGGAACTGGAACCCCGTTGGCAACCGCTGTGGAGATGACTTTGCGCCATGCGTCCTGGTAGGTTTCGACAATTTGCTTGAAGTAAGAATCAAGCAGCAGGTTCTTCAGTGCAGGATCACGGTCATAAGCGTCCTTGATGTTCTGCAGGAACTGGGAACGGATAATGCAGCCGCCGCGGAAGATCATTGCAATATTGCCATATTTCAAATCCCAGCCGTACTCATCGGAAGCCGCACGCATTTGAGCAAAGCCTTGCGCATAAGAGACAATCTTACTTGCGAACAATGCCTTGCGAACGTCCTCAATAAATTCCTGCTTGTCGCCACTAAAGGACTTGGCAGGGCCGCTGAGGATTTTGCTAGCAGCAACACGCTCTTCTTTCATCGCTGACAAGAAACGAGAGAAGACGGATTCGGTAATCATGGACAACGGCACGCCAAGATCCAGAGCGCTTTGGCTTGTCCATTTGCCTGTACCTTTTTGGCCAGCGGCATCAAGAATCACATCAACCATCGGCTTGCCAGTCTCTTCATCGTATTGGGAGAAGATATCGGCAGTAATCTCGATCAGATAGCTGTCGAGCTCACCTTTGTTCCATTCTGTGAAGATTTCATGCAGTTCCTTTGCATCAAGGTTAAGTGTATCTTTGAGCAAATGATAAGCCTCGCCGATCAGCTGCATGTCACCATACTCAATGCCGTTGTGAACCATCTTCACATAGTGTCCTGCACCGTCCGGTCCAATATATGTACAACAAGGGTCGCCATCTACCTTGGCAGAAATTGCTGTGAAGATTGGCTTAACCAGCTCATAAGCGCTTTCCTGACCACCCGGCATAATCGCAGGTCCGTTCAATGCGCCCTCTTCGCCGCCTGATACGCCTGTTCCGATGAACCGGAAGCCTTTGGCTTCAAGATCTTTACTGCGGCGCTGGGTATCCGGGAAGTAAGCGTTACCTCCATCAATAATGATATCGCCCTGATCCAGATAAGGGATCAATTGCTCAATCGTTGCATCCGTAGCTGCCCCGGCTTGTACCATAATGAGGATCTTGCGCGGAGTTTCCAAAGATTGCACGAATTCTTCTACCGAGAAGGTTCCGACAAGATTCTTGCCTTTGGCTTCATTCTCCAAAAGCTCGTGGGTCTTCTGAGGGGAACGGTTAAATACAGATACAGTGAAGCCTCTGCTCTCAATATTCAGTGCCAAATTCTTACCCATCACCGCAAGACCGATGACGCCTATCTGTTGTTTTGACATCAGGTTCTCCATCCTTTGCAGACTATATTTTATGACAATAATATCATTTTAATGCTTTTGTGCAAAGAAGTGAACCCCCCGCTGCTGTAATATGTCAAAGCATCCTCCGCACGAAGCACCCCAAATCGATAAGTTTTGAGGTGCTTTGGTCATATCGTATTTAGGTTAACCTTGATCACCATTCAAGCTCCATCAGGCTGCGGCGCAATCTCTTCAGCTTTTCTTTGCTGGCATCCGCGGCCTTCTCGTCTTTGGATTCGAGTGCTTCGAACAGCCGCTCAAGCTCTGAGTCCACTTCCCCTTGAAGACACTCGATCTCATGCTCAGCCGAGAGGGAATTGTACATATATGCCATCTTCTCAAAGCTCGGATCCGCGCCCTTCTGGTACAGAACCCGCTGCTGCACACCAGATACCTCAACTAGACGGATTACTTCGCCGAACAAGATATTTTCAATCAGAATCTGGCGATCCTTGAACCGCTTCACAACAGCATGCCCCCGCAAATCACCGATCAGCTTCTCGAGCCATTCCGCAAGCTTCGCATCCTTAATAATATAATCTCCAACCAGCTTGTAGCTTTGGTGCATCCTCTGGAAACGGAGCTTGGTCAGCTTCCGGCCAGTGCGGACGGAGACAATAAAGATAGACTCGCTTTCACTCCAGTACAGGGAATATCCATCTTGAATCAAATCACGGATCAATTGCTGAATATGTCTGCGTTCAAATCGTAATTCCAGGTTGCAATACTCTACTTCGTAACTTTTGTTCATGGGACTCCCTCCTTCAAGTTTTGCTAAGCAAAACTGCTCCGAAAGCATAGACTCTGCAGGGCATGAAACGTGCAAAATTACAATCGTCCTGGTTACAGTTTACATTATCTTATACTTTATCTTATGTAACGGTAACTTGGATTATTTGATTATTTTTACCCGTAAAGATCGGGTCGTGACGCAAATACAGCAGGTTTTTGATATAATCAAGCTGCTGCACATTTCACGAGGCGGTCTCGTGTACATATCCATACATTCAGGGGGCACCACTCATGACTTTTACCGGGTTCACCAAGCAAGATTTCGATGTCTTCACTGTTCCGGGGCTGGAACCCCGCATGGAGGCTTTAATTCAGGTTCTGCGGCCCAAGCTGGACGAGCTGGGCGGAATACTCAGCCCATATCTGTCCGCGCTTTGCGGAGAAGAGATGTTCCCTCATGTGGCCAAGCATGCACGGAGGACTATTAATCCGCCGCATGACAGCTGGGTAGCCTGGGGGAGCAGCAAGCGCGGCTACAAGGCACTTCCGCATTTCCAGGTAGGGATGTTCGCCTCCCATCTGTTCATTATTTTTGCGGTCATATACGAGAGCCCCAATAAGCTCATTCTCGCCAAATATCTGGACAAACACGCGTCCAGTGTGAAAAAAAGTATTCCGGCAGAGTTCTACTGGTCCATGGATCATATGGATCCGGGCGGTCAGCTTCATCATGACCTGACAACAAGTGACTTTAAAGCCATGGCAGCCAAGCTGAGCTCGGTGAAGAAGTCGGAGATCTTATGTGGTCTCCGAATTGAACAGGGTGATCCGATCCTAAGTGACGGGGACAAGCTTGTTGCCAAGGTGGAAGATACGTTCGAGAAGCTGCTTCCGCTCTATAAAGTTTCTTTCTAGCAAAATCAAAAACAGGGGTGTCCCAAAAGGTCGGTTGACCTCGGGCACCCCTGTCTGTATTTCATGAAGTTATCTCCGGCTGATTCCGTGCATGCTGCCGCGATAAGGCCAGATGAAGGACGAACATGATTCCCATGACAATCGCGCTGGCCATAAAAGGAGAGCCTGGGCCAAATAAATCCCACAGCTTCCCGGATACCATCGGTCCAAATACCATCCCCGAGCCCTGAATCGTGAGGAACAAGCCCCAGATTGCCCCCTTCTCTCCTGAAGGAAGCATATGGGAGATCATGGTGTCCCAAGTCGGCAGAATGAATGCATAGCTGATCCCGATCAGCGCCACAAGCACCCACAGAATGGGAATTGAGCGGTTCACTGCGAACAATGCGATAGATACCGCTGCCAGGAGGAACCCGATATGCAGGAACCACTTCGTACCATATCGGTCAGCCAGCTTGCCAATCGGAATGAGTCCGATAACTGTTATCCCGCCACCGACCACCATCAGGGCGCTGTAGCTCGCCGGGGACAGGTGAAGAACGGTACGCACATATAGTGTGATAACCGGGGTAAGCAGGCCGATGGCAAAGGACTGGAGAAATAAAGCCGGATACAGCATCCAGCTGACATTGAGATTCTTCCTAATCTCGGCGAACGTTTTTCGGAGATTGCCCCCTAGTTGACTAACTCCTCCGGCCATAAGCTTACTTTCCCCTTCGGGATGAAGCACATGCGGATCGGCTGTTTTGGTTTTTCTTTTACCAGGCAGAAGCAGAGATACGGCCAGCACCAGCGCCATACAGCCCAGCAGAATCCAGAATACCTTCCGGTAAGAGCCGTCTCCGATGAAGAAGTTAATTACGATAGGGCCGGCACCCGCTCCGCCCAGACTTGACATCTGAATAATGCCCATTGCGGTAGCAAAGTTATTGTTCTCGCTGCTCACTGCGGACACACCCATCATAATACAAGGCCACAGCGGAGCCGTTCCCATTCCAAGCAGTGCACAAGCGAAGACGATAAGCGCCGTATTGGAGGTATAGGCGATAATACCAACGGCGACAAAAGTCAGCACAAGTCCTATAGCCATAGTCATCCGGAACCCGATCCGTTCAATCAGCCAGCCTGAGGGGCTCCGGAACAAGTTGTCCCCGATGTACTGCATGGAGATGGACAACCCAATCGCAAAGGTGGTCAAGTGCAGAACATCGCCCATATATACCGGAAGAATCGTAACGAGAAGAGCGCCTTTAACAAATTCCACCAGGAACATGATAATCCATAAGTAAATAAAAACCGGGGTCATTAACCGTTTCGAAACCATTTTTGCCTTTGTAAGCTCCATACCTGCCTCCTTATCCTGCCTTCCGTTCCATTAATCTCTATCTATTTTGTCCCATTTTGAATCAGATTTACACGGACGCTCACCAATCTGCGCTTGCATTCCCGCCCCTATTTGCTATACTCAAGCTTGTTTATAAATTACACAAGAAAGGCAGTGACGGCTCAACATGGATCACAACCGTACGCCGCTTTTTACGGCTCTCAAAAAACATGCGGCTAGCAATCCCGTCCAATTCCATATCCCCGGTCATAAGAAAGGGGCAGGAGTGGACCCGGAATTCCGTGAATTTATTGGCGATAATGCATTCTCTATAGATCTGATTAACATTGCGCCGCTCGATGATCTCCATCAACCTACAGGGGTCATTGAGGAAGCACAGAAATTAGCAGCTGATGCCTTCGGCGCAGACTATACGTATTTCTCCGTACAAGGAACAAGCGGTGCCATCATGACCATGATCATGTCCATTTGCTCAGCCGGCGACAAGATCATTGTTCCGCGTAATATTCACAAATCCGTGATGTCGGCCATTATTTTTGCCGGTGCCAAGCCCGTGTTCGTATCCCCTGCACAGGACGAGAATTTGGGGATCAGCCATGGGATTACCACCTCATCTGTCCGCCGGGCGCTCAAGCGTCATCCCGATGCCAAAGCAGTGCTTGTCATCAACCCGACTTACTTCGGAATAAGCGCACACCTCGAGGAGATTGTAGAGCTTGCCCACAGCTTCCACGTGCCTGTGCTGGTGGACGAGGCCCATGGGGTTCATATTCATTTCCATGACGAGCTCCCTGTCTCCGCTATGGCGGCGGGTGCGGATATGGCTGCAACGAGCGTCCACAAGCTCGGAGGGTCCATGACCCAGAGCTCGGTGCTGAATCTGAACGTGAAGAACGGTTATGTCAACCCTCAGCGGGTTCAGACCATTATCAGCATGCTCACAACAACTTCGACCTCCTATATCCTGCTGGCGTCGCTGGACACCGCGCGGAGGAATCTGATGCTCAGTGGCAGACAGATGATTGAAGAGACACTGAAGCTGGCTGATTACACCAGAACCGAAGTGAACAAGATCGAAGGTCTCTACTGCTTCGGCAAAGAAATTCTGGGCGGAGAAGCCACTTATGCCCACGACCCCACCAAGATTACCGTCCATGTGAGACACCTGGGGATTACCGGATATGAGACGGAGAATTGGCTTCGGGAACACTACAACATCGAAGTTGAGCTCAGTGATATGTACAACATCCTGTGCTTCATAACTCCAGGCGATACCCAGGAGACCGTAGATACTCTGCTCAAGGCTCTCCGCGAGCTCGCAGCTGAGCATTCCGTGAACCCAGCCAATGAATTGGTTGTAAAAACACCAGAGATTCCGCAGCTCTCCCTGATTCCCCGGGATGCCTTCTACGCGGATACCGAGGTCATCCCGTTCAAGGAATCGGCTGGACGCATCATTGCAGAGTTCATCTATGTCTATCCGCCGGGTATTCCCATCCTGCTTCCGGGAGAGGTCATCTCACAGGAGAACATTGATTACATTGTCGAACATGTGGACGTTGGCCTTCCGGTTAAGGGTCCTGAGGATCGTAATATTCATCAAGTTAAAGTCATTGTTGAAGCAGATCCCATATTTTAGGTACATTAAGAGGATAACGTGCAGGTCAGACGATTTCAAGTTTGGCCTGTTTTTGTATGATTTTAGTAGAAAACATCTATCTGAAAATAAAAAAAGCCCCCAAAAGGGAGCTCTCGGCTTACAGTCACACGAAATTAAGATTCTTCCTGCGCGGAGACGATTTCGTTGTAAGCTTCTTCAACTTGACGCCATTCTTCTTCATCTTCGATATTGTAGAGCACCATCTTGTCGTCTTCTTCTTCCAGACGGAGAATAATGCCGTCAGCTTCCGGATTGTTACGTTCAAGCAGAAGAGCATAGACCTTCTCACTAACATCGAAAGTTTCAACGAGAACCATCTCCACATCCTGACCGTTCTCGTCTGTCAACGTGAGCACGAACTCCTCGTGATCATGGTCGTGATCGTGTCCGCAAGCTTCGTCGTGCTCATGTTTGTGATCGCTCATTGAAATACCTCACTTCGGGTTAATTTGTTAATTACTGTCGCATACTCTCGTATCGTAACATTTCCAATCATATAGGTCAATTTTGGATATGCTTCTTAATGCCTAACCGCCAATTGCATTTATGACCTTCTCACTAACCAGGACGTAGTCCTTGCTCTTGTTCATCTTCATATAGAAGTTGATCGTGTATTTGCCGGCAGTCTTGAAGTCATACGTGTAATCATGTGTCCTGAACCAGAAATTATCCTTCTGCTCCTTGCCCAGATCCTGGGACTGAATCGATTTCTCGGATCCATCAGGTCCCTTAATCGTGACCTTCACTGAACTGATGTCCACTTTCAGGCTGTCAATCTGGCAGAACACATTGAATTTAAGCTTACCCGCACTCACCTTACCAAAAGGCGTATCCCCTTTGAACAGAAAAATGTCCACATTCGGCTGGGTAAAAGCAACTCTTTTGGTCCCTTCATCATAGTCAATTAATCCATTCAATTCTCTTACGGGTACATAAGCTCTCCCATCCACCATGTAACCCCCGTCATCTATGTCCTGACCATTAATTATTAATCGAATCTTCTGCACAGCTGTATCGGCATAAATCATAGAACTGCCAAAGAGGGAAAAAGCCAGTACAAGTCCAGCCACTCTCTTCCATTTCATTCCCATACACCCTCCTTCATACCATGTTGTTATATGGTTATACTTCATATTTTCAATCAAGTTGCGGTCGTCCAGACCCTATTTTGTCCAGGCAGTCTTGACATGTTAAAGTATAGAAGTGAGATTAGTCCAGAGGAGTGAGATCATGGGTCTTCGATTACAAATGCTTGGCACAGGAGGAGCCTTTGCCAAGAAATATTTCAACAATAACGCACTGCTCTATACCGGTCATCAGACCCTGCTTATTGATTGTGGAGTAACCGCGCCAATCTCCTTATATCAGCTCGGTAAGACCTGGGCGGATATCAATGCTGTGTTGATTACACATATCCATGCGGATCATGTGGGCGGCCTGGAAGAGTTCGCTTTCCAAATGAAATACGTCTATCAACAGAAGCCGGTTCTCTACATTGCTGAACAGCTTGTGCAGCCGCTGTGGGAGCATACACTTAAGGGTGGACTCGGTCAGGATGGAATTGAGAGCCTGGAGGATGCCTTCGAGGTCAGACTGCTGCGGGAAGATCAGATAACACGCGTGGATGACTCCCTACAGGTCGAGATTATTCAGACGCCTCATATTGAAGGCAAGAAGAGTTATTCACTCTACCTGAATGGCGAAATTTTCTACAGTGCAGATATGACGTTTCAACCTGCCTTGCTGCAGCAGCTGGTGGGGGAACGGGGCTGCCGCAAAATTTTTCACGAGGTGCAGCTGACTGGCCAGGGCATCGTTCACACGACTCTAGATGAGCTTCTCACGCTGCCCTCCGAAATCCGCTCACAGATCAGCCTCATGCACTATGGAGATGAGATGGAGCAGTATCAAGGGCAGACAGCCGAGATGGAATTCCTGCGCCAGCATGAGATATATGAGCTATGAGCGCATTGGAGTCCCATTAGCGGTTGATTGACACGTACGGATCTGCCGCGATAGCAATTCATTTCGGTATTGAATGGTAAAGAGGCCATCCCGGCTAGGATGACCTCTTGCTTTTAACAGCTCATGTTATTCGAAATAAGGCAGGGCATCCAGATTGTTGGTCGGATCACCATCCGCATCGCCACGCAGATAGGTCTCTCCGTCCCTGCCCTTAAAAGCGTTAACGCCCGCAATAGAGCCTGCTTGGACTTCCTTCAGTGCTTCCTCGTAAGAGAGAACACGTCCAGATGAGGTCTTGAATGCGGATAGATCTCCATCCCCATTCTTCTGAACCGCTACGAACACTTCTCTGTCAGCATTAGGCATAAGTGGTCAGCTCCCTCTAAGTTCTAATTAATCACGTAATAGAAGGTAGCTTAACCCGTAGCCCTCTGGAATATTACAATTTCTTCTCCATTCTCACATGCAGAATCCCCGCGTCATAAAAGGGCTCTTCGGAGATTACCTTATACCCAAGCTTGGTATAGAAGCCTTCAGCCTGACACTGGCCGTCCAGAACGGCCTTCTCAAAACCGAGGTCTCTCGCCATTTGCTCCAGGGCAAGCATCAGAACCCGTCCGATGCCATGAGAACGAAATTCCTGGCGGACAGCAATCCGCTGGAGTTTGGCGGCATTATCCCTGTAGTAAGTAATCCGGCCCGTCGCCGCATATCTCCCATCCAGCTCAATCAGCACATGGTGGGAATCAGGTCCGATCACATCGAACTCGTCTATTTCAAGGTCCACGGGGACCTTCTGTTCCTGCACAAATACTTCCTTCCGGATCTCCAATCCTTGATTCAACTGCTCTTCCGTATGTACCGGTATAATGATGGCAGCCAAGACGTCACCTCTTCTAGTATGAATTAATCTTCAGCTGAATTATTATAACAAATAATATTAAGACAACAAAACAGTCGATCACTAAGAGATTCACTCCAGGATCGACTTTGACTGTAATCTGAATCTGCTCCCCGCAAACGGGTTACTGCCAATTATCCAGCTGCTCCCCACCCGGTGAATAGACATCCTCGATAACGGAAGGGTTGTAGACATCCTCTGTCACAGGTACATGGGGCATCGGGAAAGAAAACATGGAATCGCCAGGAACCCTTGTCGAATCATTCATGCCGCAGCCATTCAAAAATGCGAGTGAGCTGATTAATACGATCGTGAAGAGAGCCACTCTTGAGCCATGCCTAGTATTCCTCATTTGGTCTGACCTCCAGGTGTGTAATGAGCCTATTCCTTCCCATTTGAAGAGAGAATTATACAGCTGGAAGTTTGACATATGCTCACTAACCTGCTATGATATTATTTATCTAATCCATTTTTTGATCTGCTAGCTCAGCTGGGAGAGCACCATCTTGACAGGGTGGGGGTCAGTGGTTCGAGCCCACTGCAGATCATACTTGAAGAACCCTTACGGTGTAAGGGTTCTTTTGTTTTATCATTTACTCAAAAATGACCTAAGTGAAAATAAACGTACTTAGTGACTTTTGAAATTTCAACACATCTTCAATTAAGTTAAACATCAATTTATATTCTTTTGCACCAGTAGATATTATCAACCTATTTGTACTTGTAAAACCCTTTCTTTCTAATGCTATGGCATTAATCTTAGAGTAAGGAATAGATACAATAAATGATAAACTCATCTCATTAAGAGATTCTCGCTCTTCAAATATTACTCTCATATTTGTTAATACTGCTTGGTTTTTAAAAAGTGTATGTACTGATTCAATAGTCTCATCGTCTATGAGCAGATCTTCATAACCATTCTCAATGCTATTTACTTTCTTCCCGAATATCGCCATATTAACATCCTCTCAATGAATCCATTTAATTGTTTTTTTATAGTTATATTAACTCTAACCAGACATGATGGCAAATTCTAAACAACCATAAACTACAGTTACCAAGCTAGTCGCTAATAGCATAATCCAATCTTCCAAAAAAACTCCTACTCACTGTAATAAATACCCATACACAATCATACTATTAGATTATCTAGATTTGGTTAGAAATCACCATAAAAAGGGTAATATAGTTATGAAAGCGCAATCAAAGACTTTTGGCCTGTAAATGCTGTTGGAACGTTCTGTTAGTGGCTGTCTGGAACAATATGGCGGATATACAAGCTTGAAAACTAACTTTAATGTATCTAAACGGGTCTTGTCTACTGATTAGATAAGACTAAAGACTCATCTTTTATATTGCTCTCAGGAATATAGTCTCTTCGTCCGAAGTAATAGGTATGAGGAATTAATCTATCATGTGATGGGGGCTAAATTATGAAGACTAGTGCGGAGCTGGATCTGATTCAACTGAAAATGGCGGTTACATTGGAGCATGAGGTTGTAGTTAAATTATTTACTGGAGATATGATGACTGGAATCCCGAAATGGAACAAAAATCCTAAAGGCGTTCAGATTAGAACGGTTGAAGGTGCTGTATGGGTCCTGCTAGAAGAGATTGAACATGTGACAAGAATTATCCCTTTCAAATCATAAATGCTACATAAGCAATATTATATATTTGCAAGCACAAGAGGGTTCCCCACCGGGAGCCCTCTTATGCTTCTGTGTAAGTACGTATCTCCTCGCATTCGGCTATCTGTCATTAACCCGGCTAAATTACGTTTAATGGATTCAACTCACGACTAGGCGGGTTAACCTTACATATACCGGGAAATCCGGTGACATTCTATATCGTATATGAATGAAGGAGCTGAGTTGAACATGAGTATACCTGATGAGAATAGAAAACCGGGATTTAATGAGATCCCTGATGTAGATCCCAACCGTCCGGCAGCTACGGACGTGCTGGAAGACATGGTCGACGCTATTATGAATACCGGCGATGACGATGAAGCCAAGAAGAACTCCCAGAAGAAGGACAATCCCAACGACGATGGCACACAGCTAGTGTAGACAGACACACAGCTGTCTTGTAAGCAGAAAGAGCCCTGATTCAGGGCTCTTTCTGCTTACAACAGTACTCTATTATGTTTGCTTGCGCCGATACAGCGGCTTATTCTCCAGCGCACGTATAGGCGGCGTCCAACCTCCAGGATCGGCCATCGTATCAATTGCATCCTCGGCAGCCTGCATTTTGGCATCCAGCTGGTCAATCAAGTGAAGGGCCAAGGCTTCCGGCAGCTGAGGCTGAACCGGGCTTCCCCATTCTCCAAGATTATGATGGGAGAGAATCAGGTGCTGAAGCATAACGATTTTCTCGGAGCTGATATCCATGCCTTTGCGTAATGCTGCTTCTGTAATCCAGTTCACTGCAAGCGAGATGTGACCAATCAGCTTACCTGTAAAGCTGTATTCAGAGACGATCCCAAGCTCAGCGGTTAACTCTTCGGTCTTGGCGATATCATGAAGAATAATACCGGCGACGAGCAGATCACGGTTCAGGAACGGCCGCTGCATGACGATGAACTCAGCAAGCTCAAGCATCCGAACGACATGATATGCAAGACCCGCGTAGAAATTATGATGCATTCCCTTTGCCGCCGGATAATGTAGAAGCTTATCCCCCACCTTCTGGATGCATTCATCTACGATCCAGCGAAGCTCCTCATCCTGAATGCTGGCGGCAGCGCTTGTAATGGCATACACCAGATCATTCGGGGCGACGGGCGCCGACCTGATGAAATCGGTTATATGATGACCATCATCCGGGGAAGCAGGCCGAATCTGGGAGATCTTGAACTGCAGCTTATCCCGGTAAGTGTGAACCAGCCCTTTCACCTTAACCAGCATAGGCGCGAAGAAGGTTTCTTTGTCCGTGTGTGTCGCATCCCAGAACTTGGCTGAAATTTCCCCTGACGGGTCGGCAAGAATCAAATCGAGATAGTCCTTGGGTGCCGCTCCGTTCGTCTGCTTGATCCCTACGGACTTCAGCAGGTAGAATCCAATAATTTCTTCCCCATCCACAAATGCCTTAACCTGTTTCATCTGACAACTCCTATAAATATTAGATAGTAGACTGATATAAATCTACCATTTCTATTCTATTCCTACCACCTGATGCTGTGTGAAAATATTAGCCACCCGGTCAGCCTGCTCCGGCTTGCATTCCACCATAACAATCATATGTCCTTGAATCAAGTGTTCTTCATACTGACTGGCATCCTCCCGGGGAACTCCTGCCCCCATCAGAGCGACAATAAAGTCATCAGTACCCTCGCCGACCTTGGTTCCAGCCATCTTCCTGGCCGCTGAACCGGTTGCAATCAGTTCAACGGGCTCATCTTCAATCTCCGCAGTCACATTCTTCAGCATGCCGAATACACTTTTTCCCCCATTGCCCGCTTGGGGCTCACCCATATCTGTATTCTCGGAAATCTTATGCATATGCTTGATCTTGCATGACAACACAGATACTTCCTTCTCACCCAAGTCCGCTTTCTTAAGCTCATCAATCACAATGGACGTATCCTGTGATGTCTTGAATACTCCAATAATCAGCTTTGCCATGGTTATTCCCTCCCCGGTTACTTATTGACTATTACCCACTGGGGATTTAACGCCAAACATAGGACTTGCCCTGCGAGGTCATGCTCCTCGGAACTCTATATGAATCCCGGAGTTCTATGGAGAGGCAGGAATTTTTACATATCAACAGCCCAACAAGCTGGAACCTTACTAGGCACAGCTGTATATACTGAACCAAGACAAACGCCCACTTAGGAGGTATTATCAATGGCATATGGATTACAGCAGGACAATCAAGTGGTATATCAGGCGAACCCCAATATGGCACAGCAGCTAAAAGGGATCAAGGATCAAATTCGGAATCTTTGTTCCATTCACCTGAACCGTCCTGTCAAAGTAGTTACGATTGACGGCTATACTTACGAAGGAATTATCGTCAGCGCCGATGACCGCTTCTTGTACTTGAGCGTAACCGTTCAAGGCGATCAACGCTTTCTGGGAGCTCCCGGCAGCTTCTATTACAACAACACCATCCTGCCTCTAGTCCTCTATGAACTGTTGGTCATCACCCTGCTGATGTAGCCTCACCCGTTATATGAACAGAAGCCCCGGCAGTTGTTCCACACACCGCAGGGGCTTACTTCTCTATAGCCTCACTCAACAACCAGTTGTGTCCACTTATTCCCAAGGGCCTGCGGCTGATACCGCTTCATCTGATCCAGCAGATCTTCCGGCTCACTCGAGACCCTGATCAGGCTTAAGTGCGAATCATTAGAGAACCCTTCCTGAACGCTGTGCCTGATCAGCTCGATAAGCGGATCGTAATATCCATTAATGTTGAGCAGACCAATCGGCTTGGCATGTATCCCGATTTGTGCCCAGCATAATACCTCGAACAGCTCTTCGAACGTACCCAGACCTCCTGGAAGCGCTATGAATCCATCAGCGATTTCTCCCATTTTGGCTTTGCGCTCATGCATGCTCTCAACCTCTATAAGCTCCGTCAATTCCCGGTGCACGATCTCCCCGCGAAATAATCCTTTGGGCATGACTCCAATGACATGGCCTCCGCGCAGCAGCACTTCATTCGCGACTTCACCCATCAGCCCCAGCTTGGATCCTCCGTATACAAGACGGATACCCTGATCCGAAAGTGTACTTCCCAGCTGAATGGCCTGAGTCCGGTACTCCGGCTTCACACCGGGATTTGAACCCGCAAATACACATACTGTATTCATCTCTCAACATCACTCCTTATTCCTGTTAGCTCATGAGGATAACCCACATATAATCATTGTACTATACAGTGTATTAATTGTATTAAAAGCAGGCGAAAATATACATCGCGAGTCTACAAGCAGTGAAATTAACACACACATGGACCAACGTTATCACAAAAAAAGCACCCTTAACGGATGCTTCCTTAGTATCTGGAATTATGTGGGTTTAGCGGTCCATATGATAAGGGACCGTCGCAACAACAACATCCTTACGGGTGATCAGATAGGCCCGAATCATCAGGCTTGACTGGTTATGAAGCAGGTTCTGCCACCAATGCTTGGTAATGAACTGAGGGATAAGGATCGTGATATGGTCACTCTCGGCCTTCTTCCATTCTACCGTGTCTATAAATTTGCGCAGCGGACCAAGGATACTCCGGTAACGGGATTTCAGGATAATCAGCCGCACACCGGGATTCCATTCATTCCACCTTTGTTCAATTTTGCGGACCGACTCATCATCAAACCCTACATATACAGCCACCACATTGTCCGAAAGCGTCTTCGCATAGCTTACCGTATTCAGCACGACCCGCGTAACTCCCGCAACCGGAATAATCACTGTATTCCCCTTCGCGATGGGCTTCTCACTAAAGTGATCGATACGCAGCTGATCGGCTGTGTTCGTGTAATGCTGCTGAATTCTCATGAACATGTAGACCACGAGTGGCAGGAAAATAAAAATGACCCAGACCTGGCTAAACTTAGTGAAAATAAATATAAGCGTGATGGACAGGGTAGTCAGCATACCCACCGTATTAATGAAGAGCTTCAGCATCCAGCCAGAAGGCTTCAGCTTAATCCAGCGGATCATCATCCCCAGCTGGGACAGGGTAAAGGGAATGAAGACACCTACCGCATAGAGAGGAATCAAGCTCTCTGTATTCCCTTGGAACACCATGACCAGCACGGCGGACAGAATGCTAAGGAAGATAATCCCGTTCGAGAAGCCGAGCCGATCTCCCCGCACCATGAAGGCATGAGGCATGAATTTGTCTTTTGCCAGCATAAATGCAAGCAGCGGAAAAGCAGAATACGCCGTATTGGCCGCCAGGATCAGGATCACCGCGGTGGCACCCTGAATGATATAATACAGCACGCCCCGGCCAAAAGTGGACTCAGCGATCTGGGAGACCACCGTCTCCTCAGCCGCAGGCTTGATGCCGTACCAATACGCGAGCAAGCTGATTCCGATGAACATTCCTGCAAGAAGTATACCCATCATCATGAGCGTAGCCGCCGCATTCTTATCAGACGGCTTACGGAAGTTCGGAATGGCATTCGACATGGCCTCGACTCCGGTTAAGGCCGAACAGCCAGAGCTGAATGCTTTCAGGAGAAGGAACAGGCTTACACTTGATATGGTCTTGCCGAATTCAGGAGCGGCCGCGTGGGCTCCCCCGGTGATGTAATTAATGATTCCGCATATGATCAGGAAATAAATAGCTATGACAAAGAAGTAGATCGGAACAGCCAATATAGAGGCCGACTCCGTCACTCCTCTAAGGTTCATTAATGTTAGAATCAGAATCATGACTACGGCGATCAGAACCCGGTGGTCATGCAGTACCGGAAATGCGGAAGTGATCGCATCCGTTCCCGCCGAAGCACTTACCGCCACAGTTAATATATAGTCAACCAATAGAGAGCCACCAGCCAGCAGGCTTGGAGATAACCCCAAATTGTCTTTTGCCACGATGTAAGCCCCGCCGCCGCCGGGATAAGCGAATATAGTCTGCCTGTAAGATATAACAAGGATCGCCAGCAGCCCAAGGACGGCAATGGAGATAGGGATCGAATACCAGAGCGCCGCGAATCCGGCTGCCATCAAGACAATGAGAATCTGCTCCGTCCCGTATGCTACCGAGGATAAAGCATCTGAGGATAAAATGGCTAATGCCTTCAGCTTGCTCAGCTTCTCGCCTTCAATCTCGGTGGATTTCATGGGTCTGCCAATCAGCAGGCGTTTCAATTTTCCGGGCATATACAACTTCCTTTACGGTGGTTTCAATAGGTTCCTGCAAAGACACAAACCGTATTGTATATGGTTCCACAGAATTAATCCAGTACATAGATTACGTTTTGTGAAATAAAAATCCCCTCTCCTAAGAAAGGGGATGGTTCTGCTGATCTATAGCGCTGCTGTTGAATCGCGCTCAATAAGCATCGGAGGAATGCTCCAACGCACCATTTCCCTCGCGGAACTCAGCCGGGAGATGAGCAGCTCAACCGCGGCATCACACATGCCGGTCTTATTCACACGCATGGTTGTAAGCGGAGGATCCGAGGTCTCCGACATGTTCAAATCGTCAAAGCCCATAATAGATATATCAGCGGGAAGCCGTATTCCACGCGCTTGAAGAGCCTGACTGAGCAGCAGTGCGATCCGGTCATTTCCGCACAAGAAGGCTGTCGGCATATCACCCATACGATCCAGAAATCCGGTAATTTCCCGCTGGGTAGAATCAAATCCGTTTGAGTACGTCAGACACCACTTCTCTTCGATCTTTATCCCGCTGCTTTGCATGGCCCGCCAGAAGCCATACCAGCGCTCTTCATGACTTGTCGTCAGATTAGCGGGGCCGATGAACCCGATTCGCGTATGCCCTTTCCCTATTAGATAGTCAGCAGCTTCATAAGCTCCTTCCATATTAGCCGAGGTCACTACCGGGCAGTGCAGGTCCCGATAATAGGAATCAAGCATAACAAGAGGCGTGTCCAGCTTCCAGATCATCTCGGCATAAGCCTTATCCATAATCCCGAACAAGATTACGCCAGCATACTTAATATCTTCGAACAGCCCAGGCAGAATAAGATTCTTCTCCATCGTGTGATCTACTCTTACAATAATGGCATTATAACCGCTCTTCCGGATAGAGGACTCAAGACCCCAGATCATATCGTGATAAAAATGGAAATGGTCGTTGTCATCATAGCTGGTAACTCTGTCAGGCACCACTACAAGCAGATTTGGATGCTCCACCTGCTTCTGACCATAGGGACCGTACCCCATTTCCTTGGCCGTCTGGACAATCCGGCTCTTCATCTCCTCACTAACTCCCTTTTTATCCAATAGAGCGAGTGAGACTGCATTCTTGGATATTTGAAGCCTGTTGGCGATATCCTGCATGGATACTTTTTTGACGCGGGCCATAACTTGCAATCCCCCTTAAATGTGGTACACTGACTTTAATATTACTTTACACAGTCAACTTTTGTCAAGTATTGTCAAGTTGAATTGATTATCAGGAGGTACTTAATGTGAAGTATGCAATCGGGATCGATATCGGGGGTACGAAGACAGCTATCGGCATCATCTCTGCTGACGGGGATGTCATTCAGAAATCCTCCATTCCCACGAATCCGGCTGTAACCCCCTATGTTATGGTAGACCGTATCGCCCAGACTGTTCTGACACTTGTTCATGAGAGCGGTATTCCCGGCGAGGACATTGCCGGTGTTGGTATCGGAGCTCCAGGTCCGCTCAATACAGTTGAAGGACAAATTACTTGTCCTCCTAATCTGCCAGGCTGGCGCGACTTCCCGCTAATCCATGAATTGAAGCGCCATCTGCCCTACCCGATCAAGCTTGAGAATGATGCGACTGCAGCTACTCTGGCTGAGAAGTGGCTCGGTGCGGCGATGGATGCTCAGCATTTTGTATTTGTAACGATCAGCACTGGAATCGGTTCGGGAATCTACATGCATGGCAAGCTGATTACAGGTGCCAGCGGGAATGCCGGGGATGTGGGGCATTTTGTCATTGATTCAAGTGCGGGGCAGTGTGTATGTGGGCAGCGGGGATGCTGGGAATATGTGGCCTCAGGTACGGCTATCGCCAGACAAGCCAGCGAGCTGCTTGATCGGAGTGTAACTTCCAAGGAAGCATTCGAGCTGGCCGCTGGCGGTGACCCCGCCATGAAGGAGCTGATCGACCAGGTCTTCCGTTACATCGGCATAGGCTGCGTTACCTTAATCAATACCCTTGATCCCGAGAAAATAGTTATTGGCGGAGGTGTCTCCCAAGTCGGCGATCCCCTCTTCCATGCTGTACAGGACTATGTTGGAAGATACGCCCTTAATCCCTCCGGCCGGAAGACACCTATTGTTCCAGCCGCCCTGCAGCAGGACGCCGGACTCATTGGCGCGGCTGCACTTGTCCATATGTCTTACTAAATTTAAATACATTCAATCATCTGAAAGGAGAATTAACTATTATGAATCAACCTATTTTTCTGCAGCCGGTGTTCAAAGAACGGATCTGGGGAGGAACCAAGCTTAAAAGTCTGTTCGGTTACGAGATCCCTTCGAATGAGACGGGAGAATGCTGGGCCATCTCAGCACACCCCAATGGGCAGAGCGTAGTTGAGAATGGTCCGTTCAAAGGGATGGAGCTGGGCGAGCTATGGTCCAGCCACCAAGAGCTGTTCCGTTCGGACTCCAAAGTATTTCCACTGCTTACCAAGATCCTCGATGCCTCTGACGATCTGTCTGTACAGGTACACCCAGATGACACGTACGCAGGCGAACACGAGAATGGCGAGCTTGGTAAGACAGAATGCTGGTATATTGTTGATGCGGAGCCAGGTGCCGAGATTATCTACGGCCACGGTGCGCAGAGCAAGGAAGAGCTGGCAAGCTGGATTCATGAAGGGAAGTGGGATCAGCTACTGTCCAAGGTCGAGGTCAAAGCCGGAGACTTCTTCTACGTTCCAAGCGGCACGCTGCATGCCCTGGGCAAAGGCATCGTGGTCTTGGAGACACAGCAAAGCTCGGATACCACTTACCGTGTCTATGATTATGACCGCAGAGATGCGGAAGGGAACACCCGTGAACTGCATCTGGAAAAGGCCATCGAGGTTACTACCGTTCCTCAAGTGTACAAGGAAGGGACCTATCGTACAGAAGCTAAAGACCAGGCGGAGATTACTACCTTTGTAGCTAATGATTTCTTTACTGTTCAAAAATGGTCCGTTGCCGGCAAGAGTCATTTTGACCCGAGTTCAAAATACACGCTTGTCAGCATCATTGCCGGTGAAGGCGAGCTCCAAAGCGGCGGCGAAGTCTACCCGCTTCGCAAAGGAGATCACTTCATCCTTCCGGTTGAATTCGGGCCTTATGAAATATCCGGTAAGCTCGAAGCTATTGCTTCATGGGAATAACTGCAGCTGACCATTTGCTCACGTCCTAGACATACAGAAGCCTGCACCCTTTCAAGCTCAGCTTGACCGGTGCAGGCTTCTGTTTTGCTTAACTTAATTTTCAAAGTATCAACTCACTACTTAAGATTACAGCTGAAGATAACGTTCACGTATAAGCTTCAGATGATGCGCCGCGTGTCCAGCAATAATGTAAATTATCGCGCGTGCGGAGACCTGAGCTCCATTCGCTATTCCCGTGCGCTGCCACGCTTCATCGTCAAGCCGGTTGGCTAAGTCCAAAGTAGCTGTGCGGACGATAGAGAATTCTGCAAGAAGATCACTCAGATTGAAGCGTTCCGACCCGGCATATGCAACGTAATCGGATTCATTGAACCCAGCCAGCGGCGTGTTGTCTCCTCTTGCGATCCGCAGCAGCCGGTAGCTCATAATGCGCTCCGTGTCACTAATATGACCCAGCACTTCCTTAATACTCCACTTGCCCTCGGCATAGCGGAAGTTGGCCTTCTCTTCCGATAGATGCTTAAGCTGCCCGCCGAACTCATTGAGTTGGGACTGCAAATAAGCCAGAATCTCCCCTTCGGGCAGATCTTGAATATAACTCTCGTAATAAGCTGAAAATTCACCTTTTAGCGGCCGCTGTAATGACATCCTTCTAATCCCCCTTGTGGTGTCTAATCCTCCCAGACATCTTTCATCAGTGACTTAATCTCTCGGATGCGCGCTTCTGTCTCCTTAGGGTTCGCAACCCATTTCTTGCCGTCCCAGTCCACAACATCGCAGGTCTTAACAGAGGAATCTACCTGATCCAAAGGTACACTTGTTGTCTTCCCGTCAATTTCAATTACACAGCAGCCTTCTTCAAATCCTTCGACAATTCCTTTCATAACCAGCTCACCTTTCTGCTCTGATCTGAAGATGATGGCCATCCGTCAAGAACTCCACTGTTCCCTGGGTATCATTACGGTAGACCTTCACACCCTTTTTCTGCAACCGCTCAAGAATGGTCTGAGTTGGATGCCCGTACTTGTTGCCTCTTCCCGATTGAATGACAGCATATTGCGGATTCACCTTCTTCAGGAATGCCACGCTCGTAGATGATTTGGAACCATGGTGACCGACCAAAAGCACATTTGAGCGAAGATCGGCACCCGAGGCGAGCATATCTTGCTCGCTGTCCGCTTCAGAATCCCCTGTCAGGAGGAACGAGTGCTCACCATAAGAGACCTTCACTACAGCGCTCATATTGTTATTATCCTCATACTTCGTTAACGGGGCTAACATATGAACTTTAACACCGCTATCCAGGTTCAGTGTGAGATCACCCTTGGCCGAAGAGACCTTCAGGCCCTTGCGCTTAATCGAGCGAAGAACAGATTCAAATGTCTTCGTATTCGAGCTTATCTTGGGCATATAGATCCTGCCTATACTCAGCTGATCAATCACCTTGTCCAGTCCGCCAATGTGGTCCGCGTCAGGATGGGTTCCGATTACAATATCAAGTCTTGAGATTCCGTACTCCTTCAGCGTATCGAGCATAACCTGTTCCTTATCATTATTCCCTGCATCGATAAGCATGGCCTTGCCCGAAGGAGTAATGATTAATTGGGAACCTCCCTGGCCCACATCAATAAAAATGACACGCAGCTTGCCATTTCCGTCCACCGGGCCAATTGTGGAAGAATCCTTGGTGATGCCTGAGAATGAGCAGCCTGCAAGCAGACAC
The DNA here is from genome assembly GCF_023704175.1 of Paenibacillus sp. YPG26. Lineage (NCBI taxonomy): Bacteria > Bacillati > Bacillota > Bacilli > Caryophanales > Paenibacillaceae > Paenibacillus > Paenibacillus sp. YPG26. The sequence continues at coordinate 1,558,669 of NZ_CP084530.1, read as the reverse complement.
AGGCATAGAATTAAGGCCGCATATCTTAAGATATGCTGTTGAACAAATGGAATGAGTCTAGTCATAGATGTTATCCTTTACATTAAGAACATTTGTTCCAATTATATTCCATTCGACAAAGTTATTCAATCTGTTACAACCCCAAAGCCCTAATCCGCTTGCTAAGTTAACCAGGTCATCGTTAGCATCTTTTTAATTCATCTTGGTTAATTTAAATATACCCGTTTATTCCGATAAAAACAATATGAATTAATATATAAGTACAAAGACCCACTCAACCTCGAATGGATCTGACTACAAACATATGATTCTGCTTCAAATATTTCTCTCCGGTAATTAGAATAACTTCATGTTCATTATGCTGGTGAATCGTAGTATGGTAATGGAGCAGCTTATTGGCCCTCCACACAGCAACCGGGGATTTGAAATAGATCGCGTTATCGAATTGCACCCGGTTCTTCATAATATACCCTACAGAGTGAGGCGCAGCCTTCTCTGTCTTCGTCTTCAGTACTCTTCTGGCCACTCTTCTGCCTCTGCTGCCGGGTTGAATCTTGATAATATCATCCAGCGGTACCGCGATTGAGCGGGGACCCAGAATCAGCTTATTCGCCGCTTTGTCCCATGCTTCAATCGTACCGGTATATATGTCCTCCTGGCTCTGACAGTACACGATGACTTCCTGCCCGATCCAATCCTCATAACGCATGGCCCGTTCTCCTTCTCCAGTAACTTATAACAATGGATGTGCCCAATAAATGATCCTGCGTGAATATGATCCATTGGGTCTTTAATTCTTTTTCCATATTCAAAAGACAAATTCCTGCTAGCCGAGCTCCCAGTTTATCTCTTGCCTGCCCTGCTGCTTAAGAAACTCGTTCGTCCGGGAGAACGGTCTGCTTCCGAAGAATCCCCGTCTAGCCGCCAGCGGACTCGGGTGCGCCGACATGATGACCTCATGCCGGGAACGGTCAACGATAGCCCCCTTCTTCTGTGCCGGAGCTCCCCAAAGTATAAATACAAGAGGTTCGGTGCGCTGGTTGAGCGCCTCAACAATGGCAGTAGTAAAGGTCTCCCAGCCCTTTCCATGATGTGACCCCGCTTGTCCTTCCCGTACGGTAAGCACATTGTTCAGCAGCAGCACACCCTGTTCAGCCCACGGGGTAAGTGTTCCGGTATGGGGCACAGGGACTCCGAGATCACTCGCCATTTCCTTATAAATATTTCTAAGAGACGGTGGGATCTTAATACCAGGAAGCACGGAGAAGCTCAGACCATGCGCCTGCCCCGGTCCATGATATGGATCCTGTCCCAAAATCACTACGCTTGTATTTGAATATGAGGTCAGCTTAAGCGCTTGAAACAAAAATTCTCTTGGCGGATACACTATATGCTCCTTATACTCCTCATCAAGCCAAGACATCAGTTCCTTGAAATATGGCTTGTTCATCTCTTCCTCTAAAATGTCATCCCAATCGTTACCGAACATGCTGTTCTCCTCCTTGCCAGTCTTTACTTGCAACTTACCCATATTCATAGTTCCGACGCTTCATAAAACAGCACAAGGCCGCCTCTGTAGGAACAGAGACGGCTTTATCTACTCCAAGCCTATGTATTTCGAATGCCGAGGACGGAGGTCGAACCCGTACGATAGTCACCTACCGCAGGATTGTAAGTCCTGTGCTCATCAACCTTACTGCACCTTTCCACCTTCTACTACCAGTTCATCCGTGTAACCTTCACCATACACATCATGCAAGGTTTCTTTGTAGGCCTGGTGAATGAACTTCTCCTTGCCCAGGGCTTCGATCTCATTGTTGAGCCAATTCAGCAGCTCAGTATTGCCTTTAGCGACCGCCGGGGCAATCGTATCCTGTCCACCAAAGGCCGGGATACTTACCGTAAAGCCTGGATTGGACTTAGCCCAAGCAATCAGCTCGGTATTGTCATTAGCAATTGCAGCACCTCTGCCGTCTTTCAGTGCCGCAAAAATTTCAGTATACTGATCGAATTTCAGCAGCTCAATATCTGGATAATTCTTGGTGAAATAGGTCTCCGCGGTTGTCCCTTTGGCTACAATCAATTTCTGCCCCTTCGCCTTCAGCTGGTCAATAGAAGTAATTGGAGCACTGTCCGGAGACACAATACCGAAGGATAACTTCATATATGGATTGGCAAAATCAACCTTTTGCTTTCGCTCATCTGTCACTGTGAAATTCGCCATAATTATATCAACCTTATTCGACTCCAGATAGGCCACGCGGCTGGCTGCGTCAACCAGCACGAATTCCGCCTTGGACTCATCCCCAAGCAAATCCTTGGCGAATCTCTTGGCAATATAGACATCAAAGCCCTGATTCTTGCCTTGAGAGTCCACATAACCGAATGGCGGCTTGTCCGCAAAAACGCCGATTCTAATCTTACCGTCCTTCTTCAGCTGTTCAATTGAGGCAAATTTGGAGGAACCGCTGCTAGCTTCCTTACTGTCCCCTGAGCTCCCGCATGCCGTTAGCCCCAATAACAACATACTCGCCAGTATCAATCCCGTCAATGCTTTAATCTGTCTCTTCATTTCTCTTCTCCCTCGCTTCTTATAATTTGTTGTAATCAAATATATTTAGAAAGTGCTGTGCACGTTCTGTCACAGGTTCAGTGAAGAACTGTTCCGGTTCCGCAATCTCACAAATCTTGCCCTGATCCATGAACACAATCCGGTCCCCCACCGACTTGGCGAATCCCATCTCATGTGTCACGATCAGCATGGTCATCCCCTGATTGGCAAGTCCAAGGATTACATCCAGCACCTCGCGCACCATCTCCGGATCAAGCGAAGCCGTCACTTCATCAAAGAGAATGATATCAGGGTTCATACACAGCGCCCGGACGATAGCGATCCGCTGCTTCTGGCCTCCCGAAAGCTGCCTTGGATAGTCATTCCTCCGTTCGAAGAGCCCAACCCGGCTGAGCAGCGTCTCCGCCTGCTGCCTCGCTTCCTTAGCCTCTCTTTTCTGTGCCTTCAACGGACCAAGCAGTATATTCTCAACGACCGTCATATGCGGAAAAAGCTCATAGTTCTGAAATACCATCCCGATATGCTGCCTGATCTCACGCCAGTTCACAGCTGGCCCGGTCAGATTCCGCCCCCGGTAATGAATGCTCCCACCCTGAACCGGCTCCAGACCGTTCAGACATCTGAGAAAGGTACTTTTGCCGCAGCCCGACGGACCAAGAATTACAGTAACCTCTCCCTTCTTCACCTGGAGATGAATTCCGTCCAAGACCAGCCTGTCTCCATAAAATTTCTGTAATCCCTGCACGTTCAGCAGAATTTCAGCATTCTCAGTCATTTAGATCTGTCCTTTCATGTTAGACCTGCCATCTGCGCTCGTACTTCCTGGACAGCAGCGATAAGGGATAACATACAAGAAAATAAAGAATAAAAATAAAGCCGTATACCCAGAATGAAGCGTTCGGAGCTTTGATTACACCAAGCTCTATTATCTGCTGTCCAATCTTCACTACATCGATGACACCAATCAAAACAACCAGCGAGGTCGTCTTGACCATGCGTGTGGCCAGGTTAATGGCCCCTGGGAGCATTCTACGTACAGCCTGAGGAATCAGGACATACCTATACAGCTGGGCGCTGCTGAGCCCAAGGGCTTTGGCCGATTCCGACTGATGCTTCGGCATGGATTCAAGCGCACCGCGTACGATATCCCCAATCTCCGCTGCGCCCCAGAGACTGAATACCAATATTGCTGTGGTCTCCCCGCTAATCTCGATGTGAAGCAGTGGCGAAAAGCTGAAGTGAACCACATACAACCAGACCAGAATCGGAATAATCCGAAAAGCTTCAAGGTACAGCCTAAGAACAATACGCAGCGATCTGGACCGGACCGTTCTAAGCAGCCCCATAACCACACCCAGAATGGTTCCGATTATAATTGAAATAAAGGCTATTTCTATCGTGACAAGCAGCCCGCCAAGCAAGCGGGCAAAGTTTGACCCTTCAAACAGCACCTCAACCCCCGAATTCCGCATGTCTAACCTTCCTTTCGATCCAGGACAGCAGCAGAGATAATGGAAGCACCAGCACAAGATAGGCCAGCACCAGCAGAAGCAGTGATTCCGCTGTCTTGTAATGCATTCCAATCAGGTCCTTGGCTACATTCATCAGATCCATCAAAGCAATGGCACCTACAATCGAGGTTTCTTTCAGCAAAAAGATCGCGTTCGCCCCGAGCGAAGGGACACTGATAGCAAAGGCCTGTGGGAGTATGACATATCTGGCAAGCTGCACCTTGCTAAGTCCAATGCTTAAACCTGACTCAATCTGCGCTGTGCTTACGGCATCAATTCCGCTTCGGAAGGCCTCAGTCATATATCCACCGCCCAGGAATACCAGACCTATGGCAGCACAGTTGAACTCACTCAAGTGCAGCCCTATTTTGGGCAGTCCATAGTATAGGAAGAATAGTTGTACGAGCAAAGGAGTATTCCTGGACACCTCAACGTAACCGAGAATTATACTCCGAAGTCCCTTGATCCTGTAGAACAGTACTAGACTGAACAATAATCCCAAGATCATGGATAAACTAATGGCGATTAGAGCTAATTCAATAGTCAACCACATGGCGTCCATGTAAAGCGGGAGACTCTCACCAATAAACTTCCAGTCTAAATTCATAGTTCCCCCTTCTGTATACAAATTGATATGTATATGTACTAGTGAAGTCTATCCCAAACTTCCAGGGTGAAATATGATATATTTCATATTATTCCAACCCGTTAAGTTGTATTTAAGATTATATTGGAATCTTCCTAATCTGTCCAGATGCTGGATTACCTTGTAGATTGTAGGAGCTAAGATGGGGTTTCGGGAGCACAAAAAAAAGACCGCCCGGCCCCCATACTTCTTGAGTGCTGTGCGATCTTTTTTCTGAGTTCAGGTACCTAATTAATTGGAGAAATTGTCCTTCCTGAAATCAAGATATACTGTAATAGATTAGGCTTCTTAGTTAGAACCCCTCCCGTATTTTCGATATGTTTAGTTATAAGTGAGTCCTATTTTACAGGGAGTCTATTTCTATCTTTTATATCGACTGATCTATAAGGGATATCCAATAAGCCGCCCTCATCAAAATAAATGATTGTAGATAAATTCTCTTCCCCTTTCGGAATATCTTTTCCGGAGATGTTTTTGGCGACAAGATTCAAGTTAAGTTCAGTAGTGTTCTTATTAAGCCAAGTGCTGAGCGTATAATAGAGCGGTTGAAACGCATTTGAGTCTATTGTTCTAGATATAGCAAGACGGTCATCATCAAGAAGATATTTCAGGCGCCCTTCTTTAAGCAATCGATCATCCTTTAACGTAATTACGTTGTTAATTGAAGTAGCATTGAATGCAAATGAGTCGAATAAAATACGGGCAGGTATAATCATATATCCCTTTTCCAGTACTGGCTGCGTGTCCATTTCAACTTGATTTCCATTCACCTCAGCAAGATGACTGCCACCTTGAATCTTAACGACATTATCATTCTGTGTAATTGTGGCTGAACGTGAAGCAGCATCATAAGTAATAGAGGCTCCTAACAATTCACTTGCTGCTCTTACAGGCAACATGAGCCGGTTCTGCTTATCAATATAAGGCGCTTTAGGATAAGTATAGGCAACATAATAATCATTCATTTTTAAAATAATTGGGGTTCCCCTTGGGACTTGACGCATGGCTATAATTTGCTGCACCCAAGGTTAATAGAAAAATAAACATAAACGAGATGCACTTTTTAAGCTTCATGTTTTCCATAACACTCCTTTTCTGGTATATAAATAACAAACGCCAAAATTGGAAGTATGTTGCAGAATGAAGCTGAATAATCAGTTCGAACAAGATAGCTTGAAATTTAGATCGTTAGCGTCATATTAACAAAACCACATAAATAAAAAAATCAAGGGTTCCAACTCAGAAGAGCTGAAACCCTTGATTTCATTGATGCCGAGGACCGGGATCGAACCGGTACGGTAGTCACCTACCGCAGGATTTTAAGTCCTGTGCGTCTGCCAATTCCGCCACCCCGGCGTAATTACGCCATAACGTCTTTCCATGATTAGCGACGAAATAGATCATATCATGTTGCTAGCTATTATGTCAATACTCGACTCATTAGGTAGAATGTATGAACGGCCTCTTTTCCCACATAATAAGTGGATATCATCATTCATTAAGGAGGCACCCATGTATAAATGGCGGACAACAGCCCTTACTCTAACCTTAAGCATTGGCATAATCTCAGGTAACGGGAGCCCTGCCGCGGCTCTAGGGGCACCTATGGGACGAGATTATTTTGAACCCCGTGGGGAAATCGTATGGGAGGTTCCTACCGAGGACAAGGTGGTTGCTCTTACTTTTGACGACGGACCCGATCCTAAGCAGACTCCTGTCATCCTTGATCTGCTCGGACAGTATCAAGCCAAAGCTACCTTCTTCGTGGTTGGTAATCGGGCAGCACAATACCCGGAACTTCTTAAAGAGGTATTTCAGAAAGGGCATGAGATTGGCAACCACACTTACAATCACACGTATTTCAATGCGAGCAACTCTTCCCAATTATTTGATAAAGAAGTCACCCGCGCTGAAGAGTTGATATATAATGCTACAGGAAAGCATTCCGTTTTGTTCCGCCCGCCAGGCGGATTTTACAACAAAAGTATTGTCACTTCGAGTCATAGCAAAGGCTATCAGCTTGTCCTGTGGTCTTGGCATCAGGATACACGGGATTGGGCAAGGCCCGGCGTGAACCGGATTGTGAGCAGAGTGCTTGGCAATCTCCGCAGCGGCGATATCATTCTGATGCACGACCGTGTGGAAGGCAGCTCCCAAACAGCGCTCGCTCTAAAGGCCATTTTGCCAGAGATCCAGAAACGCGGCTATCGCTGTGTAACTGTCAGTGAGCTCTTGAAGCATCAGAAGCATGCTCAACCGGTTAAGGATGTGCAGCATAATGGTCAGAAGAAGACGGGACTATAGAACAGCACAAGCTGCGGGCCCGAAGGCCCGCTTGTTCCTTGTATAACAACTCAGATCCACAGACCGCGCGAGATGATCACCAATAGTATAAAGAGTACGAGAATATACCCTGTAGACGACCAGATTCCTGCCGATGGTGCGGGAGTGTGACACACAGGCTGCTCATAAACAGGTGGACAGTGGTGATATCCAGCTCCATGCAGATGCATATATCCATGCTCATATCCCTGTGCCGGAGCGGTATAAGCCGGGCTCTGCATCGGGCCGCTGTATCCCATCCCCATTTTCTTGTTCTCTGACATTCCCATTGGCGCATTATTCATTATTTGTTCCTCCTTGATAGTTGGCTTACCCTACCATATGCCTGCTCTGGCCTGGTGGGCTGGGTGTCCGCCCCTTTGGAGGAAATAAATGCAGCGTACTCTCAGCAAAATCTGAGCCTGCTACCCTTCTTTGTTGTCCGGAGCATTTCTCTTCAGGTTGTTCACGACTTCCAGAAGGGGTGTCATGAAGCTTTCACGCTCCTTGTCCAAAATGGACTGAAGCCGATCTCGATCCTCTTCTGCCCTGTCAAGCAGACTACGAGGTACCAAGTCACCCCTAATTATCATTCGGATGATGATGCCAACGATCAGGAGCAGAATGAACGACAAGACGACAGCAAGACCATAACGCTCGGCCAGTGGCAAAAGTTGTTGGATAATCGATACATCAGTGTTAGGCATCTTAAAAACCTCCTTTTTAATTAAGGGATATGTATATGCATATCCCATGATCCAATGTGTCCATAGCAACAAAATGTTGCCTGTGTAACCCAATTATACGCAACAAATTGTTTCTGTCAACTTGAATAAGAAACAAATTGTTGCGTATTTTCTTTCACATAGGTATAATAGAACTAAGCGAGGTGATGAAGTGTTTACGGAACGATTAACTCAGCTCAGGCTCTCGAGGAGCTTGACCCATCAAGATATGGCTGATAAATTAGGAATGACACGGCAGGGGTACGGGCATTATGAATCCGGCAAGCGCACCGTCGATTCCGAAACCTTGGCTGCCCTCGCAGATATATTGGAAGTAGATGCCGATTACCTGCTAGGCCGAACCTCACAACCTAAGTCTTTGCAAGAAGAGACCGGAATTGCCTTCTACGGCGGACCGGACCAGTACAGCCAGGATGAGATTGAAGTCATGGAAGCTGCACTTAAGGCTTACCGCGAACAAAAGAAGAAGCTGCTGCGTTAGCAGGAACTGCCCTTAGGTTTAAGGGCATTATTTTTCACCTATAATACGAACATACATTCCCTAAGTGGAGGAATAAGTTATGGATTTATCTTTATACTATGAAACCGAGCTTGAACAATGGATTAGTTCCCGGTACATACAGCATGGAATTCTGTGTCCCTCAGATCTGGATATAGATGAAGTATCCACTGCCTTCAAAGTTGATCTTGTCGAATATGAAGGCCCTCCCTTCAGCTGCAATATGACGGATGTCATTTTTTTGCCTAAAGGGATAGATACGCTCACCAAGAGACTCGTGTACTTCCACGAGCTGTGTCATGTTCTGAGACATGCGGGTAATCAGAGACAGATGCCGGAACTCTTCCTGCAGCAGCAGGAGATCGAGGCAGAGCGGTTTATTCAATATGCGGCGGCCCCCTTTTACATGATTAAAGAGCTGCCCCTTGGAGAGAGCCAGAAAGAGGCGGTTGAGCTGATTGCCTCGGAATTCACTCTTCCCTACAAGTTCTCTTATGCGAGGCTGCTGCAGATTCAGAACCGGATTCTTAACCAGATTACCGCGCAGGAGAACGCCAGGATACCTGGTGGGAACAGAAATGAAAGAGATGCTCAGGAATTATGTATACAGTCTGAGGAGACTCAGAGGATAATGACTCAGCTGTCCAGACAGCTCAGCAAGGGAGTGAAGAAATTATGGCAAGAATAGGAGTAATAGCTGAATTCGACATAGAAGCCCGGGCTCCAGCAATTATACTGGTCAAATTAAGTCCGGATGAGCTGGACTGGTCCACCCTGCTCTATATTAAGGCAACTCCGCCTTGGGAGCAGTTCGAGCCGGAGGAGTTTGGAGATATGAACGGAGTTACGGTGTTGCTTGAAGATATTTTAATGGTGCAGGGGAACAAGGACTTCATTGGGATCGACCTTCCCCGTCTCTATCAGCGTCATCAGAACCAGGATATTGGTCAGCTGATCATTCGTCTTCAAGATGTGGAAGAGGTGCTGAATGCATATACGTAGAGTGTGTATAAAAAAACCGGAAAGAGCTATGCTCCTCCCGGTATCTTTCAAACGCTTAACGGTGCTCGATCAAATCGATGGTTCCGAGTACAATATGAGCCAGACCAAAACCGAGTACTCCCGTTGCAGCCATCTTGTACCGGCTTCCCAGCATGGAAGCGGCTGTAGCTGACACTACTGCACCAAGAACTGTTGGAATCAAGCCTTCACGCATGCCTAACACTCCCCTTAAGTTTGGTTTGAAAGACACCGTTTATTCTTGGTGATATCAGGCTGGATTATTCATTGCGCACAGAAGTCTATCTTGGCGGCAACCGGTTTGCTTTCCCGCGGCCATATATCAGCCTGAGCTCTTCCATCGTGGCCTGCTCCTCGTTATCAATACACCACTGCCGCAGCGCCTCAATCGCCTTCAGCTTGCCATTGCCGCCATCCCGCCAGGTCAGCAATTCAGCCACTTTAATCATAAGAGCTACCAGACTGCTGTTATCCTGCTTCGTCTTTTCAGCTTTTATTTTATGGTATAAAGCCTCCCGCTCCCAATCCAGCAGAATCTCTTCCCCTATTGTAGGCTTAAGCAGAGAATAGACCTTACTGCATCCAGGACAGCGAACGGCCTCTACTTGTTGGCTTTTGAAGAGCACTTCAATATCATGATTGCAGACCTGACAATTGAACTTCACATTGATCTCAGGTATAGGTACTTCCATTTTCGTATTGGCCCCCCCAACTTGGATGAAGTATTTCGAGTCAAAAGTACAATATGTTTACCCAAAACTAGTATCCAGGAATCTTTTTCATCGTAAGTTGTACCATTTTGAGGCTTTGTACAAAATGGAATAGGCTAAATTTGGTTTTTTTTACTAATTTAATATACCAAGAAAAGCTATCTTCAACAACATGTTTTCGCACATAGACAAAGACGAGCCAGAAATGGCCCGTCTTCTCATGTCTTCCCTATCTGCTATTGCTTGAGTTGATTAGATGAAAGTGCGGGTAATGATCACCAGCAGAATAAAAAGAACCAAGATCACTCCTGTGGAAGTAAATACAGGATTCGGACGATTAACGTGACACTCACTCATCGCAGTTCCCCTCCCCTCAAACCTAATCTAAGGTAATGTATGCTGTTGAACCAGGGGTTGCAAGGGCACTCCGGAAAATCATACTCGGCGGTTAAATAAACAGCAAAAAACCCTTGCTACGCAAGGGTCTGCACGCTATGGGCCCTGAGGGACTCGAACCCCCGACCAATCGGTTATGAGCCGACCGCTCTAACCAACTGAGCTAAGGGCCCTTGTTACCTTTTTTGTTAAAAAGTATTGCGAGGGCAGGATTTGAACCTGCGGCCTTCGGGTTATGAGCCCGACGAGCTACCGGGCTGCTCCACCCCGCGTCATTAAATAGCGACATCTAATAATATACCTCATGCACATACCGATAGTCAAGAGTCACCCTCAAAGAATAAATCGCACCCCATATTTGCCGCGTCTGGAACGGAAAATTTCAATTTCCCGGAGGTCATCCAGACCATAGATCCACCCGTCATGCTCGAGCCTGCGGGCCAGACAGCCTGCTTGGAATTTAGTTCGATATAACTTATTAAAGTACACCCAGCTCATACGTATCCGCTCACTTTCTTTATTGTTCATTACTTCCGCTCTACTCTTAGTATGACCAGATTGAACCAAAAAAATAGTCACACAAAAAACCGTCCTTCGGATTCCCAAAGGACGGTTTAGGTGCGGTTATGCAGTATAACTCAACAACCTTGTATTAACCTTTAAACCCACTTCCGTCAGCTGGCGGGATATATGGAGTGCCGTCAGGCTGGAACTGAGTTTTTGGATTCTTCTTGAGCTCCTGAAGCATTTCATTTCCTTTCCGTTCCCAAGCCTGCAAAGCTTCTTTTGGAGTCTTCTTATTGTCGATAACCTCTTGTATAAAGGTCTGCCCTACCATGGCAACCCCAAAAATTCCCGGCTTCTCTATTTGCAGCTTCTCGTCATTCGCGTTCGCAGGCGGAACAGGCTTCAGCTTATAGAAGGCCGATACATTATAATTCAGCCCATTCACTGGCTTAATATACGATTTGCGGGATACCATCTCATACGTTGTGCTTCTCGCTTTGATCTTGGCCCATTCAGGCCCATTCAGGAATTTGATAAAATCCCACGCCGTTTCTGGATTCGGTGCGCTTGCGTTGATTGACATATAATTATTAAGGTAGATATCCCCACCAACGCCTGGCTTCTCCGGGTGTGTCGGCATGGTCACAACGTCCCAGTCAAAAGCTTTCACCTTTTTGTTCGTCTTCGCAGCCTCTTTCATACCGGAAAGCTCTGTAACCAGACCGATATTACCCATGACCATCGCAGTCTTCCCTGACATGAAGACATCATTATCAATTGGATTATAGGCCTGATTCTCCTGCGGACTGTTCATTTGAACATTCTCAAATATAACCTTGTCTTTTCTAAGCTTTGCAATTGTGCTGATTGCTTTTTCCCACTGAGGTGTGTTCACCGTCATTTTTTCCGCTTTTTCATCATAGTATCTCAATTGCAGCGGTTGAACGAACTTATACACATCATCACTGGCAGAAGCACCATTGTATTGATTGAATGCGAGGCCAAATATCCGGTCATTGCCTTCACCTTTAGTTACACGTCTAGCCAAATTAAATATATCATCATAAGTCATGCCGTCTTTAGGCACTTCAACACCGGCATCCTGAAAAATCTTCTTATTATAAAAGAGAGCGGAAGGTATAAAAGTTGGTGCCAAAGCATAAATGTTGTTATTTCCCATCTGCTTGATTCCATCAATAACAGAAGGAACAATATCCGCTGTATCGAACTTATCCTCTTGAATCATCGGATCGAGCTGCTTGAGCAGGTTCTCATCAATCAATTTCTTCAAGCTGTTCGTATCTGAGACAATTATGTCCACAGGGTTGCTGCCCGTCATTAGCTTTTTCAAGCTCTTCACGGTATCCGGCGGCTGATAACTCTGGTTTTCCGCGTAGCGGAATTGATCACTATTGATCGCAGGCACAATCTCTATAGTGACGTTTTGATGCGTGTATTCATATACATCCGTGAACTGCTGTCTGAAATATTGGTCATTTCCTCCACCGCCATACATTACTCCAATGCGCAGCACTTTGGGTTCATTACTCTCCTTCGCCTTATCCGAGGTACAGCCTGCGATCATCCCCGTCAGCATGATGGCGGCGAGACTTGTCGCGAGAAGTTTGTACGTCTTGCCAAATCGTTTTCTCAAGATTCTTCCTCCTTAATTGGTTTGGGCGGGGTGATTACAATCTTCCCTCCATCGAATTCCATGCTGGCCCTTCCCCCAATTCCGAGAGCCTCCAGGTATTCTTTGGGAACCTGCAATCTACCAACCCGGTCTACTACAACGAATGCCTCATGAACCTCCTGAAGTCCGCCTTGATTGCCAAACCCACTATCTCCAGAAGCCATGTCAAGCCCCGGGTTCCTCTTGACGAACTCTGTGCTTGTTAGTCCGTCCCGTATCGCAACAACCCGGTCAACTTTGCTGGCAAGCGTCAGGTCATGCGTAACGATGACTATAGTAAGACCAATCTCCCGATTGATCCGGCGGAATATGTCCATAATCTGATCTGAGGTGCGGGTGTCTACCGAACCGGTAGGTTCATCAGCTAGAAGAAGCTTAGGGCGGTTAGACAAGCCAATCGCGATGGCTACGCGCTGCTGCTCCCCCCCGGATAACTGCTGCAGCTTGTTATGCATTCGGTCCTTCAGACCGACCCATTCCAGCAGCTGCTTCGCATAAGCACGGTCTACCTTGCCGCCCAGCATCATGGGCATCTCGACGTTTTCCAGTGCCGTCAAGTAAGGCAGCAGATTTCGGGCATTATTCTGCCAGATGAATCCAACCGTGTTCCTCTTGTATTCAACCAGTTCACTTTCATTGACTTTGAGAAGATTCCATTGACCCACAGTCACCTGACCGGCTGATGGATGGTCCAGCCCGCCGAGTATGTTGAGGAGTGTGGATTTGCCGCTGCCGCTGTTCCCGATAATAGCCATCATCTCTCCGTCTTCAACTGTCAAATTCAGACCTTGCAGCGCCACAACCTCGATATCCTTGGTCTTAAATATTTTGACTAACCCCTCGCAGTGAATCATGCCTTATCTCTCCTCCCCAAGCTTTACAGCCTGATGTACTTTGAGCCTGCGAATCTGCCACAGCAGCAAGCCGGCACCCATCAAGAGCATACAGGCCACGACCATATACAGCTGCTGCGTATCTTTGGCATCAAATACGATTCGGAAAGGCGGTACTTGAGAGGTCACGTTGTCTGCTGTCTGGAGAAAAGGAAGATACAGCCATCCGGCAAGCTTGCCGATCGCGATCCCGAGTCCAATGGATAGACCGGCCGTTAAGATCTGCTCTGCCAGAAGCATGAAGGTCAACTGCCTTCGGGATAATCCCATAGCCCTTAATATCCCGAACTGAACTACCCGGCCAGACAGATTGAAGAACCAGAACAGGATGTACCCGATCAACGATACGATTACAGATACTAGGAAGCCGAGACTTAAGATTCCGAATACCCCGCCCCGTGTTGGCAGCTTACTCTGAGTGACCAGTTCCGTTCTAACATCCTTGACCTTTGATATCGTGATGTCTTGCTCGGATAACTTAGAGTATATCGGCGCTACCTTGGCGCCTGGCTTCATCTTCAGCCATACCTCGTAGGGAATCATTGGAACCTGATCATAAATGTAATCCAGATTGGCAATGACAAAAGGTGCTTGATCCGGATATAGATTCGGCCAGTACGGAATGATGCCGTAGACAGCGAAATCAATTGTCTGATCCTCCATCGACACTGTAAAGGTATCCCCAGGCTTCAGCTTATACTTGTCTGCCAGATTCGTAGGAATCAAAGCCGCCGCTTCATACTGTCCCAGCAAATTCAAATATTTGAATGGGTGTGCGGGGAACAGGTCATTGCGGAACCAGGCCACTTTGGAGAAATCTACATTATCGATCCCCATGATACGTCCCTGACCCGCAGACTGGCCGGAGACAACAATATTCCCCTTTGTCTGAAGGACTCTGGCTGCATTCTCCACACCCGGCAAGGTGCGGAAGACTTCAAACGGAGGCTCAGAGTATACAATTTTCGTATTTTTATTCTGCTGTCCTCCTTGGGCTCCACCGCCCCCGCCAGGTGCTCCTCCCTGCATACCTCCCCCTTGCCGGCCCCCACCCTGGGTTCCGCCAGAGCTTCCATTTCCGCCTGAACCAAGCGTCATCTCCGGAGTTCCCGTCCACTGGGTCTCGATAACGACATCCGTTCCATAGCTGTACAACGTACGCTCTGTCGAGTTCAGATCAATTGTTCTGGCAGCGGATGCGTTATATACACCCAGCCCCAAGGTAAGCACCAGCAGGATCATCAGCGGGTAATAGGAAAGTGATGAACGGGATAGCTGCGTTAGACTCAAATAGGACGACACCGGCAGCCAACGCTTTCCTGCCCACCCGATGAATTTGAGCAGCCACGGAAATATTCTTAGGAAAAAGAGTCCCATCGCAAATATGGCTATTGCCGGCACGAAGAATAGAAAAGGCTGAATTTGCAGCTGGTCTGTAGTTAAGCCTGTTGTAAAAGTAAGCATCTGTCGTTCATTGAATAAGTAGTAGCCGTAACCCGCCACACCAAGCAGGACGACATCCAGGAACCAGCGCTGCCAGAAGGGGCTCCGGTCTGCCCGGGCCTGCTTTCTCTTCGCGTTCACAATAGATGACTTCGCATAAGAGATAGCCGGGATCAATGTGGACAGGATCGCCAGAATGACCGCGCCCGCCCCAAGCAGGAGTGCATCGGTATTAAATCCGACGGGAATGGATCTCCGGTCTACGAATTCCAGGAACCCGTTCGCTGAACCTATTGATTTGGACATGAACCAGCCAAGCAGTGGTCCAAGAACCATCGAGATTGCGCCAAGTATAATGCTCTCGAGCAGGTAGATCATAATGATCTGCCTGGTTGAGGCACCCCGGCTCCGGAGTACAGCGATATCACTCTGCTGCTTATTCAGAGCTTGACGCGCGTTCATCACAATATAATAAAAGACCATGGCAATCATCGGTGCGGCTAAAGTGAACAGCATTGTCTGCAGCTGCAGACTTTGACTGCGGAAGCTGCTGAGCAGCTCACCGAACGATATCGTTACTTTGGTGTTCTTCAGCTTCTGATACAGCTCGGTATCAAGCCGGTCCAACGAGCTTGTTAAAGTGGTGATTTGACCCGTCTTGATCTCGCCAAGGTCAAACGCATAGTACCAGCTTGAATTGTTCAGTGGAACGCTCTGGCCCTTCAGAATCCCTTCGTCAAAAACAGCTTCGCTTGTGTACAGGTGATTGGCCATGGCCTCGAATCCTTGTACCCAGTAAGGATCCGTCTCTTTCACAGGCTTGAAGGCGCCCACAATCTCAACACGTATCGTGATATCCAGACCACTGTACACAGGGTAGTTGAGGATATCTCCCACATGGAGATCATTCTGGTACATGCCCTCCTCCAGCATCGCCACCTCAACAACACCATCCGCCCGTTGATCACCAGGCAGCCGGCCTTTTCTTATCTCAGCTTGATCTTTAAGGCCGCTCATGGCGGCCAGCGTCATCGAACGGGTGCGGCTGGCATCAACCTTGGTTGGATCCTCCGGGTAGACGTCTGTTCCCCGGATGGAGCGGGTATTCACATAGGCCTTATACGGGAATCCGATTTCATTGGGCACATTCTGTCTTATGTACTGATCGACCGCTTGAAGACCAGACAGGTCCGTCTTGTCCCCTCCGGCTGCCTGATAGGTCATCAGAAGAGATCCGGCGGGAAGACCCGTGCTATTCTCTTGAAGTGTCCTGGCAACAACCCGCTTAAGAGCACCATCCGAATACATGGGGATACTTACCGTAAATGACACAGCCACGATTAATCCAAGCAGTGTGCTGACGGTCAGCCACCTTGTATTCCACATCTTTCGGAATAAGAATCGAACCAGCGGCATTCCCATTATCGGCCCACAACCTTCTGTCCCACGCTGAGTCCTTTTTTGATCTCAACGTCGGTGGATCTTTGCTCGCCTACCTCCACATCGACCTCCCGCTTGCTGCCGTCGTCCTCCACAACCTGTACATAGCTGCGTGAGCCTGTCGTTCGCAGGGCGGAGATCGGGATAACGATCACATTCTCCCTTTTTGAGGTAGACACCGTCACACTAAGCTGGGTTCCCCGCTCGATCCCTTTCGGATACTTGTCTAATTGAACGATCATGTAGTGGTCAAGACTTTGCTTCTTGGGAGGGGTCGCGGTACCGCCATTACCATTTCCATTAGCCCCGCCGCTGCCGCTTCCCCCCATGCCGCCCGAGCCGCCACCATTCTCACTACTCTTCTCCAATGCACTAGCACTCGGAAGGACCTTGATCTTGCCGCTGATCTCCCCTACTTTGTTGATGTCCACTTTGGCCGGCATGCCTACCACCAGTTTCTCTAGATCTTCCTTCTGGATCGTGGCAGCAACAATCAGATTGGAAGTATCCGCGATGACCGCAATGGTATCATAGGACTTAATCATCGCGCCTTTCTCTACACTGACCGAAGTCACCGTGCCCGAGAATGGAGCTGTCAGCACTGCTCTTGAGATCTGATCCTTCAGATCAGCAAGCTCTTGGCGGGCTTTCTCGAATTGAAGCTTCTTCGTCTCAAATTCAATCGGATCCTTCTCATCCCTGGTTCTAAGCGCTTCCTTCATGGTTATCTCTTGGGAACGGATATCCAGCTCCTTATCACGCACACTTTTCTGAAGCTCTTCTGTGTCAAGCGTAGCTATAACTTCTCCCTTCTTCACCTTATCGCCAAGCTTGATGTTAATTTCCTTGAGATGAAGCTGGAGAGAATCGCCTAGTGTGAAATAGACTGGTTCTTCCCGCTGGCTAAGGAACTGTCCGCTGCTTTGAACCGTAGTCTCGAACGTATCTGACGTAACCTCGTATTCCGGCTTCTTGGAAATCTTGGGCGCCTGAATCGTGGGCAATACCTCCTCCTCCTGCTCTTTGGGCAGAAGCCCGCAGCCCGAAGAGGCAAGTACTATTACAGATAATGCGGTAATGCCAATGCCTCGCCTCCATCCCCCCCTGCTCCTATACAAATTGTCCATCCACCATTTCGTAGACATGGTCCGCTACCTCCAAGATTGTTGGATCATGTGTGGTCATACATATCGTCACATTCTCCGTCTCGATAATATTTCTGAATACGGCCATAACCTGTGCGCCCATCTGGGAATCCAGATTGGCTGTAGGTTCATCCGCAAGAAGCAAATGAGGCCGGTGAGCGATCGCTTTGGCAATGGCTACCCGCTGCTGTTCTCCTCCGGAGAGCTCGAAGGGCCTGTGATGCATCCGCTTGCCGAGCCCCACCAAATTTAGGCAATGGGCAACCCGTTCCTTCCACTCTCTTGAGGGAACCGAGGCCATACGCAGACTGAGCTCCACATTCTCCCAAGCAGACAGAAGAGGAAGCAGGGCATAAGCCTGAAAAATAAACCCGATCTGATCTCGGCGTAGCACCGTTCTTCTCTTATCACTCAGGGTATGGAGCGTCTGACCGCGAAAATAAATCTCACCCTCTGAAGGCTGATCCAATCCCCCCAGCATATTCAGCAAAGTGGTCTTCCCCGAGCCTGATCTTCCCTTTAGCATGACCAGCTGTCCTGGCAGCACTTCCATGTGGATTCCCTTGAGCACATGAAGGGATTGCCCTCCGACCTGGAAAGACCGGTGAACATCCCTGACCTCAAGAATAGGCTCCAACGACTTATGTATGATGTTGTCCGGCAGCATATCTGGTTCAATTGACTGGTCAATAGACGTAGGTACATCAGAGTCTAGAATCACTGTATCTATCCACTTATCAGCCTGCTTAATCACTTCTGGCTCCGGATCAGCAGCCTGTGTTGAGGCAGGCAAAGAATCGTTCTCCGCTTCCGGAGCCTCGTCTACAGGTCGTTTGCGCAGCCATCGCCTCATAACATTTGCTCTCCCTATATCATTATTTTCATGTAAATATTTCCAAGTCCTACTGAATTATAAACGATTTTCATTGGCAAAAAGTTACAATAAGTTTATAAGAAAATTTCACAATTTTTACTCTTGGTATAAAAAAAGACAGCCGGAACTCCCGGCTGTCTTCACACCTAACTATTTAATTATCTGCTTAATCGGACCCATTTCTTAATTGCCAAATGCCGAAGGATTCTCTCTCCAGGATTTGAGCAGTTCCAGATCCTGCTCCTGAATAGTCCCCTTCTGCACAGCAACATCAATCAGGGCCGTGTAATTGGACAAGGATTGAATCTCAATCCCGGCTTCATTGAAGGCATTTACCGCCTTATCCAGCTGATAACTGAAGATGGCAAGCACGGCTTGCGGGTTAGCTCCAGCTTCCTGGACGGCTTGAGCAGCTTTGATCGAGCTGCCTCCTGTAGAGATCAGGTCTTCGATTACGATGACCTTCTGGCCGGACTTAATCAGACCTTCGATCTGATTCTCCTTGCCATGACCTTTGGCTTTGTCGCGGATATAAGCCATAGGCAGACCCAGCTTCTGTGATACAAATGCCGCGTGCGGAATCCCCGCCGTTGCAGTGCCAGCAATCACTTCAGTATCAGGATACTGCTCCCGGATTAAGCTTGCGAATGATTCAGCGATCAAATCACGAACTTCAGGATAGGACATCGTAAGACGGTTATCGCAGTAGATCGGTGATTTAATGCCTGAAGTCCATGTAAATGGCTGATGTGGACGCAGCGCAACCGCACCAATCTCCAGCAGACTTTCTGCAATCTTAGACTCTATTTCACGTTGATTCGGCACTAGATGGTCATCTCCTCTATGATTTGCTCCGCCGCGCGTCTTGGGTCCGCATGCGCGGTAATCGGGCGGCCCACCACGATGAAGTCTGTCCCTCTGCGGATCGCCTCACCCGGTGTAAGCGTCCGGGACTGATCTCCTTGGGCACTGCCCTGCGGACGAATTCCCGGTGTAACCGTCTTGAAATCTGTTCCGCAGGCAGCCTTGATAGCTTGCGCTTCCAGCGGCGAAGCAACCACTCCGTCAAGACCAGCTTCCAGCGTTCTGCGCGCATAACGAACCACAGCTTCTTCTACCGCACCCGGAATTCCAATCTCTTCGTTCAACGTCCGCTGATCCGTACTGGTAAGCTGGGTTACAGCAATAATTAATGGAGCGGTGAGAGAGGCATCTTGCGCAAGAGCCTCATTCACGCCTTCTCTGGCCGCTTTCATCATCTGCACACCGCCAGCGGCATGGACATTGAACATATCCACTCCAAGCCGGGTAATGCTATTCGCGCCGCCTTTAACCGTATTCGGGATATCATGCATCTTCAGATCCAGAAATACGTTATAGCCTTTATGCTTCAACTCGCGGACGAAATCGGGGCCTGCAGCATAGTACAGCTGCATTCCGACTTTCATATAGCAGGGGATTCCCTGCAGCCGATCAATGAGCAGCCTGGCTTCCTCAGCTGAGGAATAGTCCAGGGCCACCATCAAGCGTCCGGCAATATTATGGGTCATCATTGTTCGTTCTCCTCCTTATAATCAGTTCTAATACCCTGATGCAGAGGAAGGTTTAGACAGTAGTTAATGAAGGCATAGCCTGCGAAGTAAAGTTAATGGATTCAAGCATCGTAAGCAATGCGCGAACAGTATCCAGTGAAGTCATACATACCACGCCATTCTCTACCGCTTCGCGGCGGATTCGGAATCCGTCACGCTCAGGCTCTTTGCCCTTCGTCAGCGTATTGACTACAAAGTGAGCCTTACCTCCGCGGATCAAATCAAGAATATTCGGTGTGCCTTCGCTAAGCTTGTTCACAGTGGTTACATGAATGCCAGCTTCCTTCAGCGCTTCCGCAGTTCCGCCGGTTGCAATGATGTTGTACCCCAGATTGTGGAATCCGCGGAACAGCTCAATAGCTTCTTCTTTGTCTTTATCCGATACTGTGGCAATCATAGAGCCTGTTGCAGGAATCTTCATACCCGCACCGATCAGCCCTTTGTACAAGGCCTTCGCATAGTTCTGATCGCGTCCCATTACCTCACCGGTCGATTTCATTTCAGGACCGAGTGTAGGCTCAACCCGGCGCAGTTTGGCAAATGAGAATACCGGTACTTTTACCGAGACAAAGTCGCTCTCCGGCCATAATCCATCCACATAACCAAGATTCTTCAGCTTCGTGCCCAGGATACACTGAGTAGCCACATTCGCCATCGGGATATTCGTTACTTTGCTCAGGAAAGGCACGGTCCGTGAGGAACGCGGATTCACTTCGATTACATAAACCTCGTCCTTATAGATAACGAACTGGATATTAACAAGACCTACAGTCTTCAATTCTTTGGCAATTTTGATCGTAACATCGACAATCTTCTGCTTCAGTGTCTCAGACAGATACTGTGGCGGGTATACGGCGATCGAGTCACCTGAGTGAACTCCTGCGCGCTCCACGTGCTCCATGATTCCAGGAATCAACACAGTCTCGCCATCACAGATAGCATCTACTTCGACTTCTTTTCCGAGCATATAGCGGTCAATAAGCACGGGGTGCTTAGGATTAATCTGTACTGCTTGCTCCATGTATCTCAGCAATTCGTCATCCGAGTACACAATCTCCATGGCGCGGCCGCCAAGTACGTAGGAAGGACGGACCAGTACCGGATAACCCAGGGACTGTGCCGTGCCAACCGCAGCTTCTACGGAAGTTACCGTGCTGCCTTTAGGCTGTGCAATATCCAGTCTGGACAACAGTGCCTCGAACCGTTTGCGGTCCTCCGCCTCATCGATGCTCTCCAGGCTGGTTCCGAGAATCTTCACACCGGCAGCCTGCAGAGGCGCAGCGAGGTTAATCGCAGTCTGACCACCGAACTGCACGATAACGCCAACCGGCTTCTCTTCTTCAATTACGTTCATCACATCTTCGAAGAATAGCGGCTCGAAGTAAAGACGGTCTGAAGTGTTAAAGTCAGTCGATACGGTCTCCGGGTTGTTGTTGATAATAACAGCTTCATAACCCGCCTTCTGGATAGCCCAGACAGCATGAACCGTGGAGTAGTCGAACTCGATACCCTGACCGATCCGGATTGGACCGGAACCCAGAACGATAATCTTCTCCTTCGCCGAAGGCAGTACTTCATTCTCAGTCTCATAAGTGGAGTAGTAGTAAGGCGTAGTAGCTTCAAATTCAGCCGCACACGTATCTACCATTTTGTACACAGGACGCAGACCCTGCTCCAGACGCAGACTTCTTACTGTTCCTTCGGTAGTATACTCACTGCGTGAAGCTTCAGCCCGAAGTTCCGCAATTGCCCGGTCAGTGAAGCCAAGGCGCTTGGCTTCGTACAGCGTCTCGCTGGTAAGCTCTGCTTCGGAAGCAATTTTCTTCTCGAAATTCACGATCCGCTCGATCTTGTCGAGGAACCACCAGTCAATATTCGTCAAGTCTTGAATCTGCTGAAGCTCATAACCGCGGCGGAAGGCTTCGGCAACCAGGAACAAGCGCTCATCATCAGGCTGAACCAGTCGTCTGTCGAGCTCTTCCTGACTGAGCTGATCCGCACCTTTCAGAAGCAGTCTGTGTGTCCCGATCTCAAGGGAACGAACTGCCTTATGGATGGATTCTTCGAAAGTCCGGCCAATGGCCATAACTTCTCCGGTAGCTTTCATCTGTGTTCCAAGCTTGCGGTTCGCACTGATGAATTTGTCGAACGGCCAACGCGGAATTTTGCTGACGATATAATCCAGGGTTGGTTCGAAGCAGGCATAAGTCTGACCTGTTACCGGGTTAACAATCTCATCCAGCGTGTAACCCAGCGCGATCTTGGAAGCCATCTTGGCAATCGGATAGCCTGTAGCTTTGGAAGCAAGGGCTGAAGAGCGGCTTACCCGCGGATTCACTTCGATGACATAGTATTGGTAGCTCTGTGGATCCAGAGCGAACTGTACGTTACATCCACCCTCGATATTCAGGGCGCGGATAATTTTGAGCGATGCGGAACGCAGCATTTGATACTCCCGGTCAGACAACGTCTGGCTCGGCGCCACAACGATACTGTCACCAGTGTGTACGCCCACCGGGTCAAAGTTCTCCATGTTGCAGACAACGATACAGTTGTCATTCGCATCACGCATAACCTCGTATTCCACTTCTTTCATACCTGCAATACTTTTCTCAATCAGACACTGACCGATTGGGCTGTAACGAATACCTGCAGCTACGGTCTCAAGCAGCTCTTCTTCGTTCGCACAGATTCCCCCGCCTGTTCCCCCAAGGGTATAAGCCGGGCGCACAATAACCGGATATCCGATCTCATTCGCAAAATTCACAGCTTCTTCAACTGTAGTGATGATATCACTGTCAGGTACAGGCTGATCCAGTTCGCGCATAAGCTCACGGAACAAATCGCGGTCTTCCGCTTTCTCGATGGAAGTCAGCTGGGTACCGAGGAGCTTGACGTTCTCACGCTCAAGCACGCCCGCCCGAGCAAGCTCAACAGCCATGTTAAGACCTGTCTGTCCGCCAAGCGTAGGAAGCAATCCATCCGGACGCTCCTGACGAATGATTTGGGTTACGAAATCAAGGGTGATTGGCTCGATATATACTTTATCCGCCATGTTCGTATCTGTCATGATCGTTGCCGGGTTACTGTTAATCAAGATAACCTCTACGCCTTCTTCTTTCAGCGCTTGGCAGGCTTGTGTACCCGCATAGTCAAATTCAGCTGCCTGGCCGATTACAATCGGACCGGAACCAATAACCAGTATTTTCTTAAGTTCGTTATTCTTTGGCATCTTAACGCGCTCCTTTCGCTGCAGCCATAATTAGCGCCTGACGCGGTTTAGTTGGGTTCTGCTCTTTGTGTGTACGGATCATTTCAAGGAAACGGTCGAACAAATAGCTGTTGTCGTAAGGACCTGGTGCAGCCTCCGGATGGTATTGCACGGAGAATGCAGGGAATTTCGTATGTTTGAGACCTTCAATGGTCTTGTCGTTATTGTTAATGTGTGTCACTTCCAGCGGTGTTCCGGCAATTGAGGATTCAGTTACCGTATAACCATGGTTCTGGGAAGTGATATAGCAGCGTCCGGACTCAAGTTCCTTAACCGGATGGTTGCCTCCGCGGTGACCGAACTTCAGGCTCTCCGTATCAGCTCCGCACGCCAGGGCGAACAGCTGGTGCCCCAGGCAAATGCCGAAGATCGGATATTCACCGAGCAATTCGGAGACCATTTTGACTGCGTAAGGAACGTCCTTCGGGTCCCCAGGGCCATTGGACAGTTGAATGCCGTCGGGGTTTAGCTGACGAATCTGATCAGCCGTTGTGTCATGAGGAACCACGACAACGTCACAGCCGCGTTTGGTAAGCTCACGAAGAATTCCGCTCTTGGCGCCGAAGTCGACGAGCACAATACGCTCCTTCTCGCCTGGACTTGTGTAGATATGGTTAGTGGACGTGCTTGCCACCTGGTTTCTCAGTTCATTGATGCTGGTTGCCTGAATCATTTCCTTCAATTCTTCGATGGATTTGGAGGAAGTAGTCAGAACTCCCTTCATCGTTCCGTGATGGCGGATAATCCGGGTTAACATCCGTGTATCGATATCGCTGATTCCAGGAATCCCGTACTCCTTGAGCAGATCGCCTACACTATTCTGTGCACGCCAGTTGCTCGGTACCGGCTCATAGCGGCGCACCACGAATCCATGGATCGATGGAGCAACAGATTCGAAGTCATCCCGGGTGATCCCGTAGTTACCAATCAACGGATAGGTCATCGTTACGATTTGACCGCAGTATGACGGGTCAGACAGAACTTCCTGGTAACCGGTGATTCCTGTATTGAATACAACTTCGCCTGTCTTCTCAACATCTGCTCCAAAAGATTTGCCTGTAAATAACGTACCGTCTTCGAGCAATAATCTTGCCTGCATTATGGTATCATCTCCTCTAGTTTTGACCCTCCCAAACCCTCCCTGGAAGGGAGGGCCCCAAGGGCTTTGCCCTCTGGACACCCGAAAGGTTGGCGAAGGATTTATTTGATCTGTACTTGTTCACGTTGGTGCCGGGAGCGCTTGCCGTCCCATTCGGGACCCGCTTGACTGCGGTGCTCCTTGGCTGCGGAAAACCGTTGGTGCTTGGTGCTGCTATATTTGACTCTCCGGGCTGTCTGCACATGGAGCCGCTTGTCGTCCCTGCGGGACACGCTCTTGGCTTGCGCAGGACCCGGGGAGTTACTTGTTTCTCTCCTGATCTTTGTCCTGCTTGGAGCGCTCTCCCTGCGAGATTCGCTCTTGGTTTGTGCAAGGCCCGGGGCGTTGCTTTTGTGCTTCTGATCTCTGTTCTGCTTGGAGCGCTCTCCCTGCGGGATACGCTCTTGGCCTACTCGGACCAGACTACTTTGCCGCTTACGATCGTCGCGACTGGCCAGCCTTGAAGCTTCCAATCCGTGAAAGGAGTGTTACGTCCCTTCGACTCGAATGTTGATGGATCCACAGCTCTCTCGGACTCTAGATCAACAATCGTCAGATCGGCAGGTGCGCCCGGCTCAAGCTTACCAGCTTTGAGGCCGAAGACACGGGCTGGATCAGAGGTCATCCGCTGGATGAGCTGTGCCAGCGGCCATTTGCCAGTGGCTACGAATTTCGTGTAGAGCAGCGGGAAGGCAGTCTCGAATCCGACGATGCCAAATGGAGCTAGCTGCATGCCTTTGGCTTTCTCCTCTTCACTATGCGGCGCATGGTCAGTCACGATGATATCAATCGTACCGTCCTCTACAGCCTGAATACATGCGTCTACATCGCGGCGTGAGCGCAGCGGAGGATTCATTTTCCAGTTGGCATCAAGCCCGGGAATATCTTCTTCGGAAAGGATCAGGTGGTGCGGACATACCTCTGCGGTCACCTTGATACCGATCTCCTTCGCCTGACGGATTAACCGGATGGACTGCTCGGTGCTGACATGGCAGACATGGTAATGTACGCCTGTGGCCTCAGCAAGCAGAATGTCGCGGCCGACATGAATCGCTTCGGATTCATTAGGAATCCCCTTAAGCCCATGCTTCTTGGCGAATTCGCCTTCTGCAACCGGGGCTCCCTCAACAAGTGTGTTGTCTTCACAGTGAGCGATAACCGGCATACCCAGCTCAGCCGCCCATTTCATGGCATCCTTCATCATTTGGGCACTCTGTACCCCTACACCGTCATCTGTAAATCCGATCGCACCGGATTCCTTAAGGGCTACGAAGTCGGTTAGCTCACGTCCCAGCTCACTCTTGGTTATTGCAGCATAAGGCAGTACATTTACAAGGTCGGCTTCCTTAGCTCTGTCCAGCACCAGCTTCACAGTCTCCGGATTGTCTGTCACCGGGCGTGTATTTGGCATACATGCGATGGTTGTGAACCCGCCCTTAGCCGCCGAACGTGCCCCTGTCTCGATGGTTTCTTTATATTCAAATCCCGGTTCCCGCAAATGAACGTGCATATCGATAAATCCTGGAGATACAAGCTTTCCCTTCGCATCGATCACTTTCGTATCCGCAGACTCGACTGTGTCGCTCCCCGTACCATCAGAGATACTCTCGATAACTCCATTACCTACGATAATCGTCTTCAGTTCAAGCTGGTCATTTGCACCAAGAATATTGGCATTTTTGATTATAAGCTTCATGATTACCTCCGCTCCCTTAGTTCACCTGCTATATCATATCGTTATTGGGCATTCGCCGTTACTATTTCGCGGCACGTTCCATAACGGCCATCCGGATCGGAACCCCATTCGACATTTGTGGGAAAATCCGGGATTGTTCACTCTCCACCAGTCGATCATCAATCTCCACATTTCGGTTAACCGGGGCCGGATGCATTATGATCGCTCCCGGCTCCAGCTGAGCAGCCCGTTCCTCGGTCAGACCATACTTCAGACGATATTGTTCGGCTGATTTCAACACTCCTACAGCATGTCTTTCCAGTTGAACCCGAAGCATCATGACCACATCCGCCTTCAATGCTTCTTCCATAGAGACATAAGGTGCATGCTCGGCAAGCTCCGGTGCCTGCATACTCTGCGGTGCACAGAACTTCACTTCAGCTCCGAATTTCTTGAGCGCCCACAGGTTTGATCTGGCCACCCGGCTGTGCAGGATGTCCCCAATGATGGAGACCCGAAGTCCCTTGAGCTCTCCGAACTGTTTCTTCATCGTGTACAAATCCAGCAGTGCCTGGGTAGGATGCTCATTGTTCCCGTCCCCCGCATTCACAAGCGGAACGGATACTTTCTCGGCGAGTTCCGCAAGCAGGCCTATCGGCTTAAGCCGGATAACTCCTGCATCAATGCCCATGGATTCCAAGGTGCGGACCGTATCGTAGATGGACTCGCCTTTCTCAACACTGGATGCCGCCGCTGCGAAGTTCAGTACTTGAGCTCCCAGGCGTTTTTGAGCCATTTCGAAGGAAAATCGGGTGCGCGTGCTGTTCTCAAAAAACATATTCGCCACAAAACGATTCGCCAGCTCCGGGACCATCTTCTCTTTCTGATTCTCCCAGTAAGCTGCCCGATCGAGTATGGAAGAAATCTCGTCCCTGCTAATCTCCTTAAGACCAAGCAGACTGCGCTCTCTCACTGCTGACATTGACATGGTCATGATCTGTTGCCCTCCCGTTGTTGTATGATTCTCACCTGATCCACGCCGTCAAACTCCTGGAGCAGCACTTCAATCTCCTCAGCCTTAGAGGTAGGAACGTTCTTGCCGATATAATCAGCTCGTATGGGTAATTCCCGGTGACCCCTGTCAGCGAGGACCGCCAGCTGAATCGATTCAGGCCGGCCGCAATCCATCAGAGCATCCATAGCCGCACGAATCGTTCTGCCTGTATAAAGAACATCATCACAAAGAATGATTTTTTTACCTTGAATAGTCTGGTCACCCAGCGGTTGGCCCAAAGGATCTCTCGCACTTGTGGTTGACCGGTCATCCCGGTAGTGGGTCACATCGATTTCACCCCAAGGTACCTTGGTTCCCTCAATCTCTTCCAGTCTTTCCGCAATTCGCTTGGCCAGAAATACCCCGCGAGTTCGAATGCCCACCAGGACGCAGCCCTCAATTCCTTTGTTCTTCTCAATTATTTCATGTGCAATTCTAGTCAGCGCCCGTCTTACTGCAGTTTCGTCCATAATGACGTGTTGTGCTTCAATGCTCACAGTGTACGCCTCCCAATGATAAGTTCATCAGGTTCCGTGAAGGGCTGAAAAAAAAACTCCTTGCCCAATATCAGGCAAGGAGTTCTCGAGTCACAGCTTAGACTATGACTGTCAAAGGCTATACGAAACGGGCACCAGCGCAGCGCGCGGTGTTGGACCTTTCCGTACTACCTCATTCACGTTACCTTGCCAGCCTCACGGGACTGATTTAAAGGTGCTATTGATTTACATGAATTATGACAGAACACCGGGAGCCTGTCAAGGCGGGCTTGCTTAGTAATTGTCGATCATTGTCGGTTTATCAGTTAAAAGTAATCAGAAGGAAATCCCGGAAATTGTATTCCGTCATAATAATTATACGACAGTAATGCATAAATATCCACTATAGATAACAAGTTTTCTTCTTTCTAAAGTCCTATCGATGCATATTACCAAGCAATAGCAAAGAAGCTGCCGGATCATCACCCGGCAGCTTCTAAATTTTTATTCAATTAGAATTCAAACTTCACATCTCCAAGACGGCGTCGGATCTCCGATATAACACGCTTCTCCTCTTCTTCACCCTCCGCCATAAATGTAACAGAGAAGCGGACAAAGGATCCCGCATCGTCCCAAGGCACCGTGGAGATCAGCTTCTCACGAATCAGATATTGCGAGAACGCTTCGCCGCTCTCGAACGACGGGCCTCCTGCCACACCTTTTGGCGCTGCGACATACAGGAAGAAGGAGCCTTTAGGCTTCTTGGCCTTAAAGCCCAGGTCATTCAGTACCTCTACAAGCATGTTATGACGGCGGGAATACTTGTCCGCAATCTTCTCGGTAATCCCGGGATTAGCAAGCCCGTAAGCCGCAGCTTTCTGAATGGCAATGAATTGACCTGAATCATTATTGTCCTTCACATCACTGAATGCCTTAACTACAAGCGGGTTCCCTGCTACGAATCCAATTCTCCAGCCAGTCATATTGTATGACTTGGACAAGGAATGCAGTTCGATGCCGACATCTTTGGCCCCTGGAACGGACAAGAAGCTGAGTGGCTTAAGCCCATCATAAGTCAAAGCGGCATAAGGAGCATCATGAACAACTACAACGTTATGCTTCTTGGCCCATACAACCACTTCGGCGAAGAACTCATTGGTTGCGCTGGCACCTGTTGGGTTGTTCGGATAGTTGAGATACAGAAGCTTCGCGCGAGCACAGATCTCTTCTGGGATCGAAGACAGATCCGGCAGGAAATTATTCTCTTCGGTAAGCTGGATATTATATACCTCGCCACCCAAGTATTTCGTATGTGTTCCAAGAACGGGATAACCCGGCACCGTCATGATGGTTACGTCTCCAGGATTAATGAAGCATGAAGGCAGCATAGCCAGAGCAGGCTTGGAGCCAATGGAGTGAACGATCTCGGTAACCGGATCAATTCCTTCCACTCCGAATACTTCCTGCAAATATTTCGCGGCAGCTTCCTTGAATTCTGCGATTCCGTTATCGGCATACCCCCGGTTCTCGGGTTTGGCAGCTTCCTCGGCTAGCTTCGCCACAATGCCTGCATCAGCCATTTCATCAGGCTCCCCGACACCCATATCAATGAGCTCAACATCCGGGAAATCCTTCTTGGCTGCAGCCTTGGCACGTTTAATTTTCTCGAATTTATAGATTGCGGTATCTTTCCCGTAATTAGCGCCGCCAATGCGGTCTGCAAAATTGTTCTGAATATAAGTTTGTTGATATTGTTCAATACTCATGCCAGCCCATCTCCTTAACTAAATCTACTGTTAAATATGCTGGAAATAGAGTCTTTTCACAATGGATTATCCATCAGATCGTTTGTACTATTTGACCATCCAAGATGACCTGGAAGCAGCTGACAAAAAAAAGACATTCCGAATCAAATCCATGCTCCAGCGCTCGGAACATGTGATTTGATTCATGGAATGCCTTAAAATGATCATTGAAGTTACCTGTTCCGAAGAGAGCGCAGCAAGTTCTCGATATCGTCCGGAATGGGTGCGGAGAATTCAAGATATTCTCCCGAAGACGGATGAACAAATCCCAGTACCGCCGCATGCAGCGCTTGTCCATTCATCTTGATTCCTTTGCTTCTGCCATACATCGGATCTCCCACCAGCGGATGCTCAATGAACTTCATATGTACCCGGATTTGGTGTGTCCGGCCTGTCTCCAGCTTTAATTCAAGGAGGGTGTAATCGCCGAATCTCTCAGCAACATGGAAATGAGTAACCGCGGTCTTGCTGTTCCGCTCAGTTACCGCGAACATCTTGCGGTCATAGGTGTCACGTCCGATTGGAGCATCCACGGTTCCTTGATCATGGGTCACATTGCCATGCACCAACGCAAAATATTTGCGTGTAACCGAGTGATCCTTAAGCTGTGCAGCCAGAGAAGCATGAGCCTTGTCATTCTTAGCGGCCATAAGGAGTCCCGAAGTATCCTTATCGATCCGGTGAACAATACCCGGGCGCAGCTCGCCATTAATTCCTGACAGATCCTTGCAATGGTACATTAGCGCATTAACTAAGGTTCCTGATGCATGACCCGGTGCGGGGTGGACAACCATGCCTCTAGGCTTGTTAACCACAATTACGTCCGAATCTTCATAATATACATCAAGCGGAATATTCTCGGGCACAATTTCCACTGAGCTGGGTTCGGGGATGCGGATACACACCAGATCACCTTCAGCAAGCTTGTAGTTAGACTTGACAGAGCTGCCATTTACCGTG
Source organism: Paenibacillus sp. YPG26 (assembly GCF_023704175.1). Lineage (NCBI taxonomy): Bacteria > Bacillati > Bacillota > Bacilli > Caryophanales > Paenibacillaceae > Paenibacillus > Paenibacillus sp. YPG26. The sequence continues at coordinate 1,528,281 of NZ_CP084530.1, read as the reverse complement.
ACATGTCCCTCTTCAATCCACAGCTGAATCTGACTGCGAGAATAATCTTCAGCAAGACATTCCTTCACATACTTATCAATACGCTCTTTGGCCGAGCCTGGTGTTACCGTCCATTCTAGAGTTTCATTCATGAAGTCTGCTCGCTCCCTGCCTCTGCCTCTTTTTTCTTCTGTCTGCCCATATCCAGGAACGAATCCAGAACAATCAGTGCCACACCCACTACAATGCAGGAATCTGCGATATTAAAAATCGGGAATGTGTAGCTTCCGAAATTAAGCATCAGGAAATCCACCACTTCTCCGGTCAATGCCCGATCCAGGAAGTTCCCCACCGCACCACCAAGCACCAGTGCCAATGCCGTAGGCAGCAGCTTGTGCGGATTATTCTTGATTCTCTGCAAGTACCATACGATAGCCAGGACAACGATAACCGTGATTACAATGAAGAACCAACGCTGGTTCTCCAGTATTCCAAATGCTGCCCCTCTGTTCCGGTGTGATGTAATCAGGAAGAAATCACCGATTACAGGGATTTGCTCGTGCAGCTGCATTTTTGTAGCAATAATATATTTGGTTCCCTGGTCAATCAGAAAAACAATGAATGCAATTAAGTAATAGATCACTGCCGATTGTCACCTCGTTCTTGATATCACCTGCCGCATAATCAGGCAGAATTAACCACGATTTAGCCCTGTATATTGTAGCACAGCAGGAAAGAGAACGTCCATGAGCGATAGGATTTTCCTACTCTAAAACCGCCTCCCTTTGCGCAACCTAGAGGTAAGAGCTTTTACATCCTGTGCACCTCAGAAAGGAGAACCCTTATGTCTCATCTAAGCAATGAACAGATTTCCACCCTTCAGCAAAGACTTCGGGAACAGCGCGAGGATATTTCGAGCCGCTTGGCTTACAACGAGCATTACGGCATGGCGGCAACAACACGTGAGAATATCAGTGAATTATCAACCAATGACAACCATCCCGGAGACCTGGGTACTGAAGTGTTCGAACGGGGCAAAGACCTAGCCCTTGCGGAGCACGATGAGCTTCATCTTGACCGGATTGATGACGCTCTGCAGCGCATGAACGAAGGCAGCTATGGGGTGTGCATCACCTGCGGTCAGCCCATCAGCTATGACCGGCTGGAAGCCATCCCTGAGACCACCTATTGCATAGAGCATACACCGCAAAGAGAAGTCTCCAGCAAGCGCCCGATTGAGGAGGAATTCCTGTATCCTCCATTTGGCCGGACCAGCATGGACGAGCATGACGACCAGAATGGCTTCGATGGTGAGGATGCCTGGCAGATCCTCGAAAGCTATGGAACGTCCAATTCACCAGCTATGGCAGAAGGCAATGAGATTGACAATTATAACGATATGGAAATTGAAGCCGATAATGAGCTCGATGGATTCGTTGAACCTTACGAGAGCTTTGTCGCAACTGATATCACGGGCACTGAGGTATTCTTTTACCGGAATGGTCAGTACCGCAAGCATATGAGCAGCACCAGACACCTGGAATCTGAAGAATCACTCGGGACTGGCTCTAACGAGTATTAAGCTCCAGCTGCCGCTGGACAATCCGCACAATATCGGCGATATAATCACCGACAATAGGTAAGTTCAATGCCCCAAGCGCTTGAAGGAAATATATAATTGTTGCTGCAAAAAAAGTAAAGCCAATAGCAATTCCGACACCACGTGAAGCTCCTGACAGCAAATTGAGCCAGATCAGCTTCCATGGCCTGACCATAAGCTGGGTATATTCCATAATTCGTGACTTCTCAAGCTCCTGAGACCAATGAAGGGTCAACTTGTATACCGCTCCCATCTTCTCTTCCAGCGTCCCATCCAGCAATTGTTCTTCATTTTTTTTCGTTGCATTCGCCGGCTTGCGGTGTATCATTTGACTTGTTCAGTCCTTCCGTAGGTGGCCTTCAGGCTTCTCTATGCAAAACATAAACGAGCCCGCCAGATTTCCTGCAGGAGGAAATTCTGGCTAAAGCTCGTTAGTTATTTTTGCTATATAGTATGGCCCCAATTCGGAGAACCATGCTGATTATTATCCGGCAATATGAACTTTGATCTGTCTATTCCCCAAATCGATCTGCTCAGCGCCTTCCTTATCTCCAAAGGACACTTCTGTGACAAGCACATTCTCACGGAGCACGTGGTCAAATGCGGTGATGGCAGCCTTTAACTCATCATCCACACCAAGAGTTAGGTGAACCCTCTTCTCAATCGGAAGATCCAGCTTCTTGCGTGTGTCTTGTACCGCACGGACGACCTCACGAACCAGCCCCTCCTGCTCAAGGGCAGGGGTGATCTCGGTATTCAAGGCCACAGTAATTCCATATCCGGAGGCAGAGGCAAATCCAGGCTTCGCCTGCTTCTCAACCAGCAGCTCCTCGGCTGTAATCTCAAGCTCCTCACCTTCAGGAGAGGTGATATGAAGAACACCGCTGTTAACAATCCGGCGGGTTTCATCAGAAGCGAGACCTTTGAGATAACCCTGCAGGAAGCCAATATTTTTACCATATTTCTTCCCAGCCACTTTAAGGTTCATCTTCAGCGTGAAATCAACAAATCCACTGTCGCTCTGCTCTACTTCAATGTGTTTGATATTAATCTCATCCTTGATGATATCATCATAATCTGCAACTGCAAAGCTGCGGTCAATGGAGATAATCAGCTCGGAGAGCGGCTGGCGTGTCTTAATTCCCGTCTCATTCCGAACGTTGCGGGCAAGCTCAACAATCTGGCGGGCAGTCTCCATATCCGCTTCCAGTTCCTTGTCAATCAGAGCCTCATCCGCTTTTGGATAGTCTGCAAAATGGACACTTTCCAGCTCTCCAGCCAGATTACTGTAGATATCCTCTGCCAGAAGCGGAGTGTACGGAGCGGTCAATTTGGCCAGCGTCACGAGAACGCTCGTCAGTGTCTGATAAGCAGACAGCTTATCTTCACTTAGTCCGCTGCCCCAGAAGCGGTCGCGGGAACGGCGGATATACCAGTTGCTCAGCTCGTCAACGAACTGTTCAATCGCTTTGGCCGGGTTAAGGAAGTCGTTCACCGATAGCCCTTTGTTCACAGTCAGAATCAGACTGTTCAGGCGGGACAGCACCCAGCGGTCCAGCTTGCTCTCCGATGGACGGTAAGCGTGCTCCTCTGGCTTGTATCCGTCAATGTTCGCGTATAAAGTCAGGAACGCATGGGTATTAACCAGCGTGTCAACAACCTTCGACTTGGCTTCAGACACGATTCCTTTGGAGAATCGCTTGCTGTTCCATGGCGCACTGTCGGACAGAAGAGCCCAGCGGAAAGCATCGGTGCCATATTCTTCAATAATGTCCCAAGGGTCGATCACGTTGCCTTTGGATTTGGACATCTTCTGCCCATTCTCATCCAGGATATGACCTGTAGCAATTACAGCTTTGTAAGGAGCTTTGCCTGTGAACAAGGTAGATACCGCAAGAAGACTGTAGAACCATCCACGCGTCTGGTCAATCCCTTCACAGATCATATCAGCCGGATACTGCTCGCTGAATTCCTGCTCATTTTCGAATGGATAATGCTGCTGGGCAAAAGGCATAGAGCCGCTGTCGAACCAGACGTCAATGACTTCTGAAGTACGGGTCATAACCCCCTCTTCATGGAATGGAGATTTGAGCTTGATCTCATCTACATAAGGCTTGTGCAGCTCAATATCCTCAGGCACATCCCCAATGGCATGCTCTCTCAGCTCGGCGATGCTTGCCGGAGCGAATTCCTTGCCAGTCTTGTCACAGACCCATACGTTAAGCGGGGTACCCCAGTAGCGGTTACGGCTGATATTCCAGTCCACCAGATCCTCCAGGAATTTACCAAAGCGCCCTTCACGAACGTGTCCCGGATACCAATCCACACTATTATTGTTCGCGATCAGTTGGTCCTTCACGGCCGTTGTCTTAATGAACCAGCTATCCATTGCATAGTAGAGCAGCGGTGATTTGCAGCGCCAGCAGAATGGGTAGCTGTGCTCATACTTCTCTTTGCTGTACAGCAGTCCGCGTTCAGACAGCAATTTGACGATATCAAGATCACAGTCCTTCACGAAGCGTCCGGCGAAGTCGGTTACCACATCGGCGTACTTACCTTGAAGGTTGACTACGCTGATGAACTCAATGTCATTCTCACGGCAGGTTCTATAGTCGTCCTCGCCATGAGCCGGAGCCATATGCACGATTCCTGTACCGCTGGAATCTGTTACGAAATCGGCACCCACTACTACTAGCCCCTTCTCAGGGTGGATGTAGTCAAACGGAGCTTTATAGCTCTTGCCGATCAGTTCTGCACCTGTAAGGGTAGAGAGAATCTCATACTCGCCTTTGAGCACATCACTTGCCAGGCTTTCAGCCACAATCAATACTTCGTCGCCCTGCTTCACACGCGCATAAGTGATTGACGGATTCACGGCGAGCGCCGTATTGGCAGGCAGCGTCCATGGCGTTGTTGTCCATGCGAGAATATATTCTCCGCTGTCAGTCAGCTTGAACTTGGCAGTAGCACTAAGATCTTTGACATCTTCGTAGCCTTGAGCCACCTCATGTGAACTAAGAGTAGTCTGGCAGCAAGGACAGTAAGGACTCACGCGGTGACCGCGATAGAGCAGCCCCTTCTTGTGAATGGTGGACAAAATGTTCCACACACTCTCAATATAGCTGTTCTTCAGCGTGATATAAGGATTATCGAGATCCGTCCAGTAACCGATTGCTTCCGTCAGCTCTCTCCACTGTTTCTCATATTCAAAAACACTGTCTTTACACTTCTTGATAAATTCCTCTACTCCGTAATTCTCGATTTCCTGCTTGCCGGAGATGCCAAGCTGCTTCTCCACACCGAGCTCTACCGGCAGACCATGAGTATCCCAGCCCGCTTTGCGGACAACACGGTACCCGTTCATAGTCTGGTAACGTCCGATAAAGTCCTTAATTACACGGCCGAGCACGTGTCCGATATGAGGCTTGCCATTCGCTGTCGGAGGTCCCTCGTAGAACACATAATTCGGTCTTCCTTCCCGATTCTCAATACTCCTGCGGAATGTATCCTCCGTGTTCCACTTGGCCAAAATCCGTTTCTCCCGCGCCCGGGCTTTTTCTTTCACATCCACCTTTTGCATCGCTTGCAGCCTTCCTTTCTCCAATGTGAAATCATATCTGTAAACAACAAAAAAAGCCCGTCCCCTAAGGGACGAGGCTTGTGCTCGCGTTACCACCCTTGTTCCAATCTTACCTTCTACACGGCAGAAGAAAGACTGACAACTTAGTCCCATACGCTTCATATGGGTCCGGTATAACGGCCGGCAGCCGGTGAAGCTTAACGTCTCCAGAGATATTATCTCTGCAGATTTAGGCTTAACTTCTCCGGGAGGATATTCCGTCTGACTCTTGAACGTTGGCTTTCAGCAGGATACCAACTCTCTGGAGATCAAGGGGTTCAGCGTACTGGTTCCCATCATCAAAAGAAGCTATGCGGTTAAAATCATATGTTTTTATTTATACCTGTTTTGGGTCACAATGTCAACCTGGAGAAGGCCTAGTATATCTCGCGCACTTCACGCTCGCCGCGCTTGGTATCCTCTTCAAGAGATTCCCAGCCATCTTGACTTAGAAGTTCCAGCTGTGCTTCAACCAGCACCCGGAAGCGGGCCCGGTATACGGAAGCCTGTTTCTTGAGTTCTTCAACTTCAAGGGCAACCTTACGGGATTTGCTCAAGGATTCGTTGATAATGCGATCCGCATTCTTCTCTGCTTCTTTTATGATAAGCTGAGCTTCCTTCTTCGCATTGTTCCTAACCTCGTCAGCCGCTTCCTGGGCAACGATGATCGTCTTGCTCAGCGATTCTTCAATCGTAGCAAAATGGTCAAGCTTCTCCTGCACCGTCAGCAGCTGGTTCTGAAGATCCTTGTTCTCCCGAATGACGCTCTCGTAATCCTTAATGATCTGATCGAGAAATTCATTCACTTCATCTTCGTCGTAGCCGCGAAGACGTCTGGAGAACTCCTTATTATGTATATCCAGCGGCGTTAATGGCATGCTGCGCACCTCCTAAAAATTTGAACAACAAGGCAGAAGATCAGGTTCTCGCTCTGTCCACTGTATTACAATTCGACAGATTGAGAAGATTTCCTGCTGTCTTCTACACAAATTTCCCGATTTTTACCCGGAATCTCCCTTTCTTCGTCACACCGTCCAACTCCAGGACCTTGAACCGTCCAAATCCCTGCAGGGAGACGACATCCCCTTCTCTGAGGTTCTTGGAAGGGTCTTCCTCTGTCCTCCAATTAATCCGGCAGCGGCCGGCTTTAATGGGAACCAAGACCTTGCTTCGGCTGAGCCGATACACATCGCTGACGATTCCATCCAATCTCAAGGAAGCCACGGTCAGCACCATGGCCTCCAGATTCTGACTTGATACGCGCAGATCACTCAGGTCCTTGATCTCGGTATACACATTAACCCTGTGAACCTGACGCAGGTTGGCACGAAGGTAGTCCGCTGTCTCTTCAGCAACTATCACATTACAGCCGTCCTCAAGAACATGAATGTCGCCAATCTTGTCCCGCTTAAGTCCCAAAGACAGCAAGGCCCCCATATAATCCCCGTGTTCCAAGCTGTCCAGCTTCTGATCAAGGGAAGATATATCGAGAACCTTAAGCCTCATTGGTTCGTAGGACAAATCCCTGTAGTCCGGAGCTATAAGGGCACGAACCCGTTCAGCCCCTTCATATCCGCCATCATACCTGACGCTTACCTCGGGATTTCTTCCAGCGAGTGATTCCAGGATGAAGCATTGACGAGGGTCCAGGAAATCGGTAAGCTTCACTTCATGATATTCCCCGGCTCCAACAATCCACTCCCATGCCCGGTCCACAAACATTCGTTCTTCGGGGCGGAAGTGTTCATATATGTCAACCTTCATTATCTGCTTCCTGTCAAATAGCCGATTACACTTACCAGTCCGACAACAGCAAGCCGAAGTACGAACAAAGCTACGATTGGAGAAATATCAATCATGCCCATAATCGGCGGTATGAACCGGCGGAACGGAGCAAGAAATGGCTCAACCAGCTTCCCGAGCAGGTCACCGATGAAGCTCTCTCTGACATTCGGTATCCATGACATCAGAATGTAGATGATAATCATGTACGTATAAATTTGATACAAGGCATAAATAATCGTCTCAATACTGCTCAACTTCCGGTCACCTCATTCTGTTATATTCTTGTTCGTCGGCTAGAATTTCAGTAATCGAGCCCTGAATCTCAACCGTATCCGGGGTGCACAGAAAGATGTTAGCGCCAACTTTGGAGATACTACCGCTGAGAGCATATACCGTACCACTCAGAAAATCGATAATACGAAGGGCCTGATCGTTACGGACGCGCTGCAGGTTAACAACCACCGCGCGGTGCGAACGCAGATGATCTGCAATCTCTTGCGCTTCATCATAGGAACGAGGCTCATTCAAGATCAGCTTGACATTCTTCTGGGAATGAATACTTACCACATTGCTTCCCCTTTGATTTCTACGTGCATCGAAGCTCGGAGTTTCAAGCTCAGGTTCATCTGTCTCTTGGAATTTCTCCCGTTCCACGACTTCCTCCTCCTCCTGAAGGCCAAAGAAATTCATAAATTTATTCATGACTCCCATTAATTCTCCTCCTCTTTCCCCACTAGTAGAGTGCCGAGGCGAAGCCATGTCGCCCCTTCTTCGACCGCCACCTCGAAATCATTCGACATTCCCATCGACAAATGCTTGAGCGGCTCGTCAGTTAACGACTTATCGTTCAGCTGGTCCCGAAGCTCTCTCAGCCCTCTAAATATAGGTCTTGTGTCTTCCGGGTCACCTTCAAATGGAGCCATGGTCATTAGCCCGATTACTTTCAGATGAGGGAGCTTGCGGATCTCCTCAAGAAAGCCTGGCACTTCATCCGGCTCAAGGCCCTGCTTGGATTCCTCTCCAGATATATTAACCTGGACAAAGACCTTAATAAACGTATCTGCCGCAGCGGCTTTCTTCTCCAGCTCTTTGGCGAGGGACAGACGATCCAGCGAATGGATATACTCGAACTTCCCGATAACTTCCTTCACCTTGTTGGTCTGCAAATGGCCAATGAAATGCCAAGTCCCTCTGCCACCAAGCTGCTCCCATTTGGGACCTGCCACCTGCAGACGGTTCTCGCCAAGGTGTACAAGTCCTTGGTCAAGAACCGCTTCTGTTGCTTCCACAGATACGTATTTCGTTACAGCGACTATGTTAATCTCTTCAGGCTGCCTTCCACTACGTTCACAGGCTTGTCTGATTCGTGTGTTCACCAGCTCAATCCGTTCCTTCAAGCTCAAGAAGGATCACCTCTCCTTCATGCCGATCCAGCTGGCCATGCGACCGGTTATTCCATTCTCCTTGCGATAGGAGAAGAATACATCGGTGCTGCAGCTTGTACACCACGTTGTACATTCGATATGGCTCGGCAAAATTCCTGCTTTAATCATAATGATTCGATTCAGTTCTTTCAAGTTCAGCATGCTTTTACCTGGGTTGGCTGATGCCGAAGCCACCTTCGCTGCCAGATCCTGCTGCTCAGATTCGGACACGATGCTTCTGACCCTGGACATCACATGCTCATCAACTTCATAACAGCACGGCCCAATGGAAGGGCCGATCGCTGTTCTAATCTGATCCGGTCTGCTCCCGTATTCCTCTTCCATCTTAACAATCATCTGTAAGGCAATCTGCTGAACGGTTCCCTTCCAGCCCGCATGAGCGAGACCAACCACATGGTGGACGGGGTCTAGGAAATACAGCGGCACACAGTCCGCATAAAATGACGTAAGCATTATGCCAGGCACATGGGTGATTAATCCATCCGTATCCTCAAAGCTGCTCGTTCTGTCAAGCCTTCCCCGTCCACGCTGTTCAGCATCAACCACGCCTATACGGGTACCATGCACCTGTTCTCCACAGGTCCATGCATCGAATGGGAATCCGGCCGACTCCGCCAACTTTGCCCTGTTGGCTATGACCGCTTCCGGATCATCCCCCACATGCAGAGCTAAATTCAGACTTTCATAAGGAGCGGTTCCCGTTCCGCCACCCCTTCCGGTAAAGCCTGCGCTAAGTCCAGGGAAAGCTTCCTCCCAGGAACGCAGATTCAGCCGCTCAGGCTCTCCGTGCTTTATATTTACCCTAACAAACGGTTCCATATCCCATATCCTCCTAATTACTCCTGAATACAGTGTACCATATGCCGCGGACTTTACTAACCCTGATTCGGATGAGTTTGCCCACTAACATTCACATCCCGGCGACTCTACAGGCTCCGGCGTCCCTCATGTCTGTCCCGTTCAATATAGATCGTGTTCTCATTCTCCTGGGTTCTGATCCGGCTCTCATCCAGCTTCACCAGCACGACATCCGAACCAATCTTAACAATATTCCGCCAGGGAATGACCATATCATTGCCGCCTCCGAACAGCCCCATGAACTTGCTGTAACCTGGAACCACAATAGCCTCAATCAGCCCCTGCCGCAGATCAAGCTCCAAATCACTGATTTGACCGAGTCTTTTCCCATCTACCACATTAATGACATCCTTTGTCTGGAAATCGGAAATTTTCACCAATGACCTCTCCCCCTGTGTGCACATCATTCATCCAGTTTCACGTCAGAGCTTCTTAAGCCCTTGTCTGTTAAATATATGAGTCACTTATCCAAAAAATAAGATCAAGCATAAAAAAAGACGGTCCCTTTCGGGCCGTCAGGATTTCACATGCTTTTGCATTTGTAAAATAGCGGATTTCTCCAGTCTGGATACCTGCGCCTGCGAGATACCGATCTCATCCGCAACCTCCATCTGGGTCTTGCCTTCAAAAAATCTCATGGAGAGAATCATCTTCTCCCTGCGGTTAAGCTTATGCATCGCTTCGCGCAGCGCGATCTCTTCAATCCAGGACACGTCCTTGTTCTTATCATCGCTGATCTGATCCATCACATAGATCGGGTCCCCGCCATCATGATAGATAGGCTCGAACAGGGATACAGGGTCCTGGATCGCATCCAGAGCGAACACCACGTCTTCTTTGGGGATGTTCAGAGCCTCTGAAATTTCCAGCACGGTCGGTTCGCGTGAATTCCGGTTCGTCAGACTGTCCCTCATCTGAAGCGCTTTATAAGCGATATCCCGCAGGGACCGGGAGACCCGAATCGGATTGTTGTCCCTTAAGTAGCGCCGGATCTCACCGATGATCATCGGAACAGCGTAGGTGGAGAACTTCACATTTTGCGATAGATCAAAATTATCAATAGCCTTCATTAGTCCGATGCAGCCGACCTGGAACAGATCGTCCACATACTCTCCCCGGTTATTGAACCGCTGGATTACGCTGAGCACGAGCCTCAGATTCCCATTGACTAACTTTTCTCTTGCTGCTCGCACGTGGTCTTGTTGTAGAGAGTGGAATAATTCACGCATTTCCGCATTCGTTAGAACAGGTAGCTTTGCAGTGTCGACACCGCAAATCTCGACTTTGTTTCGTGTCATCGTGTCTTACCTCCCAAGGATACAGATCAAGCCTGTAAGGCGTGTAAGGCCCTACCTAATCTGCGGTGAAACTAATGTTCATTATCTCCGAGGGAGGTCTTTTTATTCCTATATTTTGGGGTTACACCATTTTATTGAACTCTTTGCGCAGCCGTTTGATGATTCTTTTCTCCAGCCGGGAAATGTAAGATTGTGAGATTCCAAGCAGGTCTGCCACGTCCTTCTGTGTCTTCTCTTCCCCGTCGCTAAGCCCAAATCGGAGCTCCATAATCATTCGTTCCCGGTCACTCAGCTTATCGAGTGCCTTGTGAAGCAGCTTCCGGTCCACCTGCTCTTCAATATTGCGGTAGATGGTGTCATTCTCGGTGCCCAGCACATCAGACAGGAGCAATTCATTGCCATCCCAATCGATATTAAGCGGCTCATCAAAAGATACCTCGGACCGGATCTTGCTGTTCCGGCGCAGATACATGAGAATCTCATTCTCGATACAGCGTGAGGCATAGGTGGCAAGCTTTATCTTTTTCTCGGGATCAAAAGTATTCACGGCCTTAATCAAGCCAATTGCCCCGATTGACACCAGATCTTCGATGTTGATTCCGGTATTCTCAAATTTACGGGCAATATACACGACCAGGCGCAGATTGCGTTCAATCAGCATCGCCCTAATGGCTGCATCCCCGCTGGAGAGCTTCTGCAGCAGGAACTCCTCTTCTTCGCGTGTTAAAGGAGGCGGAAGCGCCTCACTCCCGCCGATATAATAAATCTCTTCACTTTTCATTCCCAGAAGGAACAGCAGCCTATAGTACTGCAGTTGAAGTGTTAATTTCCATTTTACAAGCATGGCTCAAACCTCCTATATCGCGTTAGCAGTTGCACTTGCCTGGTCGCTCCCGCCGGCATCCTCCGTTAACAGCGGATGAATAATGGCCTTATAGGCTCCTTCAGATGACAACCTTCCTCCATCCAGCCCGATGAGCACTCTGCTCGTTATGGTCCTTTTGTCTCCAGCCACAACAGTTACCTTATCCGGCTTGAGCGCAATCATAAATTGCGAGCCTTTGTTGATACCCCGGTACGGGACCAGCCTTAGCCGCTCTCTCCAAGGGAATCCTGCATCTTCACTGAGCTCCATAATGAGGTTGTCCGCTCCACCGCTGCTGAGCTTGCTGGCCCAGCCGTCCGGGAGAAAGTGCTCCCAGAGCGAGGCCTCCATGACCATGACCGGCATCCTCGTTAATGGATCTGTAAGCTGATTCCCTGTATCAATGAGACCCGTACAGCTAATTTCCACCTCTTCAATATGAACCGTCACTTCCCCAAGATAGGTATTCAAGCGAAGCTGCCTCTGCCGGGATGCCTGGACGGACTTGAACGCCAGCAGAACAAGTACGAAGACAATGAGAATGAACAGAGCCCCTATCTTCAGTTCAAAGCCGGCTCCTCCAGTCGTCGTATACCAGATTCCGCTCCATACCTCCCCAGAGCTTTGCAGGAGATAATGGATGCCCAGGATCCCCCCGGCGGCCACAAAGTTGACGATATAGAAGGCGCCCATATTCCGCAGATAGTTTTGCAGACTTCCGAATCCAAAGGCTACCCATAGCATGACTACCGAGAATAAAAACTTTGTAAGGAACGTATACAAAAAGGACAGCTGAGGCAGAAACATCATGAGCACATATAAAGCCCCAATGACTGCGGCGGCAGCGGCACGCCATTTATTCACCTTCAGCTTCCTCATCCAGGCAGTTAGCCAAATAAGAGCACCGTCAATGACCAGGTTCAACAGGAAAATAAGATCAATATACACAACCACGGCTACACCTGCCTGTTTCCACGGGAGCAGTTCTTCACTAGCTGGCATTCATGGAAATGCTGTAGACACTTAAGAGACTACCACTTCAAAATGTTATTTCCCCCGTTCAGTCTTATTGTCCATTCTCTTAAAGCAGATTGATGTTCTCAGTATAAGTAGATCAAACTATGAAGTCTGTCTAATATTGAGTGCGGAGATCAACTTTTTTTGTCGACCTTCCAGGGATTATCTGTGACACAATTCTGATCTTCTCCCTATACCTAGCAAGGATACGATCAAAAAAGCCCGCTCATCGCACAAGGCGACAAACGGGCTTCATGTATGGGGGAAATCTATCCAGGACTAATCGTTGTTACGGCGATTGCGCAGGAATGTTGGAATATCTAGCTGATCTCCACTTGGCTGGTTCCCAAATGGTCTCAGGTTATTCGAACGATTCTCCTGTGGCTCCGGATTACTTACCGAAGGCTTCCGCTGCGGCTGTACAGGAGCTGGCTTGTGTTCAAAGCCTGTAGCAATAACGGTGACTTTAATCTCTTCCTTCATATTCTCGTCAATAATCGCACCGAAGATCATATTCACTTCAGGATCGGATGCAGAAATGACAATTTCCGCCGCTTCATTGACTTCATAAAGAGACAGATTGGAGCCTCCGGTAATGTTCATGATAACGCCTCTAGCGCCTTCAATCGTCGTCTCCAGGAGCGGGCTCATAATAGCTTTGCGAGCTGCTTCAGCCGCACGATTCTCACCGGTTGCGAGGCCAATACCCATAAGCGCGGACCCGCGCTCAGTCATAATGGTCTTCACATCGGCAAAGTCAAGGTTGATTAGACCTGGAACCGCAATCAGATCTGAGATACCCTGAACCGCTTGACGAAGCACATTATCGGCTTCACGGAAAGCTTCCAGCATTGGAGTCTTCTTGTCCACCATCTCAAGCAGGCGGTCATTCGGAATCACGATCAGAGTGTCAACTTTCTCCTTGAGTCCTTCAATGCCAAGCTCGGCATGGGAGGAACGCTTGCGTCCTTCAAAGGTGAACGGGCGGGTAACTACGCCCACGGTCAATGCTCCACATTCTCTTGCAATCTCGGCAATTACAGGAGCGGCGCCTGTACCTGTGCCTCCACCCATCCCTGCAGTAACGAAGACCATATCCGCGCCTTTGAGCGTATTCGCAATCAAATCGCGGGATTCTTCAGCAGCCTTCTTACCTACTTCCGGATTGGCTCCTGCTCCAAGACCACGAGTCAGCTTGTCCCCGATCTGCAGTCTGTGTTCGGACTTAGCCAGATGCAGTGCCTGCGCGTCGGTGTTCACCGTAATGAACTCCACACCCTGCACTCCATTCTCGATCATACGGTTCACGGCATTGCTTCCGCCGCCGCCAACCCCGATGACCTTTATTTTAGCCATGCTCTCCATTTCAAAATCAAATTCCAACATACTCTTCCATCTCCCCCTCAGTGTGCGTGGATGGCCCGTCCATCGTGGTCTTAGTTATATAAACTCTTTGAAGATATTCTTAATGCTTCCCCAGATTCCCGCCTTAGGAGCTGTCTCCTGAGCAGCAGGGGCCGACTTTGGATTCTTGACTTGCTTCTTATTCCCGGTGCTGCGGATACGAATGTTACGAATCACATTATACAGGATTCCAACTCCGCTTGTGAAACCGGGGTCCCTGACTCCAATATAGTCCGGTACAGCAATCCGTACAGAAGCGGCCAGTTCATTCTGAGCCACCTGCAGCAGCCCAGGCATGGATACCGTTCCCCCCGTTAGTATATAACCCCCGGGAAGCTCTGTGTAACCGAGCCGTTTAACTTCCTGACGGATCAAGTGGAATATCTCCTGTACCCGCGGCTCCGAGATTGCAGCCAAATCCTCTTGGGTGAATTCCTTATCCACATTGCTCCCGATACGGGTTACTTTGAAAGTAACGTCATGAGCAGCATCTTCCATAAGCGCACATCCGTATTTCAGCTTGACCTTCTCAGCTTGATCAGTCAAGGTCCGAAGCCCATAGGCTATATCATTCGTGATAAATTCCCCGCCGATTGGAAGTGTGGATGTGGCGGAGATAGTCCCGTTCTCAAATACAGCAATCGTTGTAGACCCGGCTCCAATATCTACAAGCACGGAACCCATAGTCTTCTCATCCTTGGATAAGGCCAGCTGGCCTGCACCCAGCGACAGAAGAACAAGATCCGTGACCTTCAGACCCGCTTTCTCTACGCAGCGAAGAAGATTATGTATTGCCGTCTTTGCACCGGTAATAATGGTGGCTTCGACTTCAAGTCTTACCCCGATCATTCCGCGAGGATCCTGTATCCCTTCCAATCCGTCTACTACATACTGCTTGGCTACTACATCGATAATCTCCCGTTCAGGTGGAAGGGCAATCACTTCTGCGGCCTTCATGACGCGCTCAATATCCTCTTCCCCTATTTCACGGTCCTCGTTCGACACAGCCACTACGCCGTGACTGGATTGGAGTCCGATATGATTTCCCGAAATACCGACATACACTTCCGATATTTGAATACCCACCATGCGTTCAGCATGGTCGACCGCACTCTTGATAGACTGCACAGTCTGGTCAATATCTACAATCGCGCCTTTACGGATTCCTTCCGATTCGGCAGATCCAACCCCAATAATATTAAAGGTTCCATTCGAGATTTCCCCAATAATAGCACGAACTTTGGATGTACCGATGTCCAAACTAACAATGATGTCATTGTTGCTCAAGCCCCTGGCACCTCCTGTTATCTTGAAAATTGTTTAGTAGAGCTAAGCGTAACTCTCTACTTAATTCAACGCGGTTTAAACTTTCCCTCTTTTTTCTACAAATTTTTTAATTGCCAAGATTTAGTCAGAACCCTGTCCCAGCAGCATTTTGCCATAGAAACCTGACACACAGCTACTACAAAAATTATAAGAAAAAAGAGGGAGATTGCTAACAAGCTCATAAATTATATTTTATCATTGTTCGTCACTGATTAGTAGTCTCTTTTTGAGGCTCCTTATTGTCTTCTACAGGCCCGAAGGACGAATAGGAATCCGCCTCGAGCATAGTTAAGGTTCCCGGCTCCTGTGTATCGATAACTAAGTTCAGGTCCTCGATCTTCTCAGTCAGCAGGGAAATCGCTGTAATCACCTCAAAATGCGAGCTGGTGTACATCTTGATCCGATCCGGATAAGATGCCGTCGGCGACGGAATGATCTCTGAAATATCCGCGGTCAGATTGTCCGGGATTTGCCCCAGCACACTACAGAGCTTGATCAAATTCGGATCATTCTTCTTCCATTTCGTAAGCAGCGGCTTCCCGGCAGCAATACCGCCATTCTTGACTGGAACCTCAGTCCCGTTCGCCAGATAGGCTGCAAAGCTGCCGTCTTTGTTAAGAGAATAAGCCACGGCGCGGTACTCCTTGATTGTAATGCTGATAAGACCCGGGAACTGCTTGTCCACAGTTATCTTCTCAATAGACGGAATGCCGGCAAGACGCTCACGTATCGTGCTTTCACTCGTACCGAAGAAAGGCGACCCCACCTGGATTCCCATCTGCTTCAAGAGCTCCGCATCCGTTGAATATGCATTTCCGGTGAACCGGATTTCTGAGATCTTGCTAATTTGTGACCGGAAGAACAGCACACCCATCAAGACAATGAACAGAAGAATTAATATAGCGATGACTTTACGGCTTGTCTTCATTCTAGGCTTGTCCTTCTTAAGGACAGGTACATTTGCTTTTGGCATTTTCACTTCTCCATTAAGCCTGATAGCCCCTCCGGATGGAGGGGACAACCTTGGCATTAATCAGGCAAAATCAAGCTGTTTGAGCACTGGAGTCTGCCTATGCATGCGGGCTCCCAGCCGCTGAAACAAATTCTCTATGCGATCATATCCCCGGTCAATGTGATGAACCTGCTCAACAACAGTCTGGCCGTGAGCGGACAGTCCTGCAATAACCAGCGCTGCACCGGCTCTTAAATCCGTTGCTTCTACTGTTGCCCCATATAATCTCGGAACTCCGCGGATGTAAGCAGAGGTAGAATTCACCGAGATATCAGCACCCATACGCACAAGCTCATCCACATGCTTGAACCTGCCTTCGAACACGGTCTCTCTCATCATACTGATGCCATCCGCCAAGGATAGCAGCACCATAACCTGAGACTGGAGGTCGGTAGGAAAGGCAGGATAAGGAGAGGTCACAATGCTCTCTACCGCTTTAGGTCTCCCAAGACTACTAACATTGATTATATCATTGCATACCCCTATTTGAACACCAGCGCGCCTCAGGACATGAAGCAGCGAGATGAGATGGGCTGGATTGCAATGAGTCAATGTTACCGTGCCCCGGGTAGCTGCAGCCGCAATTAACGCAGTTCCAGCCACGATTCGGTCAGGAATTATCCCATACTCGCATGGAAATAACTGCTTCACCCCGCGAATCTTGATGGTGTCTGTTCCTGCCCCCATAATGCTCGCGCCCATCTCATTCAGGAAATTCTGCAGATCCTGAATCTCGGGCTCACGGGCCGCGTTGGTAATTATGGTGGTCCCTTCAGCCAGTACAGCAGCCATCATAATGTTCTCTGTTGCCCCTACACTTGGGAAATCCAAATGGATATCCGCACCCACCAGCTTCTTGGCACGGCACCAAATCTGCTCGTCGTTCTCCTCGATCTCGGCGCCAAGGGCCTTAAGCCCGTTCAAATGAAGATCGATCTTACGTTCCCCGATCGCACATCCGCCCGGCTGATACACGCACACCTCGCCAAACTTGGCCAGCAAAGGTCCCATTAGAAATATCGAAGACCTCATCAGCTTCATTAAATCTTCCGGCACTTGGCATGAATCCGCCCCGCTTGAATCAACAACCACGGTGTCCCCTCTGTGAATCGTACTGCAGCCTAGTCGGTTCAGAATGCGCAGCATGACATCAATATCAAGCAGACGCGGCACATTGCGCAGCTGAACCTTCCCTCCGGACAGCAGACTCGCTGCCAGAATTGGCAATGCGGCATTTTTCGCTCCATGGATACGAATGGTTCCTGATAGGGGTTGCCCGCCTTCAATCACCAATTTGTCCAATGTATCACCTCCGAGTTTACCGCTCACCCACGCAGAACACTTCCGGAACCAAATTCACTTCGAATTTAGAGGCAACAACGCTTTGAATATGGTTCATCAGGGTGAGTACGTCCTCTGCTGTCGCTTGCCCGGTATTAACAATGAAATTGGCATGCATCTCAGATACCTCGGCACCGCCTGACCGGTAACCCTTCAGACCAGCGGCTTCAATCAGCCTTGCGGCGTGATCTCCCGGCGGGTTGCGGAACACGCTCCCGGCGCACGGCTGCTGCAAAGGCTGAGTCTGTCTTCTCCGGTCTTTGTAGGCCGCCATAGTTGATGAAATCGCCGTACGATCACCTTCCATAAGCTCGAAGACGGCTTTAGCCACGATCCCACTCCGTTCGTGCAGGATTGAATGGCGATAAGCGAACCCCATCTGCTCCGCGTTGTAGCTAACCAATTCCCCTGTCTCCAGTACAATCTCAGCGGATTTGAATATGCGTGACACATCAGACCCGTGCGCGCCGGCGTTCATGTATACCGCTCCCCCAACCGTGCCGGGAATACCTGAAGCGAACTCCATACCTGTAAGTCCCTTCTTGCCCGCCATAATGCTTAGACTGACAAAGCTTGCGCCTCCGTCCGCTTCCACTTCTGTTCCCCGGAACTCTGAGCCTTCAAGCCCCTTACCGAGTCTGATCACCGCGCCGCGGATTCCAAGATCGGACACGAGCATGTTGGACCCCTTGCCAACAAGCATCCAAGGAACCTTCTCCTCATGCAGAATACGGATTAGATGCTGAAGCTGCTGTACTGTCTCCGGCACGATCACCGCATCAGCGGGACCTCCGATTTTCCATGTTGTATATTTGGCCATTGGCTCGTTGGTCAGAATACTGCCGACCTCTGCCCTGGATAATTTAGAAATCCACTGCTGCATCTTAATTTCCCTCCCTGGTTCGTTACCCACACAGCCAATTGATCGATCTAGCCTAGTTAGGATGAATAGCGGAGCATCCCACCGGCACCTTGGGTAGATTGTCACGCGATTATAGAGTATCTTATGTAAGCCCCCCATAGAGTGTGACACCCGCCCAGAGCCTGGTTTTATCTCCGCTGCTGGACTAGACGGTGCATCTCTTCTACCAGCAGGTGTGCAGAGTCGGGCTTGCCGAGTCTGCGGGAAGCTGTTGACATGGCAACCTGCCTGGACACATCCTCCATAATCCGCTTGATCGATGAGAATAGGGCCGGTCCTGTCAAGCTCGGCTCAAGAATTACTTCAGCCGCTCCGGCCTGCTCCAGTGTTCTGGCATTCTTCTCCTGATGATTGTTAGTCACATTAGGAGAAGGAATCAGAATGGACGGGATGCCCAGCGAGGTGATCTCTGCCAGGAAGGAAGCTCCCGCACGATTAACGATCAACGACGTGCAAGCCAGCACCTCGGGCATATTATGCACATAAGGAAGCACCTGAAGGCTCCGGGGCAGCTGACCCGTCTTAGCCTTGATCGCTTCCAGGGTTGGCTCATAATAATTCTCACCAGTCACATAGACAAAGCGGACATGCTCTAGTTCATTCAGCATGGGTGCCATCTCAATCATGGCATCATTAATAGCCTTCGCCCCCCTGCTGCCGCCAACCACGAGTACGATCGGGGTTCCGGGTATAAGCCCTAAAGCGGAGTACCCCTTGGTTTTATCCGCCTCATAGACTGTAGTCGCCCGAGGATTTCCTGTATAGAGGATATTCCTGGCACCTGGAAAAGCATTCTCCATCCCTTCAAAGCTCAGTGCCACAGTATCCACATATTTGCTCAAGAAGCGATTCGTAAGACCGGGTATCGCATTCTGCTCATGAATAATACTGGGAATCCCAAGCTTTGAGGCGGCGTAGACGACAGGGCCGCACACATATCCTCCAGTTCCGATAACTACATCGGGCTTAAATCTCTTAAGCAATTTCTTGGAAGTGCGGACGCCCCGCAGAAACCGGATAACCGTCTTGATATTCTCCGGTGACAGTTTTCTACGGAATCCGGTAATATTAATAGCCTCAAAGGGTATACCTACCTTGGGAACCAGGGAGCTCTCCAGCCCCTTTTGTCCACCTATATATAGAAACTCCGATTCCGGATATTCAGAAGCACATTGCTTCGCGACGGCGAGAGCTGGATAAATATGTCCTCCAGTTCCCCCTCCGCTTAATACAACTCGCATGATGTTCACCTCGAATGACGGGATAAGTTAAGCAAAATTCCTAGCGCCGTCAGCATCAGCGTAAGCGAGGATCCCCCGTAGCTGATGAGCGGCAGCGTAATGCCGGTAACCGGCATGAGACCGATAACAACACCAATATTAATCACAACTTGAACCGCGACCATACCAATAATCCCCACAGCGAGCAGACTGCCGAAGGTGTCGGGAACCGTCATCGCGACCCGCATACCTCTCCATACCAGAATTGTAAAAAGAAGCAGCACGAGCAGACCCCCAATGAACCCGAGCTCCTCTGCCAATATCGAAAATATGAAATCCGTCTGCGGCTCAGGCACATAACTGTACTTCTGACGACTCATCCCCAGACCCAGCCCGGCTAGTCCGCCGGGGCCGATCGCATACAAAGACTGAATAATCTGATAGCCAGCCCCCAGCGGGTCCGACCATGGGTCAAGAAAGGCTGTAATCCGCTTCAAACGATAGGGCGCGGCCAGAATCAGACCTACAAAACCGGCAATCCCCACCAGGGCAAGCGAGAACAAATGCTTGAGTCTCGCGCCTGCAGCGAACACAATCAGCAGTGAGGCTCCCAGCATTACCGTCCCCGTCCCCAGATCAGGCTGCAGCATAATTAGCCCAAATGCAAGTCCAATCATGCCAAGTGGCGGAAGCAGCCCCTTCGTGAACCTGGTAATATCCATGGTCTCCCGGCTCAGCCAGTCGGACAGGAACAGGATCATCCCGAGCTTCATGAACTCGGAAGGCTGAATCCCGAACGAGCTGATGCCCAGCCAGCTTCTGGCTCCGCCGCGGACAACACCAATGCCCGGTATAAGTACAATAATTAGAAGAATAAAACAAAAAATTAGAATAGTTCTCGAATATTTACGCAAATTACGATAATCGAGGTTCATGGTAAAGAACATCGCGATCAATCCAAGTACTGCGAAAAGCAGCTGTCTTTTCACAAAATAAAATGAATCACCATAATCGTGAAAAGCAAGCACCGAGCCCGCGCTGTATACCATGACCATGCCGATCGCCAGCAGTGCCAGAATGCAGATTAACAACCAAATATCAGGCGCATGGCGCGTCTTAATCATAGCGGAAGCCACCTCTAACTATAATAGTAGTAGGGGCTTATCCACCCCTCTACTAAAGGTTATGCACGGCCTCTTTAAAAATGCGTCCACGCTCTTCATAGGAAGCAAACATGTCCCAGCTAGCACAAGCCGGGGATAATAGAACGATGTCCCCCGCCTGAGCAAGACCTGCGGCTTCTTGAATCGCGGTGCCAAGTACGGAGGCAGCGTCTTCCTTAGTATCGACGAGCACGATCTGCGTTAATCCGGCAAGCCCGGCTACCCGGCCAATTTTCTCCCTGGTCTCCCCGAGCGCAACAACTGCCTTGACCTTGTCTTTAAAGGAAGGAAGCAGTTCCATATAGTCGGAGCCGCGGTCAAGTCCACCAGCAATCAATATAATTGGCGCATCCAGCGCGCTCAAGGCCATAATAGTAGCTTTGGAATTCGTCGCCTTGGAATTGTTGTAATAAGTCACACCGTTCTTCTTATCTACATACTCCAAGCGGTGTTCAACTCCGCGGAATGTCTTCAGCGGCTCGGCGAGCAGGTCCGGGCTTGCCCCGGCAGCAATGGAGATAGCGATGGCTGCGAGTGCATTCTCCACATTGAAGCGACCCGGCAGACCAATCTCATCCACCTGTATAATGTCATGTGTATTCCCTTCTGTATCGCGGTAGATTACAGTTCTTGACACATGGTCCTGAACATCCGCCGCATACGGCGGATCCAGATAGACACCCTCTACCAGGGTCTCTGTAACCGAGAAGGGCAGCAGCCTAGATTTGACGTAAGGAACCAACTCCCGGCAGACCGGATCATCAAAATTGAGCACAGCTGTGTCGCTCTCAAGCTGATTGGCGAACAGCTTCGCCTTGGAACTCACGTAATCTTCCATATCGCCGTGATAGTCCAGATGGGTCTCTGCCACATTCAGGAGGCAGCCTACAGCCGGACGGAAGTCCTGCGTTCCCTTCAACTGGAAGCTGCTGAGCTCTACGACCATCCAATCTTCAGGCCGGGCATTGGCTGCTGCCTCACACAGCGGAGTACCGATATTACCGGCAACAATCGGATGCAGACCAGCTGCCTCCAGCAGCTTGCCTACCCATGTAGTGGTCGTAGTTTTACCATTGGAGCCCGTTATACCAATAATAGGCGCCTGGCAGATATGATAGGCCACCTCAACTTCGGTAACGACCTCAATCCCTAGCTCCAGTGCTGTCTGTACAGGGGCCGCCGTATACGGGATGCCCGGATTCTTAATCAGCAGAGAGACACCCGGATGGATAAGTCCTTCCGGGTGGCTCCCGCATAGAACAGAAATTCCCAAAGCCTCCAGTTCGGATGCCTCGGGACACAGTTCTCTATCCTTTTTATCATTAACTATCACATTGGCGCCTGCTTCGTGCATGAGTTTGGCTGCTTGAACTCCACTTTTGGCAAGGCCCAGGACAACAACTTCCAGGCCTTTATACATTTCCGGATGATTCATTATCATTACAACCCCTTGTTGAGATAAAGTCCAATACCTGCGAGCACAAGTCCAACTGTCCAGAACGTAATCACAACCCGCCACTCGGACCAGCCAGACAATTCAAAGTGGTGGTGAATCGGACTCATTTTGAATATGCGCTTGCCACGGGTCTTGAATGAAGCTACCTGAAGCACTACGGACAGAATCTCAATGACGAATATTCCACCGATAATCAGGAACAACAATTCGCTCTTGGTGACGATGGCAATGGCCGCGATAGCCCCGCCAATACCTAGCGATCCCGAGTCTCCCATGAACACCCTGGCCGGATGCGCATTGAACACGAGGAAGCCAAGCACTGCGCCAATCATGGCTCCAGCACATACCGCAGCGGGCAGTGAGGTCGCCTGCATGGCAACCACGGCGTAAGCACCAAGTACGATGGCACTGACACCAGACAGCAGTCCATCCAGACCGTCTGTAAAGTTAACAGCATTCGTAATGGCCAGCATCATAAAGACGATAAATGGATAATAGAAAATTCCGCCCCAGTCAAAAGAATAATCCGTGCCGGGAATTCCAATCGCGGTGCTGTGACCGTTCGAGATCAGCAGGATGCATACAATGGCCGCGAACAGCAGCTGTCCAAGCATCTTCTGCCTGGCAGTAAGTCCTAACGAGCGCTTAAACACAATTTTGATATAGTCATCCAGGAACCCTACCAGACCAAATCCCAGCGTAGCTACCAGCATGACGTAGAATTCTGTATTAATGACAGAAAATTTCACAAAAGCCAATGTGAAAGCGATCATGATAATAATGCCGCCCATCGTTGGCGTACCTGCTTTTTTCAAATGGGACTGAGGCCCCTCGGTTCTGATTTGCTGTCCGAATTTGAGTCTGCGCAGCAGGGGAATACATAAGGGAGCCGCAATGACGGCGAGGATGAAGGAAACGCCTATGGTGAGAAGTACAAGTGAGAAATCCACGGATCTCCCTCCTTTCGCTATCATTAATTAGGGTTGAAGCTTATCTATCTGGATGGCCCGGGCCACTTCTTCCAGTCTCATTCCCCGCGAAGCTTTGATAAGCACCGCGTCCTTGGGGGTCAACTCTTGTAAAAGGGCACGAATGAGCTCATTCTTGTCAATATATGCATGGATATGCGTATCGGGAAGATGGCTTGCAGCTCCCTGTGCGATCTTGGACCCTAATGGTCCAAAAGTATACAGAAGGTCCACTTTATCCTCCGTTATGAACTGCCCGATCTCTACGTGGTATCGTTCCTCGTTCTCTCCGAGCTCGAGCATGTCACCAAGCACAGCTATTTTTCTCCGGTAGCCCTTCATCTTCTCCAGAACTCCGATCGCCGCTTTCACCGAAGTGGGGCTCGCGTTATATGCATCGTTCAGGATTGTGACTCCGCTAATTCCCTCGAGCAGCTCAATACGCATGCTTGTGAGCTCTAAGTGCTCAAGTCCCTTGATGATACGATCCTCAGTCACTCCATAATGCCTGGCAACCGTAATTGCGCCTAGCGCATTAATTACATTATGCTCGCCCAGCAGCGGAAGCCGGTAGGCTGTCTCCGAACGGCCTGAATAAGAGGTAAACACAGTTCCTCCACTTTGAAACATGATGCCGGTCGGATAATCATCATTACTGTCATTCATTCCAAAAGTTGCAATCTTCAGATTCTCCGGCTTGTGGGTCTCAGGCTCCTTCAGCACCATAGGAATCAAAGGCTCATCCCCATTGTAGACAAACAGGCCGCCCGGCTTCAGTCCAGCAAGAATTTCCACCTTGGCCCGGGCAATTTCCTCCCTTGAACCCAGCTGAAGCAGGTGGGATTCTCCGATATTCGTAATCAATACCGTCTCCGGCTCTGCTAGCTTTGAAAGCAATTCAATTTCATAACGGCCGCTCATGCCCATTTCCAAAATTATGACTTCGCTATCCTCCGGCATCGATAGAATGGTAAGCGGAAGCCCGATATGATTGTTAAAATTCCCGTTGGTCTTGTGAACCTTAAAGGTTGTCGACAGCAGCGAGGCAACGATATCCTTCGTTGTTGTCTTCCCGTTGCTGCCCGTGATCCCGATCACGCGTACCGCTGTCTCTGCAAGATAAGCTTTAGAGAGCTGCTGCAGAGCTTCCAGAGTATTCTCTACGAGAATAACAGGGCCTTCCGGGGGAGTGCCGTGATCCCTCTGCCAGAGAACGCCCGCAGCACCTTGGCTGATAGCCTCGGCAGCAAAGGAATGTCCATCAAACTGCTCCCCCACCAAAGGGATGAAGAGACAGCCTGGAGTTATTTTGCGGGAATCTGTTATCACGCCTGCCGCGTTGATCTCCGCATGCTTGGCATTCACAAGATTCCCACCACACATTTGTGCTATTTGAGCTAGATTTCTATTTATCACTTTCGAGGACCCCTTATGGCTTCTTTAGCAACAATCCGATCATCAAAGTCAAGTACCTGGGACCCAATAAGCTGATAGGTCTCATGGCCTTTCCCCGCAATCAATACTACATCTTTAGAGCTTGCCATTTCAATAGCCTTTTCAATAGCTTCCTTACGGTCCACAACGAGTTCATAACGATCCTTCGTCACGCCGTGCCCCGTCAGACCTTGCTCAATATCGGAGAGAATCGCTTCGGGATTCTCGGTTCTCGGATTGTCTGAGGTGACAAAGATATATTCCGAATATTTGGCGGCAATCTGTCCCATAATCGGCCGCTTCGTCTTATCGCGGTCACCACCGCAGCCGAACACACATATCACACGGCCTTCCGCGAATTCCTTCACGGTCCGCAGCACATTCTC
The DNA here is from genome assembly GCF_023704175.1 of Paenibacillus sp. YPG26. NCBI lineage: Bacteria > Bacillati > Bacillota > Bacilli > Caryophanales > Paenibacillaceae > Paenibacillus > Paenibacillus sp. YPG26. The sequence continues at coordinate 1,503,183 of NZ_CP084530.1, read as the reverse complement.
CAGTCCGTCAGGCGTATGGGCATAGTCCACAATAACTGCAAAATCCTGCCCTTCATCCACAGCCTCAACCCGGCCTTCTACCCCTGGCAAAGACTCCAGACTTGCTTTGATCTTCTCCAGCGGAATATCTTCCAGCAGGGCGGCGCTGATTGCCGCCAGAGCATTGTATACATTGAATTTGCCGACCATGCGAAGACGGATATCCGCGCTCCCCCGGAAAGTATCCACATGGAACGACGTTCCCCGGGCCGTGATTGAAATGTTCGAAGCCCGCACATCCGCTTCCTTCTCGACACCATATGTAATGACTTCCACAGCAGTCTGAGCAGCGTAATAGGCGGATGCCTCATCGTCTACGTTCAGAACCGCATAACTGCGTTCCTGCGGGTCCTGGTAGTATTGATTGCCCAGACGCGAGAAGAATAGCCCTTTGGCCGCCCGGTATTCTTCCATGGTCTTGTGGTAGTCCAGATGATCCTGGGTCAAATTCGTGAAGATAGCCGTGCGGAACCGTGTTCCCTTGACGCGGCCTTGCTCCAGAGCATGTGAGGACACCTCCATGACACAATAATCACAATCCGCCTCAGCCATATCATTCAAATAGCTCTGCAGGTCAAGCGATTCGGGTGTCGTCCCTGACATCGGGAAGCTCCTTCCGTCATATCTGCGCTGGATCGTACCGATTAATCCCGGCTTACTGCCCTGATCCTTAAGAATCTGCTCAATCAGATACGTGGTTGTTGTCTTCCCGTTCGTGCCCGTAACCCCGATTACGCGAAGACGCGAACTTGGCTCTTCATAAAAGGCGTTACCCAGCACCGCCATCGCAAGACGGCTGTCCTTCACCAGGAGCTGCGGGAGCTCCACTTCATCAAGCAAACGCTGAACTACCAATGCGGCTGCTCCATTGTCTGCAGCTTGACGGGCATAATCATGCCCGTCTACGGTATGTCCTGGCAGACAAATGAACAAGTCGCCGGAGGTCACTTTGCGCGAGTCGATCTGAACGCCTGTAACTGTGACCCCACCATCCCCATGGATGCTGGAAGCTGTTAAATAGGCAGCTAGTTGTGTAAGTAACATTAAGTTATACCTCCATCTATATCACGAATTCATTCAAGTATGAAATGAACTCAAGCTGACGATACATCTCTTAAGTTCAGTCCATATAGTATAGTCAAATTAACGTCAAATCAGGCGCCTTACTCCTGATGATTATGCTCTGCCTCAGACTCACTGCCCATGTAAATACGAATTGTAGACCCTCGCTCCACCCGTTCTCCAGGCTTGGGAGCTTGATTAATCACATAATTACCGGAACCTGAGCGAGCCAAATTAAAGTTCATATTCAGGTCCTCATACAAATCCTGCACCGAGGCTCCTACGAGATCAGGCACCTCTACAATCGGCTGCTCGCCGTATTTATAGTTCTTGGCAAGCTGGTCTTTGCGCGGTGGAATCTTCATATAATGCAGCGAATCTTCCAGGATGTTCTTAACGATAGGGGCTGCCACTACGCCCCCGAACTGAATACCTTGAGGGTTATCAACAGCTGTATAGACTACAATCTGAGGATCGTCTGCCGGAGCAAATCCTATAAAAGAAACAATATGCTCACTAGACGAGTATCGTCCATTGATGACCTTCTGTGCAGTTCCGGTCTTGCCCCCAACCCGGTATCCATCGATAAAGGCCGGCCGCCCTGTACCAAGGGCAACCACGCTCTCCAACGCGCCGCGGACCTGCTTGGAAGTGCTCTCTGAAATAACCTGTCTGACAAACTGAGGCTCCATCTTCTCCACTACCTGTCCGGTGTCCGGATTCACCCAAGCCTTGCCCACGTGAGGCTTGAACAGCTTGCCTCCGTTAATCGCCGCAGATACGGCTGCCACCTGTTGAATCGGAGTTACCGAGACCCCTTGGCCAAATGCCGTGGTAGCAAGCTCGACAGGTCCTACCTGGGACAGCTTGAACAGAATTCCGTTCTCTTCTCCGCCAAGATCGATACCTGTCTTGCTGCCAAAACCGAAATTCCGGATGTAACTGAACAGGGATTCCTTGCCGAGACGCTGCCCCAACGCTACAAAGCCAGGGTTGCAAGAATTCTCCACCACCTGCAGAAAGGTCTGACTGCCATGCCCGCCTTTCTTCCAGCAGCGGAGCCTCGCACCGCCCACCTTCACATAACCGGGATCGAAGAACCGGTCATTAACGAGATCCACCTGCTTCTCCTCAAGTGCCGCAGCGAGTGTAATGATCTTGAATGTCGATCCGGGTTCATAGGTCATCCAGATCGGCAGATTGCGGTTATACACCTGCGAAGCATATTCCTGATACTGTCCAGGCTCATACCCAGGTCGGCTGGCCATCGCCAGAATCTCCCCGCTCTTGGGATTCATCGCGATAGACCAGGCGCCGTTAGCTTTGTACTTGGCCATTGCCTGGTCAAGCTCCCTCTCCATAATGCTCTGGATATTCTTATCGATGGTCAGCTCCAGATTGAGACCATCCCTCGGTTCAACGTATTTCTCGGAGGAACCTGGCATAATCCGTCCCCCAGCATCGGACAGAAATGAGATGCTTCCATTCATGCCGCTCAGCTTGGCATCATACTTTTTCTCCACACCTGTCAGGCCCTGGTTATCAATCCCCGTGAACCCGAGTATGTGTGCCGCAAGTCCTTCATAAGGATAATACCTTTTGTTATCTTCGGCAATGACAATACCCGGCAGACCCAAATCACGAATTTTCTGAGCCTTCTCCATCGTAATTTTTCGCCCGCCGGGTCGTAGTTTGACAATCAGCTGTCTGGTCTTGATTGCTTTAAGCACTGCCTCTTCATTCATCCCCAGAATGGGAGCCACCTTGTGTGCGGTTGTCTCCGGATTCCTGATCTGGGCGGGAATCGCCATAATTGTTGGCGTTGTAATATTATAAGCGAGTGAAGTGCCATTTCGGTCCAGGACCTCTCCGCGCTTGGCGGAGAATGGGATGTTGCGCCTCCACAAGTCCTCAGCCTCGGCTGACAGTTCATTGCCCTTGCTAAGCTGGACATAAGCCAGCCTGATCACCAATGCACCGAACAGCATACAAAGTATCAAGAGAAGCGAGAAGAGCCTGCGTCTTCTCGTTATCCCGGAAATCTTCATAAATGTTCCTCCTGTTCATCCTCTTGTCCATTGATATCATGAATATTCAGGACAAACAGGGGATAGAACAGGCTATCCGGAATCCTCCTTCGACTTCTTGTCAGAAGGATTGGCAGTACCGCCACTCGCATCCTTGACTGGAGCAGACGGCGGCTGAAGTGTAAGCAGGACGCTTCGCTTCCCGCCTGTCTTTGTCACCTTCTGGCTTGACACATACCCTTCTCCATTCACGGTTACAGACACCTGCATCAGTGTGAGTATCTCCATAGCGTCACGCAGAGACACGCCGGTCAGATCCGGTATCTGCATCGACTTGCTCTCTTCAGTCAGAAGGAATACGCGCTGCGCGGAGGACATCATCGTTCCGGCCTTAGGATACTGACTGATTATTTTGCTGCCCTTGCCCAGCGTCTCGAAGGATATCCCTTTCTTCGTCAGACTGCTCTTGGCATCCCGAAGCTGCAATCCCTTGAGGTCTGGCGCAGCTGTCATCGTCTCGCTGTGCTCGTCCGCCGCCGTATTGGATTTGGGCACTCCCATATACTCCAGAGACTGGCTTACAATCTTCTTGAACACAGGTGCGGCAGCCGCTCCGCCGCTCAATTCCGAATCCTGGGGTTCATCAATCACAACCAGAACCAGGATCTTCGGATCGTTAACCGGCGCATAACCAATGAAAGAAATCACCTGCTTCGTATAGTCATACCCAGCCTGACCATTGGTCTTCGGTTTCACCGCGGTGCCCGTCTTCCCAGCTACACGGTAGCCAGGAATATACGCATTCTTGCCCGTACCAATTTTCTTGTCAGAGACAACCTGCTCGAGGTAGCTTCCAACCTCCTTGGCTTTCTCGGGAGAAATGACCTGCCGAACCACTTTCGGCTGGGTGATCTGAGGCGCGCCCGAAGGCGGATTAATCTCTTTGATAATATGAGGCTCAAGCAGCTTGCCTCCATTGGCCACAGCGGCAACTGCAGCAACCTGCTGAATCGGGGTCACGGTAATCCCGTGTCCATAGGTCGTGGTCGCATACTCAATGTCACGCTGCGGATGAACGACACCTTTTGCTTCCCCGGACAGCTCAATCCCTGTCTTGCTGCCAAATCCGAAGTTCTTGATGTAATTCAGCAGCCTCTCCTTGCCAAGCATCTCATATCCCAGCTTAACAAAAGCCACGTTACTCGAATGCTTAACGCCTTGAAGATAAGTCAGCTGCCCCCAGCCATCGCGCTTCACATCATAGAGAGGGGTCCGGTATCCCGGAATCTTGATACGTCCCGACATGTAGGTAGCGTTCGGGTTGAACAACCCTTCCTGCACCGCACCCGCCAAAGTTACAATCTTGAAGGTCGATCCCGGCTCATAGGTTGAGGCCAGCGCATGATTCCGGAAGTTGTCCTTATAGTCTTCCTTCCAGTATTCATTCGGGTTGAACGTTGGCACGTTAGCCATGCCCAGAATCTCCATCGTGTTCGGATCAGCCGCAATGACAGTCATACTGATTGGCTTCAGCTTGGCAAAAGCCTCTTTCATCGCATCCTCGATAAATAACTGTATGTTATCGTCAATCGTCAGCTTGATATTGCTTCCATCCTTAGGAGGCAAGTACTTTTCCTCTGCTTTGGTCAGCTTGACGCCCTTCCGGTCACTTTCATATTTGATAGATCCGTCAATTCCATGCAGAAGATCATCATACTTTTTCTCCAGGCCTGTTATAGCAGCCCCTTCCCGGTTGGTGTAACCCAGGATATGAGCGGCAAGAGTTTCTTTTGGGTAATACCTCTTCTGATCTTCAATGAAGGTGATTCCAGAAGAAGAAACCTTAGGTTTGTGGTTTTTTTGAATCTGATCTGACAGAGCCTCAACTTTACCCTTCAGCTCCTGATCAATCTTCCATCCTTCATTTCGAACCTCAACCTGGTCGAAATTCTCTCCATTTTTGTTCTTAGAGTGGAGTAATGCCTTAATCTCACTTTCCGGCTTGTTCAGCAGCTTGCTCAGTCCCTGGACAACCTCGTCCTCCAGCCCGTTTTTCAAAATCACTTTTGGCTGAAGGGCTACAGTATAAGCGGGTGCGTTAATGGCCAAAGCGTCTCCATTCCGGTCGGTAATCTCGCCGCGCACAGCCGGAATTTTCTGGTCCCGGGACCAATAGTTATCTTTGCCGTATGCTTCCCAGAAGGAGCCTTGGACAATTTGCAGCCAGAAGACTTTACCTATAATTACAAGAAAAAAGAGGGTAACGAGTCCCCCTATAAGTAGTGTCCGAAGTTTTATTCTCTTGTCCATCTCTCAAGCCCTCATCTTTATCGGTTAATTCCGGGCTGTCTTCGTCCCGGATATATCCTTCCCGCCAGTAGAAGCACTTCCATTAGGGTCATTCTCACGGATACCAGGCTGCTCATAGCCAAGCACGTTAATAGCGTAATCGCGAACTCCTTGCTCCAGCTGCTGCTTTTTCACTTCCAGATCCGACATGTCCTGCTTTGCTTGTATGATTTCTTTATCGATTTGATGAACCTGATATTTCAGGTTATAGACTGCAGCATTCTGCCAAATCAGCAGACTCGCGATCACCACACAGAAGATAACTGTACAAATATACAGCAGCTTCTCGCCTACTGGCAGTGGCGCGCGTCTTGTAACAACCTTGGTCGTTTCTTTGTACTTCGGTAATGCTTGTCCCCGTCCGGACGTTTTCTCTTTGACTGCCAGGTTACCCCGTGTGTAGGCCATATCAGGTTTCCTCCGCTATAGATTGCAATTTCTCCGCTACGCGCAGTTTGGCTGAGCGCGCCCGGGGATTATGAGCCAGTTCTTCTTCCGAAGGAACCAGCGGCTTCCGGTTAATCAATTTGAGCGTTCCCTTCCCTCCGCATACACACATCGGGAAGTCCGTAGGACAGGTACATTTCTCTAAATACCCTGCAAAAATCTGCTTGCAGATCCGGTCTTCCAGTGAGTGGAACGTAATCACTGAAATCCGGCCGCCGGCAGCTGTACATCGTACAGCCTGATGAAGCCCGTCCTCGAATGCGCCCAGTTCATCATTCACGGCAATTCGAAGGGCCTGGAAGCTTCGCTTCGCGGGATGCCCTCCGGTTCTGCGTGCCGCAGCAGGAATACCCAGCTTAATCAATTCAACAAGCTGGCCTGTTGTCTCAACAGGTGTCTCCTGTCTGCTGTCAACGATGAACTTGGCGATACGCCTTGAGAACTTCTCTTCCCCGTATTGGAACAATACCCGGGCGATCTCCTTCTCCGGCCATTCATTAATAATCTCTCGTGCGGTCAGATCCGATGAACGGTCCATTCGCATGTCGAGCGGCGCATCTGCATTATAGCTGAATCCGCGTTCACCCTCATCGAACTGAGGGGAGGATACACCAAGATCATACAGAATGCCGTCTACCTGCGGAATTCCTCCTTGCTTAGGAACCCACTCGATCTCTCTTAGCTTCTCTTCCATGTAACGAAAATTGCTCTTCACCAAGGTGAGCCGTTCTCCGTATTCAGATAACTTCTCTTTGGCGTTCGCGTGAGCCCAATCATCCTGATCAAAGGCGATCAATCTGCCTTCAGGCCCAAGCTTTGATAGAATCACCGAGCTGTGGCCTCCGCCACCTAAGGTGCAGTCCACATAAATGCCGTCTGGCTTGATGCGCAGCCCTTCTGTCGCCTCTTCCTTGAGTACCGTGATGTGATGAAACAAGCTGCCGCCCCCCAGACATTAAAATTAATTTCTTATTTTTACTTTTATAATTCGAAATTGAAATCAACCAGCTTCTCCGCAATCTCGTTGAACGTATCCTCCGATTGCTCGAAGTAATGTTCCCACGTATCACGGCTCCATATTTCTACCCGATTGGATACCCCAATCACGACACAATCCTTCTCAAGCTTTGCATACTGCCGGAGAGTAGCCGGTAAATTTACCCTTCCCTGCTTGTCCCATTCACATTCAGTAGCCCCGGAGAAAAAAAAGCGGGTAAAAGCGCGTGCATCTGACTTCATAAGCGGCAGTGCTTTGAGCTTCTGCTCCATAACTCCCCATTCATCCTGAGGATATACGAACAGACACTGGTCAAGCCCGCGGGTAACAACAAAAGAAGCTCCCAGAAGTTCGCGGAACTTAGCCGGTATGATGATCCGGCCTTTGTCATCAATGCTATGCTGATATTCTCCCATAAACATTGGATGCGCTCACTCCTTACCTCTTTCCCCCACTTTACACCACTTTACACCACTTATAAATAATACTTATTCTTCGTCCTATTGTAAACTCCTTCTCTGCAAGCACAAAAATTTATTGGTAAATTGCGGTACAAAGGCCATTAAATACAGAACTCCCTTCCTGTTCACACAGGAAGGGAGTTCTGTATCATATTTATTTCCAGCTATCCAGATAAGCCTTCTGTTCCTCACTTAAGGTATCAATCTGAATCCCCAAGCTGTCCAGCTTGTACCGGGCAACCTGCTCATCAAGCTCGTATGGGACATTAACTACCGCGCTGCCAATTTCCTTATAATGGTCATTCACATATTTCAGGGATAAGGCCTGCAGAGCAAATGTGGTATCCATGATCTCGGCAGGGTGACCGTCCGCCGCGCCAAGATTAACCAGTCTTCCTTCTGCAATCAAATACACCTTGCGTCCGTCCGCGAACTTGTATTCCTCAATATTCTTCCGGACTGTGCGAACAGATACTGCGCGCTCTGCTAGCTCTGGCTTGTTAACCTCAACATCGAAATGTCCAGCATTGGACAGAATCGCGCCATCCTTGATCACATCGTAATGTTCACCCCGAATAACTGAATTGTTACCAGTCACGGTGATGAAGAAATCCCCAACTTTAGCCGCTTCGATCATAGGCAGAACATCGAACCCGTCCATATGGGCTTCGACTGCACGGATTGCGTCCACCTCAGTAACCACCACTTTGGCTCCAAGACCCTTCGCACGCATCGCCACGCCTTTACCACACCAGCCGTATCCAACAACGACAACCGTCTTGCCTGCTACAACAAGGTTGGTCGTGCGAATCAAGCCATCCCATGCCGATTGGCCGGTGCCATAACGGTTATCGAACAGATACTTACAATAAGCATCGTTCACGGCAACCATCGGGAATTTCAATGTTCCCTCTTTCTCAAGTGCCTTGAGACGAATGATGCCCGTAGTGGTCTCTTCTGCGCCGCCGCGGATCGTCTCCAGCAGATCTGGACGCTCCCCGTGCAGAATGGAGGCGAAATCACTGCCGTCATCGATAATCAGATCCGGCTTGGTCTCCAGAGCTTTCACAATCAGCTGCTTGAACTCCACCGGGTCCGGGTTGTATTTGGCAAATACCGTGATTCCATCCTCCACCAGAGCCGCGCAGACATCATCCTGCGTTGATAGCGGATTGCTTCCCGTAATGGTAACCTCCGCGCCTCCAGCCTGAACGACTTTAGCAAGATAAGCCGTCTTCGCCTCCAGATGCAGGCAGATGGACACCTTCAAGCCTTTAAACGGCTGCTCAACCTCAAATTGCTTGCGCACCCGGTTAAGAACTGGCATATGCGCCTCTACCCAATCGATCTTCAGATGTCCTTCAGCAGCCAGTGCAAGATCCGTAATAATACTGTTCTGAATTGCTTGTGTACTCATCATCTGATACCTCCAATATTTTTTATGTTGAAGAACAATCCTACATTTCTACAATTCGGTGTCCGCCCGTTATTTCGTATGGAATTTGCAGCAAGTCATGAATCAGGCCGTGTCCGTACTTGTTCAAGTAATAGAACACATTCAGGACCCTCTCCTGCGGTTTGTCGTTAGGGAACAAAGTAACGCCAATACGTTCCCACTGCTTCAAGGCCGTCTCATGCGCCTCTTCTAATGCACCTTGGGTCCGCTTGCGCAAAAATTCAATCTGTTCCTTAATCTTCTCTTTGTTGGCGGCGCCAAGCTTCAGCAGTCCCCGCCTAACTGTTCCAATCTCTTCAATCAAGGGCTCATACAAAGCTTCGAAGGCTTGGATGACCTCATCGAAACGGTGATCCACGTCCATTTCCACCTGCCCTGCGAGCCAGGCCTCTCTCTTCTCCGCCAGCCCTTCTTTGACATCTCCGAAAGATAATTCATATTTCGCCATGTACTTCTGTATGGTTGCATCGGTCAGGGTGAATGACATTCTCGGCAGCAGAAGCGGCATCTGCAGACCCAGCGCTGCAAAAGCTCTTCCAGTAAGACCCCAGTATGCAATTTCTCCCGCACCCAGCACAGTTCCCAGAACCGGCAGAATGGAATCCTGCATGAGTGGACGGGTCAACACGTTATTGCTGAAGCGGTCAGGATGTAGACGTACCTCCTCCAGAAGCTCATCACGGCTAAAGGATACCAAGCCTTTTCGATCCTCAAATCTGCCCTCCCGCTTGAACAGAAGCAGTCGTTCTCCTTCATGTATGTAAAAAAGGTTAGCTCCATCTTCCGCCACTTCCGCCTGTGCGCCGAAGCCGAGACTCTCCATCTGATCCGCTGACTCCCGGTAGGCCCGTCCTAGTTCGTCGTTGTTCAGAATCATCTGTTCAAAGACTGGCTGTTCGACTTCCCGAAGCTCCTTGTCCGAGGAATCCAGCAGAATCAGACCATACTGTCCGAACCACTTTCCGAGCAGCTTGGCAAAAAACCCGGTCAGCGTATTCGATTCTGCAGCAGCATCTCTCAAGCTCTGGAGAAGCTCCGTTTTGTGTTCGCTATCCTGCAGCACATCTGTGAGCTTCTGAATTACCCCGTTCCACGCATCCTGACTAACCTCGGTCTGTCCAACCTGGCTTCGTCTGTCATCATTCTTATGGACACGAATCCGGTTAACCTCAAGCTCCCGGGTCAGCACATACGCATGGTTGGCTTCCTCCCAGTCGTGGTCTTCCCCGGCAATCCAGAATACGGGAACTACAGGCCTATTCAGCTTCCTGGATGCATGAGCAGCAGCCTGGATGACCGTAATTGCCTTGTAGATGACAAGCATCGGGCCGGTAAATAATCCGGATTGCTGGCCTCCTGTCACTACATACGTCTCCGGCTTCTCCAGCAGATCGAGCGCGGCAGATACCTCTGGAGAAGGGTTATGCAGGGCGTTATAGCGACGAAGCCGCTCTACAACCGCCTTCCGCTTCACCCGGGTCCCCTCTGTCCGTCTCAGCCAATCTGCCCGATTAACCCAGCTTGAATCCAGTCTAGCGTCACTTGTATATAACTGCTGCACAGCAGCATAGTCCGAGACCAGCGCTTCAGCCAGCGGCTGCTGCGATGGAAGCGGCTCAGATATGAAATTCATAAGGTGTGATCCTCCTGTCTGTAGCCCAACTAACCTTATTTGATTGTACTCAATCTCAAGCTCCTCCGTCAAAAGAAAACAGAAAAACCGCCGGCTGTGGTCATGCCACTGTCCTGTTACACAGTGGTATGACCCTTCGGCGGTCAGTTCTATGAAAGGGGCATGGCAACCCAGTGTCCCTTGGTTACTTCCACAAGAGCAGAGTTATCCAGGCCATATATATCGCCGGACGCCGCCCCGTCTTTTGCAGAGTGAATCGGCCCTGAACTCTGGTCATTCAGCAGAATGCGGGGCTTGCTTGCCTCGATCTCCGGATCCGGTACAGGAATCGCCGAGAGCAGCGTTTTGGTATACGGATGCATGGGATTCGCATACAGCTCTTCACTCTCAGCAAGCTCTACTACCTTGCCCAGATACATGACAGCCACCCGGTTGCTGATATGCTTCACCATCGACAAGTCATGGGCGATGAACAAATAAGTCAGACCCAGCTTCTTCTGGAGATCCTGAAGCAGATTGACCACCTGGGCCTGGATGGACACATCCAGTGCCGAGATCGGTTCATCACAAATAATGAATTTGGGATTCACCGCAAGCGCGCGGGCTATACCAATCCGCTGACGCTGTCCGCCTGAGAATTCGTGCGGGTACCGCGTCGCATGGTCAGGATTCAGTCCGACCATATCCAGCAGCTCCTCAACACGCTTTTTACGTTCCTTCCGGCTTCCGGCCATGTTGTGGATGTCCAGCGCTTCGCCAATGATATCCGTTACCGTGAAGCGCGGATTGAGCGAGGCGTACGGATCCTGGAAGATCATCTGCATATCGCGGCGCATGGCCTTCATTTTACCTGGTGACAGCTTGTAAATATCGGTTCCACCGAACCGGACACTTCCTGCTGTAGGCTCGTACAGACGTAGAATCGTACGTCCGGCGGTGGACTTGCCGCAGCCCGATTCCCCGACCACGCCAAGCGTCTCTCCTTCATTAATGGAGAAGCTGATATCGTCCACAGCCTTCAGGACGTTGCCTCTGCCAAGATTGAAATATTTCTTCAGACCTTCTACCTCAATTAACGGCTTGCTCATGAAGATTGCACCTCCTGTGCCATCGGATGCTGCAGCCAGCAGCGGGACATATGCGTGTCACTCAAATGGGTCGGAGCCGGGTCGATACGCTCGCACACCTTCATGGCATGATCACAACGGGCCGCGAAGGGGCATCCCACCGGCGGCTTGATCAGATCCGGCGGCGTACCTATGATAGGGACAAGCGGCTCATCCTTGCGCTGATCAATCCTTGGAAGCGAGCGCAGCAGGCCTCTAGTGTACGGGTGCTGGGGATTCTTGAAGATCTCCATGCTTGTGCCTGTCTCAACGACTTCACCCGCGTACATGACGATCACCCGGTCCGCCATCCCGGCCACAACACCAAGGTCATGGGTAATCATAATGATCGAGGTGCCGAACTTCCTCTGCATATCTTTCATCACATTAATGATCTGAGCCTGTATAGTCACGTCCAGTGCCGTAGTTGGCTCATCCGCAATCAGCAGCGAAGGATTACAGGCTAGAGCAATCGCGATCATGACCCGCTGACGCATACCTCCTGAGAATTCGTGCGGATACTGATCGAAGCGCGCCTCGGCATTCTTGATACCGACCAGCTTCAGCATTTCAATTCCACGGGCCTTCGCCTCAGACAAAGAAAGATTCTGGTGCTTGATCAAGCCTTCGGTAATTTGTCTGCCTACTTTAATCGTCGGATTAAGCGAGGTCATCGGGTCCTGAAAGATCATTCCAATGTCTCTGCCTCGTATGGCTTCCATCTGTTTGTTCGTCTTGCCAAGCAGGTCCTGCCCATTAAAAATAACCTGTCCCTGCTTAATCTTGGACGGAGGCGAAGGGATCAACCGCATAATGGTCTGGGCGGTCACACTCTTCCCGCTTCCTGACTCTCCGACAATCGCCACCGTCTCCCCTTTGCCTACCGTGAAATTCACGCCCCGGACAGCCTTGACCTCGCCTCCGCGAACAGAAAAGGACACGTGAAGGTCATTTACTTCTAGAATTGGCTCCATCCGAATCTCACCTCCTATTTCTTGAGTTTAGGGTCCAGCGCATCACGCAGACCGTCACCAACTATGTTAAATGCGAGCATCGTCAAACTGATTAATAGAGCGGGGAACAGCATCCGCCAAGGATACAGCATCCATCCTGACAGCGAGGAGCTGATCATTGAACCGAGTGAGGCTATAGGCTCTTGTACGCCGAGACCCAAATAACTCAGGAACGCTTCCGAGAATATCGCATTTGGTACGGACAGCGTCAGGGTAACGATAATCGGTCCCATCGCATTAGGAAGCAGATGACGGAATAGCAGACGGCCTGAGCCTGCTCCCATGGAACGTGAAGCCAGTACGTACTCCCGGTTCTTGAGCTGCATCATCTCACCGCGGACAATCCAGGACATATTAATCCAGCCTGTAATCGTAAGGGCCAGAATGATCGTGCCGAGACTCGGCTCGAATACTACGAGAAGCAGAATCGTAACCAGCAGATAAGGAATCGAATAGAGGATTTCGGCAAATTTATTCATAATTTCATCCACTCGTCCGCCGAAATACCCCATAATGCCACCGTATATAACACCAATCATAAGGTCAATTAAAGCTGCTGCCAGACCGACAACCAGCGAGATCCGGGCCCCCATCCAGGTACGCACGAACATGTCACGTCCCAGATCGTCTGTACCGAACCAGTGAACCGAGTTCGGGGGCTTGTTGGTATTCATCAGATCATTGGTCTGGTAATCAAAACTGGAGATCATGGGACCAATCACAGCCATAATGACCACCAAAGCCATAACAATCAGGCCTGCCATCGCGAGCTTATTAGAACGAAGCCGTTCCCAGGAATCCCGCCAGGCCGAGAGGCTTTCGCGCTGAATCACTTCGGATTGCTTCTCATCCACACCGATCTTCCGGAAATCTTCCGGAGTCAGGTTGGCGGCTGAGCCCTGTGGTATCAATTCATTTTTCACACCCAAGGTTAGCCCTCCTTTCTGTTCGTCAGTTTGATTCTTGGATCCACTAACACATAAGCAATATCAGTCAAGAAACGGGCTAGCATCAAGATAACGCCATAGAAAATGGTTACGCCCATTATCAAGGTATAGTCCCGGTTACTGATGCTTGAGACAAAGACCTTACCCAGACCGCCGATGCCGAAGATCTGTTCAATTACGACAGACCCTGTAATAATATTGGCTGTCATCGGGCCCAGGTACGTGATCACGGGTAGAATTCCGTTACGAACGACGTGCCTAAATAGAATGGTTATCCAGTTAAGCCCCTTGGCTCTGGCTGTCTTGATATAGTCCGCATGAAGCACTTCAAGCATGCTCGAGCGGGTCAACCGGGCGATGAACGCAATCGGCTGTGCAGCTAGAGCGGCCACAGGCAGAACATAGTCGAGAGGGCCATTCATGCCCATGACGTTGAAGATCCCTGCCTTCTGAGCCAAGACGAACTGCAGCATCGAGGCAACCACAAAGCTGGGAACTGCTATCCCCAGTACTGCAAGGACCATAGCCACATTATCAATCAGTCTCCGGTGATAGAGTGCAGCAATAAGACCCAGCAGCACACCTACAATTAGAGCCACCACAATTGCAACCAAGCCGAGCTTCAGGGAAGCGCCGAATGTATCCGTGATCAGCGCTGTCACCTCTTTATTCTGCATCTTCATAGATATCCCGAAGTCACCTTGGGCGATATTCTTCAAATACTGTCCATACTGTACGATGACCGGCTTATCCAGGCCGTACTGCTCCATCAGGCGCTCCCTAATTTGTGGCGGCACCTGCTTCTCTGACATGAACGGGTTACCCGGAATCGCCTTCATCAAGAAGAAGGTTGCCGTCACGAGAATGAGCAAAGAGACTAACATATATAAAAATTTACTTGAAATATACCGAACCATAGTGCCTTTCACCCCAATCTGTCTGTGTTGTCCATTACCTCTATAACTTCTCCAAAGAAAACAAGATATGGAAAAAGCGCCTTTACACAAAAAATCGGGATATATACGGAGGATCGGTCCTCACATATACACCCCGAAGCAATCATCCTGTTACAGAAGATTACTATTAGTGCTCCAACAGTTTTACACGTGTAATATCAAGCTGGCCCGCATAGTCAAGAATAACGTCTTTTACGTATGGCTTAACAAGCTGAATGTTCGTGTAGTAGTAGATCGGAAGAATAACCTGGTTGTCCTTGATCAGGATATCCTCGGCCTTCTTCATTGCTGCGTTGCGCGCTTTGTTGTCATTGCTGGAGTATGCTTCTTGTACCAGCTTGTCGTATTCCGCATTCTTGAAGCCTGTATCATTGTTGCCGCTGTTCGAAGTGAACAGGTCGATGAACGTCATTGGATCATCATAATCCGCTCCGAAGCCGGCGCGTGCGACTTGATAGTTCAAATTGCGGCGGTTCTGCAGGAACACGCCCCACTCCTGATTCTGAATTGTAACCTCAGCGCCAAGATTCTGCTTCCACATATCCGCGATAGCCAAAGCCAGCTTCTTATGGTTGTCATTCGTGTTATAGATCAGGGTAATCTTAGGAAGCTTGGTAAGACCAGATTCCTTAAGCCCCTCTGCAAGAAGCGTCTTCGCTTCATTCACATCTTCATTGCCATAAGCGGAATCCGCATTTTCTGCACGGTACTCTTTGTCTACCCCTTTGATACCTGGAGGTACGAGACCAAATGCCGGGATCTGGTTAGCCAAGGTCACATTCTCGATCAAGGCTTTACGGTTAATGGCTTTTGTGAAAGCTTGGCGGATCTTGACATTATCAAATGGCTGTGTTGTTACATTGAACAGGTAGTAATAAGTGGATGCAATCCCCTTAATCGTAAGTTCATTCGGAACCTCTGATTTGAGAGAAGCGATCTGATCGGTAGGAATCTCACCGATAGGCTGTCCTGCAAGATCAAGCTGGCCGCTCTTGTAACTGCTTACTTCCGTAGCTGCCTGGTCTACAATTGAAGCCGTAATTTTATTTAAAGTTATGCTCTTGGCATCCCAATATTTATCGTTCTTATCTACTTCAAGCGCCTGCCCGGTTGTCCAGGTGGTTAACTTGAAAGGTCCGTTAGAGATCAGCGTGCTTGGATCAGCAGCCCATTTCGCATTGTCCTTGGCAGATTGATGAACCGGATAGTAAGTTGTGAATGAGGTAAGACCCAGGAAATACGGAGTCTCATTCGCAAGCGTTACTTTCAATGTCTTGTCATCAACCGCCTTCACACCAACCTGGTTCGCGTCCGTAATCTTCTTCTCATTGTAAGCTTGGGCATTCTTGATGTAATACAATTGATATGCATACGGAGGAGCCGGAACTGTGGCTGGATCAAGCACCCGTTTCCACGCGAATTCGAAGTCTTTGGCGGTTACAGGATCCCCATTGCTCCATTTTGCATCGGAACGAAGGTGGAAGGTATATTCCTTGCCATTTTGTTCCCATTTCTCAGCAATACCTGGAACGACGTTGCCGTCTTTATCCTTGCGTGTCAAACCTTCAAACAATGTTCGAAGTACCGCACTGGATACGTTGTCCTGCGATTGAGCCGGATCCAGCGTAGGCGGTTCGGAGGCCAGATTGATATGGAACGTCTGATCTGCTGCAAGCTTTGTGCTCTGGGTTCCTGTGCTGCCTTGGTTGGAAGAACCAGAATTACCATTTTTCTGACAGGCGGCTAGGACTGTGCTCAAAGCAAGAACTAGCGTTACAAGAACCAATAATTTCTTTCTGTTCATCTAGCTGTCTCCCTTACGATGTTGGTATGTGTGTTCTCGATTATACAACCATCGGTCAAAAAAACATAATGGGAATTCCTGCCTCAAGCATCCCTTGAAATAAAACAAAAAGCATAGTTCTTATCGAAATATGCTTATGTATACTGGAATCAAGATGCTATTACAGTACTGAATATTCAGTTAGATTAACACAATTATAAACACACTAACTGGTAATCAATTACATCTTGTTCCGAGTTAATGAATTAAGTATGCCTCTTTTAAACCCTAAATATGTATGGTGAAAAACCAATAATTACAAACAAGATATAGGCAAATCCAGCACCGAGAAAAGCCAGACGCCACACCGCACGAACCAGTCTTTTGACATCCACCTTTCCTTTCATCCGGTTCTGGGCCCCTCCAATCAGGCCTCCAATGATCAGAAGCAGAAGCAAAATGAAATAGAAGCCAAATCCTGACACAAAGATCTGATTGAACAAGGCGGAGACAGACAAAATGAGAAAGACAGTGGTCACGTCGACGGCCAGCAGCAAGGATTTCCTTCTATCCCTCCTTCCATTCCAGAAATAATGGATTCCATAGACGAGTAGAAACGGAACAAAGGGCAGGGCACTGAAAAAGACAAACGGAGCGAGCAGCAGATTCACACCTTCCACCTCCACAAAATTTGAGCTTGCTCTCAGGTTAAAGCTTGGAGTTCCCATCAGGGTGGGCCAACATAGCCGAGACCAGACGCCAGACCCTCTCATGTGCCGGGACCTTGATCTCTTTCTTATGGGCCATCTTCACAAGCTGACCGTTGATGCTGTTCACTTCAGTGACTTGTCCTGCCAGAACATCCTTCAGCATAGAAGACATGTTGTGCGCCGTAGAACGGCATACCGCGAAGACCTGATCCTTGATATCCGCGTCATACGAAATTCCATAGTGATTATAAATGTCAAGAGTCTCCTCGATTAGCTCAATCAGAAGGGCTCTCCGCTCCTCACTAGCGAGCAGCTCTCCATTACGAATTCTCAGCAGGGCAGTTAACGGGTTAATAGCTGCATTGATCAGGAGTTTGCGGTAAATTTCCTTATCGATGTCATTCGACAACACGGCGGGAAATCCTGCCATAGTTAAGCTGACAGCTAAATTTTCAGCCTTATCCAGCCAAAGACCCGCTTTCTCATGAATTCCCGTTAGACCTAACCTGGTCTGTCCTTCTCCCGAGCGGTAGACCGTACAGTCCCCCTCCTTCCGGGCCCCCTCTGTTGTTAATGCCGCTAGAATATGCTGTCCGCCCAAGGCTTCACTAAGCCGTTCAATGTGGCCTACTCCGTTCTGAAAACAGATGATATCTGTTCCCTCCCCGCGCAGTACTGCCAGATGACGATGCAGGCGCTCATCCATATGACGCTGCTTTGTTGTTACAAGAATCCAATCCGCATTGGTTCTGTCAATCTTCTGGCAATCTAACTCTCTGCTGCTCTCCACAAGAAAGCGGCCGGCAGGCGCAAATACCTCTTGTCCCTCACTCATGATCAGACGGATTCCGTCTCTGCCGAGTGCTTCCGCCTGTTCGGCTGTGCGTGTCCAGATCCGCACATCTTCTCCGGCGGCAACTAATGCCGCCCCGAACATCAAGCCCAGGGCTCCGGCGCCCATAATCTCCACTTTCATCCTTCTTCCCTCACTTTGTCAGGGTCTATTTATATATCTTTATACCATAAAAAAATCCCCGACCTAAAGGCCGGGAATACATTCTATTCTATAACACACCTGCGCTATTCAATACGCTCAAGATTTCCATTCGCATCCATTTTGAAGCGGGATTTCGATTCCTCATCTTCCTCATTGAGAAATGCAAGACGGCGCGCGCGGTCCATGATCTGAATCAACGCCTTATAATCGTCATTGACTACCCGGTAGTCTGTCTGCACTTCATTTACTTGTAGAGACAATCTCCGATTCTCTTCTCTTAACGACGCTAGCTCTTCTTCCTTATCCCGGATTTTCTTCTCCAAAGATCTCATATGACGGCTGCTTTCTTGAACTGTGTTCTTCCATTGTCTCAAGAAACGAATCACCGCATCGATAGAAAGGGTCTCTTCGGTAACGCCTTCACTCTTGTACAGTCCTTCTTCCAGATCTACCGATGCAAGGGATGCCATACTGCCTCCACCCATTAGTGGAGATTGTTTTTTCAAATAGTTTCTTTTTTGGCGCTGTGCTTTCGCAATTTGAATAGCGGCTTCATATTTTTTACGGACACAGCTGTTCCATCTAAATCCGCAAGCGGCAGGGGTCCTGGCAATCTTCTCCCCAACCTCCTCAAATGCGGTAAGCTGTGTGCTTCCCTCACGAATATGGCGCAGCGTGACCTCGGCCAAAATCAAGTCATCCTCTGCGCTCCATGCATCCTGTCTTACTGCTGTCATGCGATACGAACCCTCCTAACGACATCCTGATATAACCGTCTTCATTAACCCGGCTTACCCCGGTAGTTGAATAAGGTAAAAAAGCTGCTTAATTCATTCCTATGCCTCTCGTAGAGTTCATAGAATCTATTTGATACTAAAATGTATTTCCAAAAATCTAGCTTGTCATACCTTATGAGCCTGATAAGACAAACTCTTATTTAATCACACTTCTCGTTTACACACCCATTCATTCCGGGTATAATGTAGTTAATTAAATGAGGTCGCTTACATACATACGAAAGGGGGATAAATCATGGCACGCATGTTCCGGGTGCTTGGTTTCTTCACATTAGCCATCGGGCTTATGGCTTTTGCCGGCAACTTGATTGAAATGGCCCTGCTGTTCTTCTTGCAAACTGCTTTTTTTGTTATTTTCGGATATTTGAAATTCACGGAGAGAACATATATTCTGCTCTTCTGGGGATACATGATCGTCACATTTACCGGCTTTAGCTATTGGACGGTATTCAAGATGGGCCTGCCGCTATAAATCGGCTAGGTCCTCAACCAACTAAAGGTGATTCGGCTGTTGCCGGATCACCTTTTCTCGTTAAAGTTCATCTATTATGAATGGGATTAACATATAATCATATATGCTGCATGAAGCTAGTTCGCATGGAAGTTAATTAAGGAGAGGATTTCATTGTTACGCCGTTGTATATTTAGCTGCATCCTTCTCATACTATGCACCGCTCTTATTCTCTTTCCAGGCCGTATTTATGCGGAAGATCCTATATCTGAGGAGACTCGGAAGCTTCTGGAGAAGAGCCTGTCTATCGTAGAGATCGACCGGGAGATCAAGAAGACGGAACAACTGGAGGCGGAGGCCGAGTCCAAGCTGGACGTGCTCTCCGGGGAACTTGATTCCAAGCAGGCAGAGATCTCGGCCAGGCAATCCCAGACTGATGAACGCATTCGTGCCTACTATATGGGCGAGAGAGAGGATTTGCTTGGAGCACTTCTGTCTACTGAGAGCATCGGTGATTTCATCTCCGTACTGGACATTATTGATATGATATTTGAGAGGGATCATGAGATCCTGGATGACTATCAGAAGGCCTATCGAAGCCTTGCGGATACCAGAGACAAGCAGAATCAATTACTCGCCGAGCTTACAGAGCTCAAGCATAACCTGCTGCTTCAGCGTGATCGCGTTATGGATCTTCAGGCAAGTGTGAACAGCTCGCTCAAAGGCAGCTCCGAGGCAGAGAAACTCAAAGCGCTTATGGAAGAGATGAATGCCTACTGGAATAACGTCGGTCTATTTGAGGTTAGACGCCATTTCAAGGCATTGGCTGAAGCTATGGTCAATCTGCCCGAATTCTTGAAGAATAACGGGAACAGCATTACGGCTTCGGGTACCAACTATACGATCTCGATCAAGCAGGAAGATCTGAACACGTTCCTCAGGGCCGAGAACGAAATATTCAATCAATTCGCCTTCACGTTTGAAGACGGCAAGATTATTGCAGAGGGGCAGCAAGGCTCGTTGCAGCTAAGGGTTGAAGGTCACTATACCATTGAGAATGAGCCGCAGAACTCTATCCGGTTCCATGTGGACCAATTAATTTTCAACGGACTCCAACTGCCTGACACCACCCGTCAGGAGCTTGAGGACGATTTCGACCTTGGATTCTATCCTAAATTAATCATCCCTCTGGTGGAAGCCAGCGAAGTTACACTGCAACAGGGACTTCTTGTTATAAAATTAAAGCTCGCCCTCTAGGGGCGAGCTGCGTGACCGATATGTTCAAATGAGGCCATAAAAGATTTCAGACTTCCGGTGCCTGCTAAATACTTCGCGGCATCAGAAGATAACTTGTTAAGGTATGCCGGCAATCTGGCATCAACCGGTACAATGCCTACCCGGCCTCTATCTTGAATGGCAGAGACCCATTCCCCTATTCCTTTGAGATCAGGCTGATTGTATAGAGTCTTCAAGGTTGGAAGCTTGCCTCCCTCGCGGTAGGCGGCCGCCTGCTGTCTGGACGAAGTGATCTCCGAAATCCAGGCATTCGCGGTCTTCGCATTCCTGCTCTGCGCAGATAAGCAGAAGCTTCTTCCTTCAAGCCATAACATGGGCACACCGCGCTCCTGCGAAGGCTGCTCCATCTTCAGCCCTGGTCTTAGCTTCTCACCAAATGCGGACGCTTTGGTTACATAGAAAAGAATCTCTCCCCGCTCCAGCCGCTTCCAGATACGCTCTTCTCCGGCCTCATCTCCTGCCGACACATAGAACTTGGATTTCATCTCCTGGATTCGCAAGAAGGCCGCCCTCATATCAGATGTCAGCCGGAAGTCGTGATTCTTACCATTGTCCTGATCTGCACCCATTCTCCACAATAGCGAGATCGCCGCATAGGCATCACTCGGGTCTAATGCAGCCAGGTAAGGGATATGCTTGTTCTTGTTGAAGCTTCCGATAAGCGCCGACCATTCGCCTGAGCTCTTGGGAAGCTGGGTATAACCCAGTTCCTGAAGCCTTGCCGGATGATAGACAACAACATAGGGATCATAGTCCTTCGGCACCCCCCATACATAACCGTTCCAAGTCGTCTGACTGAGTGAAGTGCTCAGCGAATCGGCACCCGCCTGTCCCGAATTATAAGCTTCAACAGGCAGCAGAAAGCCCGAGGAGGCGAACTCCCGTATCCAGGCATTGTCCAGAAGCAGAACATCAGGGGCTTCTCCCATCTCCATGCTGCTCTTAAAGCTGTGGTATGCATCTTTCTCGGGTATATTAACAAGCTCTACTTGTACACGATGCTCTTTCATAAAGGCTTGATTTATTTGATTCAGACGATTAAATTCATCGGGCGCCATAGATGCGGCAACCTTAATCCTGCCCGCCTCTTTCTCAGTCCTTGGCTTGGGCTGAGGAGCATAGCTGGCCCCCTCCTGCCGATCAGACCGGGTCAGTGCAGAATCCTCACCAGGAGACAGGCTGATTAAGGCCAACAGCAGGACGGCAAAAAGCACCCATTGGTTTTTGTGCTTCACAACCTGATCTCCCTCTCGTCCCCAAAATTACTTCCTCCTATTATTGTAACAAATTCCCTGCGTCTTTGTCCCTATTTATCGCAATCTACTTCTTGCCTATGTAAAACAAACCGCCGCTGATCCTAAGCAGCGGCGGTTCTTCATGACTATAACAGATCGGCAGCAACCTGCGCCAGCTTGGAACGCTCTCCTTTTTCGAGTGTAATATGGCCGCTGATCCCTTCCTGTTGGAAGCGTTCGACCAAATAAGAGAGTCCATTGCTGACCGAATCCAGATAAGGATGATCAATTTGTTCCGGATCACCCATTAGAACGATCTTGCTGCCTTCTCCAACCCGGGAGACAATGGTCTTCACCTCATGGCGGGATAAATTCTGAGCTTCATCGATGATGATGAATTGCCCAGGAATCGATCTGCCCCGGATATAAGTGAGGGCTTCAACCTGAATGCTCCCGAGTCCCATCAATATTTTATCAATATCGCCGGACTTCTTGGTATCAAAAAGGTACTCCAGGTTATCGTAGATCGGCTGCATCCAAGGCCGCAGCTTCTCGTCCTTCTCTCCTGGAAGGTAACCGATATCTTTTCCCATAGGTACTACAGGACGCGCGATTAACAGCTTTTTATATTTGTGTTCGTCTTCCGTCTTCAGAAGCCCTGCCGCGAGAGCCAGCAGAGTCTTGCCGGTTCCCGCCTTGCCTGTAATGGTAACCAGAGGAATGTCATCGTTCAGCAGAAGCTCAAGTGCCATCCGCTGCTGGGCATTCCGCGCACTGATTCCCCATACCGGTTCATTGCTCATGTATAATGGCTCCAGTTGAGTAACATCTTCGTTCACTTTGAGCAGTGCCGATTTGCCGCTTCCCATCTCATCCTTGAGAATCACAAATTCATGCGGATATAATGAAAAATTAAAGCCGAGCGGCTTAATCTGGAGAGAACGGTGGGTATAGAACTCATCTATGACCGAAGGATGAACTTTAATATTTGAATAGCCTGAATATAGATCGCCTGGTCCCGCCGTCCGGTCAGACAGATAGTCCTGGGTAGTCAATCCCAGCACATCCGCCTTGATCCGCACAAGCACATCTTTGCTAACCAGTACGACAGACCTTGGGCTGGCAGTCTCAAGTTCCTCCAAATGGTAATTTAACGCAACAGCCAGAATGCGATTATCATTCGTTACTTCACCGAACATTTCCTGTACCTTGACAAAGCTTCTATGGTTAAGTTCAACCTTCAGCCTTCCACCCTGGTCAAGTTCAATCCCATTGTGCAGATGTCCCTTCTCCCGGAGCCCATCAAGTAACCGCGATACAACGCGGGCATTTCTACCGATTTCTTCCGGATTCCGTTTCTTGGAATCAATCTCCTCCAGCACAACAGCAGGAATCACTACCTCATGTTCTTCGAAAGCAAAAATCGCATTGGGGTCGTGCAGCAACACATTCGTATCCAGGACAAATATTTTCTTCATAGCTATCCCCTCCACCGCGGTCTTTGCAGCCTTATCATTCACATACATATTTATCTCCGGCCCGGGTAGTCTAACACTACGATAGAGATTACCCGAAAGGAATGAACATTCATGCGAACATGGCTGTGTCTAATATTAACGGCATTACTGCTATCAAGCTGTGGAACTGCAGCTAATAACCATGCATCACCCTCTCCTCAGAGTCAAAAGGGAAGTACACCGCGCATATTAAGCAATGACGAAGCTGGTAGATCAGATCAAGATATAGCGGGACAGAACCAATATAACCAACAGAACCAGCAGGATCAGGAGCAAGGGCAGCCGGGTCAGGAGTCTTTGCAGGCTCATTTGGAGTCCCTTGTCAAGCGGGTTCCCGGAGTCAGAAATGCATCCTGTGTCCTGATCGGAGATACAGCCGTAGTGGGACTCGACGTTGATGCGAACCTGGATCGATCCCGAGTAGGTACCATCAAATACTCTGCAGCAGAAGCGCTGCGCAAGGACCCGCATGGGAAAAACGCGATCGTAACGGCGGATATCGATTTGTCACACCGGATCTCAGATATTAGTCAGAGTGTGCGCCAAGGACATCCTCTATCTGGATTCGGCAACGAACTTTCCGATATTATCGGTCGAATTATTCCGCAAATGCCAAGAGATGTTAACCCGCCTGCTGCCGCACCAGAGCCGGCCGGCAGAGACACAGGAGAACCATCTCAATTACAGAACCATAATCCTTCTGTCCACTCCAAGAAAAAGAGTCAAAAGGCTCCTTCAACCCCTTCGCCATAGATTGTCCCAACTGAACAGAAAAGCCCGGTGAGAGTTCTCACTGGGCTTTTCTACATAGCTGCACACTTGTCCGTACGGCAGGTCTGCAGCACTCTTATTCATTTCAGCCATGCCTACGGCATAAGAAGCCTGATGCGCATAAGCAAGCGCACAGTTCTCTGCCTTATCCTGCTCACCTAAATCAGTCAGTTGATCGATCAGACCTGACGACAGTACCTGGCCAGGAGCCTTGAGTACAACATGTAAGGATTCATATAATTGCGCGACAGCTTCTGACATGCGGCCAGCCTCCCGTACAGTTGAATCGATCTACTTAATTATATTATACCACGAGGCAAAACTTGCATTCAATTGGTAACTGCCTGTGTTGCTGCTCTGCCCGCCATTTCATCCTGAAGGGCTTTCTTGGCTTTAGTGAGCTGGTCATCATTAATATATACATAAGGACTCTTCCACTCACCTGTAACCGGCATGAAGTGCACATTCTCCTTGGATATATTCCAGTACGTGGCAATCATATCCTTAAGCTGCTCAGACTCAAAGTCTGTATCCATGTTCTTACCCACCGCTTCAATGACATCAGCAGCACCCACAACTCCATTGAAAGACTTCGCTTTATCAATTAGAGCATGCAGCACTTCATTCTGACGACGGTTCCGGTCGAAGTCATCCGACCCTTTGGTCTTTGGCTTACAGTTGGACTTACGGTAACGCACATAATCCAGAGCTTCCTTGCCATCCAGATGAGCAGGACCCTTCTTCAGATTAATATCCGTTCCGTCTGCTTTATCCCGGTAGCACATATTCATATCCACGGTCACATCGACACCTTTAAGCGCATCGACGACATCGCGGAAGCCTTGGAAGTTAAGCACGGTCACATAGTCAAGCTCGAGATCGAAGTAATCCCCCATCAGCTTCTTCATCGTATCGCCTGCCTGGACCGGATCTTTCGTCTCAGACAGAATGTTCGGATAGAACGAATTGATCTTGCCTGTTCCATACCCCTTTGCCTTGAAGCGGGTATCACGAGGCAGAGAGACGATCGTTGCGGACTTCGTCTCCGGGTTGAAGGCGATCACCATCATGACGTCTGTCAGATGGGTTCCCGTCTCAGGGCGATAGTCCGTTCCCATAAGCAGCACAGATAACGGCTTCACCTTGGCGGATCTCTCAGCAGGCACGGGATTTGAATTGCCAGCTGTATCAATTACCTGATTGACTTTCCAGTACAGAAAACCGAAATATCCACCAACAACAAGCAGTGCCAGAATGACAAGCGTAAGCAGGAACTTCAGGAAAGCCCTTCCTTTACGCGCCTTCTTCTTGCCGCCCTGAGGGCGACCTGTTTTCTTCTTTTGGCCTCCCTCTCGGGGAGGAAGACCACTGGTTCTAGGATTCATGAATCTTTACACCTTTTTCCTATCAGTTATAGTCTTCCCGCTTTTTCAGCAGGAGGGACCTTATTCTGTTTCTTCTTCTGACGAGCTTCAACAAAGTAGCGGATCCGCACCATGAGCATGAGGCCGACAGCGACCAGCAGGCACTGGATAATCGGAAGCTTGTCGATTTGAAAAACCATCAACATGAAGGAACCCATCGCCATTAACACATAAAGTATCGCTTCTTTCCAGAGCGGCAGCTTCTGCTGCGCACGGAACACCTTATTATACACATAGGCCACCAGTACAAAGATAATCACAAAAGCAATGTACGGATGATGTGAAAGCCAGTCCTGCATGGAACGCCCTCCTCACTAAGCCCTAACAGCTTGTGTGTTACAGATTGGCTTGCGCGTTCTTGCGGTGCTTCTCCGCACGTTCGCGTTCGCTCTTGTTCAAGATCTTCTTACGGATCCGCACAGATTTCGGTGTGATCTCACAAAATTCGTCATCATTAAGATATTCCAGAGCCTGCTCAAGTGACATCAAGCGCGGCGTCTTCATCTTCACGGTTTCTTCTTTGTTCGCAGAACGGATGTTGTTAACCGCTTTTTCTTTGCAAATGTTCACGACAATATCGTTATCACGTGTATGCTCGCCAACGATCATACCCTCGTAAATTTCTGCGCCCGGCTCAACGAACAGAATGCCGCGGTCCTCAATGGACAAGATTCCGTAAAGTGTGGATACGCCATTCTCGCTGGATACGAGCACTCCTTCGTGACGTCCGCCAACTTGACCGCCATGAAGTGGTCCGTAGCTGTCGAATGCATGGTTCATAACCCCGTAGCCACGGGTCAGTGTCAGGAAGTGTGTGCGGTACCCGATCAGGCCGCGTGCCGGAATCAGGAACTCAAGACGAACTTGTCCGCTGCCCGTGTTGATCATGTTCACCATTTCGGCTTTGCGTGAACCGAGACTCTCCATGACAGCGCCCATACTTTCTTCTGGCACGTCGATCATCAGGCGTTCAATCGGTTCCATTTTTGCCCCATCAATTTCTCTGACAATAACTTCAGGTTTGGACACTTGAAGCTCATAGCCTTCCCGGCGCATATTCTCGATAAGAATACCCAGGTGAAGCTCACCACGACCAGATACGACAAATACATCCGGGCTGTCCGTTTCTTCTACACGCAAGCTTACGTCAGTCTCAAGCTCTTTCATCAGACGTTCACGGATCTTACGGGATGTCACCCATTTCCCCTCACGGCCGGCAAATGGACTGTTGTTCACGAGGAACGTCATTTGCAGTGTTGGCTCGTCAATCTTAAGAACAGGAAGAGCTTCCGGATTGTTCGGATCAGCGATCGTCTCACCGATATTAATATCCTTAATACCTGCAATCGCAACGATATCCCCCGCGCCAGCTTCTTCTATCTCTATGCGGCGAAGCCCCTGGAATCCGAACAGCTTCTCGATACGGGCCATCTTCTTGCTTCCATCCCGGGTCATCACTGCGACCTGCTGGCCTTGACTGATAATTCCGCGGTTCACACGGCCAATCGCGATACGTCCAAGATATTCATTGTAATCCATCAAGGTAACCAGGAATTGAAGCGGCTGTTCAACATCCTCGGTTGGTGACGGGATATGCTCAATAATAGTCTCATACAAAGCAAGCATGTTGTCATCTTGCTTCTCGGCATCCAGGCTGGATGTACCGTTCAAGGCAGATGCGTATACGACTGGGAATTCCAGCTGATCATCATTGGCTCCAAGCTCAATGAACAAATCCAGTACTTCATCAATAACTTCAGCTGGACGTGCGGCAGGACGGTCAATCTTGTTCACGACAACGATTGGGGTAAGGTTGGATTCAAGGGCTTTGCGCAGCACGAATTTAGTCTGTGGCATACAGCCTTCATAAGCGTCAACGACAAGCAGAACGCCATCAACCATCTTCATGATACGCTCAACTTCACCACCAAAGTCGGCGTGACCCGGCGTATCCATAATGTTAATCAAATAGTCTTTGTAAGTGATGGCCGTATTCTTGGCCAAAATGGTAATCCCGCGTTCTCTCTCCAAATCATTGGAGTCCATGGCGCGCTCCTGCAAGGCTTCATGCTCCCGGAAAATACCGGATTGTTGAAGAAGCTTATCGACTAGCGTTGTTTTGCCGTGGTCGACGTGGGCAATAATTGCGATGTTACGAATCTGATTTCTAGAATGCATGGTTGTTCTCCATATCCCTTCTGGTTCTATTTAATGTTCTTTCTCCACTGGAAAAAGTTAATCATCAAAATAAGCGCCGGATCTATTAAGGCCGACGCTTGACATATCCCTTATATTATACGCGATATCGCGGATAATTCAAGAACTTCCATTCGATCACCAGCCGCGTCTGCTTTTTCCCCGGGCGACAATTAACCAGACCCCGCCGACAATGAGCAGAAGTGCAAACAGATAGATGATGGAGATCGACAATAGGGTGATACCATAGATCACGACCGTAATTGCCGTAAGAACAACTGCAATCAGGAATACGCCAGCCGGTCTTGGGAACGCAAGCATGTCATATTCGAACAATCCAACCGCGATTCCGAGAATGAACAATGGCCATAGATGGGCGAGCATTCCGGAAGCCGAGAAATTAAGAATGAAGAATAAAATTCCATATACGGTGAGAGTTCCGCCTGGAACGAGCAGAACGGCAGAGCTTCTTCCCGTGAAGAACAGCAGATGAAGAAGAATGCCCGGGACTAGAAATATTAACGGCCAAAGCGTAAAGCCCAGGAAGCTGAATACTCCCCATTTCCCCAGAAGAATAACAATACCCGCCGCTAGAATAAATATCCCGGTAACCAGCTTATTGTTCTCCGACATTCCATCACTCACCTTCCAAAAAAGTACTTATAAAGACAAGCCGCTGCAATAAGCGACATGCTCTTGCTTCTTATTTTAAATGAAAAATACAGAAAATTCCACTCTCCTCCCTTGTCCATTATGCAATATAAGGCAAAAAGACCGGCGGATGCCGGCCTGAATTTAGACAAATATTAAGCTCTGTTCTGATTATATTTCTTGAGCCAGCCCGCCATAACCACAATGCCTGCAAGGAAGACGGGAATGAGGTTGGCCATTGCCGGAATACTGGACACGAGCAGGGATCCCACTTTAGGGTCATGAAGCAGCATTTTCCCGGCTGTATACGCAAGAATTCCTGCACCTAAATAGACCAGCAGCGGATATCTGCGCAGCCAATCGGCAATCAGATTACTTCCCCATACTACGATGGGAATGCTGAGCGCAATTCCGATAACGAGGATGGACAAGTCCCCGTTCGCAAGCGCAGCAATAGCTAGAACATTATCTAAGCTCATGATGAAATCAGCCGCAAGGATCGTCTGGATTGACTTCCAGAGTGTGGTCGCTCCTCGCACCGAGGATTCATCCTCATGCTCAAGCAGCAGCTTGAAGGCTATGTAGAGCAGCATAATGCCGCCAATCCCTTGAATAAGGGGGATTTGAAGCAGTATAACAGCAACCCAGGTCAAAATAATTCTAAGCAGCACGGCTCCCAGAGCGCCTAGCCACACGGCTTGCTTCCTTTGATTCAGCGGCAGATTCTTGCTTGCAAGTGCAATAACAACGGCGTTATCGCCGCTTAACACCAGGTTAATCATAAGTATTTCTCCCAGCAGCACCAGCGATTCCACGGACATCCCTCCCTTACTTACTTATGCATGGAGCAGCCAAGCTATTCCTTAGGTACACTAAGGGATTGGATGTTATTTTATCACCTCATGCGAATAGGACTTGCCAAATGCAACGTTTTGGTTAATTAATACGTATATACACACCGAAGGAAGTGACCTAAGTTGGAAATGTTCAGCGCAGCGTTTTTTGTCTCATTGATTAACATCATTTTTATCGATTTGATTCTGGCAGGGGATAATGCCATTGTCATCGGGATGGCCGCAAGAAGGCTACCGCCTCCTGTGCAGAAGAAAGCTATTTTCTATGGAACTGCCGGTGCAGTTCTGCTCCGGATACTTGCAACCCTGGTTGTAGTATGGCTGCTGAATATCCCTTGGCTCCTGGCCATTGGCGGAGCGCTTCTGATCTATATCTCGTACAAAGTGCTGACCGATGATGGAGACCATGACTCAATCAAAGCCGAAAGCTCTCTTTGGCCCGCTGTTCGTACCATTGTTATAGCAGATGCGGCCATGGGACTCGACAATGTCATTGCGGTGGCTGGCGCTTCAGGACAGCATATGATTCTGGTAGTCATTGGACTCCTGATCAGTGTGCCGATTGTCGTGTGGGGCAGTACACTATTCATTAAGCTGCTTAATTCCTTTCCCTGGATCGCTTATGTAGGCGCAGCCGTTCTTGCTTATACTGCGTCTCATATGATTACGACTGAGCCCAAGCTAGCTGCTCTATTTGGGGACAAGCCTGTGTTAAGCCTTGTCTTCATCATTGCCGTTGTTGCAGCTGTGCTTCTCCTAGGACATCTCAAGAAGAAGCAGAATCAGCGTGAGGGCGGGAAGAAGAATCACCCGGATCCTGCAACCCACTCTTGAGAATCCGGCAGCACAAAGAAAAAGGAGCTCCCCTTTGCGGAAAGCTCCTTTTCTTTGTATCTAGAACCAATCTGCCTTTATTACTTCATCAGCTTCATCAAATACTGGCTGTACACCTGGACGAAGCACCATCGTTTTTGTTCCCGCAATCGCAGTCTCTATCTCCTGAGTAAGCTCAGGTGAAGTCGCTTCGATCTTCTGTATGATTCTGAGATTCGGATTTGTCGATGGCGACTTCGGAACAAATAGGCTGCAGCAGTCCTCATAAGGCAGAATGGATAAGTCATAAGTTCCAATCTCCTTGGAGAGCTGTATAATATCAGGCTTGTCCATCATAATTAGAGGCCTCAGCAAAGGAAGCTCCGTGGCCCTGCCAATCACATTCATGCTGGGCAGAGTCTGACTCGCCACCTGTCCGAGGCTATCGCCTGTGACCAGAGCAAGGGCTCCACTTTGCTCCGCCAACGCGGAAGCAATTCTCAGCATCGCTCTCCGCATTAACGTAATCATCAGACTATCCTGCTTCGCCTTGGTCAGCAGGGTCTGTACTTCTGTAAATGGAACCAAATGCAGCTTGACCTCACCGGAGTAAGCAGACAAGGTATGGGCCAAGCGAATGACCTTCTCCTCAGCCTTCTTGCTTGTGAATGGATAGCTGTGGAAATGGACACATTCAATCTCAAGCCCTCTGCGCATAGCGGACCATCCAGCTACCGGACTGTCAATGCCACCTGATAACAAGAGCATCGCTTTGCCGTTCGTGCCAAGTGGATACCCACCGGCCCCAGGGATAACCTCACTGAAGAGATACGTCTGATCCTCCCGGATCTCGACCCTAAGCTCAATCTGTGGATGATGAACATCCACCTTGAGTGAAGCAAGCTCCCGCAGGATCGGGCCGCTTACCAATCTATTCACCTCATGTGAGGAGTGGGGAAAGTCCTTCCAGACTCTCCGGGCGTTGACTTTGAAAGTTGTACCTTCTGGGAAGGACTGCTGGCTCATATAGGATACGGCCGCCTGAAGGATGTTCGTTAGGTCAGAGGCTACGGCAATTACCGGACTAATGGATGCAATGCCGAATACCTTCTTAAGCTCCCGAATAAGCGCAGAAGCGGATTCTCCGCCAAGTATAATATAGAATCTCCCATATTCCTTGCGGACCGAAGCCCGGGGGAAAGACTCGAGTATAGTCTGTACGTGAGCCAAGGCGGCTTTCTCGAACCGCTTGCGGTTCTTGCCTTTAATGGCCATTTCGCCAAAACGCATGAGTAATAAATCATAAGTCATCATTGATAATTAAAGTCCACCTTTCAAATGACGAAGCCTGTTCACCGCTTTATTCAAAGAGATGAGCAGCAAATCAATATGGTCCCCGTTATGCTCTTCACCAAGACTAACCCGAATTCCGCTTGCAGCCGCAGCCTTCCCGGCTCCCATGGCTAGAAGAACACGGCTGGGCTCTGCCGCTTTGGATGAACAGGCCGATTTCGTGGACACCATAAAGCCATCTTCCTCCAGCATATGAAGCAGCGCTTCGGCTTTCATCCCCGGAACGGAAAAGCTAATGATATGCGGGGCTCCGCCAGTTGGCGCTGAATTCAGGGATACCTCTGGAATACGGGCTATTCCTTCAATGAACCGATTGCGAAGAGCTCGCAGCTGATCCGATCTGGATTGCACGCCTTCGCCCGCAAGGCGAACCGCCTTCGCCATCCCTACCAGGCCCGGCACATTCTCGGTACCCGAGCGCAGCCCTCTCTCCTGCCCGCCGCCTGCCAGCAGCGGGAATAGCGACACGCCTTCCCGCACATATAAGAGGCCCGTGCCCTTGGGACCCCTGATCTTGTGCGCAGACAGGCTGTACATATCGATCCCGCTCTCCTTTAGAGATAAGGGAACCTTTCCATATCCCTGAACGCCATCCACGTGCAGCAGCACTTTAGGATGTTCGGCTTTAAGGCGGAGGCCTATATCCTCAATTGGCTGGATACTGCCTATCTCATTGTTCACGTGCATGATCGAGACCAGGATGGTCTCCGGCCGTACCGCATCCATAACTTGCTCCGCGTCCACAGTACCCTCCCCATTAACAGGCAGAAAGGTCATTTCAAAGCCCAATAGCTGAAGCTGCTTGGCACATTCATATACGGAAGGATGCTCAATCTCGGTGGTAATAATGTGATTACCCCTGCTTTTATATTGTAATGCCGCTCCCTTGAGCGCCAGGTTATTGCTCTCTGTTGCTCCTGACGTAAAAATAATCTCGGCGCTCTCAACGCCAAGTGAAGCCGCGCAGACTTCCCGTGATCTCCTCAGCAATTTATCGCTGTCTTCTCCCAGGCGATGAAGCGATGACGGGTTGCCATAATGCCTTGCCATCACTTCATTCACAGTCCGGATCACTTCATCGCTTGGCGGGGTTGTTGCGGCGTGGTCAAAGTAATACATCTACATTCCCCTCCTCATCCCATTGTAACAGATTTGCCGTCAGCGCTGAAAAGCGGCAAAAAAGCGCCCCGCTTAAGCGGAACGCTCCAACATGATTTTCTTAAACCTCGTACTTGGCACGGGCCCGGTCGATTTTGGTTACATATTTCTGTGTCTCCACAGGGAGTAGGTGAAGCTTCTCCATCAGTTCCTTATCATTGGAGATGCCCAGCTTCCTCAAGGTGCCAGGTCCCGCATTATAAGCGGCCATGGCCGTGCTTAAATTGCCGTCATAGCGTTTGAGCTGATAAGAAATATATTTGGTGCCTCCATCGATATTCTGGGCCGGATCAAAGGAATTGCTGACTCCCAGCCCCCGGGCTGTGCCGTCCATTAATTGCATTAAGCCCTTGGCTCCCGCGGAGGAAACTGAATTGGGATTGAAGGAGGATTCAGTATCAATAACTGCCTTGATCAAGGACTCAGGCACCCCATAATCCCGGCTCGCCTTGCTGATCAGGTCATTGTAATCCGTCGGTCTGGATTTGTGATCCGCACTATGGTCCCGCGTAAGCACGGGTGCAGGCTGCACTCCATGGCTGGAGTCCGCCGAGACTGAAGATACGTCTGTAGTTCCTTCTGTATTTGCTTGTATAAGCTGCCAAAGCTGGCCATTGACATTAATGGTCTGTCCCAGACTCACAGCCGAGGAATATTCATTCTCCGAAGCCGAGGCTGAATCGGACTGCATAAGCTGCTGAAGCACCATATTAAAAGCGGAGTTGCTTCCGCCTGTAGATGTAGTATTCTGAAGGGCAGTACCCTGTAAATCGATTCCGCTCATAAGCTGAAATTCAATCAGCTGCTTGGCGGTACGCGGATCTATTTGCATGTAAAGTAGCTCCTCTTCTGTGTCCAAGTCGTACTTTTGTTATTGTACACGCCTGTTAGGATGATAACCAGTAGTTTGGCGAAAAAAACAGGCCCTGTCCTTTATATCGGACAGGGCCTGTTAAATATTGAGAGTAACAATGATTTCTTTAGCGTGTGAATGGAATCAGCACGAAATAACTAAGTGTAGCGATGATGCCGAGTCCTGCAGCCCAGGCGCCAGAAGTTCTTTTCCCCTGGCTGTAGGCGTAGAACCCCAGAATAGCGGCAATCGGCCCCAGGATGATGGACCATATGAAGAGCGAGGCGATCCCCAGCGCTACACCCACGTATCCCGCAGTCTGTCCGGATGTGGATTCTGTTGATGACCCTGTAGTGTTCTCACCTTGCCCAGTCCGTGCTCCTGTGTAAGATACACCTGGCGTCACTTCTGAGGCATACTCCTCTTGATAAGTTCTGCGCGGATAATCCACACGGCTGTTGAATTGGCCGGTTGTCCCATATCTGGATGATGTGGATTGCGACGACGGTGCTGATGATACTGCCGATGTGGACTGCGAAGAATCTGTTGATGATGCCGATCTGGATGGCGTTGAATGCGTTGAAGATACTGATGATGTTGAGTGCGTTGAATTCGTTGACGGCACTGATGATGTTGATGATGTTGATGTTGTCGGTGTTGATGATGTCAAGGATGTTGACTGCTGATCATCTTGGATGTCTCTTGGATATTCGCTCATCGTGTACACCTCCGCTTGAAATGGTCAGTCTAGGATGACTTCGACTTTGGCTTGAACGTGTGGCAGCAGGTAGACGCGGAGGAACGGGCAGCATCCTGATGCTCTGAGTCGAACGACTCCCCTGCATATTCCTCGCGGTAGCTTGCAGCCGCATGCTGGTCAATATCAATCATGATCAAGTCGGCTTTGCAGATGTTTTTCTCACCCCAATAATGACAGTTGGAGACACTGCATTTCACTATGGGCTTCTCGCCATTTGGCATGTTTATCACCTCAAGTACATTTTCTCCCCAGGGCCAGTCCCCTATACAGAACGCCATCTGTCAATTCAAAGCAAAAAAAAGATACCATGAACAGGTATCTTCGGGTCACTGCGTATTTATAATTCTGTCCCCTAAGCATTCGCTTTCTGCATACGGCGTTGGGTCAGATAATCACTTTCATAAAATGTGAGTTCATCACGGAGATCTTCATATACTTTGGTTACATCCAGAATAATGTCACGTGCAGCGCGAACTGGCTTTTTGCGGAAACGAATTGCATCTTGTCCGGTATAAGCATAACGTCCATCTTCAGAGTAACTTTCGTTCTTTGGATAGAAAAAACTGTTCACAGCATCATGGTATACGCTGTACAGCACCTTCTCTGCGGCTTCTTTGTCGAAGTTAGCCCGCCGAAGCACAACACCCAATTTCTCATACACAGCTTCTGAATTAACCAGAAGATGACGCAGGTCCGTCAAGAATCCTTTGGAGAAATGAACTGATTCCTCATCTTGTTCAGGAGCGAGCTGTATAAGTGAATATTCGTTCAAAAACTGTTCCAGCTTAGGAATGGCAATCATTAGCTTCTCTTTGGCGGATTCGCATAATTGTTGGACATTGGTTTCAGGCATAAAACTGTTCTCCTTCCGTTCTGTCAAGCAAGAGCAATAGGTACAGCGGACACAGCATGAGTCACTGTATTCTAAATTATAGTATCACAAAACCATTGAAAGCGGTATCCTTTCTTGTCCCGGATCACTTGAATTTTCATGGATTTCCATCATTTTCACCTGAATACACGTACCTGCACCCGGTATAAAAAAAGGGGCCGTTTCTAACGCTATAGCTACATATATCCGGTGGTACATTTATGTCATTTAAGGAGGACTTTCTAAACCATGTCAACACGCAAATGGATAGCTGCGGGCTTAGCAGCAACCGCTGCTATTTTTGCCGTAACCATGTTCCTAGCCAAAACTCCCGTACGCAATGAGGCAAGACCATCAGAATCCATTGGCCCTCGTCAGGAACAACAGCTAAAGCAGCTTCTGCTCCACAGAGATATGGCCGCTACAGACCGCCTTGTCCGCCATGATGCCAGGCAGCACCTTAAAGTGCTGCGTCACAAGCTGGAGCAGGCTCCTGAGCATATGAACAGTGCGTACATCCGCAAGCTTCAGGACGATCACCAGCACCTTTTGTCACTCATTTGGATTGACAGCAGCCATGAACAGGAATTCCGGCACCCTGCCTTTACACCGGGGAGCAAGGAGGATCAGCTGGCCAAGTCCTATTTTCAGTTAGCCAAAAGATCCCTGAACCGGAATCAGCCCTATGAATCGCCCGGATTTCCAGCCGGAGACCCCAAGTATTTTGTAGCTGGTGAACCTGCCAAGAAAGGGGAGCAGGGAGTTATCGCCCTCTTCAGCCTCGATATTCTGGGGAAAGTGAAGAACCACCAGCACAAAAATCTCAGGCTGATTCCGTACCCCAAAGAAGGCCGGTACAAGATGGAATCCTTCCACCCGGATACGCTAATGGATACAACCGTCAAAACCGGACAGGACAACGAAAATGCAAGCCATTATTACGAGAATGAGGTTGTGGTCACATTTCACAAGCCTCCTACACGGGCTGCATTGAAGCAGATTCGCAAGGACCTGAACAGCATTATCCCGTATCAAAAAATCAACAATACTTACATTTTTCACGCCAGCGGAAAAAGCATGAGCCAGCTTCAAGCTTATTTCCATTCCAAATGGAATCCTAAATTTGTGGAGCCGCATTATCTATATTTGACCAATGAGACTGCTCCCCAGGATGGAACCTTGGAGGAGACTACGGAGGCTCCTAACGATCTCCTCTACTCCGAATATCAATGGAATCTGCCCATCATTGAGACCACAAGGGGGTGGAAGCTGACGAAAGGCAAGAGTGATGTCGTTGTTGCTGTAGTGGATACCGGAGTTGATCTCGATCACCCGGATTTGAAGGGACGCCTTCTTCCCGGTTATAATACTATCTCCCCAAGCAGCAAGCCGATGGATGATGTCGGTCACGGTACACATGTAGCCGGAATCATATCCGCTCAGGTTAATAACAACGAGGGAATTGCCGGAATGACCTGGGGGAACAAGGTCCTTCCTGTCAAAGCGCTGGATTCTTCGGGTTCAGGCACAACCTATTCCGTTGCTCAAGGGATCATCTGGGCGGCTGATCATGGAGCCAAAGTCATTAACCTGAGCCTAGGCAACTACGCGGATGCGCAGTTCCTGCACGATGCCATCAAGTATGCCTATAACAAGGATGTCGTAATTATCGCTGCAACGGGGAATGACAACACCGAGAGGCCGGGTTACCCCGCAGCTTATCCGGAGGTTCTGTCCGTGTCAGCCACCGACTCGAATATGAATAAAGCTTCGTTCTCCAATTATGGCAATTACATTGAAGTCATGGCTCCGGGTGAAAGCATTGCGAGCACCTATCCACATAACCAATATGCGGCACTCTCCGGCACATCCATGGCGAGCCCCCATGTCGCGGCCTTGGCAGCATTAGTCCGCTCCATCAATCCGGATCTGCGGAATACAGAGGTTATGGATATCATTCGCAAGAACGTCATTGATCTTGGGGAGACCGGCCGGGACAAATATTATGGCTTCGGCCAGATCGATGTTCTCGCTGCGCTGCAGGCAGCGGGCGGCGGCATGTCTCCGCTTCAGCTGTGGCCGCAGCACATCCAGGATGAGATCAACAAGCTTAAGCAGCGAAGAGTCCAGCCCTAACCACACAAAGAAGCCCCGATCCACGAGCAAATCATCATTGATCTGCTAATGGATCGGGGCTTCTTGTTAGTTGAGGAAAGTTAGACGTAAGCCGGGTTCTGTGCTCTTTGGTGGTACGTACGGGAACTACCCTCCCACTACAAGCGACAATCATCTATCTAGGCCATACATTGCTGCACAGCTCAAGCGACCAACCTAGACGCGCCTCGGGCAAAGGCTGTCCCCCAGAAGGGGACTGCGTCCCATTAGGTCTTGCTCCAGATGGGGTTTACCAGGAACGAAGTCACCAACGCTCCTCGGGGTCTCTTACACCTCGGTTCCATCCTTGCCTGATCCGTCCCCTAGAGAACGGCCATCGGCGGTCCATTTCTGTGGCACTATCCTTCGGCTCGCGCCGACTGGACGTTATCCAGCATCCTGCCCTGTGGAGCCCGGACTTTCCTCCCGCAAGACGAGCTTGCCGGCGATTGTCTGTCGAACTTTCCATGACTTGATCTAGTATACAGGCATTTCACGACCCGCACAACCCTAAAAAACAGGTTCCATTAGCGCATAATGCCAATTTCCCTACTTATAATTTACATGAATTGAAAAGGTTCGGTATCTATTCGGGATGCATGAACCTCGGTGCTGTACTTGGACTCACCTAGCTTCTCCCTCAGCCAGCCAGCCACCTTCTCCTTCATGATCTTCTCGGCATGATGCCCCGGATCAATGATGGCAATTCCGGCCGCAAGCGCGTCTTGGGCGGTGTGGAAATCGACATCGCCAGTCACGAGCACATCAGCACCGCGGAACTGAGCCTGCTTCCAGTAGCGGCCCCCAGAGCCGCCAAGTACAGCCGCTTTCTTAATCGTCCGGTTCAAATCGCCCACGACCCTTACGTGATCAACCTGCAGCCCCTTCTTCACCCGATCTACAAATTCTTTCAGGAGGACAGGCTCGAGAAGCTTGCCCGTTCTGCCTAATCCCAACGTTCTTCCCTTCAAGTCCATCGAATACAGGTCATAAGCGACCTCTTCATACGGATGGGCCTTAAGCATGGCGCCGATTACCTTACTTCGAATACTGCTTGGCACGATCGTTTCAATTCGGATCTCTTCAGCACGCTCCATCTTGCCTTGTTCACCGATAAAAGGATGGGTCCCTTCCTGCGGAACAAAGGTGCCGTAGCCCTCAATATTAAAGCTGCAGTGGCTGTAGTTGCCGATTGCCCCAGCTCCGGCATTCAACACCGCATCCAGAACCTGCTTATGATGAGTCTTGGGAACAAATACGACAAGCTTGAATAAGTGGTCCGTATGCACATTTTCAAGTGAATCTGAGGCCTCAATACCAAGCGCCTCCGCCATCCAATCGTTGATCCCGCCTTCAGTCACATCCAGATTCGTATGACTGATGTAGACTGCGATATCGTTCTTGATCAGCTTCTCATATAGGCGCCCTGCAGGTGTATCTGTCTGCAGCTGGGCAAGAGGACGGAAGATAATGGCATGATGAGCGATAATGAGATCTGTCTTATGCGTGATCGCTTCCTGAACAACCTCATCCGTCACATCCAAGGTCACCAGGATGTTCTTGATCTCTTTCTGCAGGCTGCCAAGCTGCAGGCCAATCTTGTCATCGGGTACAGCTACATGCTTGGGAGCCAGCTGCTCCATCAATTGAATTACGGTCTGGCCTTTTGCATACATGATAGAACCTCCTTCCAAGCTTCGATCTGCGCTCTCATCTCTTCCTCTTTCGCACGTGAAGCTTCAAGATCTGATTTAGCAATCTGACTGCGAACTTTCATCAGCTTGGAAATCTCCGAATCCCACTTGTCAAAAAACACTTGAGCAGGCGATTCACTTAATCTTGGTCCCATTAATAACAGTCGTTCTTGATTCAGCACCTGGCTGCATCCCGGGATAATCCGTTCCTGGTACAGCTCACGGTTCAGCAAGGCCGCGTCGTCCCGCCTGTCGGCCGTCAGGATCTCATAGATCTTGCCATCTTCCTCAAGAATGTGCTCAGCAGACAAATACCAGTTCTGGTCAAGCAGCCACCTGCGAACCAGATCTTCCCCGACATTAGGCTGCAGAACAAGCCGCCGCACTCCATCAAGCTTGGCAACCCCTTGGCTTAGAATCGAGACAATGAGCGCTCCGCCCATTCCAGCTATGGTGATGACCTCTACCTCACCAGGCTCAATCACCTCAAGCCCGTTGCCTTTGCGAACTGAAATTTTGCTGTTAAGCCCCGATTGTGCCACCTGCCGCTTCGCAGCTTCAAATGGACCTTCATTCACCTCTCCCGCTACCGCGGAATCCGCTTGTCCACTAAGGATCGCTGCTACAGGCAGCATGGCATGATCAGAACCAATATCCGCGAACCGGCAGCCCGGTAGCAGCTGATCGCATATTTGTTGTAATCTTGCTGATAGTTTCATTTAGACACCCACACCATCCATTTTTTTCGAAGAAAATATAAAATAACAAACGCAGCAGCGATTTTGAGCAGGCATAACAAAGCCATCCCGCTTGGAATATGCTCACTCATTAGAAGCATATCCGCCTCCGGCATGAACCAAACCGTAATTCCAACCGCAAAAAACACCGGCGCAATCCGCTTAACCCTATGATGGGAGAGCCAGCATAACCACACCATCACCACACTGAGCGGCAGCCAGTACAGCTGCATCATCAGCCAGGAGGCCTCCGGGTGAATTCGCTCCAGCATTACACCATACAGCAGCAGGAAGCATACGAATCCGCAGTAATTGAGAATTCCCAGGTGAAGAAAGTAACCGGCAAGCCACCAGATTAATCCGCATATCCCGATCAGTCCGGCGACGGCTCCAGCCGTAAGCCAATCCTGAAGCCACAAGATCCAGCCGCCAAGCCCAAGCAATACAATGCTTCCAATCGAAGCTAGCAGCAGGGCCCTCACCTTCCTATCCGGTCTGATCACGGCTGCATAGGTATAGCACACGGACGTAACAAGCAGAGCAATCGCCATTTGCAATGGCCATGGAAAAAGGCTAAAATAAAAACCAATAAAGAAAATTACGGATATAATTCCAAAACCTAGAAGCCAAGTCCGCAGGCTTCCCTGCTGGATTGCACCTATAGAGAAGGTCCTCTTGGAGGCTTGAATCTCTTCTTCATGGTACAGATTCTCAAGAAAGTCACAATAATGTTCTGGAAGAAGCCGATTCGTGCGCCAATAATCAATCTCTTTCAATATAATCTCACGTCGTTCAGGATTCAAATGTCCTAACCCCCACATGCTACAGCGAATAAGATACTGGAATAATTATAGATGACCCTGATTCAGAAAAAAAGACCTGACTGCACTTGCAGAAAGGTCTTGATACCTTGGCCTGGCTATTCGAGGAAATCCTTAAGCCGCTTGCTGCGGCTAGGGTGACGGAGCTTCCGTAAAGCCTTGGCTTCAATCTGGCGAATTCTTTCCCTCGTAACCCCGAACACTTTACCCACTTCCTCAAGCGTTCTGGTCCGGCCATCATCCAGGCCAAAACGGAGACGAAGCACGTTCTCTTCTCTTTCGGTCAAGGTGTCCAGAACATCCTCGAGCTGTTCCTTAAGCAGTTCATAAGCCGCCGCATCAGCAGGTGCGAGCGCCTCCTGATCCTCAATAAAGTCACCCAGATGAGAATCATCCTCTTCCCCGATCGGTGTCTCCAGAGACACCGGCTCCTGGGCAATCTTCATAATCTCACGAACCTTCTCCACACTGAGCTCCATCTCTGCAGCAATTTCTTCAGGGGCTGGCTCACGGCCCAGTTCCTGCAGCAGCTGACGGGACACGCGGATCAGCTTGTTAATGGTCTCCACCATATGCACAGGAATCCGAATGGTTCTGGCCTGGTCGGCAATCGCACGCGTAATCGCCTGACGAATCCACCAGGTCGCGTACGTACTGAATTTGAAGCCCTTCTTGAAGTCGAATTTCTCCACGGCTTTGATAAGACCCATGTTCCCTTCCTGGATCAAGTCCAGGAATAGCATTCCTCGTCCTACATAACGCTTGGCTATACTCACCACGAGACGAAGATTCGCCTCGGCCAGCCGGCGTTTGGCTTCTTCATCGCCTTCCTCTATCCGCTTGGCGAGCTCGATCTCATCATCACCTGACAGGAGGGGAACACGCCCGATCTCCTTCAGATACATCCGGACCGGGTCATTGATCTTGATTCCCGGCGGCAGGGAGAGATCATCATCAAAGTTGAAATCATCCTTGTCCTCACGTTCACGCTCGTCATCACCGGGACGGGAGATCAGCTCCTCATCACTTTCATTGGATACGTCAATTCCAAGGTCCCCTAATTGTTCAAAGAACTCATCCATTTGTTCAGGATCCTGATCGAAAGGGGATAATTTCTCAACAATTTCCTTATAGGATAATGAGGATTTCTTCTTGCCTTTCTCAATTAGCTGATCCTTCACCTGATCGAGTGTAAGTTCCGTTTCTAGTTCAGCATGCTGATCATTTGCCATTCCCTCAACTCCCTCCTCCCTAGAAACATCCGTGCTACTTCTCGTTCATCTGTCTCTCTAGGGCTATAATCTCACTTGCTATTTGTGCAGCATTCATGAAGTCGCCTGCACGCTCCGCAAAGATCATCTCTTCCTTCTTGCGTTCAATCTCTTGACGAATCGGGTACTTCCGGATCTCACGAATACAATCGTCCAATTCCTGAACCGTCCATTCCTGCGGTGTGTCCATCATCGCAATCGAGCTTACGGTCTTCTCAAGGCGGTCATCCTGTAATGAGGAAATGAACCTGCTTGCATCCGGGCTCTTACCCTGTGCGTAATATGCGTATAGATAAGCAGCAACTGCTGCATAATCTTCAATATTGAAGCTGTCTCCGAGGCGCTGGTTCACATAGGCCGCAACCTCTTCATCCTGGAGCATAAATGACAGCAGCCTTCGCTCTGCGGCATGATAAGCCGGGAGTAATACAGGAGCTT
Source organism: Paenibacillus sp. YPG26 (assembly GCF_023704175.1). Taxonomy (NCBI): domain Bacteria; kingdom Bacillati; phylum Bacillota; class Bacilli; order Caryophanales; family Paenibacillaceae; genus Paenibacillus; species Paenibacillus sp. YPG26. The sequence continues at coordinate 1,461,085 of NZ_CP084530.1, read as the reverse complement.
CGGCCTGCCCTTTTTTATGCCTACCATTATTCCACCTTTTGGGGTTATTATCCCCGCCCTGCTCCTTTTTTTGCAGATCGGTACGAATCTGATTGCATTCCTGCTTCAGGCTCTCGAAGGAGACCTTAAGATCGGCCGACAATTCCTTCAAATATATTTCTCTCTCCGTTGGAGATTCAATGGGCGCGATCACTTCCAGGGCTTCCTTAATGAAGGGAACCTTGGCGTCCTCGCCGGATCCTAACATGATATGGTTTTTTTTGAGGTTAATCAGCTTGAATTTGATGGAGGATACACTGCCTTCGATGATCTGCCGTATGAAACGCTCCGCTCCATACTTCTGTATGAACTCATCCGGGTCCAGTCCCTCACTAAGAACGGATATCTTGACTTGAAAGCCTGCCGCTTCCAGAATGGGAATACTCTTAAGAGCCGCGGCTTGTCCGGCGTTATCCCCGTCATAACAGACAACAACCTCATCCGCCATGTTCCGCAGTATCGCCGCATGACTGTCAGTCAAGGCGGTTCCCATCGTAGCAACCCCATTATGAACCCCTGCTTCAGAAGCGCTGATCACATCACCGTAACCCTCGAACAGGACAATTTGCCCCGTCTTACGGATCGCCGATTTGGCCTGATGCAGATTGTAAAGGGTTCGGCTCTTGATAAACAGCTTGCTCTCCGGGGAGTTCAAATATTTCGGCTGTCCTTCACCCAATATTCGCCCCGCAAAAGCTATTACCTTCCCTGTCCGGTTATGAATCGGGAAAATGATTCGGTCTCTGAACCGGTCTACAAATCCGGAGCCATCTTGTCTTGAAGCGAGTAGTCCACCGCGTTCCATCGCGCTGAGATCAAAGGATCTTTTGTCCAGAAACTGAACGAGTGTATCCCAGCGGGCAGGCGCGTACCCAATTTGGAATTGGTCTATCGCTTTGTCTGTGAACCCTCTTGCTTTCAGATAGTCCATAGCTGGTCTACCGTGCTCCGTATTCTTCAGTAGAAAATGATACAGCTTGGCACTCCATTCATGGGCTTGAAGCAGCGCATCCAGCTCAGGATTGCGCGGAGTATGGTCGGTTCCGGCCGCATCCTTGAATGGGATATTCGCATCCTCCGCCATGACCCTAACCGCTTCCGGGAAAGATAATCCTTCAATCTCCATCCTGAACTTGATGGCATTGCCGCCCATTCCGCAGCCATAGCAGTGAAAGATCTGTCGTTCAGGCGTTACTGTGAAGGACGGTGTCTTCTCCGAGTGAAACGGACAAAGACCTTTCAAATATTTCCCTTGCTTGGTCAGATGAACATGCTTACTTACGGTATCCACGATGTCATGCTGTCTAAGCACAGACTCAATGATCTCTTCCGGAATGGTCCCCCGTCCGGTACTCATCTTAACCACCTTCATCTCTATGAATTGAATGAACTAAAGACACTTCAACCTGATTGCTCATTCTCAAGAGAAATGGTTACAGGAATGGCTTTATTACGCTGAGCATTCCATGTAACACATATGTTATAAATTCGCTAAAATCCAACGTTCTCCTGCAATTTAAGTAAAACTTTTGTCAATTCGCGCTGAAAGGCCTGCCGGTCCTCATCTGTAAATGGTTTGGGCCCCTTGGCATATTTACCGCCTCTTCTTGCCTTGGCATGGTAATGCCTCCGCTCAAGCAGATAGTCAATGTTGCCGCTGTGATAGCTCTCCCCGCGGGGTGAAAGCACAGCGCAGGACTTGGCTAGCGCTAAAGCGGCCAGACCATAGTCCTGCGTAATGACAACATCTCCTGAAGCAATATGATTAGCGATAAACAAATCGGCACTCTGGGAGCTCCGGTCCACCTGGATTACAGAGACTCCCTCTTCGGCACGAAGAACGTGATCGTAGGACGAGACCATGAGGACCGGAACATTCAGACTGCGGCCGGTCCGGCTGATCTCATCTTTTACAGGGCAGGAATCGCCATCGACTACAATTCTCATTGACCTTCGCTCCCGTATTCTCATGTGCCATTCCGATTTAGTATATGGCTCCTGCTTATTTATTATATACGTGAATTCAAAATGTATCTTCTGCCGCTAACCCGCAGAATTTATCTAGGCCCAAACCAGCTTGCTGAAATCGGCAAAGGTCTTCAAATCCTGATCTATTGCCGCCAGAAGCGCAAGACGGTTGGACCGGATCTGCTCATCCTCCGCCATAACCATTACCGAATCGAAGAAGCCTGTAATGGTTGGCTTCAAGCTGCTAAGCAGCGCAAGCGCCGCAGCCGGATTCTGCTCTGACAGCTGCTTCCGGTAGTCATTCGACACCTTCTGCCACGCCGCATACAGATTCTTCTCCGCTTCTTCCTGCAGCAGGTCGGATCTGACCTTCTCGGCAGAAGCTTTGGAAGCCAGATTGCTAACACGGCTAAAGGATTCAACGGTTGTCTTGAAATCAGGCTCCCCGTTCACGGTATCCATTAATGCCGCTCCGCGGGCAACAACAGAGACCACATCGTCATATCCTGCAGCAATGACCGCATCAACGACATCATAACGCAGGGTATCTGACAGGGTCTTTTTCACACGAAGTCCGAAGAAATCAAGCAAATCCTTGCGAATCTCAAGAGTTGACCGCTTCAGGATGCCCATTTCCTCATGAATGTTCAATGCAATTGTGAAGATGTCCGACAGCAGCAGCGGCAGCTTGCGTTCCAGAACAATCTGTACAATACCCGCCGCCTGACGACGAAGCGCGTAAGGATCCTGGGAGCCGGTAGGGATGATGCCGATCGAGAAGCAGCCGGCAATCGTATCCATTTTATCCGCGATGCTTACAATAGATCCAACCATGGATGCTGGAACGGCATCACCGGCGAATTTAGGCTGATAATGCTCCAGGATACCTTTGGCAACCGCCTCCGGTTCTCCAGCCTTGCGGGCATAATCCTCTCCCATTACACCTTGCAGCTCAGGGAACTCATACACCATCTGGGTGACAAGATCGAATTTGCAGATTTCAGCTGTACGGCTGACTTCTTCTGCCGTCGCTGTCTCAAGACTCAGCTTCTCGGACAGACTGTCCGCGATCTTCCGGATCCGGCGGACTTTATCACCAACGGTGCCGAGCTCCTCGTGGAAGACAATAGTCTCAAGCTTGGACAGGGCATCCTTAATCTGGAGCTTCTGATCTTCTTCGTAGAAGAATTTAGCATCAGACAGACGCGCCCGCAGTACCTTCTCGTTCCCTTTGGCAATGGTGTCCAGAGCGACCGAACCTCCGTTACGAACGGTAACGAAGTATGGAAGCAGTGAGCCTTGGCTATCCAGCACAGGGAAATAACGCTGGTGCTCACGCATAGAGGTGATGAGCACTTCCTGCGGGATGTTGAGGAAAGATTCCTCAAAGGTTCCAAACAGTACGGTCGGCACCTCTACCAGGAAGAGCACCTCTTCGAGCAGATCCTCCTTGACAGCAATATTCCAGCCCTTGGACGCCGCGAGCTCTTCAATCTGGGATGTAATCAGCTTCTTCCGCTCATTCACATCCACAATCACATGCTGGGTCCGCAGGGTCTCAATGTATCCGGATGGCTCTGTAATTACAGCATCCGTACCAAGGAAGCGATGTCCCCGGGTCACATTGCCCGATTTCACACCGGTAATCTCGATCTCCACGATGTCCTTGCCGAACAGAGCGACAATCCAGCGGATCGGACGCACGAATTTGAATTCATAACTGCCCCACCGCATATTCTTGGGGAATGTCATCGACTGCAGAATTCCCAGGAGGCCTTCGGCCAGTACAGCCGAGGTCTCCACACCAGTCGTGCTCTTGCTCACATAAATATATTCAGTGCCGCCCAGCTCCTTGAAAGTGAACTGTTCCGGATCTACACCTTGGCTGCGGGCAAAGCCCAGAGCCGCTTTGCTCCATGCTCCGTTCTCATCAAGCGCGATTTTGCGCGAAGGCCCCTTCACTTCCTCATGAACGTCCTCCTGCTTCTCGGCAACGCCTTGAACAAGGACAGCAAGACGTCTCGGCGTTGCAAATGCCTGAACTTCTCCATGTGCAATACTTGAGTCTGCCAGCCATTTGACCATACGGTCCTTGAGCTGATCCATCGCCGCACGGATGAACCGGGCAGGAACTTCCTCTAGACCAATTTCGAACAATAAATCTTTAGCCACGGGTTACTCCCCCTTTCTTAAGCAGCGGGAAGCCCAGCTTCTCGCGTTCCTCCATGTAAGTTGCTGCCACTTGACGGGCAAGGTTGCGCACGCGGGTAATATAACCTGTTCTCTCCGTTACGCTGATTGCACCGCGCGCATCCAGCAGGTTGAAGGTGTGTGAGCATTTCAGTACATAATCATAGGCCGGGAAGACCAAGTGCTCTTCCATCGCCTTGTTCGCTTCCTGCTCATACATGTTGAAGAGTGTGAACAGCATCTTGGTGTCGGACACCTCGAACGTATATTTGGAATGCTCGAACTCCGGGTGTTTGAACACATCACCGTAAGTAATTCCATTCACCCACTCCAGATCGAACACGTTCTCTTTCTCTTGAATGTAGGAAGCGAGGCGCTCCATACCATAGGTAATTTCAACAGCCACAGGGTTGGTCTCGATTCCGCCAACTTGCTGAAAGTAGGTGAATTGGGTAATCTCCATCCCGTCCAGCCATACTTCCCATCCAAGACCCGCACAGCCCAGGGAAGGGTTCTCCCAGTTATCTTCCACGAATCTGATGTCATGCTGCAGGGCGTCTACTCCAAGCGCCTTAAGGCTGTCCAGGTAGATCTCCTGAATATTGTCCGGGGATGGCTTAATGATTACTTGAAACTGGTGATGCTGATACAACCGGTTCGGGTTCTCTCCATACCGTCCATCCGACGGTCTCCGGGAAGGCTCCACATAAGCCACTTTCCACGGCTCCGGACCAAGGGAGCGCAGGAAGGTCATCGGGTTCATTGTGCCCGCGCCCTTCTCCGTGTCATAGGGCTGCACGATAATGCAGTCGTGTTCGGCCCAGAATTGCTGCAGTGTAAGAATCATTTGTTGAAAGTTCATGAACACCATTCTCCTTCACATTATCTATTGGACGCAGTGGACGATAGGCGGCCTACAACCGCCTAAGCACAGCAAAAAACTCTCGTCCCTACGCCTGCTGTACAGACATAGGGACGAGAGCTGTTCCCGCGGTTCCACCCTACTTGATACAGCCGCTCGCATCGCAGATTACCTGCCGCCGCTGCTGTATCCACTTTTCCGTTCGCTTCATGCTCCCGGGTGCCCTTTCATGAATTCGTTCTTTCGGGCTCTCACCATCCCCGAATCGCTTAATCCTAGAACCGCAATTCATTACTTTCCCGTTCAACGCATGTTCTCTATCAGAGAATTTCTAGTCCATAATAAATGATTTCCTGACGTTAGTCAAACCGTAGCATAATCAAAAAAATAATCACAAGGGCAGCATTAGCTTTGGCTATTCAAGTTCATATTTATCCAGCTGATCCAAAAAACGCTGTGATTTCAGATTAAGGTTAAGCTGGGCATCCATAAACGCGCGCATAACCACTTTCATCTCGGCCTTCGTGGTGTCTTTGACATCGATGTTCCCAAGACGCCGAAGATCCAGCTTCGCGAATAATCTTAACAGCTTCAGCGTCCCCGGTGTAACCGTCATCGCGCTCGGGTCATGGTGCTTGCATCTTCGGCACAATACACCGCCGAGGCGCGGACTGACTACAGCGGGCTCATCCTCACTACCGCAAGATACACAGTTATCCAACACAGGCCCATAACCGGCGGCTTGAAGTATCTTCATTTCGAATAAATGCGCGGTAACCTGTGGATCTTTTCCCGATGTCAAAGCCTCAAGACAAGCCTTCAGCTGATTGAACCAGAATGCCCCAACCTCCTCATCCTGCAGCGTCCGGTCCAGCAGCTCGCAGGCATAAGAAGCATAGGAAGTTAAGATCAGATCCTCACGCAAAAGATGGTGAGATTCCAGAATCTCACCTTGATTTAAGGTACCAAGTCCATTTCCTGTACGGAAAAACAGGTATTCCCCATTTGTAAAAGGCTGAGTCAGCGCAGCATGGCGGCTTTTAGATTTCTTCGCTCCCCGCACAAGCACCCCAATTTTGCCATGAGTGGCTGTACAGATTGTTATAATCTTGTTCCCCTCACCGTAATCCATGCTGCGGATGACTATCCCCTCCACCCTGTAAAGCATGCAACCTCCCCCAAGCTGTCCCTGACATTCACAAGCGGTTAATTCGCTTCCTCCTCCAGGATCAATTCCTCCGCGGCCTCCGGCTCCTGATCTGTATGGACAGTGGCCGCTTTATAGAGCAGGTAAGCATCGACATCCCCACTGTTCGTAAAATAATTCCACGAAAAGTCACGCATACGTTCTCATCCCCTCTCAGAAAATGACGCTGCATTTACGAGATTAGGATGTGCTGTGGAATCCGAACTATGTGATGCAATAACTCCCAGTATACAATTACCCTAGGAGTTCTTGTGGAACCCAAGGTCCTTGAGCACCCGATCCTGGTTACGCCAATCCTTCTTCACTTTAACCCATAGTTCAAGGAATATCTTAGAGCCCAAGAGGTTCTCGATATCGTGTCTGGCCAATCGGCCCACTTCCTTGAGCATGGCTCCCTGCTTGCCTATAATAATGCCTTTCTGTGAATCCCGTTCAACATAAATGACCGCCGAGATATGAACGACTCCGTTGTTCTCCACCTTCATATCCTCAATAGTAACCGCGATGGAGTGGGGAACCTCTTCACGTGTATTCTGAAGAATCTTCTCCCGGATCAGCTCGGCGCATACGAATTGCTCCGGGTGGTCCGTGATCTGATCATCGGGATAATACTGCGGTCCTTCCGGTAAATACTTGGCGATCTGCTCAAGCATCGTATTGACGTTATTGCCGTGCATTGCAGAGATTGGAATGATCTCCGCAAAATCGTTCAGCTTGCGATATTCTTCAATCAGAGGCAGCAGCTGCTCGGGCTCTATTTTATCAATTTTGTTAAGAATCAGAATGACCGGAGTGCGGATTCCCTTCAGGCGTTCGATAATGAACCGGTCACCGCCCCCGAACCCTTCCGAAGCATCGGCAAGGAATAGTACGGCTTCCACCTCACCCAGGGTATTCAGCGCGGTCTGATTCATGAAGTCACCCAGTTTGGATTGGCGCTTATGGATTCCCGGTGTATCCAGGAACACGATCTGCAGTTCCGGTGTCGTATAGACCCCGTGAATTTTGTTGCGCGTGGTCTGCGGCTTGTCGGACATAATCGCGATCTTTTGCCCGATGACCTGGTTCATTAATGTCGATTTGCCCACATTGGGGCGTCCGACGATGGCGACGAAGCCGGATTTGAATTTAGATTTCATTGGAATACTCCTTTTTTTGTATAAACATTTCTTTTCATACCCACCCAAACCCTCCCTGCTTAGGGAGGGCCCCAAGGGCTCTGCCCTCTGGACACCCTGCAGTTTGGCTGATTATGGATGGGTGGGTGCGCCTGGGCTACGGTTGGTGCGTTGAGCCGCTTGCCGCCCCTTCGGGGCACGCTTGACTTCTGGCGCTCCTGCCGGCACTTTGAGAATGCGTGCGATGAGCCGCTTGTCGTCCCTGCGGGACACGCTTTACTTGCGGAGCACTGGCGGGAGCGTTTGTTGTCGCTGCGTGCTGGGAGGCGCTGTCCCTGCGGGATGCGCTCTACTTCGAGCACAGATCCGTGCGGGTTTGTGGTACTCCGTGCTCGGAGACGCTGTCCCTGCGGGATGCGCTCTACTTCGAGCATAGACCCGTGCGGGTTGTGTTGCTGCGTGCTCGGTTGCGCTGTCCCTGCGGGATGCGCTCTACTTCGAGCACAGACCCGTGCGGGTTGTGTTGCTGCGTGCTCGGAGACGCTGTCCCTGCGGGATGCGCTCTACTTCGAGCACAGACACGTGCAGGTTTGTGGTACTCCGTGCTCGGAGGCGCTGTCCCTGCGGGATGCGCTCTACTTCGAGCACAGATCCGTTCGGGTTTGTGGTACTCCGTGCTCGGAGACGCTGTCCCTGCGGGATGCGCTCTACTTCGAGCATAGACCCGTATACATAAGGCGTAACGGAGGGGAAGCTTGGAACTGTAGGGGCGAACGCGTTCACCTACAAGCTTTCTGAAAGAAAGCTATACCGGAAGCATAAGCTTTGTCTCCGGATTTCAACCGCTATGCGTATAGTTCAAGAAATCTGGAGGCGGGCAGCGGCCGAAAGTCCAAGCAACCTCGTAGTTACGACCGTACATATATTATAATTTCAAGCTCGTCTTATATTTTGGTTATTTACCAGTTACCCACTCAAGTACGGGAGCGTAGAACAGCACTATACCGATAATCACAGCCAAGATCGCTGCGACGAGAACAGCGCCGGCGGCGGTGTCCTTGGCGGCTTTGGCCAAAGGATGGATATCCGGGCTTGCCAGGTCTACCACCGACTCGATGGCGGTGTTGATCAGCTCCAGCGAAATGACGAGCGCGATGGTAAGCAGCAGGATCGCCCACTTGGTTGCTGGTAAATGGAAAAAGGCGGCCGCACCGGCCGCCAGCACCGCGCAAATAACATGAACGCGTAAATTGCGCTGTGTTCTGAGCCCGTACCCTATGCCTTCGATTGCATAACGGAAAGTGGAACTCCAACTATGACTTCGCTTCATTACCGTACTAGGCCGACCCTTGAAAGAGCAGCTTCCTGCTTAGACATCATTTCTGCTTCGCTGGCGTCATCCTGATGATCGTAGCCGAGCAGATGCAGGAATCCATGCACGAACAGAAAGCCGATCTCCCGCTCAAGCGAATGTCCGTATTCCTCACTCTGCTCTTTTGCCCGTTCCACTGAAATGATAATATCTCCAAGTACATCCGGGATATCATCCAGGCTCTGACCCTCTTCGAGCTCGTACAGTATCTCCGGCTCCTCATCAACGGATTCATTCATCGCAAAAGACAATACGTCCGTTGGCCGGTCAATTCCCCTGTACTCCCGGTTCAGTTCATGAATAGCCTCATTATTGACGAAGGTAAGGTCCACTTCTCCGTCAACAATTCCTTCGGCCTCTCCTGCTATATCCAGGGCTTTCTCCAGCAGATCAATCAATTCCTGACTGATCTCAAAGTCATCCTGCTCATTGTTCCAAGCCAGCTTCAGACCCATTCACTTCACGCCCCTTGTCTGTCTCATCATTTCCTTTTGGCTTCTTAATCTCCTCTGGATACTCGATCCGGGAATGGAAGATGCCCATAACGGTTTCTTGCAATGTCTTGGCGATCACATCAAGCTCCCGCATCGTCAGATCACATTCATTGAACTGATGGTCATCAAGACGGCTTTTTATAATCTTCTCAATCATGGATTCGACCTGTTCCACCGTCGGTTTGCGCAGCGATCTTACTGCGGCCTCAACACTATCGGCAATCCCGACAACCGCGGCCTCCTTCGATTGCGCTTTCGGTCCCGGATAACGGAAATCCGCTTCGGTAAAGTCTGGCTCTCCCCCCTGTTCCTCAGCATTCCTCAGCGCTTTGTGATAGAAGAAGTGCAGGAAGGTAGTTCCATGATGCTGCTCGGCAATATCCCGAATCGGCTTAGGAAGCTTGTACTCCTTAAGCATCTCGACCCCATCCCGTGCATGAGCCACGATAATCGACTTACTCAGCTTCGGATCGATGAAATCATGTGGATTCTCAATATTGTTCTGGTTCTCAATGAAATAGCTTGGCCGCTTCGTCTTGCCGATATCGTGATAATACGATCCGACTCTGCACAGCAGTCCGTTCGCACCAATGGCTTCCGCCGCTGCTTCAGACAGATTGCCGACCATCACACTATGATGATAGGTTCCAGGCGTCTCCGTGAGAAGCTTTCTTAACAGCGGATGGTTAGGATTGGACAGCTCCACCAGCTTAAGCGCGGACAGAATGCCGAAGGATACTTCAAAGAATGGCATTAGACCAATAACCAGAATCGTGGTCAGAAGCCCCCCGGCAAAAGCAAACCCAATCGCATACAGCGTGCCAGACTGGGTCCAGCCATTCTCGTTAAGCAGAACAAGCGTGAACACGGACAGGGAACCGAACAGGCAGACCATAATTCCCGCTTTAAGAATCGTGGAACGCTGACTGGCACGGTGAATCGAGAATATGGACACGAACGATATAATGACCGCGAAGAAGCCGAAATAGAAATCAAAAATTTGGCCCTGGTGGCTGTTCAGTATGATACTTGCCAGTATTCCGAGCACGATGGAGCTGATATAAGCTAATGGAATATCAATCAGCAGGGTAATCAGCATGGCTCCTGTTGCGATTGGCGCCAGATACCCTATATAAGGGCGCTGAGCGCTCTGTAGAACATTAACCACATGGATAGAGAGAATTGTAATCGCAAAAATCAACAGCAGCATAGTCAGCTGCACGTTGTTATATTTGAACCTGGCGGCTCCCTCCGATTGGCGCATGTACATAATCAGGCCGAAACCTAACAAAAGGGACATCAGCAGCAGTCCAAGCTGTGGCCAGTAGTTGACTTCATCCTTAAGCAGCCCGTTCTGATCCAGCAAATTGTACATTTCCTCGGTAATCCGCTCGCCTTTTGCAACAAGCACATCACCCTGATTGATATACACGGGCTCGGTACTCTCTCTTGCGAGTACCTTGGCTTCCTTGGTTGCCTCATCATCCCTGAAGTTATTCGGTGTAATTACCAGCCGTATTAGCTCCTGGGCGACCTCCCGGGAGATCCGCTTGCTCAGCATACTGGAGCTGATCTGCTCGGCAACTTTGGCACGTACCGCCGGGGCTTCAGTCACCTGATCACTCATAAGCCTGGATACAATGTCCTTCGCTACAGGCTTCATTTCACTGATATCCTCCGGTGTAAGCCGGGGAATCTTGATAAATGTCTCTTCGGAAATATGATAAGCCTGCTCATTAATCCGTTTCTTCATCTCTTCCAGCAAAGATTCCGAATAGGCGGAGGAGAGCTTATTGTTCACAATATAGCTCTGCAGGTATTCCTGCACCTTGCTGGGCAGCTCCTGACGATAGATCGAGATCTTGTCCTCTCTTGAGACCTGATCATCCTGGTTCAAGCGCAGAATCCGGTCAAGAAGCTGGGCGGCAAGCACTTCATTACGAAGCGATACGATCTTGTAAATATCCTTCTGTTTCTCGGCTGCCTGCTCCTGTGCCTTGAGCGTTGCTTTGTTATTAGGAATCTGGACAGGTGCCAGAATTTCCTTGTCACTTGGCTGCCCAATTACAATATTGTAGCGTTCTGGCAACAGCTTAGGAGCAAGACTGACATAAAATAAAACAACAAACAGCAAGAACAGAACATAGCGTACAGGGACGCTATGTTTCCATCCTGCCGTTTTGGATTGAAATGTACTGCTTTTCGACGTTTCTTTCGAGGTCATTGAACAACCCTCTCTATCTTCTGAAAGTACCTGATTATTTGTGGGATTTCTCTCTTTAGATTGACGGTTGCTCCCCTTGTGCTGCTAGTCCTGATTCTCTGCAGCCTGGTCGTAAGCGATAATAATTTTTTGAACAAGTGAGTGACGCACAACGTCCGATTCGTCGAAATAGACGAAGCCGATCTCATCAATGTTCTTAAGGATGGACTTGGCTTCCACCAACCCCGACTTCTTGCCTCTAGGCAAATCAATCTGGGTTACGTCCCCCGTAATCACCATTTTTGAGCCAAAGCCGAGACGTGTAAGGAACATTTTCATTTGCTCCGGCGTCGTATTCTGGGCTTCATCCAGGATAACGAAAGCATCATCAAGGGTTCTCCCGCGCATGTAAGCCAGAGGGGCAATCTCAATTAACCCTCTCTCCAAGGCCTTGGCGGTCTGTTCAGGTCCCATTACGTCATAAAGTGCATCATACAACGGACGAAGATACGGATCTACCTTCTCCTGCAGATCACCCGGAAGGAAGCCTAGGCTTTCGCCGGCCTCTACAGCAGGTCTGGTAAGTACGATCCGCTTGACCGATCCTTCCTTCAGCGCTGTGATGGCAAGAACAACGGCCAAATAAGTTTTGCCGGTACCCGCAGGACCTACTCCGAAGACAATGTCTCTTTTCTTAATAGTTGTAACATAGTGCTTCTGCCCGATTGTCTTCACACGGATCGGCTTGCCTCTATAAGTTATCGCAACCTCACCTTTATATAAATCAAGCAATTGGTCAGCGCGTAAATCAAGAGCAAGGTCTATTGCATACAGCACATCACGTTCGGTGAGTACGTATCCATTGCGAATGAGCTGCAGTAGAACCTCGAACAGCTGCTGCACCACATCAACACTTCTTCTCTCTCCGCGAATCGTAATCTCCGATTCCCGCGAAACCACTTGTACTGCCACTTTCTCTTCAACCAGCTTAAGGAAGGTGTCTTGAGGGCCGAATAAAGACAGTCCCTCTGCTGCACTTTGCAGCGGTATCTTGATGCTTACAGTTTGCTCTGACAAGTAGCCTCATTCTCCTTGATCGTGAACTATCGGAAGTTCTTCCGCTATATTCTGTTCCACTTCAAAAAGCACTTTCATATAAACTTTACCATTGTCTGTCTTCTCATGCAAAATTTTTTGCTGCACAATTTGAGCGTCCGCTCCATTCTTCGCCAAGATATCGAGCTTCGCTCTCTCAAGTCCACGAGTCGCAGTCTGTTCTACGGACTGCTTGGTCTCAAGCTCCGTGACCTCCAGCACGTCCTCGGACATCCAGCCTATCGGGAGCTTCCACTGTCTCCATGTTAACGGATCCAGCTGGGTTAGCGTCTGCGATTGTTCATACCCATCCTTGCCATAGCCCCAGATCTGAATTGCCGTACCGCCGAAATACAGATAGCCTCGCTCTTTCTTCTCTCCCGTATAGACCTTCTGCTTGCGGACAAGTGGTGCCTCAATGTCATATTCATGCCAGACAAGACCCCTCACATTTCCTTTAGCCACGACAGCTTGCTCGCCCTGAATTCCCGAGATTAACGTAGCTCCCTTCGTTACTCGGTCATTCTTCGATACCTCTGGCTGTCCCCGTTCGGCAAAAATATGCGTCACTACCGCATCCGTCTTGCTGACAAGATGCCTGGGGCTGAGCAGCTCCGCATTCTTGGGCTGAGCAGCCTCTACCACCTCAATCGTAACCTTGGTCCCTGTCTTTGAAACACCGACCCATGAGGTTCCGCTGAGTTTTCTTGTCAGATCCTTGGAGAGCTTGTCCTGATCTGGCAGACGAAAGATCCACTGAAACGGGTAAATGCCCTCCTCTTTGGCGGCAAGCAATATATCCTCGGTGGGTATTCTCACATTGCCCTTCACCTCCACATTCCATACCAGCGAAGAGAAGCCAAAGATCATCAGAAAAAAGAGAACAAACCCCGCGATAAACCATTTTCGTCTGAATACCCGGTTCCAAAAAAAAGGCAGACCCTCTCTCCGGTCCACATGAACCCGGCAGCTTGTCTTCTTGAGGAGCGGACGAAGCCGGTAATAATCAGAGATAACCACCTCCATCTCGAGCCGGTTAGGACCCAATGATTTGAGGTTCCATACCTCGATTCGTTCCCTGGCCAGTTCATTCACAAAGGCTTCAATATGCCCACCACGAATAGTCACCTTTACCGAACCGCGTAATTTGGTTAATCCCGGTGTCTTCATCGTTTCTCCCCCGTTCCAAAGTACTGGATTGCAGCGATATCGCCTTCTATTAATACTTCTTCTGGCATAATCGCTTTTATGACTAGGTGGCTTCCCTCTACGGACAGAAAGCCCTCCGGAAGTGCTAATCTCAAGTTATTTGGAGCAAAATGCAGGACACCGCGATGGTTCTCAATCAATAACTGCTTGCTGCCAACCATCGTGAGCCTCGGCAGATCCATGACAAGATCCTGAGGGAGGTCCAGGATATCGACCGACCATTTACGTAGTTTGCGGGTGAAACGGCTCATCGGCAGTCCTCCTTCCATACTGTACAAATTATGCGGGAGGATGCTGATTTATGAGGCTCAGGAATCTTTTTTACAGAATTGAAATTGGACAGCTCAAGTGGTGTAGACAAGAAAAAGGGCTGATCCATATGGATACAGCCCTCAAAACTTATCTTTTATACGTATACGGACGTCTCGCACGCGGCTTGCCCAGAATCTCGGCCCAGACAATCCCGTCTGCCAGCTGACTTGTATTCAAAGCAGGGGCACCTTCACCGGCAGGCCGAGTGGCCTCAGGTCCAGGTGCATTCTTACGCTTCAATTCACGGACAAGGGAACGGTTGGTGTGTTCAAGCTGTTCAAGCTTACGCTGCAGACTGATGATCTCAGCAGCCTCCCGTCCCTCCTCAATGGCCGCAGATTTGGGACCGATAGAATTCTCCTCATGCTCCGCCCAGCTGCTCGTAGCAGACCCCGGGAGAATATTTCTTCCCCAATCTTCCATTCTCTGATCTGACCCAAGGCCCCGCTGTTCGCCCTGTCCGGCGCTCTGAAGAGTGCCGGGCCTTGTCTGATTGGGCTGACGAACAGGCTTGGGTTGATTGCCTGGATCTTCCCCGAAGGTTGGCATCCGGTTAGAACCGCGTCCTGAGGACTTGCCCTTCTTACCCAGCATAGACAAGACCGCAAATCCGATAACGATAACCAGATACAGATGGCTCTGCACCCATTCCAGCAGATCCCTCATCTAGAACACCGCCTATTCGTCATCCTTGGTTGTAGAAGATGCGTCACCTGGCTTACCAATCGTGCTACGCATATTGGTATCGGCTTCAATATTCTTAAGATTCATGTAGTCTAGCACACCAATCTGGCCAGCCTTTAGAGCTTCAGCCATAGCTAGAGGAACCGCAGATTCCGACTCTACTACGCGGGCACGCATCTCGACTACGCGGGCCTTCATCTCTTGCTCTTGGGCTACTGCCATGGCTCTGCGTTCCTCAGCCTTGGCCTGGGCAATCCGCTTATCAGCTTCTGCCTGTTCTGTCTGCAGGAACGCGCCGATATTTTTACCTACATCCACGTCCGCAATATCAATCGAGAGAATCTCAAATGCGGTTCCTGCATCAAGTCCTTTATTAAGAACAGTACGGGAAATTAAATCGGGATTCTCAAGCACATCTTTGTGGGAGTTACTTGAACCTACCGTAGTTACAATACCCTCACCAACACGGGCAATAATGGTCTCTTCCCCGGCACCGCCGACGAGACGGTCAATGTTCGCACGTACCGTAACCCGCGCTTTAACCTTAACCTCAATCCCGTCCTTTGCCACTGCCGCTACTACCGGAGTCTCGATGACTCTCGGATTAACGCTCATCTGAACCGCTTGAAGCACATCACGGCCCGCCAGATCTATCGCAGCCGCCCGTTCGAACTCGAGAGGAATATTTGCACGCTGAGCCGCAATCAAGGCATTAACCACCCGGTCCACATTACCCCCGGCCAAATAATGGCTTTCGAGCTGGTTAATGGTGAGACCCAGACCCGCCTTATGAGCCTTTATGAGCGGATTAACAATTCGGGCCGGCGTAACCCGGCGAAGTCTCATGGCAACCAGAGTCAATATACTGATCCGAACTCCGGAGGCAAGGGCGGAAATCCACAGCATTACCGGGAAGAAGCTCAGGAAAATGCTCAGTACAATAATGGCGACAACCACAATGAGCAGTATTCCAATAAATGATGAATCCAACATACAGCGTATCAGCTCCTAATGTCTATAATTTATAGTTATAAGGATGAGCAGAGCTCATTCCATATTCCTCATGTATCAGATTTCTGCAACCACTACCCGGGTTCCTTCAACCTTAATTACTTTAAGCGGCATGTCTGCTTTAATGAACCCGCCCTCCGTTACAACGTCAATGCGCTCGCCTCCGATAACAGCGGTCCCTGCAGGACGAAGTGGAGTAAGGCTGGTTCCTTCAAGACCCAGCAGATCTATCCGCTCCCGTATGGAGCTATAACCCTTATCACTGGTTAGTTCGTCACGGAGAATGAACCTGTTCCAAATTCCCCGTTCCTTAAATATCCAGACAACAATGACGATCACCACTAGCGCAGCCAGAAAAGCAATGCCCAAAGACGTTAATGCGTCCTGGGTGTCATAGGCAGCCCGGACTACCCCCGCAATCAGACAGGCTGATCCCAGTATGCCAAGAATCCCAAAGCTCGGTATAAACAGCTCTAGCGCCAGCAACACAAGACCAATAACGAACAATACACCTGTCTCAAGTCCAGCAAATCCAGCGATATAGTTACCGAAGAAATACAGCCCGAAAGCCACCACTCCGAGAATTCCTGGCACTCCAAAGCCGGGCACAAGCAGCTCAATTACAACTCCCGCAATGCCCAGAAAAAGCAAAGCCGTCATCACAAATGGGTTCGTGAGGAATATCGCCACATTCTCAGCAAGCGTCCGTTCTACCCGAAATGTATCTTCACCGCTGTAGCCCATCCACTGAATGACTTCTTCCGTGGTGTCTGCAAGCGTATCGGCATAACCTACTTTTAGCGCCTCGCTGCTGCTCAAAGAGATAATCTGACCCTTCTCTTTGGTCCGGTTAATCTCGGGCATCTCCACCGTGATGGAGGAATCGACCATTCCTTCCGCAATTCTGGGATTCCGGCGTTGAAGATCCGCTGCCGCGCTCATCTTGCTCTTCCAGTAAGCGATCTCCTTGGGGCTGTCCACCGTCTGCCCTGAAGCGTCAACAAGCGCTGCCGCTCCAATCGCACTATCCGGCCGCATGGCAATCTTATCCGCATGCAGAGCGATATAGCTGCCGGCAGAAGCCGCATTGCCCTGGATAAAAGCAACCGTGGGAATCGGGCTCCCAGCTATCAGCTGCCCGATATTCTCCGCATTATCCACACGGCCGCCCGGCGTATTCACTTCGAGGACAATAAGGGCCGCTCCCTGATCCTTCGCTTCCTTAAATCCACGAACAAGAAACTTCTCAAGCCCTGACTCAATCTTCTGATCCAGCGGAATAACATAGACCGTTCCTGACTTCATCTTAGCTGGAGCAGAAGCGGCTTCAACACTAGACAGCAGTGCCGGTGCGAAGCCGGATACGAGCAGCAGCACCAGCAACACAGCCGGGAACATAACTAGCCTTAGCTTGCGCATCACCAAAAGATCCCTCCCCTATGTAAATATTAACATCAAATCCTATTATGTACTACGAAAGATGTTTTGCTGCGTTTCAATTATGAAAAAACACCCTCTATCACTAGAGGGTGTTTCGTACTTGTTATTGCAATAGCTGTTGAACTGCCTGATTAACGAGCTTGCCGTCTGCAAGGCCTTTGACCTTGGGCATAAGCGCGCTCATTACTTTCCCGATATCCGCTTTCGAAGAAGCACCGGTTTCCTGGATGGTCTGCTGTACAATGACTTTAATTTCTTCTTCAGAAAGTTGCTCGGGAAGATACTCGGCAATTATCTTGATCTCTTCTGCCAAAGGAGCAGCGAGATCATCACGGCCTGCTTTTTGAAATTCTTGGAGGGCATCTTTGCGCTGTTTGATTTCACGACTTAGGATATCAAGCACTTCGTTGTCGTCCAGAGTTCTTTTCAAATCTATTTCAAGATTCTTAATCGTTGCACGAACCATTCGAATGGTGGAGAGCTTGAACTTGTCTTTACTCCTCATCGCTTGCTTCATATCTTCGTTCAATCGCTCGCTAAGATTCATGGTAGTTCAGATCCTCCTAAAACTTTCTCTTACGAGCAGCCTCGGACTTTTTCTTGCGCTTCACGCTTGGCTTCTCATAATGCTTGCGTTTCTTCACCTCAGCCAAGACTCCATCTTTTGCAATGGAACGCTTGAAGCGACGAAGTGCAGCATCAATAGTCTCGTTTTTGCGAACTTTAGTTTCAGACACCAGTTTTCCCTCCCTCCGACCAGACCGTCCAAGAGCACAACACGGTTCATCAACTTTCATTATAGGTGAAAAGGAAATAGGGTGTCAACCGTGAGTGGCTTTCTTTTTTATATCCAGTTAAATTCAGTTCCAGAATCAGGCATGTGAACCGGAAATTCCGGTCAACGCCCCAAGCTTCGCTCCGCCTAGCAGATGGTAGTGAATATGATACACAGCCTGTCCGCTATCAGGACCACAGTTATTAATCAGCCGGTAGCCGCTCTCCGCAACACCAAGCTTCTTGGCTGCATTCTGAGCAACCTTGTGCATCTCGCCAATGAGAGCCAGATCCTCTTCAGCCACATCATTCATGGTCGCAATATGCTTCTTCGGTATAATCAGAACATGGGTAGGGGCCGCCGGCTGGATATCATGAAATACCAGAAACTTGTCATCTTCGTACACTTTGTTCGAAGGAATAGAGCCTTCGGCAATTTTACAGAACAAACAATCCATCGTAGTCGTATCCTCCTTTTCTTGATTTCGCCTGAAGAGCAAGGCGAGACCGTCAGTTCCTGAACTGCTTCTATCATACCGAAAACCAACACAAAAAAGAAGCACATGCTTCGCAGAAATCAGAATCATTCCTCCGTTACATGTGCCCGTCAATTCATAATGTACATTATTAGTTTATAAATGCTCCAGCATAATTCGGGAGCCTGAGCCCGCATTCTCTGCCGGAACTACCACCAGCTTGCGCGGAAGCCGCGCTCTTAGCTCGGCCACGTGGCTGATGACGCCCACCGCCAGATGATCATGATGAAGCTGCTCCAGTGAAGTGATCACCGTATCGAGCAGCTCGGGATCAAGCGTTCCAAAGCCTTCATCCAGGAAAAAGAACTGCAAAGGATATTGGCCTCTAAGCTGAATCTGTGCCGATAAGGCAAGCGCCAGGGCTAGTGAGGTAAGGAAGGTCTCTCCTCCAGACAACGTAGACACCGGACGCTTGATGCCACCATTGGCATCATCACATATAATGAATCCGCCTCCCGAGTCTGTCTCCAGGGAATAACGCTGCTTGGTCAAGTCTCTTAGCCGCTGCGAAGCGGCCCTGCTGACGTTCATGAGCTGTTCCTCGGCAATGTATTCCACAAATGCGTTCCCCCGCAGACTGGATTGCAGCTTGCTCAGCAGATTAGCAGAATGACTAAGCTTGACCCGATCTGACTCAAGCTCCTTCCAGCGGACGTGACGCACCTCCATATCCTCAAGATCACGCTCGGCTCTGGCTTTGGATTGTACAGCCATTTCATCGGCTGCCTTGCCCTCAGCCAGTCTGTTCTTGCAGCTCTCCCATTCTTCCTCATGAATCTGTCTGCCCGCAAGCTTGGACTCCAGCTCACGCGTCTGAATGGCGAGCTCACGTTCAAGATCACGGTGAGTCCTAATCCGTTCTTCAAGCTTCTCGCGTGTTGCCGGGTCCAATAGAGCCTGCTCAGTATCTTCCTCCCGGGTGAACGGGCTCATCTCCAATTGCTGCTCAAAGCCGCTTCGCAGCTGCTGTTCCTGTTCAAGTGCAGCGATTGCAGTCTGCTGTGCCGCTGCGCTTGACTTCGCCGTCTCCTGCTTCACCTGATCCGCTGTCATATGCTGCTCTTGGAGAGCGGCAGCTTGTCTTCGCAGCAATTCAAGACGGTCTGCCGTCTCGAGAAGCAGCTTATCGACCGCTTCATTTCCGGCCAAGACATGCAGGCGCCCTTCCTTTTCTATTAGCAATTCAGTCTTGCCCGCAAGCTGGGCCTGCAACTGGACCTGCTGCTTGTCGAGTTCTGCGGCTTCCTGAGTCAGACTGCGCAGCAGAACAGTCTTCTCTTCAATGAAGGGTCCACTGAGCTCAAGTCTTTTCTTCACATCTTCAGACACGGAATCCTTCTCATGGATGTCCCTGACCAGCGAGTCCGTATCAGCCAGTTGGCAGTCAGGCAGCTCTTGGTTCCATTTCTCTGTCAGCTCCGTCTGCTCCCGAGCAAGTTCATCCCGAATGTGCAGGGATTGGTCGAATTGATTCTGCAGCGCGGCGAGTTCCGCACTCAGTCCTGCCAGACGCGGCTGTAAAGCGTCATGACTGTCACGAACCTCCTTCACCACCTGCTGAAGCTGCTTAAGATGTTCCTGGGCGGTTGACAAGTCCTTCTGAGCCTTATTCATCTCCGCTGCCCATTCCTTATGTGTCTTCTGCTCGTTGAACTTATGGTCTTCTTCAGCCAGCTTTGGTAAAGTGGCAGTCGAATGCCCAGCAGCAGCCTGCAGCATAACCTCCTGGTCCCCTGGTGGAATTAGAGACTCCAGCAGGGTTCGACAGGTGTCAAATCCCCGGGACAGACTATATTTCATGTCCCGTGTGGCGGACAAGCTGGCTGCAATCTGCTCCAATTCACCCTCCAGCTGCTCAGCCTCATTCAGAACGTGTCCGGCTGGAATAGGGTGATGATCCGATCCGCATACCGGACATGCTTCGCCGTCAATTAATTGCTCGGCCAGCCGGGCAGACCATAACTGCAGCTCCTGGGACTTCACGGCATGACGAAGTGTATGCTCACGCCGCACCAGTCCCTCAAGCACATCTTGGCAGATCTCCATCAGACTAGAGAATCTTTCTATTAATCCGGCAGCCTGTTCTGCAGCCTGACTGCGAGATTCGAGTTGTACACTCTCAAGCTGCCGCGCTTCTTTCAGTGCATTATCGGCTTTGACCAGTCGCTCCTTCAGATCAGAAGAAGTATGATCAGCCTTGGTCCGCCGGGATGCAAGCTCGATGAACCGCTCTTTAAGCGATGCTGCCGTCTGAACTTTGCGCCTGAGTACAGAGGGAACCTCCACGTCCTTAAGCCGCCGCTCCAGCTCTTGTCGACGCTGAACCGCTTTGGCAAGAAGCAGCTCCTCCTTCGTAATCTGCTCCGTGAGAGCACTCAGGGCACGGGCAGCCTCGGTGAGCCGGGACTGCAGCCCTGCCTGCTCACGCTTAAGCGCATCCCGCTCGGTCTGCAGCCCCCTCGCCTGTTCAAGCTGATCGAGCCGGACAAGCAGACCCGGCTCTTCAGCCGCCAGCGCCTGCCGGGCAAGCTCTGCCGCCTCGGCCGCTTGCGCTGCCGCAGCTTCCGCCGACGCAGCGGCTGCCGCCGCCTGCTGCGCGAGCTCGCTGCGCTCGGCAGCCAGGCGCCGCGCGTCGCGCCACGCGCCGAGCGCGGGGCGCAGCTGCTCCGCGGCAGCAGCCTGCGCAAGCCGCGCCTCCAGCTGCGCGACCTCGCCGCTCTGCTCCTGCAGCCGCAGGAGCGACTGCTTGCGCTGCGCAAGCTCGGCGCCAAGCTCGCGCAGCTTGGCGAGCTGCTCGTAGAGGCGCTCGGCCTCCTGCAGCTCGCGCCGGCGCAGCTCCGCCTCCGCCGCAGCCGCTTTCAGGCGCCCGGCGGCTTCCTGGAGGGCTTCCTCGGAAGCCAGACCAAGCCCTTGCTGCTCCGCAGCCAGCTCCTTGAGCCGGCTGTCGGTCTCTTTGACCTTGCGGCTGAGCTTCATTCCGAGATGATCGCCATACTTCTCCAGATGGAACAAGCGCTGGAGCATCTGCCGGCGTTCACTGCCTTTCAGAGATAAGAATTCAGCGAACTTCCCCTGCGGAAGCACGACGGCCCGGGTGAAATCGTCCATCTTAAGCCCAATCTTCTCCTCAACGCAGCGGGTCACCTCGGACAGCTTGTCAGCATGCACCTGATCCCCTTCCGGAAGAACCTGGATGAAGCGGCTGATTGTATTGCTGATCGAGACATCGCCTGTGCGCTTGAACCTGCGCTCAACCCGGTAACATTCCGCCCCATCTGCTGACATAAGCTCGAAAGTAAAGGCGACAAAGAGGCTGTCCTCCGAATGATTCATGATGCCCTGTGTACCATTAACTGCACGCTCCACTTTACCGTACAAGGCAAGGGTAATCGCATCTAGCAGAGTGGATTTGCCGCTGCCTGTGGGACCGAAGATGCCGAACAGCCCAGTCTCGCACAGCTGCGTGAAATCAACCTCCTGAGGCTCACGGTAGCTTTGCAGACCTGAGAGTTTCAGTGAAATAGGCTTCATGATGCGTCATCCTCCAAGCTTGATGCGAGCTCATCCTCGGCGACAAGCTGCATGAACAGTTCCACCAGCTCCTCTTCAGGCTCTGCGCCTCCGCTCTGGCGCTGATAGAACTTGCGGAACAGCTCGTGAACCGGCATTTGTGAGCGTCCAGCTGCCGTCTGCTCAAGCTCCCGGCCCGGATACACCGGTCTGATATGAATAATCCCTTCACGGGATTTACGCAGGGACTGGATATCTCCAAGCGACATGGCCTTCGTTAGACGAATCTCCAAGTCTATGAATGCATCCCCATCACGTCCCTCGTCCAGCCAGCGGTGAACCTCTTCCAGTCCGCCCGTACAAGTCCACCGGACCAGCGGTCTGCCGCTCCGCAGATAAATCTCCTCCGTGACCGGTACTCCCCCTGGTTCCACGTCTATAAGCATGACCGACTTGGCTTGTCCAGCTTCAGAGAAGCTGTAAGCGAGCGGCGAGCCGCTGTACCGGATTATGCCATTCCCTTTGACAGATTGGGCACGGTGCAGATGACCGAGCGCTGTATACTGGGCGCCTATGTCTAGTGCCGAAGGATCGACAGTATAAGCACCGCCAATCTGGATCGGACGTTCAGAGTCGCACTCCAGACCCCCAAGAACATAAATATGGCTCATGGCCAGATTCACCGTGTTCTTGCTATAGGACTGACCCAAAAGGCGCATCAGACGCCCCACCCGTTCACTATAGGCCAATCTCAGTTCGCCTTCATCCACCTGACCTGCGAGGAGCTCGCCGAGCCTCGCTTCAGATGGATAAGGCAGTGCTGCGATGACGGCAGTTTCTCCTGTTCTGGCTGCATGCAGCCGCACGGGCTCTGACGATGGAAGCCCTACCAGGGTAATCCCGCTGCGGGCAACCAATGGCGTGACTGATGCTACCCGCTCAGGCTGATCATGGTTGCCCGCAATGGCAACGAGCTGTCTGCCATCCTCGGTTAGCCTCGCCGCCGCCTCATAGAACATCATTTCCGCAGCTGCTGGAGGATTGACACTGTCATAGACGTCACCCGCCATCATAATCAAGTCCGCCTTGGTGTCTTTGGCCAACTGCACAAGCTCATCCAGAAACATCATCTGCTCACTGAGCCGGCTGCGTCCTTCAAGCGTTCTCCCCAAATGCCAGTCTCCTGTATGCAGAATCCGCATGGTCTTCCCCCTCTCTATTCTGGCAAGATGCCTTCCCTGCCTGTATTTATAATTTCACAGCCTCATCTTGATCAAAGAAGTACAGCCATTTCTCATCCACGGGGTTCCCGGTAATCTCCTCTATGGCTCTCCCGTATAGCTCCAGCTGGAAACGGTACTTCTCCGCCAAAGCGCTCAGGCCGCCTGTATGCTCCAGCACACGGTCACTCTTATAATCGAGAAGAATCCACCTTCCATCGACACAGAACAGGCAGTCCACAATCCCCTGGACAAGCACAGTTTCCTGATTCAGTCCCTGCTGGATTTGTAATTTAAGCCTGTAGTCATCATGAGCATCAAGCCCGAATCCCTTAAGCATGGGATAAGCTTCAGAGGCTTGTACTCCGTAACTGAAAGCTAGCTCACGCTTGACCCACTCTGCTTCACGGAGCCTTAGCCCAAGCGGACTCTTCAAGAATCCGGTAATCTTGTCATGCTCAAGCTCCCGGGCCTGATCTTCAGCCATGATCTGATGCTGAACAAGCCAGCGGGTCGTCTCCTCCGCAGCATGATCCACGTCTTCAGCGTTAAAAGAAATATGCTGCATAACCGTATGGTACGCAGTTCCCCGCTCCGTGGGCGTCATTCTCCGCTGCTCCATGAATTGGGGCCTCCGGAGATGAAGCTTGAAGGAAGCAGGCTCAGCAGCCTGTATAACCTCTTCCCGCAATGCTTGTCCTTCCAGAATATTCACTGGAGGATCATCTTGCAGCGCAAGCATGGCTTTCATCTCGGTTACGGTAGTCTTGGCGGGGATATGACTGGCTGATTCGAACGGATATGACCAACCCAGCCTGGAAGCAACAGCCTCGGACAATTCTGGATCCAGCCCCTTCCCGACAAGAACCGGACGGCCGGATATCAACGCCTGCAGCGCCGCCCTGTCTCCAGCTTCGCCGGTCTCTCCCATGTCTTCTGAAGCTGCCGCGGCGTGTCTCTGCATATCCTGGGAAGACAGGATTCCGATCCGCCAATCCAGGCGCTCAGCGATAAGCCTTGCCCCAGACTCCTCGCCAGCACCAGCGAGCTCTCTCAGTACAGAGGCTGCCGGGTGGCGGATTAAGGCAGGACCGATCCAGTCCAGATAGCTTCTTCCCCTCGCGAGCATGTAGTCCGGCAGCATTTCTTCCCCATTCTGGAGCGCTTGACTCCAGACTGCTGCTGCCTTGGGCAGATCTTTAACAGCGGCAACCAGCACAAGCTTGTCCTTGGGACGGGTGAGAGCCACATAGAGCACCCGCATTTCCTCAGCCAGCAGTTCCATATTGGCACGTCTGCGAATAGCCAGATTCGGCAGCGTGGGATAACTGACCCGGGTATCGGCATTAACGAATTTCGGGCCGAATCCGAGCTCTTTATGCATCAGGAACGGCGCATTCATATCCTGCCTGTTGAACATTTTGGACAGTCCGGCCACGAACACGACAGGGAATTCCAGCCCTTTACTCTTATGAATCGTCATAATGCGGATGCCTTCATTCTGATCATTGCCCGTTCCCGGAGCGCCAAAGTCCCCTCCATTCTCCTTCAGTCTTGAGATAAATCGGAGGAAGCGGAACAGCCCCCTGGAGGAGGTGGATTGCTCATAGGTCCGCGCCCTGTCATAGAGCGCCTTCAGATTAGCCTGACGCTGGGCTCCGCCTGGCAGTCCTCCCACCCAGTCCAGATACCCCGTCTCTCTGTAAATGTTCCAGATCAATCGTCCAAGCTCCCCTTGTCTTGCTTCCGTCCTCCAGCCTTCAAGCTGGGCGAGGAATCCGCCAAGCTTGCGGGACAACTCTTCACTGGATGACTCCGCGGAAGCCGCAGTCTGGACAGCTTCATAGAAGCCGGATTGCGGAGCCGCTAATCGGATTCCTGCCAGCTCCTCCTCCGATAACCCATAGATCGGGGACCTCAGTACAGAAGCAAGCGGGATATCCTGCTGGGGGTTGTCAATAATCTGAAGCAGAGACAGCATAATCTCCACTTCCGATGCCTGGAAGTATCCCTGACTTAACTCGCCATATGCAGGAATTCCTTCAAGCCGCAGTTCCTGAATCATGGCCGGGGCCCAGGAGAGCGTGGATCTTAGAAGAATCACCATATCCCGGTATTGCACGGGCCGATGATCTTGAATAGTTTTGTCGTAGATATACAGCGACCTGCCGTTCTCTCCCATCATCTCGTGAATCCGAGCGGCAATCATGCGGGCTTCCAGCCTGACCGCCTCGAGCTCGGCTGCGTCCTCTGCAGTGCCTTCATCCTCCGGACTCACTTCCGATAGACTCTCACTTGCCGTCATGTCAGATTTGCTTCGATCAACGAGCAGCAGCTCGGGCATGTAGCCGGAAGAATCATCCGGTGAGCCCGCTGGGAAGCCTTCTCCATAGACAAGCTCTGCTCTTGAATCATAAGAGATCTCTGCAACCCCTTCATTCATCATCTGTCTGAACAGATAGTTGACGGCGCCGACAACCTCTCTGCGGCTGCGGAAATTGCGTGCCAGATCAATTCGGAGCCCTTCACCCGTGAAATCCGGGCCATACATCCGGTACTTATCCAGAAACAGCCCAGGTTCCGCCAGCCTAAAGCGGTAGATGCTCTGCTTCACATCGCCAACCATGAACCTGTTGCCCGGATTGGCCCTGGAGATCAGACGTACAATATCCTCCTGCACCGTGTTCGTATCCTGATACTCATCCAGGAGAACTTCCCCATACTGCATTTGATATTCAAGAGCCGCATCAGAGGGGATTATATTCACCGGAGTAGAGTCCGGATGTCTAAGAATTTGCAGACAATAATGCTCAAGGTCCGAGAAGTCCAGCCACCCTTTGGCCTGCTTCTCTTCCTGATACCGCTGGGCAAAAGCAATTACAAGCTCTGCGAGTTCATTCATCAGCGGAGCCGCCTGATGCAGCTCAGCCACGAAATCCTCAGCAGGCCGTCCGAACAGCTGACCCCGAAGCTCCATAATCGTCTTCTTGGCCTCTTCCCGCAAGTTTTTTACACGGTCCTGAAGAACCGGATCTGTCTGATCTTTCTTGCAGGGCTTCAGCTTGCCGAAGCCAGAATACTGGAATACATGATACAAGTTCTCCCAAGGCTGATAGGAGGCCGCCTCAAGCAGGCCTTCAACCACCTCGAGATCCTCATCCAGAGAGACCGCATAAGGAGCGGGGCCGCCGGGAGATAATGCGATATCTTTTGCCTGCTTCAGCAGATCGCGTACCCCGTTCAAGGTGAGCCGGGTATCGGCGAGGATCGACTTTACCCAGGGACTCTCTGACATTTGCTCCATGTCGGCCATTTGGAATAACGCAGCCGTAGAACGCAGCCAGTGATCCGGCCAGGAATGACTTCGGGAGAAGTCATATAACCGCTGAACCAGCAGGAACATCGCATCATCACTGCGTTCTCCGCTGAACCAATCCACCAGGGACAGGAAAGCACCTCCTTCAGACTCCGTGCCATACTTCTCCTCGAACAGCTGCTCAAGCACTTCCTGACGAAGCAGCTTCACATCACTTTCCGAAGCAATTCTGAAGCCTGGATCAAGCGGAATCAAGGTGTAGTAACGCTGGATGACTTCCAGACAGAAAGAATGCAGCGTTGTAATAGAAGCACGGCCAAGCATAGCCAGCTGGCGGCTTACATGCTCATTCGAAGGGTCCTCTTCCAGCAGCGACTCAAGAGCCGAGCGAATACGTTCCCGCATTTCAGAAGCTGCGGCCTTGGTGAAGGTCGCCACGAGCAGACGGTCCACACTAAGCGGCGCTTCCACACTTGTAATCTTGCGGATAATCCGCTCTACAAGCACCGCCGTCTTCCCTGATCCCGCTGCTGCGGCAATCAGCATATTACCCCCAGACTTGGAGATGGCGTTCCACTGATCATCACTCCATTTAGTTCCAGGCGGTTTGGGAATGCTCATTCCAGTCCCTCCTCTATAGTCCGGACCTCACCGGAAGGCAGCCAGGACGCATCCGCCTGACGGCTGCGTTCCCCTAACAGATCCCACGTCTGCTCCTTGTCCGGTTTGGTCAGCATATTATACTTGTTATCTTCCATCGTCTCATCAAACTGGCACACAGGTCTGTAAGAACAGTGCGTGCATGCGGTCTCTTGCCCGATCCGGTATGGCTCGATGGCAACGTCACCTTCGGTAATTCGTGTACCTATTCCCTTGATGGTATTTCTCACCGAACGAAGGAGCGTATCCCACTGTTCGGACGTAGCCACAGATGCGCTGCTGTAGAATGTCCCGTCTGTTTTTAGGGCAACAGGGAGAATGTCCGAATAGCCTTTCTCCAGCAATCCATCCATGCGGGATACGACATCCTTGTCGGCCATCAGGAGGCCTTTCATCTTGAACCTCTTCAGCAGCTCCTGTCCAGCCTGTTCCGGATCCAGCCCATTGGCAGATTGGAGCAGAGGATTATGCACATGGAAATACAAGGCGCCGGCCGGTACAGCAGACTGTCCGAGCCACTCTTCCGCCGAGCTGATAATCACATCCAGGTAGGTAAGCATCTGAAGGGATAGACCGTAATACACCTCATGAAGCTTGAGGTCGGTCTGACTCGATTTATAGTCAATGACTCGCAGCAGAAGCCCCTGCTCGCCCTCCGCCATATCCACGCGGTCAATCCGTCCGACAATCTCCATAACACAGCCGTTCGGCAGTTCGAATGTCAGCGGGGGAAGCGTGCGCCCAGGTCCAAAGTCAAGCTCCAGCCCGATTGGCTCAAAGCTTCCTCGGCGTGACTGTTCCCCAAGAATTACAGAAGCGCGGCCGACGATGTTCTTAAGCTTGCGCGAAATATAGCCGTACCGCTTCGAGCTTAACAGAATCTCTCCTTGCAGCTTGGGAGCCAGCTTGTCCACTGCCGCTTCGGCTTCCCTCACACATTCATCAGAAGACAGGCTGCCCCAGCTTCGGTTCTGTTCCTTGAAGGTAACCGCCATCGCACTTAATGCCGCATGGAAGAGCTGACCGATATCCGGAGCTTTAAGACGGTAGAGCTGCCGCTCTCTAAGCTTCAATCCATGTGAGGCAAAATGAGAGAATGGACAGGATGCGAACCGTTCCATCCGGGAGACGCTGGTCCGCAGTCTTTTCCCGTATAATTTGCGGCTGGTATTCGGCGTTAGGGTATGGGTCCGATTACGGTACTCGAGTGATCCAAGCAGTTGACGCAGCTTCCCGTTCCACTCGGGCCTAGCTCTATACCATTCCAGGACTTCCCACCAGACTGGTGCTATTTCCGTTCCCGTCTTCCATAGGCGCAGCTGGCCGATCAACTCCGTAAGTGTCGGGGATGGATAAGTGATTCTTGCCAAGTCATCTGTCTCTTCTCTTGAAGCTGTCCGTTCCTGAATCCCTTCGCGCAGAGCAGGGAATATAGTGTATAGATGTCTAATCACCTCGGAAGGCAGCAGCGGCTTCCCGTCCTCATCTGCGGACGGATAACTCACCCGGAGCGAGCAGCTTGCAGCGGACAGTGCATGATAGACAAGAAACCTCTCATCCAGCAGCTGGCGTGTAATCCCTGGTGAGAGCTGCATTCCTGTCTTCGCCAGCACGCTTCTCTCCTGATCCGTCAATATTCCTTCTTCCTGAATCAGAGACGGCATGACACCTTCGTTAACCCCAAGCAGGAAGACATGCCGCACATGACTGGTACGTGTTCTGTCGGTGGAGCCGATCAGAACCTGATCCAGAGTAGGCGGTACCAGAGCCAGCTTGAGGCCTTCCAGACCCGTGTTCAGAATCCCTGCAAAGATCTCATTGCTTAATGTCTCATCGCCCATCATCTCAACCATCTGATCAAGCAGGTCAAGGATAGCTCCCCACAGCTGCCTGTGCTCCATCGCCTCCTGGGGATGCCCCTTCGCAAGAGCACGGTGAGCAAGCAGATCCAGCCGCTGCGGAGCTTCAATGTCCTCAAGAAGACGGTAGACGGCTTCGCACTTCTCGCGAATGGTCTTCCCTTTCTTAAACCGCTTCTCAAATGCCCCTAGAGGAACGGCAATCGCATGACGGCAGAGCTCGATCCTAACCATGCCGCTCGAACCTGAGGCTTCTTCTGCAGCGGCCAAAGTTTCGAGCGAGAGGCTTGGTCTTCCTTTCCAAGGCCGCTGATCCGTCCATCTGGACCCGTGAATCCCGCTTGCCAGAACATAATTCTCAAGCGCGTCCATATCACTTCTCGTAATTGATTCATCTAACGGGAGTACGAAGTCTGTCTTGACACAGCGGAACACATCATCATATTTCCAATATTTCTGCACCACATCCAGGGAAGCCCGAACATATTCAATAAGCGGATGATGCAGCATCGAACGTTTCTGGTCGAGAAAGTAAGGTATATCATAATCCTCAAATACTGAAGCCGCGATATGTTCATAATCGCTTATATTTCTCACAAATACCGCCATATCCCGCCACCGGGCTCCGTGTTCCTGCACCAGATTACGAATGGCACGGGCGGTCTCTTCCACTTCCGCCCTGCGGTCAGGTGCTGCGTGCAGGCTCAGGCTGCGGCGGAAATCCGAAGGAAGCTCCCCTTTCCACCGGATACGCCGCTCATAAGCGGACTCCAGATGAGCAAGCGTCTCGCTCTGAACGAACCGTGGGAATGGCTTGGTATCTAATACCACTGTGTCGTCAACCTCAACGGACAGAGACTCGGCCAGGGCTCTCAGCTTCATGTAAGCCAATGCTGTGGGATGGAACAAGTCAAGATCATGGGGCGGCGTTCCATTGTCATAAGGCTTGTCGAGCGTCAGCGATATCCGTACCTTGGCTGCCGTTCTCATGAGCTGCCCAATCGCCTCATATTCTTTCGGGGTGAATGTATAGAAGCCGTCGATCCAAATTTCGGCATGGCTCAAAAAGGAAGATTTAGCCGCACCTTCAGCCAGCTTGATCACATGATCCTCTGCGTCCACGTAATGATGCGACAGTTCCTCCTCAAACTCCTTATAGAGCAGCGACAGATCGTGCAGCTTGTCCTTAAGCAGAGAGGACTCCTCTCCGGTGCCTTGAAGCTGGGAATGGTGATATTCAAGCACAGCAGCATCTCCGGCATACTTCTTGAACTCGGTATAGAGTGTATTCAAGCGGTCAATCAGCCCCAGCTGATCCCCCGCATTCTTGTACAATCTGAGCTCATTTCTGCGGCGCCGCATAATTTTGTACAGCAGCATCCTTTTTCCCTCATCACTAATAGGAATCAGAGCTGAACCGCCCGTCTCCTGCATAACCCGAAGCGCTAACCTGCGGAAGCCAAGCACCTGAGCCCGGATGGTTCCACTTAACTCTTCGCTCTCTGTGAGCGCGCGTTCTATTTGAAATGTTCCTTGTTCAGGAACCAATATAATGATTGGAGGGCCCATCGGGTCCTCGCGCAGTCTCGTACGAACCTGTTCCAGCACCAGGCTGCTCTTCCCGCTGCCGGACCGGCCAATGATAAATTGAAGTGACATTTACAGGCCTCCTGCCCAAATTCCCGTCTATATCCGCTAATCTTACACGGACAAATATGCCTCCTATTATATCACATAGAGTCCCTTAAGTAGAGAACGTATGTTTGTAAAATTTGGGTCCAGGCTCAGGAACCCGCCGCTGCGATAGGGTTGGAATATCAGGTAGATATAGGCTGCTGTGCGCCGCCAAAAGAGTAATCTGTGGGCTTCAAATAAAAAAGGGCTTCTCAACTAAATCGAGAGCCCTTTTTACTATAACTTTCAACGTACGCGGCAAGCGTTTTATAGACTATTCTTGCTTCGAACCTCGAAGACAGCGAACTTCAGATAATGCCCTTCCTCAACGCCCAGAATTTGCGGGTGGTCCTTGCCTGCTGCCCGCCATTCCACCAGACGAAGCACCTTGCCGGCATCGGCTGCCGCATCGAGAATAGTCTCCAGGAACAGCTCAGGGCGCATATGGTACGAGCAGCTTGCCGTTACCAGATAACCGCCTTCATTTACCAGCTTCATTCCATGCAGATTAATGTCCTTATAACCCCGGACAGCTCCCTTAACCGCGCTCTTCGTCTTGGCGAAGGCTGGCGGATCCAGAATCACCACATCCCATGTACGTCCGCCGCCCGCAGTCATTGGCACCGAAGTATCAGCCTTGCTTGCTGCAGCTTGGGCCCGGGCTTTACGTTCATCTGCCCCTTTTACCTGTTCACGAAGATAGTCGAAAGCGTCGGCAACAACGAATTCCACACGTTCACCGAACCCGTTCAGCTCCACATTGGCTTTGGCACTCTCAATTGCATGGGCCGAGATATCCAGACAGGTAACCTTTTTCGCACCGTATTTGCACGCATGCAGAGTGAAACTTCCCGTATGGGAAAAACACTCCAGTACTGTTGCCCCATCCCAGTATGGGAAAGTAACTTCTTTGCCCTTGCTGTTGACTGGAATCAGCCTGGTCTCACCCTGGTCGCCAGCAGCCTCTTGCAGAGTAATCCCGCTGCGGGCTCCCCAGCCTGTCATCAATGGTTCAATGGAGGCGCGGTTCTCTCGCTGATCGAAGAAATAGCCTGTCTTCTGGCCCTCTTCAATATCAACAGAGATAACCAGGCCATTCTCCATTACGGTCACATGCCGTGGACATGTGCCGTACAGCGGCCCCTTGATCTGTTCGAGCCCCTCCATCTCACGTACGCTGACATCACTTCGTTCATAGATACCCTGAGGCTTCACGACCTCAACCAGTGCCTTAACGATCTGATCACGACGAAGATCCATTCCAAGAGTTAATACCTGGATGACGAGTACATCGCCAAAGCGGTCGACAACCAGCCCGGGCAGGAAATCAGCCTCGCCATACACAAGACGGTATGCATTCTCAGACACAAAACGTTCCCTCAGCTGGAGACATTCCTTGAACCTTCTGGTGAAGAAGGCCTCATCCATCTCCTCAACCGGTTGATAAGACACAACTCTTACTGTGATCTGGGACTTGGGGTTGTAGTATCCTGTCGCCAGATATTTGCGCTGATGATTCAGAATCTCAACCAGCTCACCCGGCTGAGCTTCCCCTTCAATGGTCTCAATCTCATTGTTATAAATCCAGGGATGTCCCTGTTCCAGCCTCTTTCTCCGGCTGCGCGACAAGATTACGGATGCCAACAAATATCACTCCATTTTCTTCATAAATTATAACTCAAGCCAGTTCAAGGCTTGTCATGCTTGTATTACTCTCCGCATAACTTAACAGTAAGACGCTTGCAACAACACAGAAGGAGGGATTCATCCTGCTGCTTCGTGAAATTATTATCCCACTGACACTCGGACTCTCCCTCTTTATGTTCGGTATGAAAATTATGGAGTCCGCCCTTCATGCATGGGCAGGCCCTCTGCTGACCAAGCTGCTGAACGCATCCACAATCACACCCTTGAAGGGGATGATATTCAGCACCTTGGTCACCGCCGTGCTGCAGAGCAGTACGGCCGTCACCGTGATGACAATCGGGCTTGTGAATGCAGGCCTCTTAACTTACGCGCGAACGCTTGGGATCATACTCGGGGGAAATATCGGCACGTGTCTGACCACGGAGCTTATAGCCTTTAATTTCACCCAAATCGGGGTTCCCATGCTGATTGTCTCTGCCGTATGCTGGGCAGCTTCGATTCTGGCTGAAGAAATGCTCGGATCCCGAAGGAACTTTACACCGAAACTTAGAGCCGTTCAGTACGGAGCGTTGGCCGCAGCAGGCTTCAGCTTGATCCTGGTTGCTATTCAATGGATGCAGTCGGTCAGCCCCGCACTCGAAGCTGCCGGTATCCTGGACTGGCTCATTAGGAGAGCGTCAGACAGCTTGCTATGGGGTGCAGCCGCAGGAGCTATATTAACAGCTCTGGTCCACAGCAGCGCGGCTGTGATCGGGATGGCGATGACTTTTGTAGGAACAGGGGCAATGCCCGTGGAACTCGGGATAGCCATGGTGATTGGCGCAAACGTTGGAACCTGCGTAACTGCTCTAATCGCCTCCATTGGAGGTACCCGCTCAGGAAGCTTTGTTGCCTGGTCGCATATCATCCTCAATCTGGGAGGAGCGGTTCTGTTCCTTCCCTTTGTTCATGGCTTGGAAGCCGTCTCGGCATGGATCACGGAGGACCCCGCTTCCCAAATTGCCCATAGCCAGACCTTGTTCAACGTCGTCTGTTCCCTTCTTGCTCTGCCAATCTGCTACCTGCCTATATGGAAGTTAAGCGAAGGGCAGCCGCCAGGCCAAAAAGCGATCTAGGTACTTAAGCTGGCTCCCCGCAACAGCCCCCTGGGGCCCTTCACTTCACCGCATTAAGCGCAATGTCTACAGTTCAACGCCCAACAGCTTAAGACCCTTTTCCAGTATAAAATCGTTATTGTCGTAACCGGATTTTTGCTGCTTCTCCCAGGCTTCTCCCGGCTCGTACCAAGCTACACCGCGAATCTCTTCCACCTGTGCCCGCAGATCACCGCTCACACATTCAACAAGATAATAGTGCACCTCTTTGTCCACATTACCATGCTGGGGATGCTGATAAGTATACGCAATAATATCGATGGGCTGTACAATCCGCCCGGTTACTCCCGTCTCCTCCACAATCTCCCGAAGCGCAGTCTGCTCGATTGTCTCGCCGGGTTCCATTTTTCCTTTAGCGAACGAGATCTTGCCATATCGGTCGGTAATCAGCTGAATCTGCAGCTGATCCTGAACACGGCGGTACACAATCCCGCCCGCGGATATCTCTTTGAATGACATGCTGTCAGGCCTCCTTCTTGTCACGCATATCTTTTGTATTTGAACAACAAGGATTTCAGCCCGCAGCGGGTTGAAATCCTTGTTGTTATTCCACCACTTAATTGTATGGAGTCTAGCCAAGCCAGGGTCCATGAATGCACCCCAGCCTAAAGTCCCCTTGTATCAGGCAATCGCTTCGGGCGCAGTACCAAGGACACGAACCAGCTGCCCCTCGCAAGTATTTACACCCGCCTTCGTTACTTTAACCCGGCAGACTTCACCTCGAAGCTCCTCGGGTCCGTCGAACAAAATTTGCAGATAGTTGTCACTGTAACCCATCAATTTGCCAGGGCCGCACAGTCCCTTCTCATCGCGTTCAGGTATTACGTCAAGAACCTGGCCTACAAATTTCTCCGCATAAGCAAGCTGCATCTGCTCAGACATATCAATTAGATCGTGTACGCGCGCATGCTTGATCTCCTCATCCACCTGGTCTTCCATTCGCGCTGCGGGAGTACCTGTGCGTTTGGAATAGGGGAATACATGCATCTCCGAGAACCCGATTCTCTTGATCGCTTCAAAGCCTTCCTGGAACAACTCATCCGTCTCACCAGGGAAGCCTACGATAATATCTGTCGTAATCGCCACATCCGGCATGAAATCACGGATTAACCGGATCTTCTCCTCGAACTCGGCAATTGTATATTTGCGGCGCATGCGCTTCAGCACTTCATCACTTCCCGCTTGAAGCGGAATATGGAAATGCCGGGACATCTTGCTGGAGTTCTTCAGCACGTCCAGCATCTTCTCATCAATTTGACTTGCTTCAATCGAGCTGATACGGATCCGTTCAAGTCCTTCTACTTTATCGAGGTCCCACAGCAGATCAGACAAGCGGTAATTCTCCAGATCATCGCCATAGCCACCAGTATGAATCCCGGTTAGAACGATTTCTTTGAATCCTGCAGCAACTAGAGAGTGTGCTTGCTTGATTACGCTTTGCGGTTCACGGCTTCGTGATAGCCCGCGGGACCAAGGGATGATGCAGAAGGTACAGAAATTGTTACAGCCCTCCTGGATTTTGAGGAAGGCCCGAGTACGGTCTGCGAAATCAGGCACATCCAGCTCCTCGAATTCCCGGGTCTTCATTATGTTGCGCACCGCATTAATCGGCTGACGCTCAGCTTGAATCTGCTGAATGAAAGGCATGATTTTGTCCCGGTCCTGTGTACCAATGACAAGGTCTACACCGGGAATATCAAGAATCTCAGCAGGTGAAGTCTGAGCATAACATCCTGTTACTGCTATGATAGCATCCGGATTGCGGCGGACCGCACGACGGATAATTTGCCGGCTCTTCTTGTCTCCCGTATTAGTTACGGTACAGGTGTTAATTAAATATACGTCAGCTGTCTGCTCGAAATCGACCTGTTCATAGCCTTCATTCTTGAACAGCTGCCAGATGGCTTCAGTATCGTAAAAGTTCACTTTGCAGCCCAAAGTGTAAAATGCTACGGATGGCATGTTGTCATGCTCCCCCCATTTCTCCGGTTTCGTAAAGCATACATGTCAGGGCGGCCATTCCAGCCGTCTCCGTCCTAAGAATACGCCGGCCAAGTCCAACAGATACAGCACCTGCCGACTCGGCTTCTTCAATCTCCTTCTCGGTGAATCCACCTTCCGGTCCAACCACAATCAAAATCTGATACTTATGGTCCCTGTCCAGCTGTTCGGACCAAGGCTTCAGCACGTCGCGAAGGTGCTTGCCATTCTCCTTCTCATAACAAATACAGATGAGATCGTAGACAGGGAAGCCCGCCATAAGCTGTCTCCAGGTCAGCGCCTGTTCAACTTCGGGTATCTTGCTGCGGTGAGCCTGCTCGGCAGCTTCCTTGGCAATCTTGCGCCAACGGGTAATCCGCTTCTCTTCCTTCTTGGCATCATACTGAACAATGGTTCGCTCCGACAAAAAAGGCACAAAAGAAACTGCACCGATCTCGGTGCATTTCTGGATAACCATTTCCATTTTATCGCCCTTAGGCAGGCTTTGAGCCACAGTCACCTGGAGCCAAGGCTCCTGGGACAGTGAGAGATGTTCAACAATTACCGCTTGAACTTCCAGCGGCTCTATGGTCTGAAGCTCGACAATTGCCTCTTTCGAGACGCCGTCACTTACAATAACCTTATCCTTCGCCTTACCCCGCATTACCCGGGCAATATGTCTGGCATCTTCACCGGAAATCGTTACTGAAGTCTCTCCGAACTGTTCAGACGGAATGAAATAACGCTGCATGTCTCAACCATCCTTGTCCAAAATCATCAAAGTACATCATACAACTTTTGGCTTAGGCTGACCAGTGTGAAAAACACTCTCCCAGCGTATTCCTGTCAGCCTACCCTGAGACGAGATGAAACAGCCTCAGATACATCGAGCTTGCCGCATCATACAGCGGCGTAATGGTGTACCGCTGCAGCTGAGGAACAAACAGAATAAGCAGGAAAACAAAGATGGCCCAGCGTTCAAATTGCTGCAATCTGCCCAGCATCGAGCGGGGTGCAAGATCCTCAATAATACGATAACCGTCCAGTGGGGGCAGTGGGATTAGATTAAACAAGAAGAGGAAGAAATTCATTAAGTTAAAGTAATAGAAGAAGGCGGAGATGGCCTGAGCCAGCTTGGTCGGCTCACTATCTAACCACAACGAATTCATAACCCCGAAATGGAACAAAGCCGCGTAAATCAAAGTCCCTATAATACCCAGCAGCAAGTTGCTGATTGGACCCGCAGCGGATACGATAATCCCCATAAGGCGGGGGTTACTGAAGTTGTCCCGGTTAACCGGGACGGGCCTGGCCCAGCCGAACCCTGCGATCAGCAGCATCAATACGCCGAGAAAATCGAAGTGAACAGCCGGGTTAAGCGTTACCCGGCCTAGCAGCTTGGCCGTAGGATCCCCGAACCGGTTCGCAAAATAAGCATGCGCAAATTCATGTACCGTAAATGCGATAACCAGTGCCGTAAGAAAGAAGGGGAGCTGCTCTACAGGAAAGCGAAATAGTCTATCTAAGAATTCCATGCGTTACCTCTTCCTGGCCACGAAAGCTACCCAATCCTCTTCACGGCCCGTTTCCGTTATTTCAAATCCTGCTGCAATCAAAGCGTCTTCGACCAGCTTCTCTTTGTTCTTGTAGATTCCCGAAGCAATATAATATCCCCCCGGCTCGAGAGCCTGGTATACATCTTCAATGAACAGCAGAATAATCTCGGCCAAAATATTAGCCACCACGACCCGCACCGGCAGGCTGATGCCCAGTCCTTCGGTACCCTGTTTAAGCACGGACAGCAGATCACTTTCATGGACAGTAATCTGATCGCTCAGCCCGTTAAGCAGTGTATTCTCCCTTGCGCTTGCCACAGCCACAGGGTCAAGATCAATCGCCAGTACATGCTTGGCGCCAAGCTTTACAGCTCCAATCGCCAATATCCCGGAGCCTGTTCCCACGTCCACAACCTCGTCTCCTTCGCGGATAACGCCTTCCAGCGTTCTTAGGCACAGCGCGGTTGTCGGATGTGTTCCTGTTCCGAAGGCCATACCGGGGTCCAGCTCAATGATACGCTCTTCTGGTGTCTCTGGCTCATACTGCTCCCATGTTGGCTTGATCGTCAGGCGTCTTGATACACGCAGAGGCTTGAAATACTGCTTCCAGTTATTCGCCCAGTCATCTTCATGGACATCCTTGATCTCATATTTGAGTTCGCCAGCATCTACACCAAAATCTCTCAGTTCTTCAATCCGGGGCTTGATCTCCTCTAACACCTCTTCAACGCTGCTTGTCTCTGGGAAATACCCCTTCACTCTGGCTTTCCCTTCGGGAATATCATTAGGCTCCAGTTCATACCACTGTCCGTAAGATAGATCCTGCAGCTTGCTGTTATGTATGGATTCTTCAATAGAGACCCCACCTGCACCAGCTTCATGCATAAAGTTGGTGATCATCTCCACCGCTTCTTCTGTTGTATGTATAGTTAACTCTCTCCAATTCATGAGTTAAATGCCTCCTCTTTCCTAATTGCATAACTCTCATTGTACTATACATTTAGAAGCGAGACAAAATTCTTCCGCAAAAAAACCGCCGGAATAAAATTCGGCGGTTGGGGTTCCAGGCTTATGCTATACCAAACGGTTACCATGCTGACGGGCATCGGCCCGTTCACTCCGCTGCAGCGCTTCCCAGTCCTCCTGATCGGCGCGCTCCTCAGAGAATTCCACATCAAGATAGCTGCCTTTAAGATTCTGAGGGATCTTGCCTGTAAATCGCTTAATATATGCGGGCTTCTTGTTCACTTTGTCCACTCCTTTATATATAGGGCTGTCACTATAGCATGCCACCGGCTTCTTCAACAATTCGCAGGGCCTGGTGATGAGAATCTTCCTCTACCACAACGGTCAGGAGGATGTCTCTCCCGGTCGGCCCCCCTTGCCCTCCATCGCTCATTCCGCTGGCCGCTGGGTCTGCTGCAGCCAAAATTCCAGCTGAACGATTCGTGATCTCCGCATTCTGGGTAAGGGAGGCTAGGGAGGTCCAATCTCCCGAGAACATATTTGCGGGATCATAACCTTCTCCAGGGTAGCGGCTGAAGCGGGTTATGGACATGTCTACAACCCGGAGAGACTGAAGCTTGCGCTTGGCTCCCTCGGCCTCTTCCGGACTCTTGAAGTAAGCCAGGATATTCTTCTCTGTCATGTCTTTCGTCCACCTTTCCAGTTATCTTCCCTTCATTGTCCTGTGATGCCAGTTCACAGACTCTCTGGAGAATTAGGATGCGGCGCACAACGCCAATTTATTCGGCAAATAAAATGTGTTTTGCAGGGAAAACTATTTTTCTATAGAAAACGAAACCGATTCCTGCCCGCTCCGTATTAAATGTTATAGACAAAATACACTATATCTTTATAGGAGGCTTCAAGACTCAAATGATGAAGAAATTAATGCTTGTGGTTATGGCGTTCACTCTGTTCTTTGCATTCACAGTTCCGCATGCAGTGGATGCGAAGCGTTCAGGTGGAGGATTTAAATCCGGTTCCCGTTCCTACACCAACACACCGAAGAAATCTCAAGATTCAGGATCCACTACGAACAAGAATACAAATTCTGGACAAACAGCTAACCGCGGATTCTTCAGCGGTGGAGGATTTATGAAGGGCCTGATGATTGGTGGCCTTGCAGGAATGCTCTTCGGCGGATTGTTCTCTAATATGGGTGCTCTAGGCAGTATCTTTGGTCTATTGATCAACCTGCTTGCTATTTATGTAGTCGTTATGATCGGGATTGCTTTGTTCCGGAAGTTCAGGAAGCCAAGATATAACGATCACCGTGGAGGAAGATACTAAGTATGGTTCTCAGTATGGATGAAATCATCAACGCGATCTGTCTTCATATGGCTCAGCGCAAAGACGTTCGTCCTACCGATGTCCAGGTTGAGCTAGCCTGGGATGAAGATACCGGCTATACCGCCGAGGTGTGGGTAAATGGGAGAAGCCAATATCTTGTCGAAGCCAACATCATTGAAGCCATATTGCTGTATACGCATACCGAATATGGTCTCCGGGTATTCCGGGAAGATGTAACACTCGATCTCGATGAGGAGATTACCGCTAGAATCGCCAACTAAATCGATGATTGAACAAGACAAGCCCCCTGCGATTGCAGGGGGCTGTTGTATGTATATCTGAATGACTCACGCGAAGCAGACAAAAGAAGCTGTTCTACAGACTTGCGAACTGTAGAACAGCTTCTTTTTGAGTTAGTCTATCCTCTAATCTCCGCGAAAGGCCCGCTTTACACGATCAAAGAACGATTGCTCATTCTCATGCGTATGCTCGCCCTCGAGAGCTGCGAATTGACGAAGTAGTTCCTTCTGGTCATCAGTAAGCTTGCTTGGAGTGACTACAACGACCTTAACATGCTGGTCGCCCTGTCCCATGCCGCGCAGCCGGGGTACTCCTTTTCCCTTTAACCGGAAATAAGTACCTGTCTGAGTGCCTGCCGGAATCTTGAGCTTTACTTTCTCTGTAAGGGTTGGAATTTCGATCTCGTCGCCTAGAGCTGCCTGTGCGAAAGTGAGTGGAATTTCACAGTAAATATCGTCTCCTTCACGCTCGAAGAAGTCATGCGGCTTCACACGGATTACGATATACAGATCGCCCGCTGGCCCCCCGCGCAGACCCCCTTCACCTTCTCCAGACATGCGAAGCTGAGCGCCATCATCGACACCAGCAGGAATCCGCACATGAATCTTGCGCTGCTTCTTCACTTGGCCGTTGCCGTGACAGGTTGAACATTTTTCTTTGATGATCTTCCCTGCTCCACCACAGTGGCTGCATGGGCGGCGGTTCACCATACGGCCAAATGGCGTATTCTGAACCACTTCCTGTTGTCCGGAACCATGACAGACCGAACAAGTCTCCGGTTTCGTTCCAGGTTTGGCCCCGGATCCGAAGCAGGTATCACAGGATTCGGTGCGTGGAATTGTAATATCCGACTCTTTGCCGAACACCGCTTCCTTAAACTCAATTGTCATCGTGTACTGCAGGTCATTTCCCCGCTGCGGAGCATTTGGATCTCTTCTTCCTCCGCCGCCACCAAAGAACATATCAAAGATATCACCTAGACCCCCGCTCCCGAAGTCGCCGGAGAAGCCTCCGCCCATACCTTGGTTCGGATCAATATGTCCATATTGGTCGTACCGGGCCCGCTGCTGCGAATCACTGAGGACATCATAAGCTTCCTTAACCTCTTTGAACTTCGATTCTGCATCGGCAGCTTTATTAACGTCTGGATGATATTGACGCGCAAGCTTACGATAAGCCTTCTTGATCTCTTCGTCAGAAGCACTTTTACCGAGGCCCAGGACCTCATAGTAATCGCGTTTCTCAGCCAATTGTTCCACCCCCCATATCTTTATGGCTAGCACTGCAAAGCGCTTAGTTAGGCAAAAGGAAAGCCAAAGCGCGGGATGCCTATGCGCTTTGACCTTCCCTGTTACCTAAATTAAGCTATAACACCAACATCAGGTGAATTAGTTTTTCTTATCTTCGTCAACCACTTCATAATCAGCATCAACGATGTTATCTTTACCTGCCGCTCCGCCAGCAGAAGCACCTTCAGCGCCTTCAGCTTGCTGAGCTTGTGCAGCCTGCTCATACAGTTTAACAGAAAGCTGCTGAACAATCTCGGTCAATTTCTCTGTTGCTGCTTTGATCTCTTCAAGGTTGTCACCTTCAAGTGCCTTCTTCAGCTCATCTTTTGCCGCATTGGCTTTCTCAACTTCACCAGCATCGGCTTTGTCACCAAGGTCCTTGATGGTCTTGTCAACAGAGTATACAAGTTGGTCGCCAGCGTTCTTAGCTTCAACCAGCTCTTTACGC
The DNA here is from genome assembly GCF_023704175.1 of Paenibacillus sp. YPG26. Classification (NCBI taxonomy): domain Bacteria; kingdom Bacillati; phylum Bacillota; class Bacilli; order Caryophanales; family Paenibacillaceae; genus Paenibacillus; species Paenibacillus sp. YPG26. The sequence continues at coordinate 1,419,663 of NZ_CP084530.1, read as the reverse complement.
TTCTTGTCTTCCTCAGCGTGCAGCTCTGCGTCTTTCATCATTTGTTCAACTTCAGCATCGCTCAGACCGCTGGAAGAAGTGATTGTGATCTTCTGGCTCTTGCCAGTTCCTTTGTCGGTTGCAGATACGTTAACAATACCGTTCGCATCGATATCGAAAGTAACCTCGATCTGCGGCACACCGCGCGGAGCCGGTGGAATGTCTCCGAGCATAAAGCGTCCAAGTGTTTTGTTACCCGCTGCCATTTCACGCTCGCCTTGGAGCACGTGAATTTCTACGCTAGGCTGGTTATCCGCATAAGTGGAGAACACTTGAGATTTACTAGTAGGAATCGTAGTGTTGCGTTCGATCATCTTCGTAAATACGCCGCCTGCAGTCTCGATACCCAGGGAGAGCGGAGTTACGTCGAGAAGAACTACATCCTTAACGTCACCTGTAAGCACGCCGGCTTGCACGGCAGCACCAAGAGCAACCACTTCGTCCGGGTTAACACCTTTGTGAGGTTCTTTGCCAGTCAATTTCTTGATCGCTTCCTGTACGGCAGGAATACGAGTGGAACCACCGACAAGAACAATTTTATCGATATCCGCAGGAGTCATGCCCGCATCGCTAAGCGCTTGACGAGTTGGTCCAAGGGTTCTCTCCACCAAATCAGCGGACAGTTCTTCGAACTTCGCACGAGTCAGGTTCACTTCCAAGTGCTGAGGAACTCCGTCAGCTACAGTGATGAATGGCAAGGAGATTGTTGTCGTAAGAACGCCGGACAATTCCTTCTTAGCTTTCTCAGCCGCATCCTTCAGACGCTGTACAGCCGCTTTGTCCTTGCTCAGATCAATACCTTGATCTTTCTTGAATTCCGCAACGAGGTAATCAATGATAACCTGGTCAAAGTCGTCACCGCCAAGACGGTTGTCCCCGCTTGTCGCTTTAACTTCGAAGAAGCCGTCGCCCAGTTCGAGAATGGATACGTCAAAAGTACCGCCGCCCAGGTCATAGACCAGGATTGTCTGATCTTCGGACTTCTCGAGACCGTAGGCAAGAGCTGCTGCCGTCGGCTCGTTCACAATACGGAGAACTTCAAGACCTGCGATCTTACCAGCATCCTTGGTTGCTTGACGCTGGCTGTCATTGAAGTAAGCAGGAACCGTGATAACCGCTTGAGTAACCGTTTGTCCAAGGTAAGCTTCGGCATCAGCTTTCAATTTTTGCAGAATAATTGCGGAGATCTCCTGCGGCGTGAAATCTTTGCCGTCAATTGCTTCTTTATGGTTCGTACCAATGTGTCTCTTGATTGAGATAATTGTACGGTCCGGATTCGTGATAGCCTGGCGCTTCGCAGTCTCACCTACCACACGCTCTCCATCTTTCTTGAAGCCTACTACGGAAGGAGTTGTGCGCGCACCCTCCGGGTTAGGAATAACAACGGCTTCGCCGCCTTCCATTACTGCTACACAGGAGTTAGTTGTTCCAAGGTCAATACCAATAACTTTACTCATTCGTTTATATCCTCCTTAAGGATGCTAGATTCTGTTCGTTATGTGTAATTTAGCCGCTTACTTTAACCATTGCAGGGCGCAGGACTTTATCCTTAAGCAGATAGCCCTTCTGCACTTCCTCTACAACGACGCCTTCTTCATATTCATCCGAATCTACCTGCATAATCGCCTGATGGTATTCCGGGTTAAAAGGCTGGCCCACCGCATTCATCGGCGACAGTCCTTCTGCTGCGAGAATGCCCTCAAGCTGACGGAAGATCATATCTACGCCCTTGGAGAACGATTCTGCTTCCGCATTCTCCTGAGCGGCCGCAAGGGCACGATCCAGGTTATCAATTACCGGCAGAAGCTCAGTAATGAGCTTGGAGGAAGCATACTTCGCAAGCTCCTCTTTCTCTTTTTGCGTACGTCTGCGGAAGTTGTCGAAATCAGCTTGAGAACGCAGGAACCGCTGCTGATGCTCCTGTACTTCATTTCGAAGCTGTTCCAATTCTGCTGAATCGGAAGACCCAGCATTCTCTACCGCATCCCCAGCCTCTGCAGAATTAACGCCTTCCGCCTGCAGATGATCATCATTTGGCGCATTAACATTATCATTAGAAGTGTTCATGTTATCTTCCTTTATCTCATTATTGAGTTCCTCTTGAATAGGTTGTTGTTCCTTCAAGATGTCTTCACCTCCTTAAAATACGGAAATTACAGTTATTCATTCAATTTAATGTTTGGACAAAAATTTCGTCATATCTTTGGACAAAATATTCAGAATGCCGATGACTCTGGCATATTCCATCCGGGTAGGACCTAATATGCCTATTGTACCGAGTGCTTCGCCCTCTACGGCATAGGTGGCTGTAATCAGGCTGCAATTCGCAAAGGCGGCATGGTCATTCTCCGTACCTATACGAACCTGAATACCCGAGCCTGAGGAAGCCGAAACCAGCATCTTCATTAAAGTAGGAGTCTCCTCAAGCAGATCAAGAATGCTCTTCACTTTGTCCACATCACGGAATTCCGGCTGGGTCAACATATTTGTTGTGCCGCTGAGAAATACCCGCTGGCCTTCATTACCGCTATCCAGAGCCTGATCAAGTACCGTCATCACCTCTTCAAAGTGGGAGACATGACGCTGCAGTTCTTGACCCAGTTCGGTATAAAGCGCTGATTTGAGCTTGTAAATAGGCACACCTGCCAGCTTCCGGTTCAGAAGATTAACTACCCTCTCCATCTCGGATACAGATACTCCGGCAGGAATCGATACAGTCTTATTCTCCACCTGTCCCGTATTGGTCACCACAATCGCAACCGCCGTATCCTCATTAAGAGGAAGCAGTTGAAAGTGGCGGAGTGAAGTATGAAAAACCTCCGGTCCCAGTAGGATGGAAGTGTAATTCGTCATATGTGAGAGAATTGTGCCCGCATGTTGAATGACCTGCTCAAGCACATTCAGCTTCTCCGCATAGAATGTCTTAAGCTGCATTAATTCCTCAGACGCAATAGCTTCCGGTGGTACAAGGTGATCCACGTAATATCTATAGCCTTTATGTGAAGGTATCCGCCCCGCAGAAGTGTGAGGCTGTTCCAGGAACCCAAGCTCCTCTAAATCGGACATTTCATTTCGGATTGTAGCCGGACTGTAACCGACATCGCCGCGCTTGGAAATGCTCCGAGAGCCGACTGGCTCAGCCGAACGGATATAGTCATCTACAATAGCAGTCAGAATCATTCTTTGCCGTTCCGTTAACATGATATCCCTCCTAGCGGACTTTATCGTACATTATATATCAGCTACCTTTGTATCGTTAGCACTCACTTATAACGAGTGCTAATCGGTAATACAAAAATACCAAACTGACGCAGACATTGTCAAGTCAGTTCGGTATCTTTGAACCACTATTTTACCTTTTATAGCGCATTGAAAATGTTATGATACATAACCGATCTAGTTAATTTTCATTGACTGAATATTTTTATTGTTAGCCGGGTCAATAATGTAATCCAAATAACCTGTAGTGTAGTCCACCGAGCCAAATATAAAATTATAATTCAAGCGGTAGCCGCTTCCCTCTTTAGTGATAGACTCAGCAGGGAAACTCCCTGGGTATTTATCCACATAAACATCTAGAAATAATGAAAAGAATGTATCAGATATTTTTAAATTGCTGCGTAATTCGTTAGATAAATATATTATCAAGCTTGGAATAGCAGTCTCGTCATCATCCTGCATGTCAACCCAATCTGCCCACTGCTGCCCGTCCTTCATAGACCCGCCAATAAGATACTGCTGTCCGTCCTTTGAAGGTACTACGTACCAATCAAAATCCATTTCGAGGCCACCGTATGTCAGGCCGCCGTAATTCTCGTTCAGATAACTGGTCAGAACCTGAGCACCTGCACTATTCACAGCAGTAATGTTAGGAGCTGGCTTTGACTGCACCAGAGTACTGAGGCTCTGCTCTGTCTGAGGCTTTGAGAGGAAAATCTTCACGTCACTTGAGGGAATAGCCAGGTTAATATTAGCTGAACTTTGAATAAGTGCTGAGGTTACACCTACAAGCTCACCCTTCATATTAAATAAAGCTCCTCCACTGCTTCCGTGATCTATGGGTGTGGAAATTTGTATATAGTTCTGCCCATCTACTTGTCTTGAGGTTTGACTAACCACCCCGCTAGTCAAGCTGTTCTTGTAACCCAAAGGAGAACCGATGGCAACAACCTCTTCTCCAAGTTGAAGACTGGCAGAGTCACCTATATTCACGTAAGGCAAATTGGCAGCTGAAATTTTTAACAAAGCCAAATCAAGATCTTCATCCTTTGCGAGCAAGGTGGAGGTTGTAAAAGAACGCTGATCATTAAACTCAATTTTTACCGTGGATGCCTGGTCAATAACATGATAGTTCGTCAATATTCTGCCATCACTACTCACAACAATACCACTGCCTGTCGCAAGCGGCTTGTTGGAAGCGTCATACGTCTCTATATATACTACACGATTTGACAGCTTGCCGATCTCTTGTACAGTGAGCTTTGAACCGGGCTGTGACGGTGCCTGTGTGTTACTGTCTTTCGCCACGTATTCAAAGGAAGGAGGTGCTGGAGATATGATATAAATATCCTTGCCTTTCACCTCGATCGCGTTACCAAACGACTCGCCGATAAATCGAAGAGGTACATAAGTCACACTTGCAATAGTACGGGGCTTTGTGGTTAAGGCGATCTTCTTGCCATCTCTGGTGGCGAACTTCTGTCCCAATTTAATTTCGATGTTTACCCCATTCTTTGAAGCTTTTACGGTCTGTGTCTTGGAATCCCACTTCACATTTGCACCCAGACCTTCGAAAATTGTTCTTAAAGGCACGAGTGTTGTTCCATTCTCTTGAATTGGTTTGCTTGTGAATTGCAGCTTTACTCCGTCAATATAGACGGAAATCCCCTTCTCAGCTCCAAATACCGTAGCAGGCAAAATCATGGAAAGGAACAAAACCAACACTACTACTTTCTTCATCTCTTTTCCCCATTCTATCTAATATATAATTTTACATTCAGTTAATTATAGGATAAAAGTACCAATAAAGGGAGCGCTTTTTTCACAGTAGCACAATATACATAGATCTTTTTTCACCCCAGGTGTATGAACTATGTATAAAAAAACAGACCACTAACCTTATTAGCTAAATAAATAGTTAATAAGGTTAGTGGTCTGTTGCTAATTAGTGAGGATTCGTAATATTAAACTTGCCGGTTAGCCCAGCATTCTCAGAACAGCGATCTCATCACATGCGTGCTGCTTCGGGCAGACTACACAATCCGTCCATACCTTCTCCGGAAAAATCTCTTTATCCACAACGGTAAAACCGTTTTTCTTAAAGAAAGACACTTCATAAGTCAGCGCCATAATCTTGGGAATCTTCCGCTCCCTTGCCTGCTTGATCAACTCGTCCATAATCTTGGAGCCGATTCCCATCCCTTTATACCCTTCGGAAATCCCAAGAGAACGCACCTCCACCAGATCTTGTCCCAGAAGACAAAGCGAACCGCATCCAACGAAGACTCCATCCAGCTCCGCAACTACAAAATCGTGGATCTGCCGCTCAAGAACCTTGCGCGAGCGTGGCAGCATAATGCCCCGGCGTGCATATTCCTCTATCAATTCAAAAAGCGGCTCTACGTCCGATAACACCGCCTGTCTGCATACCACAGCCATTATACTGCCTCCCTGAGTTGTATATAATATGAATAAATATACACTAAGTCGTATAAGGTTTCAATACATAAATAACTATATTTATACAGGGTATGCAAAGGCCAGGCGGAGGTTACAGCGAGCAGGATTGAACAAGTTAACCTAGCCGTTATTAGCGGTCAGGAAGCCGATGAATTCAGCAAACACTTCATTTCCGAACAGAATGCCCTTCTCGCTAAGCTTGTACCCCTCGGCTGCAGTTTTCGGCTCAAGCAGGCCGGCCTGGAGCATTTTGTCCAAAGGTGCTTTAAACTTTTCTTCTATAGAGACACCGAACTGTTCCAGGAAAAGCTGGCTCTGTATTCCGTCGAGCACACGCAGTCCAACCATAACGAAGTCTTCCATAGCTTCCTCTGTCGTGACCTTGAATTGATCCAGACGGGGCAGTCCTGCTGAAGCAGCCTCATTATAAGGATTGACGCCCTTGATATTAATATGACGCTGCCCTCCCACGTATCCGTGAGCCCCGGCCCCAAGTCCATAATAGTCCTCATTACGCCAGTAAGTCATATTATGCTTGCTTTCATAACCGGGCTTGGCGAAGTTGCTAATCTCATACTGCTTGTAGCCCGCTTCCTTCATTCGGGACATTAGCAGCAGATACATCTGCAGCTCATCCTCCTCGTCTGGCAGAGGCAGCTCATTCTTCTGGTACATCGTATGGAAGAGCGTGTTCTCCTCCACTTTGAGGCTGTATATTGAATAATGCGGAAGCCCCAGCGCCAAAGCCTTGGTTATGCTCTGATCCAGCATTTCAACAGTCTGATTGGGCAGCCCAAACATCAAATCAATAGACATATTGCTGATTCCTGCCTTATGGGCGTTCTCCAGACTGCGGTATACGTCATCTGTATTATGAATACGTCCGATACGTCCCAGAAGTTCATTCTGGAATGCCTGTACGCCAAAGCTAACCCGATTCACTCCGCCATCCTTCATGACCGCAAGCTTCTCCAAATCAGTTGTACCGGGATTCGCCTCCATCGTGAATTCAATATCTTCCGCCCAGTTCGGAAAATGACGCCGGACTGAAGACAGGAAGAACTCCATTTCGTGAGGTGTCAGAACAGTAGGAGTACCGCCCCCTACAAATATAGTATTGATTACCCCGGGTGGAGTCTGCTGTACGGTAAGCTCCATCTCATGATCCAGCGCTTTTAAATATTCCATGACCGGTTGATCCTTAAGGACATAAGAGTTGAAGTCGCAATAAAAGCATTTATTCGTGCAAAATGGAATGTGTATATAAATGGCTTTGGGCGCTTCTCCCCCTGCTGTTCGCAGATCGGCAGCCCCATTACCCTTTAAGTTAGCTATGTTGTGCATACTGTTACCCTCCTTACCAACAAGCATTATGCTTGTTGATAATTTCTACTGCTGTTTAGTCTTCCTTTAGTCTTTCTATTTCAAAATCGATAATTATCCTGTCGATTGTTCTTCTTCTCCTACCTACTCCCCTTACGGAAAAAGGAAAGCCTCGCGGCTTTCCTTCAGCATTCTGACAAAGTCATTATGAAGTTCGCACAGCCTCACAGGAAGGGGATGTCCAATCGTAAGAGTTTACGTCCGCCTTTGGGAGCCCTTTGCCACCTCTTAATCTAATCAAGCAAAGGGCGGACAAGAAGCGGCTGGAGATGGACATCCTCTTCACTCACAACTAGCTTACTTCTACTATGCACTTTGTCCTACATCCTAGAATATGCCGCAGCTTTCCTTTTCTCCGTAATTCCGCTTAATCTTCGTCAATCTTCAGAACTGCCATGAAGGCTTCCTGCGGCACCTCAACGCTGCCGACCTGCTTCATGCGCTTCTTCCCTTCCTTCTGCTTCTCAAGCAGCTTCCGCTTACGGGAAATATCTCCGCCGTAACATTTGGCAAGTACGTTCTTGCGCATCGCCTTAACCGTCTCACGCGCAACCACTTTTGTTCCGATAGAAGCCTGAATAGGCACCTCGAACATTTGCCGCGGAATGAGCTTCTGCAGCTTCTGACAGATCAGCCGTCCCCTGTGGAAGGCTCTGTCACGGTGAACAATGAAGGAGAACGCATCCACTTGTTCGCCGTTAAGCAGGATCTCCATTTTGACCAGGTTAGAAGGACGATATCCTATCAGCTCGTAGTCGAAGGAAGCATATCCCTTGGTACCGGATTTCAATTGATCAAAGAAATCGTACACGATTTCAGACAACGGAATATTATAAGTGATCGTTACCCGTGTCGTATCCAGGTACTCCATGTTAACGAACTCACCGCGTTTGTTCTGACACAACTCCATAACCGTACCTACATAATCGTTAGGCACAATGATGCTCGCCTTAACGTATGGCTCCTCTACCTTGTCGATCTTGCCCACTTCCGGATAATGTGAAGGATTGTCAATTGTAACTACTTCGCCATTCGTCAGTGTGACCTTATAAATAACGCTCGGTGCGGTGGTAATCAGAGGAATATTGAACTCGCGTTCTATACGCTCCTGAATTACGTCCATATGCAACAGTCCAAGGAATCCGCAGCGGAATCCGAATCCAAGCGCACTGGAGGTCTCCGGCTCGAAGCTAAGAGATGCATCGTTCAGCTGAAGCTTCTCAAGCGCTTCACGCAGATCGTTGTAGTCTGAAGTCTCAATCGGGTACAGACCGCAATAGACCATCGGATTGATCTTACGGTAGCCTGGAAGCGGCTCTGGCGTCGGGTTCTTCGCATCTGTTACAGTATCACCCACACGGGTATCCCCTACAGATTTGATACCGGCAACGATGAAGCCAACATCCCCAACGTTAAGCTCGTCCACTATACCCATACGCGGCATGAAGGCACCGACTTCAATCACTTCAAACGTCTTGTCCGTTGCCATCATCTTAATCTTGGAGCCCGCTTTGATCTTGCCGTCAATGACACGGACATACACAATAATCCCTTTGTACGGATCATAGTGAGAGTCAAAGATCAAAGCCTTCAGCGGCTGATCCGGATCTCCTGTCGGGGCTGGAACCTTACTCACCACTTGCTCCAGAATCTCTTTGATCCCGATTCCCGCTTTGGCTGAAGCATGCACCGCATCGCTGGCATCCAGACCAATAACATCTTCAATCTCCTGCTTAACCCGATCCGGATCTGCGCTCGGCAGGTCGATCTTGTTGATAACTGGTAGAATCTCAAGGTTATTATCGAGTGCCAGATAGACATTCGCCAAAGTCTGGGCTTCGATCCCCTGAGCGGCATCAACCACGAGAAGCGCACCCTCACAAGCCGCAAGGCTTCGGGATACCTCATACGTGAAATCGACGTGTCCTGGCGTATCGATCAAATTCAGCAGGTACTCTTCACCATCATCAGCCTTGTACGTTAATCTAACCGCCTGCAGCTTGATGGTGATCCCGCGTTCCCGCTCCAGATCCATCTGGTCCAGAACCTGCTCTTGCATTTCCCGGGAGGTTAATGCCCCCGTATATTCAAGAATACGGTCTGCGAGTGTTGATTTGCCATGGTCTATATGTGCAATAATACTGAAGTTTCTGATTTTCTTCTGTCTTGCTCTAATGTCCGTCATGCCTTACCCCCACAAATGAACCTGAAGTACAATCAACTCATTATATCAGCTACGCGGGCTGAATTAAAGACTGCGTTTCAGGAATGAGTGATCAGCGTGCTTGTATGCCTAGTTAGTTAAGGATCCGAAGAGGGACACCACCCAATTAATTCCACTCTGGGAGGCCTGCTGAAGCAGTTCTCCCGTTCGGTCCGCAAGGTGGTCTATTGGCGGCTTGGGGGGAGCAGGGAGCAGAATATTCCCGGGCGTCTGTAGCACTCCCGGGGCAGTCTGTGTCTGACCAGACTGCTGAGTTGACTGCTGAGTTGACTGCTGAGTTGACTGCTGAGACTGACTCGACGAAGCTGGCTGATTGGACTGCACAGCTTGCCCGCTTTGCACCTGATAAGCCCCGGTGTTCAGATAGTTGGACGCAGGGGCGGCTCCTTCACCTGGTCCGAACGGCTGTGTGTTGTTCGGATAACTCATGCCCTGCTGCACAATTCCCTGTACATTCCCTTGCAGTGGATTTCCCGGCTGGGAATTCGTCTGCAGTCCATTGGCGGGCACAGGAGTACCTCCCTGCTGCAAATACTGCTGGGCAGGAAACATGCCTGCTCTTACAGCCAAATTCGCCGGTGTTGTATCGGCAAGCTGTAGTCCGATAGTAGCCCCTGTCACAAGCAGCAGGCCATACAGCAAAGCTTTTCTAACTGTCCGTCTCATAAAAACAGTCTCCTCCCCTCACCTCTTTAGCCCTGTCATGATCAAGCATGCGGGGGGCCCGATTTATCAGCTTGGGCCGTATTCTTTGGCTTGCTTTTCTTGGGCTCGTCCACCTTCTTGGCTTTTTGATCACTCCAGTATACTTCAGCGATCATATTCGCAAGAATCTTGGAAGTGCGCTCCAGCTCTTCTTTAGTATTGTCAATTCCACCAACCTCAATCAGTACACTGTTCGCTGAGAAGGATTGATTGTATTCCCCGTTGCCTTGAGCCGAGGTCTTCCCCCAAATTCCGCGCGAAATGCCGGGATAGGCCTTTTCCAGCCGGCTGTGTATGCGGCTTGCGAACGCCTCATTTTTACGCCAATTAGGATTGCCATGGCCGATAATAAAGTAGACCTGGGCGTAATTCACGCCGTTCAATGTCGTGGTGGTCTTTTTATAACGCTGCGAATCTCTATGAATATCAATGAAATACGACAAGTCCTTATTCTGGCTCAGCGCCTCCTTCACGGTAGCGCGGGAGTATTTGTAGGAATAGTTATAATTATAATTCTTGACGGTAGAGGCATAGTCGGCAAGCGAATGGAGGGTGGACAGTCCTTTTCGTTCCAGCTCCTTCGCAACCATGCCTCCCACCGCACCTACATTTTTGGAGAAATTCGCAGAGCTTGGATTGTCACCCGTTGATCCAATCAGCGGATTATAGGCTTCTTGAGGGTGGGAATGATAGATCATCACCACTTTCTTCTTGGATCCTGGCTTCACGCGTTGGCTCTTGTCCGTCTTATCGTCTGATTCCGCATTATTCAGTGCGTTATCCTTGTGCGGCTTCATATCTTCCTGTACGGGCTTGTCTAAAGCAGGTTTGTTGGCGGCCGGATTATAATCCTCAGGGGCATCCACATTCTTGTTGCCTGAGCCTGTGCGAAGCAGGACCGGATTATTCGCTCCAAGCCCCGGTACTTCACGGGCCAGCAGGCTTTTGGGATCAGAGGGATTCACATTGGTGAGCAGCTGGAATACGAAATTTGTCATGTTTTTCCCTGACAGCGCTGAAGGGCCTTGTCCATTGCCAAGATGTGGAACCTCCATACCCACCATATCTGCGAAGAAACGGCTTGATAGTGAGGCCGCAAGTCCTTTCATAGATGAGACGGGAGACGTGTTCAAGCTTCGTTCAGCCAGTCCGCCTATGCCCAGCAGAATAAAAAACACTATCGACAACACCATGAGCAGCATGAAAGTGCGGCCCATTGCGAGCACCTGCATCATTTTCTGTCTCCATCTTGCCACGTTCCAGGTTCTGAATGATTTCATTGTCGCCTTGTCCTCCTCTTAGCCGGTTGAGAGTGATTCACTCTTATATTCCAAATCTATGAACCGGGCTAAAAAGGTAGAACCTCAATTCTCACAAAAAAAGAGAAGTCCGCTAGATTGCGAACTTCATAGGATCCGATTCTTAGTGAGTGTAAGCACCGACATTGTCAGCATTAATGGCCTTGTGCAGCGAAGCATTTAACCCACTTGCAATAATATTGGCGATATCTTCAATAAATTCATCAACTTCCTTAGGAGTCACGATGACGTCGTGACCAAGCGGGTCCAGAACTTCTTTTACTAGACCGAGTCTTTCCTGCTCGCTTAGTTCTGTGATGAGCCCCATTATCTGCTTCGTCTGACCGTTACCAGAGCCGCCATGCTCCTGATCAAAATGTCTCAGAAGAAGCTCGAATGTATTATTCACGATGGTTGACGCGTAGCAGACCGTAGGAACACCTATCGCAATGCAGGGTACCCCAAGAATCTCCTTGGTCAGTCCACGCCGCTTGTTACCAATACCCGAGCCCGGGTGGATACCGATATCCGCAATCTGTATGGTTGTGTTCAATCGATCCAGAGACTTTGAAGCTAGGGCATCAATCGCGATTATGACATCCGGCTTCGTCCGTTCAGCAATGCTCTGTACAATCTCACTGGACTCGATTCCCGTAATGCCCAGCACCCCGGGAGCTACTGCGCTAACCTCGCGATAACCCGGAGCGACCTGATCGGGAGCAAGCTGGAAGAAGTGACGTGTGACCATCATATTCTCAACAACAAGCGGCCCCAGGGCATCCGGCGTGACATTCCAGTTCCCCAGCCCGACAATCAGCACCTTCTTCTCTTCGGTGATCCCGATTTTATTCAAGAACCCTGTGAACTCGGTTACAAAAGTCGCTGCCACCCTCTCCTGCAGCCCTGTATCCTGATTCCTTAGTGCAGGCACCTCTATCGTTACATAATGGCCCTGGACTCTGCCGATCTGCATGGAAGCCGACTCATTAAGCACATCCAGCCTGGTCACCTTGATCCCGTCATCCTCCGTAATATCCTCATTCAATCCGGGAATGGGCGCCCCATGTACTCGTTCGGCCAGCTCCTTCGCTTCAACGGCTAAATCCGTCCTTATCGCATACCCACTAAGATCCAATGTCATTCCTGCAACCTCCTAATCCGCTGTTTCCTTTATTGTGCGGGAGAGTGGTGCAGATTATACTATAGATGTTTTGTGATGAATTTATTGCTTTTTACAAGGGCCCATGCTAAAATATTTTAAGTTGTGAATTTTCGATAGATGCTTTACAGGAGGTGAATGCAATGCCTAACATTAAATCCGCCATTAAACGTGTGAAAACTAATGACAAACGCCGCGCGCTGAACGCTTCCCAGAAGTCCGCTCTTCGTACGGTTGTTAAAGCCGCTGATTCCGCACTGGCTAACAACGAAGTGGATACAGCTAAAGCCGCTTTCGCCGCAGCTTCCAAGAAATTGGACAAAGCCGTAACGAAAGGTTTGATCCATAAAAATGCAGCTGCTCGTAAGAAATCTCGCTTGGCAAAAAAATTGAACGCTCTTACAAAGCAAGCGTAAGGCGCTATTATATGTCAAATGCATGAAACGGGTACTTCCCTTTGGGGAGGTGCCCGTTTTTTGATTCTCTTAGACACACGAAGAAGGGCTGCAGCCTAATCGCCACAGCCCTTCTCTATCTATTTATGCGCCAAGCCCTAGTAGGAACATCTCAAGGCCAAGCACCTTATCAATTCGGCCGCTCTTCATCCGGTAATCCAGCTCCGCTAATTCCGCCAAGGAGCTTTTGAGCCGCCTCATCTCGAACTTCCTCGCCTGCTCTCCAGCAATTTTGACCGCATAAGGATGCAGGCCAAGCTGTGAAGCAATCTGCTGCTGGGAGTAACTCTGCCCGCCAAGCTCCTTCACCTGAAGCATAATCCGGAACTGCCGGGCTATTAGAGCAGCGATCTTGATTGGCTCTTCACGCTGCTTCAGCAGCTCATAGAAGGTCGACAGTGCCCGCTCCAGCTTGAGGTTGGCAATATCCTCGACCATGCCGAATACATTCTGCTCTGTTGTCCGTGCAACGAGCTGATGAATCACGTCAGCCGTTATGGTACCCCCAGCCCCCGCATACAGACACAGCTTGTTCACTTCGGCAGACAGCGCAGCCATCTGCACACCCGCACTGGCCAGAAGTGCCTGAGCCGCTGTCTCATCCATTACGCATTCACGGCTGGATGCCTGCTTGATCACCCACTGGATAAGCTCATGGCCTCCAAGAGGCATGAATGATAGCACTTGCCCTTTCGCCTTCATCGCTTTGACGGTCTTCTTCCGTTCATCGAGCTTCTCACCATTCACCATGAACACCATGACACTATGCTCAGCCGGGTTATCCAGGTAAGCAAGCAGGCGTTCGACTTTATGCTCAATCTTGCCGCCTTCCTTAGCGGCTGAGAATAACGAGCTATCGCGGACGAGAATCAGCTTGCGGTCCACTAGAAAGGGCAACGTCTCCGCCTCTTCAACCACGGTCTCTATTTGGGTATCGATCAGATCATAATGAACCACTGCAAAGTCACGATTCTCCGGATCGACAATCTGACTCTGGATCAGCTGTATGAATTCCTGAATCTGATATTTCTCAGAGCCATAACATAAATATAAAGGGGAGACTTGCCCCCGCTTAATTTCTTTGATTGCTGCCTTGATGTCCAAAGTCTATATCCCTCCTGCCCGTACCCTCTATATTGTATGTAAAACAGGCTGCAAAGTCTATGCCCGCCCTGCTCCTTACGCCGTTACCTCCGGATAAAACAACAAAGAGACCCGCGCCATAAGGCACTAAGGTCTCTCTGTCCCGGAACATCTATATAAACGTCAGGCAAGAAAGCTCTAGAAACTCACTGCCCGGCGGTCATAGACGATCAGGAAACTCATTGCTCGTTACTTAATATATAACCTATTCAAATAAGTCTGAAAAGGTTCCTATTGTGACGAATTGGTGGAATTGCTCTTGTTCGAATCCGCGACATTGAAGGAGAAGTCCTTGGTCATATCATCCTTGATAGTCTGATAATGAAAGACTTTGCTGTCCTCCGACCATTCGCCCTTCACCCAATCTCCATTGAGCGCCGTATCTGTTAGAAGCGTACGGCTCTGTCCGTCATTGGCATACACTTTCAGGTGTCCTTGTTCCACTTCCACCGTATACTTTCCGTCCGGAGACACTTTGATTGGCTTAAAGCTGGTTATTCCCATCATGGAATTATCCGTATTGGTCACAGGACCCGTTGAGGAAGCCTTGTCGTCGGGTTCTTTAGCTATCTGATTCTCCTGCTCTCTCTGTGAATCAGAAGGCTTTTTGGGGGTTGCTTTCTCTGAAGTAGGCAAGTCATTCCCTGAAGAAGAATTCCGTTCATCTGCCGGCGCAGTCTCTTGGGCAGGCGCCGTTTCTTTCTTCATACTCTGCCGGGGCTCCTTCGGAGTTACAGACGACTGATCCCCGCTGCCTTCCTTCTTCGGAGATACCGCAGCTCCATCCGTCTGAGCGCTGTTCCTGTCAATAGCGTCTGTCTGCAACCCGGTCAGCGGATCTGTCTCCACATTACCCTGCTTGCCATCCTCTTGAGGGGCTGCTTCGGGATTCACCTTCTTAGCTTGATCTTGAATCTTAGAAGAATTGATCATATCTGAAGGAACTGAACCGGTGACCTCTGAGTCTTCTGTTATCGACTGCTGCATTTGATAAGAGGTCCCAGTTGAAGCAATCTCGGCGTTAGGCACGGTCACAGGCTCATATTGATAGATAAATAAACCTAATATAACAGCCGCGGCCGCAACCCCGCCAATCCAAGTTCTTGAAGACCTCTGCCAAAAAGAGCTTCGCTTCGGCTGCGTAACCTTGTTCGGCACGGTTCTCATCAAAGGAACTGCCGGCTCAGTCATCTCAAGAGTACTTCCCTCTTCGGCACGGGCTCTATCCATCTCCTCAAGCCTTGGAAGAATCGAATCGACAATACTGAACTTCGGAGTCACATCCGGAAGCTGATAGAGATTGTCCGACAAATGTTTCAGTAACCCGAACGCTTCAGCACAATCATCACAGCTGCGAAGATGCTTGATCAGCAAATCGCTCTCTTCCGCATTCAGATCCCCGTCCAAATAACGATGCATCCATTCCACCGCTTCCGGGCATTTCATCCTGATACACCACCTTTCTGATAATCTTGAAGTAAGTTTTGAAGCTGCTGCCTTGCTCGAAATAAATAAGATTTAACCGTATTTAGCGGGAGGTCTAGACAATCGGCAATTTCACTATAGGATAAGTCCTGAACATACCTCAGGACGACAACCGAGCGATGGTGATCCGGAAGCCGGTTGATCGCCTCCTGGATATCTTGTGCCAAATAAGCCGACATGACCTGCCGCTCCACGTTCTCCTTGCCCTGGAATACCATCTCATGCTCATCAATGGATACAGTAGGCTTGTTACGACGGAACTTGTCGATACATATATTGGTTACAATCCGCTGAACCCAGGTTTTGAACTGCGCCTTTTCTTCATAGGAATCAATTTTGGTATAGACACGAATGAGTGCTTCCTGGGCGGCATCGTGGGCATCCTGCTCATTATTTAGAATATAATAGGCTGTGCGATACACCTGTTGTTCTATCTCTCGCAATAGGGTAATTAGAGCGTCGCGATCGCCCGATTGAGCGGCTCTGATGAGTCCCTGCTCGACCACAAAGGATCCCCCTTCCTTGCAACTATACAGACGCTACATTTGAGTAATATGTTGCAATGACATCTTGTCTTTTTCAATATAATTTATGCCATAAGTCTCACCTAAGAATACCAGAAATCTGGCACAGAGTCATCCAGCCATCGTTATGGATGATAGTGGCTTGCTTTCTTAAGAGACTATAGTCCTTTTGCTAGAGCTTATGCCGTGTGACTATGTTCCCCTTGCGCACCTGCATTTGGATCTCGCCCATCTCATCGGTGCGGTGAATGTTAATCCCCCGCTTTTGCAATTTGTCCATGGTATCGGGATGTGGATGGCCGTAGCTGTTGGACACACCCGCGGAAATGACAGCTGCCTGCGGACTCCAAAAGTCGAGCCAGGCTTCAGATGTCGAGGTATGACTGCCATGGTGGGCAACTTTTAGAACACCCGGCAGACCCAGGACCTTCGAGGAACCCAACTGCCGGATTACATCTTTCTCCGAGGCCGCATCCATATCTCCTGTGAACAGAAAGCGGGCACCATCCATTTCGATTAGAAATGCAATAGATACATGATTCTGCTCTTTAACAAAAGGAACCTGTTCCTCTTCCAGCCCGGCAGGCTGAACAGGCGCCAGAAAGGCCAGTACCGTGCGGCTGTCCGGCTTGATCCGCATGCCTCCCGATATGGAATACAGCTTGATCTCCTTGTCAAGAGCGGTATGTATAAGTGTCTTCATCGTCTTGGAATCCGCAAGCGTTCCATTGATAAATAAGGCGTTGACAGGAATAGATTCCATTACGGCTTGCAGCCCCCCTGCATGATCCTGATCCCCATGTGTCAAAATAATCGCGTCAAGCCGGTGTATCCCTCTTCTCTTCAACAAAGGAACCACAACCTTCGCACCTACCTCGTAAGGCTCTTTCTTGTTCCTCCAAGCCTCCTTCGGCTTGCCAAAAGTCACGGTTCCTCCGCCATCCACCAGGATATTTCTGCCCTCAGGTGTGGTAATAAGCGTGCAGTCGCCCTGACCCACATCAAGAAACTGAACCGTTCCAATATTATGGGGATTCTCCGGCTGATATGCGGCAGCCAGCAGTCCAAGCAATCCACAGCAGCTGAGAAGCTGACCCGCAGTGAAGAGACTGAGCCTGTGGCGGCTTGGACGGACGCCGAACCGGGAAGAATGTAACATATCCGGTACAAGAGGCTGGGTCTCACCAGCGATCGAATAACCGAAGGCAGACTGCTCCGTTGCGGCTCTTCTTGCACCCAAGTACAAGAACCATCCTATCAGAATATAATACACAGCTATCCATCCAACAGCTGGTGATTTCCAGATCGTTGTAAATCCGCTGCGGCCACTCATCCAGGACGCCGCCATAAAAGCGAGCTCATTCATGAAATGGGCGGGATAAGCCGCCCACCTGCCTAATTGCAGCCATATTAAGCTTAGCAGAAGAGCAGCAGTCCCGGCTGACAAGGAGAACACCCCTACTATCGGAACGATGATGAAATTAGCGGCAAGCGAGAGCAGAGAGAATTGGTTGAAATAATAGATCGTTAATGGGAACGATACAATCTGAGCTACGATGGTCATGGATGCGGCGGTTCTTACTTTTCCCGGGAGAAAGGTCAATAAGGGATTCACAAGGGGGACAAGCACAATTAATCCAGCGGTGACGATAAAAGACAGCTGAAAACTAACATTGTACAAAAAGTACGGCTCCCACATCAGCATACATAGTGCCGCCGCCGCTAATATATTGAGCGTATCCTTAAAGAGCCCCTTTCTAAGCAGGTAGACGCCCAGCATAGACATGATTCCCGAACGGACTACCGACGGGGTGAACCCTGTTAATAATACATAGAAGGGTATAAATATGAGGACAACAAGGTAGGCCTTCTCTTTAGTAACCTTGAACCGCCTTAGCAGCCAAAACAAAATCCCCATATTAATGGCGACATGGCCGCCCGAAATAGCTAGAATGTGGGTTAGGCCCAGCTGCGTGAAGCTGCTGTATGTCTCTGGATCGAGCCCATCAGTAACACCGATTAATAGACCTTGCATGAACCCGGCACTCGGCTCCTTGAACAATTGGCCGATCCGGCTGGCAAGTGTATTTCTGAGCTGGTCGTTCCAGGCCATAATGGCAGCAAAGCTCCAGTTGGCCTCTGTTGTCTGAACATGCGCCGCCCCTTTCACTTTGAACAGCCAATGGATATGTTCCCGGTGCAGGTATTCGCTGTAATCAAATCCCCCAAAGTTCCGGGCTGGTGCCGGAGCCGTCAGACTTACACTCGTCAATGTAACATGCTGTCCGCGGGTCCATTTCTTGGAGAGTATAAGCTCCTCCTCTCTTAACAAGCGGACTTGCACAATCACTTTCTCACTAGCAAGGTCGTTATCAGTCAGAGATTTCCCTCCCGGCCCGTCTATAGAGAGGTCTGTGAGCTTGATCCTGAAGTCCGTTCTGTCCCCATCCGTCTCAGGTGCCGAGATAATAACTCCCTTTGCCTTGCTGATCACCGCTTCTTCCGCTGCTATCCCATTTGTATCCAGAATATCTGTAATCGCGCTCACATTCCGGAACTCGTTATAATTCCAATACAGGGCTGATGCCGAGACAACAAGCCAGCAGATCATTGTCTGCTTCCAGGTCCACCTGCTCAAGTAGCTTATAAGCGGAAACGCCAAGGACAAGCCTGCCCAAAGCAGCCAGAAAGACCAATTATGGAACTGACTTGCCATCACACTTCCCACGATCCACAGACACGCTGCAGTCACTAGTGGTCTACGAGCCATTACTTTCCCCCTCCCGCAAAAGATTTCGCAAAAACAAAAAGAAAAACAAAAAGAACCCCGGCTTGCTTCATTCGCAAGCGGAGGTTCTTCCTCAGCATTAGTCTATATTCTATGGATTGCCGTCTACCCAATTGGGACTGTTAATCCTGCACCTTCTGAACCGTCTCGGGTGGAGGTGAATAGGCTTCCAGCTGCCTGAACGTAATCCCTTTCTGGCTCATCATCGCCTTAACCTTGGCGGAATCCTTCGGGTAAGGACGGTGGTATACGATCAGGGTAATCCCGCTGTTCGCAAGCATATTCGCGCAGGTCCAGCAGGGCTCATCCGTTACATATACGCTGGACCCTTCCCGGTCGATCCGATCGGTAAAAAGCAGCAGATTCTGCTCGGCATGAATTGTTCTAACACAGCGCTGTTTCTTAACCATCTGCTCATGACCATTCTCCGTGACCAGCTCATATTCTTCAGCAATCATGCAGCCGGCTTCAGAACAATCGGGAACTCCCGAAGGAGCGCCGTTATAGGCTGTCCCCAGCAGCTTTTTGCCTTGAACAAGAACCGAACCCACATGACGTCTGCTGCAGCGTGACCGGGTAGATACCATATAAGCGATATCCATGAAATACGTATCCCAATCTTTCCGTTTATCCGGATTCATCTTTCACTACTCCTGTCTACAGCCCGATGTAAGGCTTCATTTTTTCAAGCATTTTTGGACCGATGCCCTTAACCTTGGTCAAATCAGCCACCTTAGTGAAGGCACCATGCTGATTGCGGTAGTCGACAATGGCGGCCGCCTTCTTGGCCCCAATCCCCGGTATATTCTGAAGCTCTTCGAGCCCTGCAGTATTGATATTGACCGATCCAGCCGGCTCAGAAGGCCCGCTTGCTTCCGAACTGCTGTCTTGAGCTGACGGGGGCTGGCTTGCCGCTGCTGCTGTGCTCAGGGCCCCCGTTGAACTCCCGTCAGCACTGCTCTTCGCTGCCTTGGGAACATCCTTGGCCTGATCCATACTATGATCCCTTACCTTAGTCTGGATCATGGTCTGATCTTGGGTCTGATCTTTGGGTTGATCTTGGGCCTGATCTCTGGCCCGCCCCTCATCCTTAGTCTTCTCCGGGCCTTCATGCGATTGCAAGGCCTTGGCTGCCTGTGTATTTACCGGGGCCCAGCCCTCAAGACCGGCAGGCGGCCTTGCTCCTACGGCAAGCAGCATCAGACCTGCTCCTACCGCAGCTGATACTACAACTGTTCCAACCCACTTTCTGTATACCATTCATCCAGCTCCAATCTCAAATCTATAAACTCATAGTCATGAACATCTATCTCAGCTGCATACATTGTTAACGACGAAGCCGCGCCTTCGCGCAGAAGGAGAGATCTCATTGATGCGAATAGGATTTATCGGAACAGGAAGTATGGGAAGTCTATTAATTGAGTCATTTCTGCGTTCCGGAGCACTGCAGCCTCGGCAGATTACGGCAACCAGCCGCACACTAACCCGGACAGAACGGCTTTCGGCCAAGTATCCGGGTCTTCAAGCCGTCAGCAGCAATGTTCAGACTGTGCTTCAGAGCGACATTATATTTCTGTGTGTGAAACCCTTGGAGTTCCCGGATGTCCTCACCGAAATCAAGGAATCCCTAAACTCGCAGCAAATTATTGTATCCATAACGAGCCCGGTCCGGATCAGCCACCTCGAGGGCATTCTTCCATGTAAAGTAGCCAAAATCGTGCCGAGTATCACCCACGCCGTCCTAAGCGGCGCTTCACTTTGCATGTATGGGCAGCGCATACTCCCCGAAGACAGGCTGCTGCTTGAGCAGCTCATCTCTTCGGTGGGCACCCCGGTATTGATTGAAGAAGATCATGTCCGCGCCGCTTCAGATATCTCGAGCTGCGGTCCGGCTTTCCTGGCATTCATATTCGGGCTCTGGGCCGATTCGGCTGCAGAACTAAGCGGGCTGCAGAGAGCAACCGCTGTACACCTGGGCGCAGAAATGCTGCTTGGTACAGGACGCCTTCTCACCGAGGGTGGCTACTCACTGGAACAGCTTATCCAGCGCGTAGCCGTTCCTGGAGGTGTAACCGCGGAAGGCCTTTCCGTACTCAAGCAGCATTTAATTTCGGTATTCCCTGAGTTAATCCAGACGACTGCCCATAAGCATGAGCATGACCTGGCTAAGCTTGATACGAGCTTCAGCCAGCAGGAGCAAAGGGATGATTAACCGACAACGATATTTACGAGCTTGCCAGGCACTGCGATCACTTTACGGACCGACTTGCCTTCAATTGCGCGCTTAACATTAGGAAGCTCCAGAGTGAGCTCCTGCATGGCAGCCTGATCCAGATCCTTGGCAATTTTGGCACGTTCCACAATCTTGCCATTAACCTGAACAACAATCTCCACCTCGGCATCCACAGTCCAAGCCTCATCATAAGATGGCCATGCTACATAGCTTACACTGTCTTCGTGACCAAGACGCTGCCACAATTCCTCAGCAATATGCGGAGCAAGCGGGGACAACAGCTGTACGAAGTTAGCTGCCGCTTCTCTAGGAACGACATCTGTCTTATAAGCTTCATTGATGAAAATCATCAACTGGCTGATAGCCGTATTGAACCGAAGTCCTTCAAGATCCTCTGTGACTTTCTTGATCGTCTTATGCCAGGTGCGCTTGAATTCCTCGCTGCCTTCTCCATCCACAATCTTGGAACTGAGTCCGCCGTCCTCTCCGATGAACAGACGCCATACACGGGAGAGGAACCGGTAAGTTCCCTCAACTCCATTCGAATTCCAAGGCTTGGTAGCTTCAAGCGGACCCATGAACATCTCGTAGATACGGAGTGTATCCGCTCCATATTCATTCACAATCTCGTCCGGGTTAATGACGTTCCCGCGAGATTTACTCATCTTCTCATTATTAGTCCCAAGAATCATACCCTGGTTAACCAGCTTATGGAACGGTTCTTTGGTAGATACGACCCCGAGGTCATAGAGAACCTTGTGCCAGAAGCGGGCGTACAGCAAATGCAGCACGGCGTGCTCAGCGCCACCAATGTACAGATCAACCGGCAGCCATTCCTTCTGCTTCTCCGGCGAGCACAACTCTTGGTCATTGTGCGGATCTATGAACCGGAGGTAGTACCAGCAGCTTCCTGCCCACTGCGGCATTGTGTTCGTCTCCCGGCGTGCCGGCAGACCTGTCTCCGGGTCTATGGTGTTCACCCACTCCGTCACATTCGCCAGTGGTGATTCCCCTGTTCCTGACGGCTTGATCTGATCCACCTCAGGCAGGACAAGCGGAAGCTGATCTACAGGAACAGGCTTCATAGTTCCGTCTTCCAGATGCAGAATCGGAATCGGCTCGCCCCAGTAGCGCTGACGGCTGAACAACCAGTCACGCAGACGATAGGTGACTTTGCCTTTGCCTTTCCCCTGTTCTTCCAGCCAGGCGATAGCTTTCTTAATCGCTTCCTCGTTATTCAATCCATTCAGGAATTCGGAATTGACATGCGCTCCGTCACCGGCGTAAGCTTCCTTGCTGATGTCACCGCCTGATACCACCTCGAGAATTGGCAGATTGAACTGCTTGGCAAATTCATAATCGCGTTCATCATGAGCCGGAACAGCCATAATGGCGCCTGTACCATAACCTGCAAGTACATAATCAGCAATCCAGATTGGCACCTTGGCCCCATTAACCGGATTAATCGCATACGCTCCTGTGAACACACCTGTCTTTTCTTTGGCCAGATCCGTACGCTCCAGATCACTCTTCCGCGCCGCCTGCTCCTGATACGCCTTCACAGCTTCGCGGTGGTCGCCCGTTGTAATCACATCGACAAGTGCGTGCTCTGGAGCCAGAACCGCATAACTGGCCCCGAACAAGGTATCCGGACGGGTTGTGAACACGGTCAAGGACTCCGTCTGTCCTTCAATAGCAAAGTCGACCTCCGCGCCTTCGGATTTGCCGATCCAGTTGCGCTGCATGTCTTTGATGCTCTCTGACCAGTCAAGCTCCTCCAGATCCTCAAGCAGACGCTCAGCATATTCAGTAATCTTAAGAACCCATTGACGCATCGGCTTGCGGATAACCGGGTGTCCACCGCGCTCACTCAGCCCGTCAATAACTTCCTCATTAGCAAGTACTGTGCCCAGAGCCGGGCACCAGTTCACCGGTACTTCTGCGACATAGGCAAGCCCTTTGTTATAGAGCTGGATAAAAATCCACTGTGTCCATTTATAATATTCGGGGTCTGTCGTGCTGATCTCCCGATCCCAATCGTAGGAGAAGCCAAGCGACTTAATCTGGCGGCGGAAATTATTAATATTCTTCACTGTGATATGACGCGGATGCTCACCTGTATCCAGCGCATGCTGCTCAGCGGGAAGGCCAAAAGCATCCCAGCCCATTGGATGAAGCACATTATAGCCGCGCATCCGCTTGTAACGGGAGACGATATCCGTTGCTGTATAACCTTCCGGGTGACCTACGTGTAGACCTGCGCCTGAAGGATACGGGAACATATCCAGTGCGTAGAATTTGGGCTTCCCAGCATCCTCCCGTGTCTTGAACGTCTGGTGCTCATCCCAGTAAGCCTGCCACTTTGGCTCAATCGCCTGCGGATGATAGACGTGATTATTACCATTGTTGTCTGCCATGAAATAAGATCCTCCTTGGATTGCACTTCTGAAATCTGAATTCATTTCGGGTATTCACAGTGAGTTAATTGTCACAAAAAAACCTCTCAATCCATAGCGTTATTACCGCTAGGGACGAGAGGAATATTCCCGTGGTACCACCCTAGTTAGCGCGTCAACATGCTTTGTTCTGCGCTCACTCTAGCACCCTTAACGCGGGTGTAACGATGTATGTTCACCGGAATAAAGGCAATAATCTGCCCGGATTCCCGGCTTGCATCATGACTCCGAGGCGAGTTCATTACAGTCTGATCAACCGGTTCGCACCACCACCGGCTCTCTGAGTGATTAGGTCTGAATTACTGATCCTCATCATAGCTTAAATATCCAATTTTATTAACAATTATTATATTCATAACTGCGCTTATAGTCAATGCCAGGTATGTCGGCAGATCCTCAGCTACTGACAGCATTACGACTATTATTATATTCGCAGAGGCTTTTATTCACTGCTGAACAAGATTTCTATACTTCCAGGAATTCCTTTGACAAGTCGGGAAGAACAAATATAATGAATCCATGGATTACTTGACTATATTTAAAGCCCTAGCGAACGAAACCCGGCTGCAGATCCTGCTGTGGCTAAAAGAACCGGAGCTGAACTTCCCAAGTGCGGCTCCCCTCGCAGATGAGCATGATTTCAAAGATGCAATCTGTGTCGGCAAGATTCAGGAGAAGGCGGGCATGTCCCAGTCCACTACGTCCCAGTACTTGTCCCTGCTGCAGCGTTCAGGTCTGTTGGAAGCCAGACGCATAGGCCAGTGGACTTACTACCGCAGGAATGAAGACACTATTCAACAATTAGCTGAATATATTGGAAAGGAGCTCTAAACAAACAGCCGGTCATCCCGAAGATGACCGGCTGTTTGGATATATTATTTTACCGCCACAAAAAATAGTCTTGCCGCATCCTCGCCAGCTTCGACCCATTCGAAATCAGCATAATAATTCACTTGTGAGAAGCCGCATTTCGTGAGCTCCACCTTAATCCATTCCGGATCATAAGCACGCTGAACATGCGTCTCTTCAAATCTGCGGTACACATCGGAGCCCATCTCCTGTTCACGCGCAAATATCGTCAGATGATGCTCGATCTCATTGCGGTATGCATCCCGCTCGCAGGTCCAGATATAGGAGACGGACTTCTCGTCCCAAATGAACGGCTGATCCTCCTCATACCGCTTCAGGGTGTTCGGATGATGAACATCGAATAGGAATGTCCCACCCTGCTTCAATCCTTCGAAGGTACGCTTAAATGTCCGAGTAAGATCCTCCTGCTCAAGCAAATAATTGATACAATCACAGAATGAGATTACGGAGTCTACAGGCTCCGGCATCACCCATTCTCTCATATCCTGCTGTACCCAGCGTACGGATCCATCCCGCAGAAGTCTGCCGCCGCGCGGGGTCTGCTCCATCTTGCGGCGGGCCACCGCCAGCATGTCCGGAGACAAATCCATCCCTGTTACATCAAATCCCGAGTTAACCAGGGGTATGGTGATACTCCCGGTTCCGCAGCCAAGCTCAACGACTGTTCTCGGCATCCCCAGCTTCTCCCAGGCTGTTCTTGCGAACCGGATCCAGTCCGGGTAGGGCATATCTTCCATCAGTTCGTCATACACATACGCGAATTTGCGATATGATGCCATCAATCAACACCGCTTTCCATAGAAGCTTAGGCTGTGCCGTCTCCGTCACTTGTGTCATTGGCTGCTGTGTCCTTAATGAGATAAGTCCAGTTCTCTTCCTGACGGATCTTGCCTTCCTTCAACAGCTTGCCCATGGCGCGCTTGAACGCGGACTTGCTAATTCCGAACCGCTGCTTGATAACATCCGGAGGAGTGGCGTCTGAGTAAGGCATGCCTCCTCCGGGCCGGCTCTCCAGGTATTCAAATATCCGGTCGGCATCCTCATTGCGGCCGATTTCTTTTCGCGGGGCCATAGACAGGTTCACCCGTCCATCCTCCCGAATATGAGCCACACGCACGTTCACACGTTCACCCAGACGCAGCAGCCTGCTGCGTTCAGAGGAGTGGATCATCCCAATCGCACCAAAACCAAGAACACCGCCCTGAACAACGACGAACGTACCCATCTGCAGAGGCTTGTATACGACAGCTTCCAGCCACTGATTATTCCATGTTGTAGGTGCGTGAAAAGCCAGCGGAGCAAGCTCCTGCTCACCAGCCAGCTTCGCCTTGAGTCTGCCCTGCTTGTCATGCTCCATAATTACATAGACTTGGTCACCTACGCGGGGTTGAAGCTCCGGCAGCTCCGGCAGCTCCCGGATCGGAAGCAGCAGCTGCCGGCCCAGCCCCATCTCCAGGAAGCATCCCAGCCTTGGATGAACATCGGCTACTTCAAGAAGTGCAAGTTCTCCAAGAGTAAGGTAAGGCGTCTTCATGGTGGCGGCCAGCCGGTCCTCCGTATCATAGAACAGGAACACATCAACCGTATCCCCGGGCTCAACCTTGCGGGTAAGCTCCGTGTAATGCAGCAGCACATCCTCAGAACCATAACTTAAAAAGAAACCGTAGGGCGAGACCTCCCTGTCAATCATCAGAGAGACAATCGTACCCGCAATCAGACTCATACCGTCTCCACCACTTTAGCATCTGACCATAGACGCTCTATATTGTAATATTCACGTTCATCGCGGTGGAAGATATGCGCGACCACGTCACCAAGATCCATCAATACCCACCGGGCCGAATCCATACCTTCAATCCCGCGAATCGTAGCGCCGGCTTCCTGAGCGCGCTTGCGGATCTCAGTCGCAATAGACTGGACCTGCGTATCCGAGTTCCCGTGACAAATGACGAAATAGTCCGCGATCAGGGAGATTCCCTTCAAATCAAGCGCGACAATGTTGGCCGCCTTCTTGTCATCCGCAGCCTCTATAGTTATGTTAAGCAGTTCATTTGGACTTACTGTCATTCATTTACCTCCTAATGTTTTGAAATCAGCTTAGTGTCTTATCTTCACTTGATGTACCGAATAAGATCATTACGCGATAGAACGGTAAGCGGATAGATCACCTTTCTCTTCTCAAGAAGAAAATGGATCGTAGAATCCAGCCCGGCGATCAGCCCTTCTTCAAGGCTATGATTTGCCAGTTCCCTTATATTATTCACACCCGGATAATCCCTCCCGGGTTCAATATAATCAGCCAGACAAATCACCTTGTCCAGCAGAGTCATGCCAATCCGGCCTGATGTATGATAACGGATCGCATCCAGAATCTCTTCATCCTCAATTCCGTAATCCCGCTTGGCCACGAACGCGCCAACCTCGGCATGCCACAGCTGCTTGTCATTGCCGAGCAGGTCCTGATTCAGATGATTCTCGCGAATAACCTGCTCCTGCTTCTCGATTGGCCAGAACTTTGCCACATCATGCATAAGCGCGGCCAGGTCCGCCTTCTGCGGATCGGCTCCGTACCGCTTGGCAAGCTCTACAGCAGACTGCATGACCCCTTCCGTATGCTTCCAGCGCTTCTCCGGCATTTGTCCGGATACCGCCCTGATCAGTTCATCCCGGCTGTATCGCATAGATTCCGCTCCTTCTCATGTATTCATATACACTTTCAGGTACCATATAGCGAACTGACTGTCCCTGGGCTACTCGTCTACGGATCAGACTGGACGAGATATCCACAAGCGGCATCTCAGCCAGAAGAACGGCGTCTTCAATAAATTGGGGCAGCGTATCCAGATCCAGCATACTTCCCGGTCTTTGGAGGCCGATGAATTTGAGCATGTTCACCAGCTCGTCGATCCCCTCCCATTTCGGGAGATAATTGATCATATCCGCTCCGATAATGAAATAAAACTCAATATCCGGATGCAGCCCCTTTAACTCCTTCATGGTATCAATCGTATAGGAAATTCCGCCGCGTACAAGCTCAATATCCAGCGGCTTGAAGGCGGGATTGCCCGCAATCGCTTCCGCAACCATCTCAAGCCTCATCTGCCCGCTCACTCCGGCCTGCCGCTTGTGCGGCGCCAGATGAGAGGGCATGAACCAGACCTCTTCAAGTCCGAACTGGTCCCTGGCTGCCTCCGCCACGAGCAGATGGCCGACATGAATCGGATCGAACGCTCCGCCCATGATCCCGATTTTTCTCATGATCCAACCATCCTTTTCGCCTTAATTCTTGGGAAGCTCGATTTGTTTGTTCTCCCGTGATTCCTTATAGAGCACAATGGTTCTGCCGATTACCTGAACCAGCTCGGCGCCTGAATCCGCTGCCAGCTCTTCCCCGATTTGCTTCGGGTCATCCAGACAATTATTGAGCACGGATAACTTGATCAGCTCCCGGGTCTCAATGGCATCGGTAATATGGCGGATAATTTGTTCGTTGGTACCGCCTTTTCCAACCTGAAAGATCGGCTGCAAGTGGTGCGCTTGACTGCGCAAGAAACGTTTTTGTTTGCCTGTAAGCATATGTTGTTCTAACCCCTTAGATGGCCGTTAACCGGCCCATATTCAAATTTTTAATTATAATGTACCCTGTAAGCTTCGAAGTACCGCTTCCCTCATCAGAACTACCGGAGCTTCAAGACCAGTCCAATATTCAAAAGCATACGCTCCTTGATAGATGAACATGCCAAGTCCGCTGTGTGTGCGGCAGCCCCTAGCCTCAGCCTGGCGAAGCAGTTCGGTCTGCAGCGGATTATAGATGAGATCACTTACAACAATCCCTTCCGGAATCCACTCTGGATTCATCGGGATGTCGCTTACGGCCGGATGCATGCCGACCGAGGTGGTATTGATCAGCACATCGGCATTCTTCAACGATGCTTCAATGCTGTCATTCCCACAACCAATCAAATTCCCAAGCCCGGACCATTCTCCGGCAAGCTGCTTGGCGGTGTCCGGTGTCCGGTTCGCCACAATGATCTGTGCGGGCGACTCTTGAAGAAGTGCATGGATAATGCCTCTTGCTGCCCCTCCCGCTCCAAGGACAAGAATCGTCTTACCCTTAAGATCAGGCACAGCCTCTTCCTTCAAGGACCGGACATAACCAATTCCGTCCGTATTGTATCCGGTAAGCACACCGTTATTATTAACAATGGTATTCACCGCGCCGATCCGGCGGGCTCCTTCATCGAGTTCATCCAGAAGGTCCATCACGTTCACTTTGTGCGGGACCGTCACATTCACTCCGCGAAATCCAAGCGCTCTTACTCCCTCAATGGCCTGAGTTAAATACTCAGGCTTCACGTGCAGAGGCACATAGCTTCCTGGCAAAGAGACGGCGCGTAAGGCCGCTTCATGCATAACAGGAGACTTGGAGTGCGCAATGGGATCTCCCATTACACCTAATAACAGCGGTCCGCTTGAAGAATAACCGATCTCCTTGCTCATAAGGCAACCTCCCGAAATATATGAATTGAACATAAGGTTCACTTCACATGACATTGCATTACTTAGATCAAGGATGGACGTAGCAGCACCTTAATCCCTTTCGGTACATGGACGGCTACCACCGCGCCTGACTCCCCATTAATCTTGATCCAGCCAAGTCCGGAAATGAATATATCGTTCCGGGCTCCCCGCGGAATCCGGAATTCATGTCTTGTCCAGTCCGGCAGCTTGTTAATCTCGTCACGGTTCGGAGGAGATAACATCTCACCCGCATGCTTCTCGAACAGCTCATCCGCCCTCTCCAGCTTCGTACGGTGAATCGGCATCTTGCCGCTGACAAAACAGGTGAAGGATTGATGGTCACCTTGAATGAAATCAAAGCGGCCGAATCCGCCGAAGTACAGGGTCTGCCCCTCATTAAGCTGATAGACGATAGGCTTGAGCGGCTTGTCCGCCATAATGACGGACAGGTCGCCTGGTCCAACGAGTTCACTATAGCGTGAAGGATACATAATCCCTGGCGTATCAATAATATACTGTCCGTCATCCAGCGGGATATTAACCATGTCCAGGGTGGTGCCCGGATAACGTGAAGTGGTCAGTTCCTGCTCCAGATCACTATAATCACGTATCAAACGGTTGATAAGCGTGGATTTGCCCACGTTGGTAGCTCCTACGACATAGACATCCCGGTCGCCCCGATACTGTTCCACGGCTTCCAGAAGCCGGTCAAACCCCTTGTTCTGCTTCGCACTGCAGAAGATGATATCCTGTGTTCTCAGTCCGAGCTCTTTGGCCTGCTTCTGTACCCAGTTGAGCAGCTTATTCCAATTGGTTACCTTGGGAAGCAGGTCGATCTTATTCACGGCAAGCAGCACCGGGTTGGCACCCACAAAGCGCTGCAAACCGCCAATTACACTGCCCTCAAAATCAAAAATATCCACAATGTGGATGACAAGCGCATCCTTCTCGCCAATCTGACTGAGCAGACGCAGGAATTCATCCTGCTCCACCGTTACAGAAGAGGATTCATTATAATTCTTGATTCTGAAGCAGCGCTGGCAAATGACCGGTTCACGTTCCAATGCCTGCACTGGAAGGTAACCGGGCTTGTTCACATCCTCATTCTGCAGCTTCACGCCGCATCCGCTGCACTTTCTCCCTTCCGGGATAAGCGGTCCTTCTGTCATTATTTCTTGTCCTCCTCGGTCCATACTCCAACTTTACGCAAGCGCCTTTGAACAATCCGTTCTACCCGGCGGTTGAACCGGGTGACGAAGCCCTCATCTTCAAGGGCAATCGGCTGAACAAGCACCGTATACAGGCCCATCCGGTTCCCCCCGTAGACATCGGTAAGAAGCTGATCTCCGACTACAACCGTTTCACTCGGCTTATATCCGAGCAGACCCAAGGCCTTATGAAAAGGTATGTTAGATGGCTTCCTGGCTTTGTGAATGAATTCAATATTTAAAGGGGTGGCAAACGAAGACACCCTTCCCAAATTATTGTTTGACACGATCACAAGTTTAAAACCATGCTGCTTTACTTTTTCAAACCATTCTACAAGAACGGGCGTTGCCAAAGGTTCCTTCGCACCTACAAGCGTATTATCCAGGTCCGTAATGATGGCCCGGTAGCCTGCTGCGTACAGCCCCTCCAGATCAATATCAAACACCGTATTCACCCGCAGTTTGGGCATCAACTTCTCAAACAAGTTACGTCACCTCAGTTTCTACGACAAACTATACCATAATCTTTCTTTATAGTAAAAAAGAAACGCCCCGGGAAGCCTGCTCCCCAAGGCATTATGATTCAAGTAACTTGATTAGTGCGAATAGGTCTTCTTCAAAGATCGGCTCATGTTGTGCAGCAGACCCTGAAGAGCTCTCCAGTCCTGCTCTGTGACAGCATGCGGACTGTACTTGGCCTTCTCAAATTGCAGCAGCAGCTCATCAAATGACGCGGCCATGTCCGGAGCATTACCCTTCCATCGGGCAATCGCTTCGCGAAGGGTCTCATGGTCTTCTCTGGTGAAGCCCCTTCTCTTCATAAAGCTAAGCCAGCGGCCTGTCTCCACAACAACCTTTTCTCCGGATGTCAGTTCACGGCCTTGTCTCAGCCGCAGATATGCATAATACAGAGTGCTGCGGTATTTCCACACCAGGAACCCGCCCACAATGAACAGAACACCTGCCGCTATCCATAGGAACGTATGAATGAACACACGATTTGCCGAACGCGCTGACTCTTCCTCAGAATCCATATCCTCCGGTTCTGCGGTAACCGGCTTCGAAAGAGTGTTATTCAACTCATCATCAGCCACGTTCATAGGCGCATCAAACCCGGGAGTTGCTTCAAAGGTAACCCAGCCATAATCTTCGCCAAAGTATACTTCGGCCCAGGAATGGGCATCCGCATTGGTTACTACATATGGACCTGTCGGTACACTGGTCAGATTCTCCGGACCTTGAAATTGCTGATGTCCTGTAGAGAAGCCCTTCACCCATCTGGCGGGCATCCCGACCGAACGGGCCATGGTCACCATGGAGGTGGAGAAATAGTCACAGTAGCCTGCTTTGATATCGAACAGAAAGCCTTCCACCAGATCTTCATGGACTTTGCGCGACAAGTCCGGCGTGTTGGTGTACGTATAATTTGTCTTTAGATAGTTCTGCAGCAGCACCATTTTCTCATAAGGGGTCTTCCCCTTCGCCGTCACCCGCTCGGCAAGCTCTCTTACACTGTCAGGAAAGTCAGGATTTAATTGCAAATACTTATCTTCCACTCCATCCGGGTACAGGGAGTCATAATCAGATGACCTCAGCTCCCTCAACGGAATAATCGGTATCTCGGATTTCACTTGGTATATGGAAGGATATCCGGCACTCTTCGGATTTTTGTCAAAGCCCTCCCACGTCACAGAGCTATCCCCCGGATGCCATCTCGCTATTGGACCTTTGGCCTTCTCCTCTTTATTAAGCAGTGTGATCTTCGAAATGGAGTAGGCTCCGAACAGCACCGGATAGCTTCGCTTGCCGGTCATTACAACTGTCTGTACCACTGGCTCGGTCTTCACCTTCTTACCCAGCCTGTTGTCGTGCACGGACTGATCCAGAATATTTGAAGAGTCATTCGCATGCCCCTCATGGAGAGCCCAGCCTGTTCCTGTATAGAGATCACGCGTCTCTCCCCGCCAATAAGCCGCCTTCGATGAAGTCACAGACATGACGTAGCTGTAGTCAAACGTGAATCCGCCGCCAAGCTTCGAATCATCCCTGCTGTATCCGGAAGCGGATTGCCCTTCCTTCTTATCGGCTTCCTCCGCCTTGCCATATTTATTCTCTCTGGATTTCAACCATGCCGAGTATGGATCGGTCAGCACCGGTGACACCTCAGGCATGCTGACTCCGAGCAGCAAAACACAGCAGAATACTACCACAACATTCGCAAGGACTTTGAACGGATACAGCCGCAAGTGGCTCCAGCCCCGCGGATATTTAATCTGATACCGGTGGAAATGAAAGCTGACCAGCCAGCCAAGTCCCGCGAAGACCGTCCAGGCCACTTGTGGCCACAAATAATAGCTGGTGAACGAGTCGAGGATGGCGAAGGTTATAATATTCATCCCCGTAAAGAGAAGGATAAACCCGCGATAGCTCGCAAGCCGGATCGCAAGCTCAAACAATCCCCAGGCAGGCAGAGAGAACCAGATATAAGGGTCCAGGCTCTTCAGGAACTTGATGACATTACCGGGAATCAAAGGCCCGTCTGCAACAAAAACAGAATAAGAAGATAACACCCAATAATGAATAATGACGATGGCGGCAACCTTAACTCCCCACTTGAGCCACCTGTTAAAAGGCAGCAGGGCCTCCGCTGCGGCCGAAGCAATCAAAACATACAGAACAAGCACCGAGGTCTCGTTGTACCAGATCGGCTTAACGAAATGAATCCACTGGACAGACATAATCATGACCCAAATAATACAAAGAATAAAATACCATGAGTACTGTACTTTGCCTAACCTGTTAAACATAGCGTCCTCCTCTCATGGACACAGGAAGCTCCTGTAGAGAAGGAACAACGATTCCCCGCAAGCCTTGCTGACGTAAGGAAGCCAGGACTTGTTCGTTCTGCGGAGCTTCACCGATCAAGATATGGTAAGGGGACATCTGGTTGGACTTCGCCCACTGCAAGGTCTCCAGGATTTCTTTGTCTGCCCGTGAACTAATAAGCACAAAGAAAGTACTTGGTGCGAACAATTCCCTTCTCCCGGCCAGCCTATCTCTCAGATGGCCCTGACCATCCGCCTTGATGTCCACCAAATGCTGTATCATCCGCTGACGCCCTTCAGCATGATCTGTTGGAAGAAATCCTGTGAAGCGGCTTCCCACTGTGCACATCCCGATACTCATACGTTCTCTCGCGCTGTAATCCAGCAAGGAGGCTACAGTAGATACGGCAAGCTCGAATTCTGCCGGGTCTGGATAACTGCCTTGACTGGCGTCGAGTACCATTACTGTCTTCGGGAGAGACTCATGTTCAAATTCTTTGGACTTCCAGCTCCCTGTCTTCGCAGTAGCATTCCAGTGGATCCTGGACAAGCGGTCCCCATAGACATACTCTCTGACTCCATTGATTTGAGTCGTCTCACGCCGGGACAGGGACAACGCATTCTCCGGACCTGCGAACCGGGAGTTGCGGTCGGTCAAATGCCAATATGGAATAAATACGGTTCTCGGCAGCACATAGAATTCACCTTTGAAATCAAACTTGCGCGAATGCTTGATAAGACCGAAGATGTCCTCGGCACTGCATTCGGTCTCCGCAAAAGTATATCTGCCCCGCTCCAGCGGCGGTGTCTGGAAAGAGATCTGTGCTCCCGAACGAAACCTCGGAATTACACTTTCTTCAAAGGCCCAAGAACTGCCGCTGTGCCGCTTCAATGTTTCACGTACAACAATAAATGGATGCGGCGCCCAGCCGCCATGCTCCAGATTCAGCTTGACCTGCACCTGATCCCCGGCCTGCATCTGGCCTCCCGGCCCGCCTTCCATGGACAGGGATCTTGATCCGCTTATTTTCCTTAGACCGATCCAGCTGCTGAGCGCCCAGTATACCATCAGAATTGAGACCATCATTAGCAGCATAATGGAGGTTTTGCCTCCTTGAAACAAGGTGTATACCAGACATACCAGCCATAATACAGCCGGTCTCCATAGTCGCTTCATCCCTGACCCTCCTTCTAAAGCCAACAAGCTTTGATTCACAAGCTTATCGCTCCACAGAAACCGGGACGTCGACTTGTCTGAGAATGTTCTGCAATACAGTATCCGTGTTCAGGCTGTCCAGCCTAGCTTCAGGCCGGAGCAAAATCCGGTGGCCCAACACATAGGGAACCAGGATTTTGATATCATCAGGAAGTACATAACTGCGTTCATTCAGGAATGCATACGCTTTCACCGCATTAAGAAATGCCAGGGAAGCCCTCGGGCTGGCGCCAAGCAGCACGCCTTCATATTCGCGGGTACGACGCACAATCTCCAGCAGATAATTCAGCACGGCATCATCAATATGCACAAGCCGAATTTCCTCTTGTATACGGGCAATTTCGTCCATGTGGGTCACAGGCTCAAGCTGATCCACAGGCTGTCCCTTCTGGTGGGAGTGCAGCATGGTTCTTTCGGTACTCTCATCAGGGTAACCCATGCGCAGCTTCATCATGAAACGGTCCAGCTGAGCCTCGGGAAGCATATAAGTGCCTTCGAAATCAATCGGATTCTGGGTCGCACACAGCATAAAAGGATTCGGCAGTCCATAGGTTACCCCGTCCACTGTCACATTCCGCTCTTCCATAACCTCAAGCAGGGCCGACTGCGTCTTTGTTGTAGCCCTGTTAATCTCATCTGCAAGAAGGATATGAGTCATTACAGGACCTGGCCGAAAGACGAAGCGCTCTTCCTGGGGATGAAATACGGATACCCCCGTAATATCGCTTGGCAGAATATCCGGATTACACTGGATTCTGCGGTATTCCCCATTCATGGATCTGGCCAGGGCCTTGATCAGCTGGGTTTTGCCCGTTCCTGGCACATCTTCAATCAGGACGTGCCCTCCCGCAAAAAGCGCGGTCAACAATAGCTTTATTTCAAAGGATTTACCTAATATACATGATTCCAGATTCACTCGGATAGCTGTTGCAGCTTGCACGGATTCTCTCATCAACGTCATGCCTGACTTTCCCCCTCATCAAAATGTTCACAAAATAACAATAAACTTTAAGCCTGTATATATCTTCCTATTGTACATGATGAGATGGGCCTGCGTATAGTTCCTTCGATTTCTTAATAACAGCCAAAAAAAAGAAACCACTCTCTTGAAAATGGAAGTAATGGAACACAACCAATCTTCAAAAAAGGGTTTCTCTTATCCACGCGTTCGTGTCATCCATGCCGTTGTGAACGCGATACCTTATGGACATCTCTGTGCCGAGCAGGCTTCTTATCCTCTGGGACGAACCAACAATGCGGCAAAGAACGAGAATATAATCGCAGAGGAGATCCCCGCGCTTGTCACTTCAAATATACCCGCAACAATCCCGATCCAGCCCTCCTTGTTGAGCTCTGTCATCGCCCCATGAACAAGCGCGTTCCCGAAGCTGGTAATCGGTACCGAAGCCCCGGCACCTGCAAATTTGATCAATGGATCGTACCAGCCGAATGCATCCATAAGGGCTCCAATGACCACCAGAGTACTCATTGTATGGGCCGGAGTAAGCTTGAACAGGTCGAACATAAGCTGACCCACTACACAAAATAAACCTCCGATGATAAATGCCCAGAGAAATATCATCTGATCCTGCCCCTTTCATAGGTTAATCCATACATATCATCGATCCAGGATATGTGTGTGAGCCAAGCGCATTAGCAGCGCGGCTGAGCTCGTCCCCCTCATTATTTGTTGCAGTGCGGATTGTTATGATTGGTAAATCATCCATATGCCAAAGTTAAAATAAAGAAGAACAGCCTCCGGCAGGAGACTGTTCAGTACCTGTTCAGTACATCAGCAGCAGGCGAGATTGCCTCTCGAAAAAATAGAGCACGATAACAAGCAAAATGAACAGCAGACAGATCATAAGCAGTTGCTTCAACTGGACAATTGTCATAAGACTCCCCCCAAGCAGGACCTTACACATCGTATGCTGGCTGAGGAGTTCTGTGCATGTTATAACCCTTGAGCTCATCAACTCGACAAGGCTTACATCGTAGTTCATACTAGAAATATTGAACGAAAGGGGAATACTCGATATGAATGAACACACACTTGAGCTATTTCGCACCTTGACTGAATTCCCTTCAGCACCTGGCTTTGAGCGGGAGCTTCGCGGCTTCGTGAAAGAGCGGCTCTCTTCCTATACCGAAGAGTTCGTGCAGGATCGCTTGGGCAGTCTATTCGGTGTCCTCCGCGGAGACGAACAAGGACCTAAAGTTATGGTTGCAGGACATATGGATGAAGTAGGGTTCATGGTTACAGGCATCACTCCTAACGGGATGATTACCTTCCAGCCTCTCGGCGGATGGTGGAGCCAAGCCGTGCTTGCCCAGCGGCTTCAGATTATTACACCCCAGGGACGGATCGTCGGGGTAGTCGGCTCTATTCCGACTCACCTGCTCGATGACGCTCTGCGCAGCAAGCCCGTAGACCTCAAAACGATGTATTTGGATATTGGTGCGGACAGTAAGGAGGAGGCTGAGAGCTTCGGCGTCCGTCCTGGACAACAGATTGTGCCCATCTGTGAATTCACCCCTCTCGCCAATCCGAAGAAGATTATGGCCAAAGCCTGGGATAACCGCTATGGAGTGGGTCTAGCCATTGAACTGATGGAGGCACTTCATCAGGAGAAGCTGCCTAATGTGCTGTATGCAGGGGCTACGGTTCAGGAAGAACTGGGCCTTCGCGGGGCGCGTACCTCGGCGAATCTGATTCAGCCGGATATCTTTTTCGGGCTGGATGCAAGTGCAGCAAACGATATGACCGGGGACAAACGTCAATTCGGCCAGTTGGGCGAGGGGGCGCTGCTGCGCATACTCGACCCTACCATGCTGACCCATCGGGGCTTGGTTGAATATGTACAAGACACCGCGGATACCCACAAGATCAAATACCAGTACTTCGTATCCCCGGGCGGTACGGATGCCGGTCAGGTCCATCTTAGCGGAATTGGGGTCCCTTCTACGGTTATTGGTGTCTGCTCACGCTATATTCACACCTCGTCGTCCATTCTTCATACCGACGATTATGCGGCAGCCAAGGAGCTGTTGATCAAGCTGGTTCGCGGACTGGACCGGACGACCCTGAACACAATCCTGGAGCGAAGCTAAGTTCTGAACTTGAGACAGACTGTGCCTTTGGCAGCAGTATTTATTCCGAATTGCGGAAGCGACTTGCAAATAACCTTATGCGGCATCGTATTTTCTCACCCATTTGGTGTAAGCATATTATCATGAAAATTATGTTTTGAACCTTCCCTTTAGAGTCTCTTAGGTTTTGCCGGGTGGATGGCACAGCCAGAGACTTCTCTCGCCAAAGCCTTAGAGGGCGGAATCAAGATATCATCACAAACAAGGAAGTGCCGTTGATTAAGCGGCACTTCCTTGTTTGCACTTATGAACAGGCTGCACGTACAGCAGCACGTCATATCGGCTTTCAGAGAGCGGTCATGCACGGCTTTCGGACCCGGCATGCCGCTCGCAGAACAGCATCAGCAGAACGGACACGTTAACCTAAGTCTCTTCTCCGCTGCGCAATTGTGCGACTGGCCCCACTTTTCCTGATTCTCGGAGTAAGGGTTTATGATAAAACGTATATAAGGCTGCGACAAAAGCCAGCATAACAATGGCTCCGCCAAACCAAGCATTATACGCTCCGGATGAAGTACGATGAATCACAATCCCACCGATGGCCGATCCAGCTGCGATACCCGCATGCAGGGCGGAAAAGTTAAAGCTCTGTTGAATTTCTGATGTTTCCGGTGCCGTTTCGATCAGATAACTTTGCTGTGCAGGAGCCAATGCCCAGCTTGACGCCCCCCAAATAAAGATCAGCACAACAAATAGAGGGATTAGCGAAGCTGAAAACGGCAAAATAAACAGAGGCAGTGAAAACACGCCGACGATGATCAAAATACTCCGCTTCACGCCGATAGTATCCGATAATATACCGCCGATCATACCGCCTGCCACGGCCGAGGCACCGAAGAAAAAGTAAACAATACTGATCCAGGAGGCCCCCATATGCATGATGTTTTCCAGAAATGGCGTGAAATAGGCATATAGCGTATAGTGTCCCGCCATCATAAGCAGCGTAACTACATGAGCCCCTGCAACCCGTATATTCTTCAGTGAGGTAAGCTGCTGACGGAGCGGCATCACGTGCTGCGGCTCAATCGGCGTCATGAGTTTATATACAACAAGCATGGTCAACAAGGCAAAAACGGCAATGAACAGAAACAGGACACGCCAGCCAAACCGGTCGGCTGCCAGAACGCCCAGAGGAAGGCCGAGTACGATGGACGAGCTCATGCCCATCGATATGACACCAAGTACACGAGCTCGGAACTTTTCCGGAACGGATCTTACGGCAATGGTCAGCGACAAGGTTGTAATCAAAGAGCCGCTGGCCGCCGTAACAAAACGTGAAATCAGCAGGACACCAAAATTCGGGCTCCAAAAAGCAAGCAGGCTTCCGAGGACAAAAACAACCAATGACCATAAATACAGCTTACGGCGCTCGGCCTTGGACGTCAGTGCGATAAGTACAGGACCAGATATGGCATATACAAGGGCATAAGCTGTAATGAGCTGACCGGCCGTACTGACAGGGACGCTTAGGTCACCGGCAATTTGCGGCAGTACACCGCCTATGATCAATTCCACAAGACCGACGGTGAAGGCAGCAATCGTCAGTACGAGAACTTTAATTTTCATAAGGTGAACTTACTCCTTTTCCACATAGTCAATCGAGGAGTACTACGATAACGTGTGATTCTCTTGCTCAAGCCAACTATCGTGGAGCCATTTTTCCGTAACTCTGCCTCCCTCCCAGATGATTCCCTGTTCAAACGTGATCAGTTGTCCCCCGGGGCCAAATATAACCCAGGCATAATTTTGCTCATCTCTTAAATAGCATTTGTATTTCATTCCAGTCACGATCACTTCCTCATGGTCCCCATCGCGGTTCTTAACATGAATCGTTTCTTGATGAAGATCGGTCCATTTATGTTCCAGCCGTTCAAACAGCCCTGGCTCTATTTTGTTCAAAAAAGATTTAGCCAGCTCTTCCGTTTCCTCCTTGGAGGGAAGGTTGCCGTATGAGAGACTCGCGTCCATCCAAGTGATTCCGAGAAGCTTATGATTATTTTTCTGCACAACAAAGGAGTAATGCTCTCCACCTAAGCCACTATTGTCTCCTGAATCTTTCTCATAACGAACAACCCATACATCGTTGCTATTCTGTTGTTGGCATTGTACATGCCTCAAAGCATAACCATCAGGTACAGATACAAGTTCCAACATCCGCTTCAATACTTGGCGATACTCCTGCTCATCTATCACATTTTCTACTGCCGCATGATCCATGTTCTACACCTCATCTATTTTTTTCTTCAAGCTCTAAGATCGTCGACCTTATCCATCGGACTGTTTTATAAATGATGTCGAGTTAATTCATACAATCTGCCAAGCCTAATTGCCCCCCTCTCCTCAGTAAATTAAAAATATTTAATGTAATATTTCTTCGCAAATTGTAACATATCTACAATTTAAGTCAATAATATAACTAAAGTTGTTAACAGCATTCACATATTGTAGACTAATTACAATAATTGAATTCAAAGGGTGAACATGATGAAAGAATCAATAGATCCTATGCTTGATCTGGCCTTGTTAAAAAAATTAGTCATTGGCATAGGCGAAGTGTCCGATATAACGGGGGTTCCGCAGCGGCAAATTCGATATTGGGAAGAAAAAGGCGTGATCCACTCTGTAAAAGAGGGTGAAGGATCGACCCGAAAATACGACTATATGAGCATTAAGAAAATTATTCTGGTAAAAGAACTGCTTGATGATGGTTTCACCTTGGATGCAGCGGCAAAAAGAGTTGAGGAGCGGATAAAAACGATTGACGAGGTATTTCAAGCGCTGGGAGAACGAATAGAGATGAATAAGGACAAGAAATCAGATTGATAAATCTGCTTGTTTGTTACATTGATTGTGTGCGCTTGTAATATTCGGGTTTATAAAGAAAGACCTTGGCACCAAATGGAGGTGCCAAGGTCTCTTGAGTATCAACCCGGTTCAAGGGTTAAGAACGAAGGAGTTGACCAGCTGGCGAAGCACGTCTCCCCGGCTGATTACACCCACGATCGTCCCTTGCGGGTCAACGACCGGAATTTTCTTGAAGTGGTGCTTGCCCAGAATTTCAATCGCTCTTTCCAGAGGATCCTCCGGGGATACCGTAAATAAATTTTTGCTGACCATAACCTTGCCAACCGAGGTCT
The DNA here is from genome assembly GCF_023704175.1 of Paenibacillus sp. YPG26. Classification (NCBI taxonomy): domain Bacteria; kingdom Bacillati; phylum Bacillota; class Bacilli; order Caryophanales; family Paenibacillaceae; genus Paenibacillus; species Paenibacillus sp. YPG26. The sequence continues at coordinate 1,379,165 of NZ_CP084530.1, read as the reverse complement.
CAAGCTTGTTCATCACAGAGCTGTCCAGTGATTCTGTCTCGGTCTGGATCACATAGCTGAAGAAGTCATATACACGGCCCGTGCTTGGCTTAAGGTAGCGGATGACATCTCCATCACTAATCATGCCAAGCAGCTTGCTCTGGTCGTTCACAACAGGAGCTCCGCCAATTCGCTTATCCACCAGCTTCTGAAGCAGCTCCCTCAGGGTTGTTGTACTGCTGACCGTAACGGGATTCGTAATCATGAAATCTTTGACCTTCATATATACTCCCCCTACTTATGAAGTTATAGCTTTATTGTATTATATACCCTGAAAGTAAGCGTGTGCATTGTATCACAGCGGGAGCTATAGTGAGACCGAACTGTCTCTATAGTCCTAATTCCATCGTCCGCAAAGGAAACTCCGGATGCATGTGGAATATGGAGACAGAAGGGTTCACTGATGACCCCAGCCAAATGAAGAGGGTGCATGCTTAAGTGGCGAAAGCTGATTATATGATGTCAATATTATGGATTCTTCAGACCCGCAAAAGAATTACGGCACGTGAGCTTGCAGAGGAACTGGAGATCAGCGTCCGTTCGGTCTACAGGTATATCGATTCACTGTGTGCCAGCGGGGTTCCTATTACAGCGGATACCGGGCATCATGGCGGGTACCGGCTGATGGAACATTTCAACTCTGTCCCGCTGCTCTTCGATCCTGACGAGCAGAAAAGTCTTGTTCAGGCTGCACAGTTCGCGCAGGATGCCGGGTATCCTTTTCCCGATATCCTGAACCGGGCCATCTCCAAGCTCAAAACGTATATTGGGCCGGAGCAGCTTCAGCAGGTGATGCTCCATGAGAACCGGATCGGAGTCATCACACCTTCATCGGAGAAGCTCGAGGAACATCTTCAGCTGTTGAGCACCTGTGCGGCGGAAGGCTGCACCCTTCATATGGTCTATATGAGAAGTCACGAAGGATCGGCCAAGGAGCGTCTTCTTGATCCATATGGGCTTGTTCAGTGGAAAGGGAACTGGTACGTAGTCGGCTACTGTCACCACCGCAGTGAGATCCGGAGCTTTCGGGTAGACCGAATTCAGACGTTGACGGTTACCGAGCAGACTTTCAGGCACCCTGAATCCTTCTCGGCAAGCCAGTTCTTCATGAACTCCCTGCTTCCCGGATCCAAGGAGGAACCGGACCTCGTACATGTACGGATATCCGGTCAGGAGGAAGCGCTGAATGAGCTAAGCAGGCATTGGCTGTTCGCTCACACGCTAACCAGGCGGGGACCCGGCGAAATTTTGTTCAGATTAACAGAGGAGTCCATTCAGAGCTTCGCGCCCTATTTCCTATTATCTTACGGAAAGGCAATTACCATACTTGAACCCGCGAGTCTGCAGAAGAGGATGGTCGAAATCCTCAAGGGTATGCTGCATCATTATGAGAAGAATGATCTTAACTGACAGCAGCTGGCAGTGATCTTGTACTATACTTGGCCCAGATACTCGGCATATGCAGCTGGGTAGAATCATGAATCAAGGAGGTATAATGGACATGCAAGATCTGAAATATGAAATGTATATCGGCGGCTCACCTGAAGAGGTCTGGGAAGCTTTGGTTGCTCCGCATCAGGTGCAGCAGATTTACTATGGCAGCGTCATTCACTCCACATTCAAGGAAGGGGACCTGCTGGAATACATCGGCCCAGGCAGCGATGGTGAGAAGACACTTCATGTGTTCGGCACGATACTCGAGTTCACCCCGCAGAAGGCATTTCGGTTCACACACAGGGTCGGACCTTCCTATCTCAAGGAGCCGAACGCAGAGAACTATGAATCGCGGATCAGCTGGCTGCTTGAGCCTGTTGGAAGTGTAACAAAGCTGGTTCTCATTCACGATGAGTGGCACGCCAATGACCCTTCCTATGAAGGGAGTCTGAAGAGCTGGCCGATGATTCTCAGCAATATCAAGACCCTTGTCGAGACCGGCCGTACCCTTAATTTCGCCTGAAGTCCGAGCTGCCCGTCCTTAGTGGGAAGCGCGGATTAAGGCAGGGATCGTGAAAAGAAGGAGCCCCGGCAATCAGACCGTGGGCTCCTTCTTTTAAATATTCAGCTATTTGACAGGATCTGCGGAGATCAAGCTTGAGAGTATGCCCGGGCTTGCTCTTCAGCTCCTGTCCGTCTCCCTGCCATAGCGGATAAACACCCAGACCCCAGCAATAATGAACACCCCGGCAATGAGCTGCAGACAGGTCAGTCTCTCATTCAGCAGCAGCCAGGCAAGTAAGGAAGCCACCACCGGTTCCCCTAGAACCGCCATGGACACGGCAGAAGCGTTCATATACTTCAGCAGCCAATTGAATAAATAATGACCGAACAAGGTTGGAATCAAGGCTAGAAGCAGGAATAATCCCCACTCTCTCTCCGAATACCCTCCAAACGGAATCTCATTGACGGCATTGTAGGCAGCCAGAAATATCCCCGCAAAGGCAAAGACACTGAAATTGTACACATAGGCACTGGTCTTCTCCCGCATCCGCTTACCAATCAGAAGATGGGCAGATACTGCAAGTACACTAAGAAATGACATAATATCCCCGGCTAAAGCGGAGCCCGATAAGGTGAAATCCCCAATGCTGATGGCTAGCGAGCCGGCCAGCGCCACAGCCATGCCTAATCTCATGGCAAGATTAGAACGCAGGCGGAACAAATAGAATGAACCGAGCATAACGATAATCGGCTCTAAGGTCAGTATGACTGTAGAACTGGCCACCGTAGTGTACCGAAGTGACGCCATCCACAGTAGGAAATGCAGCCCTAGCGCAATTCCCGAGACTGACAGCATACCGAGCTGCCGCAGAGTCAGCTGAGAGAATTCAGTTCTGTATTTCCATAACAGCGGAATTAACAAGAGGTCTGTAATGAACATGCGGTACATGGCAATAACCGATACCTCAGCCTGTGACCATTTCACAAAGATGGCCGCAGACGAGATGGCGATAATCCCCAGAATATACAATAACTCAGTGGAGAATCCACCTTTGAGTACAGATTTCATGTTGTGAAGTTCCCCTTTCCTGAGCAAACGGCAGGCATTGTTGTTCTGATCTATTGCAAGGAAGCCCGGGAATATGCTCCCGGGCTTCGGTTCCAGCGGTGGTGTCTCCTCAATCAAGCGAACCCATGCATTTCTTTGGGGCTAAGGGGAATGTCGATCTTGAAGCAGGTATATTCGCTGCTGCTCTCAAGTGTAATCCGCCCATTATAGCCCTCAACAAGCTTTCTTACAATCGCGAGACCCAGACCACTGTTCCGGGTCTTGGGCTTTGTCGTGAATCCATGATCAAAGATCCGCTCTCTGAGCTCTTCCGGTATGGGTTCACCATTATTGCGAACCTGAATAGTTAGTTTCTTGTGCTCAACCCGCGCTATCACTTCCACTCTCCGTTCAGCTTCATCCATATCCTGAACGGCATAGAACGCATTATCAACCAGATTCCCGGTAATGCGGACAAGGTTCGTAATTTTTAATATATCCAGATCCAACAGCTCAAACCCCGAGAAATAATACTCAAAGTTAATTTTCCGTTCCAGCGCCTGAGCCACTTTGGCCTGAATAAGCCCATTGAACGCGGGAACCTGAATATCAATAATGTCATTAAGCGATTTATTAATATGGTTGAGGCTGTGAAGGTATGCTTCAAGCTCATCATATTTCTTAATTCTCGCAAGTCCCGTGAGCGCGAAGATATGATTCACGAAATCATGCCGATACTCCTTGATTGTAGTGAACAGGCTGTCTATATTTTGAAGGTACATGCTTTGAACATCGTTCACAATTCTGCTCTGCTTCTTAATGTATCTAACAACGGCAGTAATCATTAAGGCTCCGATGACCAGGATAATCAAGGCCACAATCGATATTCTTACTTCTTTCTGAATCAAGTCCGATGTAAGCTGATCCATGTCGGAAGTCACGATGACCAGCATGCGGTCGAATCCTTTATTCACATTATCCTCCAGGCTAATTGGTGAATAGGTTCTCAGCACGGACCTCCCATTGATCTCCATCACCTTATGCACTTTCTCCATCTTGGAAAAAGCCTCTTTCGCAAGTGTTGAATCTTCCGGGGAGGTATAATTATATTTACCATAGAGAAGCTTGCGTTCAGAATGCCATTCAGGCTTATCCTTCGGCACCTTCCATTCTCCCTGCAGAATTTTGTCGTTAAGTATGCCAATTTCAAGGATTAACGGGTTGCTTTTCTCCTGTTCCTCGATATTGAACTGCACCCCAGCCTTGTCTCTGAACCTGTTAATGATACTTTCCGAAATATAAGGATCAATCAGATAGTCTGTGGTCCCGTCGTTGTAGTATCCCCATTTGCTGATTTTAGTAGGATCAGAGGAGGAGGTATCGAATGGGCCCGCCCAAAAATTAGGCAGGTTCTCGCCAAAGTTCGGAATCGGCGTAGCATTATGCTTTTCCATCAATTCCTTGAAGACTACGTTCCACTTTCCCTTGCCCCAGGTCTCCGTGGTCATGCCGATTTCTTTGGGATCACTGGACTTCTCTCCGATAAAGTTATTCTCATTCTTCAAATACCTGAACAAGGTCAAATCTTCAATGCCAAGCTTGTCGCGGATCCGGACCAGCTGTTCATTGGATACCTCATCAAGCTTATGCGGCAGCATAGCCTGGGCTGCAATCGAGGCAAGGCGCAGCTTACCCGACAAGGCTTCCTCGAAGAGCATCTCCCCCTTTTGTGTAATCTCCAGCGAAGATTTAATATGTGAGGTCATCATCTCAATGCTCTGCTTCTGTCCATCAAGAAGCGTGCTTCTCATAGTGTAGTAATAAATTCCGTTCAAAAAGATTAACAGAAGGCTCATCACTAATATGTATACAATCATTAATCTTCTAAATCCAATCATCTCGGGAACGTTCCTTTCTAATTATCTAATGCCAGAGTACTATACTATTAATCGACATATTTCTTCTTTTTATGACATAAATAAAAAAAACTACTCTATTTTAATATACACAAAGAAAATAAGGGAGGAATATACCACCCTTAGCTCCTGATCTCTTCTGTTGGAGAGCATGCATCTGTTAGTATATTTATTTATTCGACAAACTTCTCAATACTCCTTTCTCTTTCGTACCAAATCAGCAGCGTAACCTCTGCAGGAGGTCTGTCATTCAATTGCCAGCTGCTGATTCCTTGCTCTCCTAAAGCTGCTCTATCCATCTCACAAGATGTGGGTGCTCATCACCAATCGATAAATATTGGGCCAAGCATCCAAACTTGCCTTGCGGATCAAGCTTCATGTACCTGTCGAATTTTCGAGCACGATCCTCCTCGCTCATCCAACCAAAATGCTTGAGACGCAGGTCAGAGAGCGCATGGGTCAGCTTGAGTATATTATTAGGAAATCTTCCGCAGTGCTGCGGCGTTTCTTGCCAGGTATATTCAAAATTCGGACGATATCTTAGTAAAAAAGGACGGTATGTCTTATGTGATCTCCAAAAGCTGTCTTCCCGGTAGTGATCTTCATTCCAAAAATCATATAAACGAAAACAAAACACATCCGTCTGCGTCTGGCCAAGAAGCTTCGGCAGCTCCATGTGGAATCTAGTCTCGAACATTTCGTCCGCATCAAGGTTCAAGATCCATTCCGGGTTGGTGGAGATCGTCTCCTTCCATTGCTGCTTACGAAGCTCCACTTCATTCGAGAACTTGGATAACTTGTTGCTGACCAAATGAACAGGAATACCATCAAAATACTCCTTGCAGATATCCGCTGTATTATCAGTACTGCCGTCGTCTATAATGACAACCTCATCAACATACTTCTTGTGTTCAGCAATGACTTTCTCCAAATAACGGCCGCTTTCATTCTTCACGACCATCGACAAGGTCAATTTCGGTCTGGTTCCCGTTATAACTTGAGGGGCCCGACTGACCGATGCCGGCTGTTCATGGTCTTGGGTTGATAATGTTCTGGACACGTAGCCGGGAACACCTTCCAGGTCGGATTCCCGGTATATATGATAAGCCGGATAATGGGTGTCTACGTATAACCGCAGCCCAAGCGCAGCCGCCCTTATACAGAAGTGCCGGTCTTCTCCCCAGAATGAGAGATTTGGAATGGGCTTGAAATTCACACCAGCCCTGAGCGCGTGCGCGCTGATTAATGTGCATGCTCCCAGTCCACCTACCTCATAGACGCCGGGCATCCTCATTTGCCGAATAAACTCATCATAACGCCGCGATTTGTCTTCATCTGTAAGCTTCTCTCCCCGGACCTGCTTCCACTGGATATATTCATCACTCAGCCACACCTGGGGTTGTTCGCCGGCTTCAGGCTGCCATTTTGTCCAGAAGATTTCCGAGATAATGTCCTTCCCGAGTGACACTAAATGATCAACAGTCTGAGGATACAAGACAATATCAGAGTCCACTAAAAACAGATAATCATATCCCAGTGCCAAGCCGTAGTCTAGGATCATGTTCTTGATACCCGCCACATGCCATATTAGGCCCTCATTCCAATAATGGGTCCTGTCATCACATACATAATCAGCTTCATGAACCGAATTCATAATCGTCACGTTGTTGTTAGCCTGCTTAAATTCGCGGAGAAGTTCACTTGATCTGGTCTCTTTGTTATCATCCACAAACATGTAAGAATACTCAATCTTGAATTGGTCCAAGCGGGTCAGCGACTCAAGAAAGTGTTGCAGAATCGAAGGCTTCTGATAAACAGGGCTTGCCACCAGAACTTTAATCTTAGCCATCCCTCTCAGGCCTCTTTATGCAGAAGCGGCTCTAAGTATATTTTGTTATGAAGTATCCTCGTATCCGTTGGACGATATGTCCGGGCCTCTTCGTTATGCTTGTATGCTAACTCATATTGGCCTATCCGGTCATAACACACACACAGCTGCAGATGGGGCAGCCAGGTTGAGAAGCTTGGATTCTGAAAGCCCATGCTTCCTTTAGGCAGTTCAATCGTGGTGGCCAGTTGGTACCAGAAAATAGCCGCGTTGTAATTATGCCTGGATATAAAATAAAAGCCTAATCTGCAGCACAATTCCGGCCTCGGGTGATCATATTGTAACGAGCGCAGAGTAGATTCAAGCTGTGCCTCGGCATCTCCCAGTGCAAAATAACAGTCGGCCAGTCGGATACAAGCCGAAATATTATCCTCCACCCAGCCTTGCCGGGTTGACAGGAATTTCTCGTAATACTCGGCAGCCCGCTCATACAGCTGGTGATCACGCAATTCGTTAGCATAGTAGAATAAATCCCTGGGTGTAAATTCTCTACCTTCTGACAGCTGCTGTTCGTATATCTGTAAATTTCTGTCTGCATCGTGCCGGATGCTTTTGTGAGTGACTGCGATATCACTGGTGAATATATCTCCACTCACTTCGAGATATTCATGGACGGCGCCAATCCATTCAAACTGCTTACTCCTGTTGACCAGACGGTTCCGCACGGACTTCATAGTCACATTGCCGTATTCATCAGCTGCCAAATGATACTCCATAGTCACAGAATCAATAGAAGGCTCCAGCTCATTCTTCAATAGCTGCAGCTTTCGCCGATCTTCCTCCAGGAACACGTCATCGGCGTCGAACCACAAGATAAAGTCTTTGGTTGCTGTCTGGAAAGCAAAGTTCCTGGCCTTGGCAAAATCATTAACCCACTCGAAGTCAAAGATACGATTCGTATAATTTGAAGCAATTTCTTTGGTGCGGTCATCCGATCCCGTGTCAACAATATTGATCTCATCCACTATACCCTGTACCGAGTCCAGGCATCGGCCAAGCGTATCCTCTTCATTCTTAACAATCATACATAAGCTTATGGTTATCATTAGGTAGACCAACTCCCTAATCAAATCTAACGATTAATCCCTGGCTTGTAGATCATATGCGCAGGCAGCAAGTACGAATCATTGAATGATCTATCTCCCAGATGGAGATTACGAAGAAAAAGCCTGAACCTGCGGCTGTTACCGCAAATCCAGGCTTTTGTCGCTGTACTCAGACAGAAAGATTCTGAGTTTATACCCCATTCAGATTTAGGGGCTCTTGTTCATTCCCCTCGTTAACGTCATCCTTCATCGTATTCACAGGCGTCGTGTTCTTGGCATTCTCCAGCGTATCATTCACAAAAGCCATGTCCTGATTCTTGGCCTTCATGTTCGTTGTTCCTCTATAGTTCCCGCTGTGAGACTTGTTCTCCATTCCATATCCCCTCCTTCATTTCTAATTCTTGTCTCCTTATATCTTGTACCTCATGCTGAATTTTATGTATTCTTCAACGCATGGAGTGTCTTGTCCGCAGCCGCCTTCGTTCTTACAGCGGCTTCTTTGGCCCCTAAAGCCGGAAGCTCCTTACCAAATGTCTCCACGGACACATAACTGTCGTATCCGATTCTGCCGAGACTTTCAAACATGGCGGCCAAATCAATAATCCCTTCACCCGGCAGCAGGCGCACTTGATCAAGCTGTTCATCCACCGGCTCATTCGGGGCATCATTCATATGGACCAGCACAATCTGCTCTGACCTTAGATTTAGAATATCCTGCGCGGTCCCGCCGGAAGTGAACCAGTGGAAGCTGTCGAACAAGAGGCCTACGTTCGGCTCTCCAATCGCGTCAATCAGATCTAACGCACCCCGAAGATCATGGATAAAATCATACTTTTGAGTACGCAAAGTCTTGGGACCTACCCATTCGAGTCCGAAGCGGATCCCTTGTGCGCCTAATATTTGAGCGCACTTCCGAAGTCTTACCACCGTACGGCACGTGTACTCGGCAACCGGTTCATCTGTAGTTGGCATGAGCCATGTACAGCAGCGCTCCACACCGAGCTCACGGGCGAATGCAGCGAGACGGGGAAGTTCCGCCAGCTCCTGCTCGAACTCCTCTTCGCTGCGCCGGAATTCGACAGGCAGCCCAATACAGCCAAGTACAAGATTTCTTGAGGACAGCAGCTCCCGTGCCGCTTCAAGGGACTGCTTCTCTGCAATCTCCGCAAAGGGCCGAATATCATATTCTATCGCGGGAAAGCCAGCGCCACTCGCTGCGTCCAAGAATTCAAGGAAGGCTCCCCCTGTTGTTACAGGATTAAGAGTAAGGATCAATTGCTTCCACCTCGTTTCATAGTATTAATCCTATTATAAAGGACAGAAAGGCAGCAATTGAATCCTGTGAAGGATTAATTGCTGCCCTGCTGTATCATATTTTATTCAGAATAGCTCTTTTTCTTCATCGATCAAGCTTCAGCAGTTCACGCCAAGCCACTTCAATGTTTTTGCCGGCTTGTTCGGGAGTAATCTTCTCGAGCAGCATTTGGCCCAAATTAGAAGTAAAGTCGGCGAACATGTCTTCACCTTCGGCAATACGTGGACGAGGCTTGGCCAGTGCCAATACCTGCTTAAAGCTTTGAATAATTGTGTCATTGGCCAGACTTGGGTCCTGATATACACTTAGACGGCTAGGTAAGGACTTGAATTCCTTAACTCGCTGGGTCTGGTTCTTCGAGTTCGTTAAATACTGAATGAACTTATAGGTCTCTGCGGGATGCTTGCTGTATTTGGAGATGACAAAGCTCTGTCCTCCCGCAGGCGAGCCTTGTCCCTTAGGTCCCTTTGGAACTGGAGCAATTCCCAGGTTATTCGAGCCCTTGAACTCGCTGCCGCTTAGCAGATCACTCACAGCCCACGGACCATTCACGATCATTGAGGATTTCCCCTCTTTGAAGTCTGTCATCATTTTATTATAGCTGTCACTGAAATCCGGGTATGGCTGAGTTACTCCACTGCTGCGAAGCTCTTGAAGGAATTCCAGAGCTTTAATCGAATCAGGGGAGGCAATGTGAACTTTGCGGTCATCTGTGATGGTCTCTCCACCAAACGCCCAAATATATGGAATAGCAAAGAATGAATCATCAGATAGAAAAATTCCGTAACGACCTTCGTTGGTTGCTTTCTTCGCTATATCCATCATCTCGGCCATGGTCTGCGGGGGATTGGAATATCCAAGCTCTTTAAGAATCCGTTTGTTGTACAGTAACGCTGGAGCTTCCATTACTGTAGGCAGCCCGTATAATTTGTTGTTAATAACAAGGGAATTAAGCGCTGCCGGATTGAAATCAGCTCTGTCCTTTGCAGCAATCATTGAATCAAGGGGATACAGCAGCCCTAATTCAACGAACTCGGGAACCCAGGAGCTGTCGGATCTGAATCCATCCAGCGTCTGATCCCCCAGCATTGCTGTCTTGACATAGTTGGAAGCTGAGCCAAAACCAACATTGACTACTTTCACCTTAATGCCTGGGTTTTCTTTCTCGAAGGCTTTAATATTGCTTGAGAAGAACTCAGCTTCCTTCCCTTCATAAGTACTTACGAAAGTTATGGTTACCGGCTGCTCTGACTTGGAAGAACTCGAACAGGCACTTACTAATATTAAAGAAAACATTAATAGAACGGCCATAGATCGTTTTAATATCATACTGTGTCACCCCTGGTTATAGAATTTATAATCGGAATTTGCCGATTAGCTGCTTAAGTTCGTCAGCCGAATTGGCTAGTTCAGTTGAGGAAGCGGAGATTTCCTCCATGGAGGCAAGCTGTTCCTCAGTTGAAGCAGCCACACTCTGTGTACCTGATGAATTCTCAGTAGCGATCTGTGAGATCATGGTTATACCTGAGACCACAGATTCAGTATCGGTCATAATCTCGGTAGTCGACGCGGTAACTCCCTGCACGTCTTCTTCCACCTGATTAATGAGCTCTATAATTCTCTCGAAGGAATCCCCAGCCACTTCAATTAGCTGAATTCCCTTACGAACCTCAAGAGTTCCCTGTTCCATTTCCTGTGATGCCATATTAGCTTCCTGCTGGATACCCGTAATCAGGCCTTGTATCTGATCAGCTGATACACGGGACTGCTCGGCGAGCTTCCGGACTTCCTGGGCTACAACCGAGAAGCCGCGCCCTTGCTCACCGGCTCTTGCCGCTTCAATAGCTGCGTTCAAGGCAAGCAGGTCTGTCTGGCTGGCTATATCCATAATGAGCTGTGTAGCTTTGCCTATCTGGACGGCCTGCTGCTCCAGATCGTCTATAACTTCAGCAAGCTTGCCGTTACTGCTCTCAATTGTACGAACTTGCTGAATAACCTTGATCAAATCATCTTTACCCTGCATAGCTGTTGCGGAGGTATGAGTAACCGTCTGCAGCACAGCTTGTCCATTGCTGGCTATGTGATGCACCTTGTCCGAGAGGTTCGTGATGGTATCCAGGTTCTGGGTAACCTGAGTGGCTTGAGTCTCTGTCCCTTCTGTAATCTCCTGCATAACTGTAGCGATATACGAAGTAGCCTGGCTGGTCTGTTCAGCACTGGCCTGCAGCTGAGCGGAAGAAGCCGCTACCTGCATAGACACCATTTCCGCACTTCCAATAACGGTTCTAAGTGAATCTGTCATCGTATTAAATGCCGTGGCAAGCTCAGAGAGCTCATCTCTCCCCTTGAAGCTTAATGCCTCAACCTGAAGGTTGCCCTCTGCTACGGCACCAGCAGATTGAATCAGCTTCCGGGTCCGGTTAATCATATACCGAGACAGCAGATAAGCGATTCCAACAGACAATAGGATGGCTATGCCAACCAGTGAGTAGTTAACCAGCTTAACCCTTTGATTCATGCTGGAAATCTCATTTTTGTACATTTCAATCTTTGCCTGTTCATCCTTCATGAAGGACAGAAGGGAGAAGGCAACGGATTCGAACGACTCCTTGCTGTATTTCTCTTGAGCCGTCAGGGTCTCGCCAGCTGCCTTTTTGTCCATAATGGTTCTCTTGTACTCCATATTGCGGGACCACAGTGTGCGGAACTGCTCGATCTGCTTCAGGCTGCCCTGATCCTTGGTCATTTTCTTAAGATTGGATAGTTCCAGATCCACGAACTTAACCGTCTCATCAAAACTGCTCTTGAAATTACCCATCATATTGTCCGGAGCAAGCAAATAATGTGCCCCGTTGTCATTGGCCGTTCTGGCAAACAGATTCAACCGCTGAATGACTTCCATTCTTTTCTGAGACTCAAAGATGCTGTCATTGAGGCCTGAGATCGTCTGGTTCATCATTGTCGTAACCGTTACTGTTGTTAAGAACAGTAGGATTATGGAGAAAAAGCTGAGTAACAATCTAGTTCGAAGTTTAATTGCCAAAGAAAGAACCCCCCGATGTTTAAATAAAATAAATAGTAAGCAGCACGCTGCAAAGTTACATGGACAGATTATATATCGACAAAAATCGATTTTTGTTTAACAATTTATTAGGTAATGATTGCCAAGACTATGTAACTTATAGCAGAGACCGTAGTTGGGACGATTCTCAAGGTGATTGATTAATCACAAGAAGCCCGGGATGGGTATCCCGGGCTTCTCTCATTCCGTATTAAAGTCTAGTTAAAAACAGTAGCCAGCTTGGAAGTGTTCTTAATTCCATTCGGACCATTAATGATTGCGTTCCCCTGCTCCGTGTAACTGGTACCTGCCCAGTCATTGGCCATATCCAGATACTCAAGTCCGCTGCCATTGCCCTTCCATGACCATCCGAGATAGCCTACGCCTTTTTGCTGGCTATAGCTCATGATGGTTGCCTCATCCACATCTCCATTTGTGTGTCTAATTCCGAATTCACCTATTACCAGTGCCAGATTCTTATTCAGAATATTGTCTATGTTGCTTTTAACCGTTGAAGCATTTCCGCCTGCATACTCATACATATGAACAGAGAACATTGTATTCTTCTGAGGATCTGAATTAAACACCTGTGTTCCATAGTCAACGATCGACTGCGGATATTGTCCCCAACCTGCGCCGTCAACCATGATTGTATTCTTGATGCCGGCATTTCGAAGCTTAGGGATAACAGAAATATAGCCTTTAGCCCAATCTGCTCCGTTCCAAGTGCCGTACCATTCATTTGCGATATTGAGGATCACCGTTTTCTCTTTCCCGATTAAGGCACTCTTCATCTCGATCCAGTAATTCGCAATATTATCAAGTACAGCTGCGCTGTCGGAGCCCGTACCATCGTGCACCTCAAGAACAGCAATCAGCTTGTTTTGTTCACACAGAGTAACCAGCCTTTGTAATGCAGACAAGCTGTCCTTGGTCCACTGCTGCCCGTCGGAAAGCACGATTCTTACCGTGTTCGCACCTGTTCTGGCAATGGCGGGTATGGCCACGTCCTCCTGACCTTTATACCAGGTGTAAGCATGGTTAATCCCTCTCATCACAAAAGGATTCCCATTCGCGTCATACAGAGTTGTCCCATCAATGTAGAATCCGGCATGCTGCGTTGTGGCCGGGTTCGTAGTGACGCTTACCGCATTGCTTGCGGCCGACACATTGCCCGCTGCGTCCTTTGCCTTCACGGTGAAGCTGTACACTGTAGCTGCAGTTAATCCTGTAACTGTATAACTTGTTGATGTGCTTGATCCGGCGAGAGTAGTCCCTCTATAGATGTCATACCCTGCTACGCCTACATTATCTGTAGATGCTGCCCAGGTGAGAGTTGCTGTTGTGGCTGTCTTAGATGTACTTGCGAGGTTGGTTGGAGCTGTTGGTGGTGTGATATCCTGCTGTGTTGTGACTTTGGTGAATTTCCACTTTTGCTGTGCATTTCCATTATCCGTCCATTGCTGGACATTCGCTCCATCTGCTGTCGAGCCGCCGGCAACGTCCAAGGCTTTACCGCTAGATCCGGAAATCAGCTTATAGTATCCACCGCTAACATCAACGATTTTCCATTTTTGATTCGCCTGACCATTGTCTGTCCATTGGTGCACATTGGCTCCATCATGAGTGAATGCTCCCTCTACATCCAGTGCTTTACCGCTGGACTGAGAGATCAGCTTATAATATCCGCCACCAACATCTACGGCCTTCCATTGCTGCTCCGGTCTGCCGTTATCCGTCCACTGCTGCACATTGGCACCATCTGCGGACGAACCGCCAGCTACCTCAAGACTTTTCCCGCTATGCTGCGCTGTCACCTTGTAGATTCCACCAGACACAATTCCGCTTTGTCCTGGTTCATTATTTCCGTTAGCAGCGTATACCTCGAAATCCCAAAGAGAGAAACCGTAATTCGTCGCCCTTTGGATTCCATACATTCTTACATATCTAGCACTGTTCGTTGCAAAGGAAATCTCATCAATTCCCCCATCTCCTGCCTGTGTGGAATATACAGTTGTCCAATTACTGTTGTCATTTGACGTCTCAATTCTGTAGGACTTGGCATATGCTGTCTCCCAGTTCAGCTTAACTGCGTTAATATTTGTAGCTGTGCCCAGATCCACGCTGATCCACTGTGAATCCGAATAGCTGGAGGACCACCTGGTAGATGAATTCCCATCAAAAGCTAGTCCAGCTGTCTTGGATGAATCCTCCACGGAGCTTGCTGTGGCAGTTTTGTTCAGCGCAACATTAACCCTCGTTGCTGCCTCCGCATTTGTAAGCGGTAACAAATTAATAAATAGAGCAAGAATAGTTAAGCAGGATAACATTCTTTTCATTAACTTTAACCTCCGTAATTTTGTTTTTGGACAAAGATTAGGTTACGCATTAGGTTGTGATGTTGCAGAAGTCCAGATTGGATCATGTCTGAACGTGTTAGACTGCAAGGTGAATAGAAAGGAGACAAGAAGCTGTGAGGGGCACATGATGCATAGTACTGAACTAGCGTGGAGTGCAATTGACTTCGACTACATTAAAGTAAAGCTGCCTATCTTCTAATCATGATTTCCCTCCCTTCACTTCGAAGTTTAAGCTTATCGGTAAGCTTAGAGATTACTATAATTTGTAAGCGATTTCATGTCAATATATTTTTCTGCACAAGCAGCCGATTTGACAAAGTCAAACAACCTTCATCCTGTATTCAGGACCAAGGCTGTTTTAGAAATTATTCGAATTTCTATTTCATTTTCTTCAATATTTTCGGTTCTCAATTGCCCGCGCAGCGGTCCCCTTCGTAAATACTCCTTCACGGGTGACAATTCGTTTGGGCAGCGTATGACCTGCCACAACCTCCTTGGCCGCTTGTATTAGCTGAGGTCCCAGCAGTGGATTGCATTCCACTGTACAGTTCAGCTTGCCCGCAAGCATAGCCTGAAAAGCTTCTTTTCCACCATCTACAGAAACGATCACAATATCATTGCCCGGCCTAAGTCCAGCCTCCTCAATCGCCTCAATGGCTCCAAATGCCATATCATCATTGTGGGAATACAGTACTTGGATGTCTTTGCCATACTTCTTCAAGTACCCGGTCATAATGGCCTTCCCCGATTCGCGTGTGAAATCCCCGGTATCCGATGCAACAATAGACATCGCAGGATTCCTGGATATCATCTCTTCAAAGCCCTTCTTCCGGTCAATGGCTGGTGCGGAATTCAGCGTTCCCTGAATCTCGGCAATCTGAATCGGACCGCGGACCAGTCGCATTTTATCAAGTACGTACTTACCAGCTTTACGGCCCTCTTCCGTAAAATTAGAGCCAATTAGAGTTATGTACAGCGAGGGGTCAGCAACGTTAACGGATCGGTCTGTGATAATAACGGGAATCCCGGCATCCTTCGCTTCCTTAAGTACCTCTTCCCAGCCGCTCTCTACTACGGGGGAGAAGCCGATCACATCTACCCTGCGGGTGATAAAAGAACGAATTGCCTGAATCTGGTTCTCCTGCTTCTGCTGCGCATCTTCAAATAACAACTCCACACTTGCCTGCTTGGCTGCTTCCTTGATCGATTTCGTATTCGCCGCACGCCATGCGCTCTCCGAACCAACCTGGGAGAAGCCCAGGACGAGCGGCCTTTCCTGATCCTGTGGAAGCTCCGTGAACTCCTGCTCATGTAATGCAGGCAGAATTGTTGCTTCTTGTGTCGCCACTTCCCTGCTTTGCTCTGACCGGCAACCGCTAATGAATATTAAGACGACGAACAGAATGCTGATCCGCCTCATCTTCATAGCTACCTCCCCGAGTATGATTAGACCTTCTCTTTATTTGTCCAAAGCTTCTTTATTCCAATTGTCCCTTGTCAGGATTTTTGCATTCAATTGCTGAACAACTGGAAGAGGCTGTCCTGAACAAGCTGCGGTCAATTGCTGAAGAATTATATCCCCCCACCTATCTTCGGACTGATCGATAGTCGCCGTAATCTGATCATTGCGAATCCCGTTTAGGGTTAGAGGCGTATTGTTGAAGGTGACCGCAAATTGACGTAACCCCTTGGCTTTCCATACAAGAATGGCTGATGAGCTCGCCTGTGAATCAAAACCGACAAACGCATCAAAATGGGGATGGTCTTCAATCATTTCTTCAATATTTGCGGTAGCTTGGTCAGCATGGTCCCCGTCTGTGCGCAGTTCCAGCAGTTGAACCCCGGATGAACCCGCTAAATAGTCCTTAAATCCGGCAACCCGCTGACGAATGTTGTTAAAACTGATCATTCCGGTCTCTGCAATGACCATACCCTGGCCGCCGAGCAGTTTATCCACGTATTCTGCCATCCGTCTTCCTGCTTCGTAGTTATCAATCCCGAAATAGGCCAGCCGTTTACTATTTGGCGCATCATTATCGAAGCAGATGACTTTAATCCCCGCCGCTGCTGCCTTATCAATATACGGAGTCATCGCCTCGGAGTCCACCGGGCTGATTGCAATCCCGTCCACCTTCTGTTTAATCAAATTTTCCATAATTCTGATTTGCTGTTCTAGATTCGCTTCATTTGGAGCTTTGACAATGAGTTGAATGTCCGCTTTAGCAGCTGCCGCCTTGGCACTCTTTGTCACCTGCTTATACACAGGATCCGCAGTTGCAAATATAATAGCCATGGTTAACCTCTGAGCCTGGTGACTGCTGGCAAGTGCTTCGGCTCCCTGCTTGTTTATCGGTATGCCCGGGGTATGGGCTGTGCTGCAGCTGCTCAAGCTCAGAGAACACAGCAGCAGAATGGCAATGAAAGAGCCTATTCGGCTATAAGCTGGGTGCATGCACAGCAACATCCTTCCTAAAGACAGATTTGCTCTTCTTGATTCCTGTAGACCTTTGTGGTTACACCTGTGATTTTTTTAAATACGGAATTGAAATAATGCGGATCGTTATACCCTACCATGGTCGCAATCTCATAGGATTTGGCACTTGTGGTCTTGAGCAGCTTCATGGCTCTCCTAATACGGGTTCTGATTAAATAATCAATAAAAGTCTGGCCGACAGCATTTGAGAAAATGCTGCTAAAGTGATTCGGGCTGACATTGACATAACCGGCAACGGATTGAAGTGATATCTCCGGATTATCATAATTCCGGTCGATGTAGTCCTTCGCCTTGCTTATGATATCACTGTATTTATTCTTGATCTGGTCCCTATACCGGAATACGAGTCTGAGAACAACAGAAGCTTTGTTGCGCAATTCTTCCAGACTGAAGACTTCCTGAAGACTCTCCTCCACAGATTCGAGCTCCGCGATGAACGCGTTCACATCCCCGCCGGATTCGTGAATGAACTGTGTGGCAGACATTAACATATCCATAATTAAATAATGGGAATATAGCGCATTATGATGATCTTCCTCGTCCTGGATGTAGCTTAATACGAACCCTTCTACCTTGGAGTTGTCCCCCTGTTCCAGGAAATCATTCAATCTGGTTCGCTTATCCGCGATGATCCCCTGCAGTTCCCTGCCTTTAATTGGCCGCTTTCGTATGAAATGCTGGTAGCTTTTCTTCTGATCAGCTTCCGAAAAAGAAATAGAAATCTCTTGAACCCGGCTCTTCACAGATCCGATTCCAGTATAAAGAGTACAAATCTTGTTCTCCTCCAGCTGCTTCATCTCCCGGACCAGCTTCTCTGCCAACAACTCAAGCTGGGCTGGATGATCACCCTTAAGAATCCAGGCATGCTGTTTCTTGTTCCGCTTCACATACAGGTGGTCTGAGAACTCTGCGCTTATTCTCTGGAACAACGGATCATGCTCCATATCAATTACCGCCGCAATGTCTCCCTCGCTTGCTGCTTCGAACTCCAACAATGTCACCAGATAAAAGCGCGAAATCAGCGGTACGCCAAATTCTTCCGACATCTGAATCGCATCTGCTGTAGGAATGGAACCCGTGCACAGATCAATGAGCATATGTTCCCTCATGAAGTTTTTATTGGCGCTTGCTCTCACCTGAAGTACTTCCCGCTCGCGTTTGTCTTTACGTTCACTGTCGATCTTGTTGGATATCTTGCGCAGGCTGTTAATCAGCTCTGAAGAGCTCAGCGGCTTCAGACAGTATTCCTCCACTCCAATTCTCAAGGCTTCCTGGGCATACGTGAATTCATCGTGGCCGCTGAGAATAATAATTTTCACCTCAGGCATCCGTTCCTTCACAATCTTGCTAAGCTGAATACCGTCCATAAAAGGCATTTTAATATCGGTTACTAGAATATCCGGAGCAATTCGTTCAATTAAGGGTAAGGCCAATTCTCCATCCGGGGCGTCACCGCTGTACACAAATCCCTCGCTTTCCCAGTCAATACGGTCTCTTATTCCTTCTCTCACAAGGATTTCATCGTCCACCAGGAAAACCTTCTTCATCAAATTCCCTCCTTACAGGTATTTTCACAGTGACCGTTGTACCTACGCCGGGCTGACTGTCCAGTTGAAGTCCATAGAGTTCTCCATGGTAGAGCCGCAGCCTTTGGTGTACATTTCCAAATCCGAATCCTCCGTCTTGCTTGGGTTCATCCTCAACTTTCTGCTCTATACCAGCCTGCAGCTGCTGCAGACGTTCCTGTGACATCCCCGCTCCATTATCTTGAATGACAATACGTATGGCATCATTGGAAATATAAGAACCGCTAATTCGGATCATGCCTTTGCCACGTTTGTTCTTGATTCCGTGGTACAAGGCATTCTCAACGAGAGGCTGAAGTGTCATTTTCAGAATCTGGCAGCTCAGAATATCTTCGTCGATGTCTATCTCATAATCGAGAATATCCCGATAACGCATTTTTTGTATTACTAGATAGTTCCCAATATGCTCGATCTCATCCTTGATTGTAATCAAATCGCGTCCTCTACTCAGACTGATTCGGAAAAAAGTAGTAAGTGCGCGCACAATCTCAATCACTTCTTCACTCTTTCTGTTCTCAGCCAACCAAATGATTGAATCCAGCGTATTATATAAAAAATGCGGATTAATCTGAGCCTGCAGAGTGCGGAGCTCGGCGATTTTAATCAACTCCTGTTCCTTTATACTGTTCTCTATCAAGATCTTGATCTTATCCAGCATGGTATTGAAGCTCGAGCCGAGGTCCGCGATTTCATCTCTTCCCATTTGACGCACCTTAGCGTCCAGATAACCTGAAGCAGCCTGGCGCATCTTCTTCTTAAGGAAGCGGATCGGATGGATGAGTTTGGATGATATAAAAAAGTATAAGGCTATTGTGAAAATAATCGTGAAGATGACTATGACTCCAATCAATCTCTCAATCCGGCTGGCATCCTTTAGCACTTCTGATAAAGGTACTTCCCCAATGATCTTCCAGCCGGTCTGTTCAGAAGAGGTATATACAACGAAATGCTCAACCCCCTCCACAGTACGGGTGAAATTCCCCATATCCCCATTCAGCAGCTTGGATTCCGCATCGTCAAATTTAGTGAACTTTCCAAACTGTTCGGGGATTATAATCGGCTGGCCCTTCTCATTCGCGACATAAAAATATCCACTCTGCCCAATTTGCATATTATTACAGAAATTCGAGATTACCGAAGCATCAAGCGTGATTACCATATATCCGATTAATTCACCGGTAATCTCCTGTTTGACTGTGGATACAATCGAGATTACAGATTGTCCCTCGTCGATAGAACGATCGAAATAGTCCGGTCTTTGTGGGGAAAGAGGTGGAATGATCATAATCTTGTCCGGTTGCTTCATCAGCTTGGCAAATACCGGATATGTGGATAGGTCCTGATCAAGGTCAAAGATGCCTTTTCTCTCGCTGATGCCCTTGCCATATAGATTGAACAGCATCATATTGCTGATCCGGTCAGATAACCTGTACGTATCGCGGTACAGACTAAATGTATTGAGAATCTCCTTGGCCTCTTGGTACGTCTCATTCTGGATGAAAAGAAATCTTAATACATTCGGGTTCTTGCTGATATCCAGAAACTTGTGATTGTCCGAGAATAAGGTATCAATATCATTCTTCAAATGATCTGCAGTTAGCTGTATTGCGGCAACACTGTGTTTCGATACAGTCTCGTAAGACATGTAATAGGCAATCATGCCAACGAGAATCAACGGAAATGCCGTCAGCAGGACGAACATCGCTAACATCTTCGCACGTAGACTAGAAGTAATCCAACCATATAGTTTCATACCGGAAGAGCCTCACTTTGCTTGATCTCACGCTTGGGCATTTACGCTGACATTTAAATTTTTACAATTAGGATGAATTATTCCATTCAGATTATAAAGCGCTTTCACAAATACGACAAGAAGATTTTATTCTTCCGTAAATCTTCGTTCAAATGAGACAAAGAGCCAAAGCGATCGCCTTTGTCTCCCGATTTCACCCGCTAAGAGCGGAGTAATTAAGAAATCAGGAGACAATAACGGCCGGAAGTTCAAGGATTCCACTTATTCTAGTTATTTTATGATATAAGAAAGATCATAGCGGGCGAACAGATCAGACAGGGCCCTTTTCGCCTCGTCTTCATCGGGTCCCATTACATACAGCTCATAGTTATGGTGCTCGGCTAAAGAGACGAACACACCCAATATGCTTTTGGCATCAATGATGATCTTCCCGAACTTCAGTACACAAGAAGATTTGAATTGGTTAGCCGTTTTAGAGATTTCCCAGCCGATTTCAGTTGTGTTGTTCATTCGTATCCCCGCCTCCTTATGCTTAAATGTGGTCGACAGCCGGATCGTATCCTCATTTCGATTATGCGGCGGCTGCACTGCTTTTTTTCTTGCGTGAGATGAACACCTTCTGGAGCAGGATGAACATTAGCAGGAGCAAGCCAATCGCAATCTTTGTCCACCAGGAGCTGAGTGTACCCTGGAACATAATCAAAGTCTGGATGATGCCTTGGATCAGGACCCCAAAGACCGTCCCAGCGACATAACCCGTTCCGCCGGTCAGCAGCGTTCCACCGATGACAACGGCTGCGATCGTATCCAGCTCCATACCTACTGCATGCAGACCGTATCCTGACAGCATGTAGAAGGTGAAGACAACTCCGGCAAGCGAAGAGCAGAACCCGCTGAGTGTATACACCAGCACTTTGGTTCTGGCAACGGGAAGTCCCATCAGCAGGGACGATTGCTCACTGCCGCCCAGGGCGTACACATTACGGCCAAATTTAGTATAATGCGCGATATAGATGGCTGCCGCCACAACAACCAGCGCAATGATTACGCTAATGGAGATATAATTGCTGCCGAATAAATACACTTTGGTCTGAGACACGGATTTGTACCACTCATGATCAATGGTGATGCTTTCGATACTAATCAGATAGCATAGGCCCCGGGCCAGGAACATTCCGGCAAGCGTGACAATAAACGGCTGAAGCTTAAAGTACTGAATCAAGCTCCCCATAACCCAGCCGAAGAAGCTGCCTATGAGCAATACGAACGGAATAACCAGCATTGGCGACCAATGATGATTCTGAACAAGGGTTGCCGACAGCATCGTTGTGAAGGCGATCATGGAACCCACGGATAAATCAATTCCGCCTGTAAGAATAACGAAGGTCATACCTACCGCCGTGATCAGCAGGAAGGCATTATCAATAAGCAGATTCAGGAACACCTGCAGAGAGAAGAACCCGTTATACTCTATTGAACCTGCCGCAAACATAACAACAAATAACGCTACGGTTACGAGAATGGGAAAGTAACGTCTATCAATTTTCAGGATGTTCATACCGATACCCCCTGTTTGGCAGTTTCATTTTTCTTTCTGCGCCTAGCGGCGAATGCAGCCCCGAAAGTCTCAGATTGAATCAAGCAGACAATTAACACGACTACAGATTTAACAACCAGCGTAACTTCCGGAGGAACGCCCATTGAATAGATGGAAGTGGTCAAGGTCTGAATAATTAATGCCCCAATAATTGTTCCAGTCAGATAAAAGCGTCCGCCGTTCAGGGAATTGCCGCCGATGACCACAGCCAATATTGCATCCAGCTCATACCAGAGCCCCGCATTGTTACCATCCGCGCTGGATACGTTAGAGCTTAAAATAAGACCCGCGATCCCGCTCAGGAACGAACACAGCAAATATACGATAAAGATAATCAGCCCGGAGCGGATTCCTGCAAGGCGGCTTGCTGTCGGATTCGTGCCTACCGACTCGATGAACAGACCCACAGCGGTCTTCCTGGTCAAGACGGCTGCAATGATGAAGAAGAAGGCAATAATGTAGATAGAGAACGGAAGTCCGAATAAATAACCAGCTCCGATAAAGGAATACGGCTTCGAGGAAATCGTCAGGATTTGTCCATCTGTGATTAACTGGGCCACCCCGCGTCCCGCCACCATCAGAATCAGTGTTGCAACGATCGGCTGTATGCCCAGCACACTGACGAGCAGTCCGTTCCAGGCTCCGGCAGCAAGCGCCAGCACAAGGGAGATCCCAAGAGCCGAGAACAGCACACTCATGCTCGACCCGTCACCCTGGCTGATGATCAGACAAGCCATTGCCCCGGTAATGGATACTACCGAGCCTACGGATAGGTCAATTCCTTTGGTAGCGATAACAAAGGTCATTCCGATCGAGATCAGCACAAGAGGTGCGGCACGGTTCAAAATATCAATCAAGCTGCCGAACAGATGACCATCCTGAACGGTGATTTTGAAGAATTCATGGTTATGAATTAAATTGGCCAAGAGTAAGACGACCAAGGTTACGAGCGGCCAAAACAGCTTATTTCTCATTTGGCATTCCTCCTGCAATTGCTTTCATGATATCCTGCTGGCTGACATTATGGTTATCAATCTCGGCAATTTTGTGGCGGTCACGCAGGATGGCGATTCTATGGCTGGTGCGCACAACCTCTTCAAGCTCGGAGGAAATGAACAGAATTGACATTCCCTTCTGGCACAAACGGCCCATCTGCTTCATAATTTCCGCTTTAGCGCCTACATCAATTCCACGTGTCGGTTCATCGAGAATAAGGAGGTCCGGATTCGTCAGCAGCCATCTGCCCAGAATCACCTTTTGCTGATTGCCGCCGCTCAAATTCTTAATCAAGGTCTCCGGTCCAGGTGTCTTGATATTCAGCAGCTTGATGTACTCGTCCGCATATTCCGTCTGTCTCTTCTTCGGCAAATACTTGAATATGCCCAGCGAGGCCTGCATAGCCAAGATTATATTTTCACGTATGGTAAGATCCTCAATAATGGCTTCTGACTTCCGATTCTCCGGACAGAAAGCAATGCCGTTATCAATGGCGGTTCGCGGTGATTTCAAGTTCACCACCGTGCCATTGATCGCAAGTTCTCCCTGATCGGCTCGGTCTGCTCCGAACAGAATGCGGGCAATCTCTGTCCGTCCTGAGCCCAGCAGCCCGGCAAGGCTGAGAATCTCTCCGGGATACAGCTTGAGATCAAATTGTTCAATCGAGCCTTTCCGTGCAAGCTGCTTGGTCTCCAAGAAGGGTGTAACCTTGCCGCTGCTTGTATGTGAATCCGCCATCTCCTGAACCTCTTCCATCTGATCCATAGCTTTACCGATCATTTTCGAGACCAGTTCCATGCGGGACAATTCTTCGGCTTTATATTCCCCGACAAATTCCCCATTTCGTAAAATGGTAATTCGATCAGACATTTCGTACACCTGATCCAGGAAATGAGTTACGAACAGAATCGCCAATCCTTCCGATTTCAATTTGCGCATCACTTTAAAGAGCTCGCTCACCTCGTTCGCATCAAGGCTGGAGGTCGGTTCATCAAGAATCAGAACCTTTGCCGATATATTTAATGCTCTTGCGATAGCTACCATCTGTTGAATGGCCACCGAGTAATCCCCGAGCTGTTTCGTAGGATCAATGTCTACGTTCAGCCGTTTCAGCAGCTCTGTGGAATGAGCATGCATCTCCTTCCAGTTGATCCGGCCTCTCTTCATAGGCTCGCGCCCGATGAAGATGTTCTCCGAAACCGTTAGGTTGGCACATAGATTAACTTCTTGATACACCGTGCTGATTCCAAGCTCTTGAGCCTCAAGCGGGCTTTGCGCCCGAATCTCCTTGTCATCCAGCCAGATTTCACCAGCATCAATCGAATACACACCGGTCAACACCTTAATGAGTGTAGATTTGCCGGCACCATTCTGACCCATCAATGCGTGAATCTCTCCAGGGAACATGCGAAAGCTAACGTCTGTAAGCGCCTTAACACCGGGGAAATGTTTGTTTATCCGGTTCATAAGTAAGCGGGGTTTCTTCTCTTCTTCCATTGCTGGTACCCTCCTATCACGTTCGTAGAATGAAGAGAAGCCGTCCGAGGCCATGCTTAAGGCAGGTGCTTCCAGCCCGGCCTCAATTAATAGACGGCTTCTTGCTCTAATCAATTCGGAATACAGATACTACAGGATCAGTATTTACGGTTCGGCAGCTCTTTCTCGGCTGTATCTTGCGGGAACACGCCTTCATCGGTCAGAATGCGCTTTTCTACCTCTTTACCGGCTACAATGTCCTTCGCAATTTGCATCAACTGAGGTCCCATCAGCGGGTTACACTCGACAATGACGTTGATCTTGCCGTCCTTCATAGCTTGAAAGGCGTCCTTGATGCCGTCCAAGGAGATAATTTTGATGTCTACTCCAGGCTTGATACCCGCTTCCTCTAAGGCTTGAATAGCTCCAAGCGCCATATCGTCATTGTGGGCATACAGTACATCCATCTTGGTATTTTCAGCCTTTGCGGATTTGATAAACGCTTCCATAACTTCTTTGCCTTTGGCCCGTGTGAAATCGCCTGTCTGAGACTTCACAATCTTCAGGTTGGGATTCTCTTTAATGACTTCCTCAAAGCCTTCCTTGCGATCAATGGCCGGCGCTGAACCCGTGGTACCTTGCAACTCCACAATGTTCACAGGGCCTTGATGATCTTTCATTTCTTCCAGAAGCCATTTGCCGGCTCGGCGTCCCTCTTCTACGAAGTCTGAGCCAAGGAAGGATTGATAGAGCGATGTATCTTTGGAATCAACAGCCCGGTCCGTAAGGATTACGGGGATACCCGCATCCTTCGCTTCCTTAAGCACGGTGTCCCAACCGGATTCTACAACCGGCGAGAAGGCGATGACATCCACCTTCTGAGCGATAAAGCTGCGGATCGCTTTAATTTGGTTTTCTTGTTTTTGCTGGGCGTCCGAGAACTTGAGATCAATACCGGCTTCTTTGGCCGAATCCTGGATGGACTTCGTATTAGCTGTTCTCCAGCCGCTTTCTGCTCCTACTTGAGCAAAGCCGAGCGTAATCTTCTTGTCTGTATTCGCGGAATTCTCAGCCCCAGTGGTAGAGGCAGTGCCTGACTTGCTTCCAGAATCTGTGTTTCCGCAAGCTGAGATTAATAGCATTGTGACTGTCAACAGAAGTACCGCACTAGACTTGAAAATACTTTTCATTTTGACAACCCCTCCTTGTTTTCACCATGTGGTTAGGTGTTAACAAGATTGTATTAGAGAACCTAGGGGGTCTAAATGGAATTCAATACGTATTTATTTGGAATATTTTTGAGAAATGGATGGCCCGGCTTGGATAAGTTTTAATTTAATCCGAAATAAATATGTTTTTTTATGATTTTTGAATTATGAACGCAAAAAAACAACCTGTCTCCAGGTGTGTACCCGAATCAGGTTGCTGTGTATGAATTACTATGCTGTTGCAGCAGCACCAGCCTAGTTGCTCGAATGAATGGCTTCCTTGATAATTGATCTTTCCTCGCTTGTTATTTGCTCCATTTGTTCCTTAAGCAGACCCAGCTGACTCTCGATAGACTGGTCGGATTCGATAATTCCGGTAACGTTTTTATCCCAAAGTGCCTTTAGCTCAGCATCCAGCGGCGTTGGGTATAATCCCTTGTTATGCTGTGCATAATTAATAGCCATGATCGATGGGTTTTGCCCGCCCAGATAGCTCTCTTTCCCGGAATCGTCTATTTTTCTAGTGAGCGAGAGGTTGTTCTTCAGGTATTCCCACGCTTCCGCCTTATGCTTGCTGTTCTTGGCGATCGCAAGCATGGCCCCGTCCCTATATCCATACAGGTTAAGCGGAAGCCCGGTTACTCTCCATCGGCCCGTGAGTTCTGGTGCCCAGCCTTTTAACGAATCTGTCGCCCATGGAGCCGAGTATATCATCGCCAGTTGCCCATCACGCAAGGCCTGCTCACCAGATGGATCCCATATCGTACTGCGAAGGGCAAGTCCATTTCTCCGAATCTCTCGGGCAACATATACAGCGTCTTGAAATTCCTTACTGTCCCAGGCGAACTCAAGATTACGATTCAGGATACTGGAAGACATTGAGGCGACATCAATCGGATCCGTATAATGCTGGAACAGATATATGCCCTTGCTCTTCAGCTTCTTGGCCATAGCTACCCAGTTCTGCGGAGTGCTTAGATATACCGCAAGCTTGTCCGGGTTAGAAGGGAAGCCGTTCTGTTCTAATATATCAGCCCGATAATACGTAAAAGCCGTTGGCAGCGACGTTGGCAGAGTAACAAGCTTGTTCATCTGCAAGTTCATATATTGCGGAAGCATATTGGCAGGAATCTGTTGTTCATAGTCTTTGATCTCAATTCCCTGTTCCCTAAGGTCATGCAGAATATCAAGCCCATTTAGCTTGCCCGACATAGAACTGTCGAGAAAAACAACATCGGGTGACTCATCCGTTCCATAGGCTCTGATAAATGCATCGGCGATCTCTTCGTATTTGAGTTGAACGGTTTTCACTCTAATATCTGGATGGAGAATCATAAAGTTGCGATCCGCATCCGAAGTATCATAGAAAGTCCAAACAAGCAGTTCATTCTTACTATCCTTATCAGGCTGGGATGGCTTCAATGCTTCTATGCCTGGTGATATCGGTGTCATTTCTGTCACATAGCTGCTGCATGCGGTCATCGTCAGGAGCAGAGCCAACATGAACGGTCTCCATAATCTAATCATGCTTAACATCTCCTTGTTGTTCAGCCCCTCTGCTATGCCAGACAATTGAACTGCCTGACTGTTTGGCCTGGTACATCGCATGGTCCGCAAGCTTCAACAATTCATCGGGATTATCAGTATCCTGAGGGTAACAAGCAATACCAATGCTTGTACGCGGCTGAAGTGTATGCCCCTGAACTTCAAACGGCGTTTTAAACAACTCGATAATTTGTTCAGCCGTCCGCGTAACCAAACCCGTATCCGCTGCGGGAAGGACAACCACGAACTCGTCTCCCCCAAGGCGAAATACCCTGTCGGGACCTGCCGCGGAGGTTAGCAGAGTGGCTGAATGCTGCAGCAGCCTGTCCCCTATTTCATGGCCGTAAGTATCATTAATCAGCTTGAACTTATTCAGATCCATGAACATTAATGCAACTGTTGAAGTTCTATCCTCGGTCAGCTGCTTCAATTGCTTATGGAAATAAAGTCGATTGGGAATGTTAGTCAAAGCATCTGTAAAAGCTAAACGCTGGAATTCCTGCTCGGACTGCCTGATTTGCTGAGCCTGCTCGGTTAATACCGTGTTCATCCGAGTGGCTTGCGTGAACATCTCTTTGAGCTTGACCGCCATCTGCTGAAAGTTCACATACAGCTTGTCGAACTCAACAATGTAGCTGTCCGTATGGGACACCTCGAAATTCTCTGTTATTTTACTAGGCAGGCCTGTCGTCTCGTTAGTAAGCTTAATCAGGATTTGGACAATCAGCTTACTAAACCAATATACGACCAGCAATACCACCAGGATAAAGGCCATAATCAATCCAAATTCTATCGTATAAATCTCGTATACCTCATACAAGAAATGAGATGCGGGTACCCTCACGTTGATGTTATAAGGTACTTCCTTGTGCATGGATGTATTATACCAATAGTATCCGCCGTTCCACTTGGATAGCTCGGTGAAATGTCTGCCTTCTGGCAGCAGCAGATACATATTCGAATTGTACTGATACATTGTGCGTTCTGGTAGATCGTTCACTGAAGGCTGGGCGGCAATGTCAGGCAGACTGGAAGCCAATATGTCACCACTAGGACGGGATATGACAACTTGAACCGCTCCTGATGCCACATTGTTAACGATTGCCTTCAGCTTTCCCAGCTAAATAACATCTCCCAGTTCAAGTGCCCGGTACTCCGCTGTACTCCAGCCGCTAACCTGCTCCTGGATGCTGCTGGCTGTAGATTGTGTCAGTTGAAGCGCTCGTAGGTTAACGACATGATTTTGAGAGATTCCCGTCATAATCATGAAGCAGACAAAAGGCAGAATCAGACCACTAATGGACAGATGGACGAGAATTTGCTGAAGAGGAATTCTTCGAGTCCTCATCTTCTTAATTCTCAACCGGCGTATAAAGGGAAGATAAGTTGTCAGCACCTCTGCTATTAGAGCATTGGAAGAGCCATTTACGCTTGATTTCGCAATGAGAAGCAGCAGCTGTGTCGAGGTTGGAAGCAGATCAACATATACTGATAACAAGAAGAGGAATACACTTGTCAGGAACCAGAAGAGTAAGTCATACAAAAAGACTGAACCCTTACGCAGCCTGCAGGCAAGGACCACGAATATAACTTCAACAAAGATAATTACGGAGTCGAACACGGACATTTGAAGCAAAAAATAATTACTGCTAGCAACGAAAAATGCTGAAATTATCGCTGCCCGACTTCCGATAAGCAGAAATGTCAAAATTAAAAACAGGGTTGATAGATGGAAACTCACCCCATACAGCATAGGGAGCGAAAACAAATCGCCTAGCAAACTTAGAAGCAGCAGTAGTATCGTTAGAAGTAGTCTGGCTTGCAGACGTTGGTTTAGACCAAACATGTTCAATGCCCCCGTATATTATAAACATAGAAAATACAAACATCACTTCAAGCGATACTTCTTTATCGACATTTAACGTTGATTTTCTTAAGAATTAAACCGACCCAGATATAGAGCTATGTACCTATTTTTACTGTTTTAATTATATCAAATTTCGGACTGGAAGCTAGCCTTCAGCATTATAATTGTTAAAACATTCTAGCATTATTATTAACATTGAGTTTACAAATCCCCAAAAGGGAAAAGCGGCAATCCTCAAAGGATTAACCGCTTTCTATATCAGCACTATATTAAGGCTCCTGTAAAAGTAATGGCTCCAATAACATTGGCTGTACCAACGGTTGCCAGTGCAACTAGCGAATACGTAACATTACCAGTTCCAGGAGTTAAATCAACGTGATCTACACCGGTTGCTTCAAATGTGAGATTTCCAGAAGAATGCTGATTGATGCTAAATATAAGGGTCGCACCACGAAGAATCTGTAATTGAATCGCTGTAGTCCCTGTTGTAGACTGCCACCCAACGACTCCGGTTAACCAAATTCTACTTCCTCCAGGTACTCCTGTTATTGTAATGGTTTTTATTGGAGTCGCCGTGGCCCCTATTGCGATGGCTGAACTCCCTACCGTATTTGGTGAATTTTCCGATACTTGAAACTGTTGGAATGACCCCGTTGGACCGGTCGCTCCGGTCACGCCGATAGCTCCAGTCACTCCGGTCGCTCCAGTCACCCCTGTTGCTCCTGTCGCTCCGGTCGCTCCAGTCGATCCGGTCACTCCAGTTGCACCAGTCGATCCGGTCGCACCGACCGCTCCAGTCGCCCCGGTCGCCCCTGTCTCTCCTGTCGCTCCAGTCGCACCGGCCTCTCCAGTCGCCCCGGCCTCTCCGGTCGCTCCAGTCACTCCGGTCGCCCCAGTCTCTCCCGTCACTCCCGTCACTCCAGTCGCACCTGTCGCACCTGTCGCCCCAGTCTCTCCTGTCGCTCCAGTCTCTCCTGTCGCTCCGGCCTCCCCGGTCGCTCCGGTCGCCCCGGCCTCTCCCGTCACTCCCGTCACTCCCGTCACTCCAGTCGCACCGGTTGCTCCAGTCGCTCCACTCGCCCCGGTCGCTCCAGTCACTCCGGTCGCTCCAGTCGCCCCGGCCTCTCCGGTCGCTCCAGTCACTCCGGTCGCTCCGGTCGCTCCGGTCGCTCCAGTCGCACCGGTCACTCCGGTTGCACCAGTCGTCCCGGCCACTCCGGCCTCTCCCGTCACTCCTGTCGCCCCAGTCTCTCCAGTTGCTCCTGTCTCTCCAGTCACACCAGTCGCACCAGTCGCACCGGCCTCTCCCGTCACTCCAGTCGCACCGGTCGCACCGACCGCTCCAGTCGCTCCATTCGCCCCGGTCGTACCGGTCACTCCGGTCGCTCCATTCACCCCGGTCGCCCCGGTCACTCCAGCCTCTCCGGTCACACCTGTCGCTCCGGTCAGCCCAGTCTCTCCCGTAGCTCCGGTCGCTCCAGTCACTCCGGTCGCCTCAGTCGCTCCAAAATCGTTCAGTCTATTAACATAACCCAACACTTGATGAAGGTGGAGCAGAGAATGTAGTACTTGTTTTTTTGCCCGAAGTATCTTTCTTTGTTTCAATAGATTCTTAGCCCGCCGTAATTCCTTACGTGCAGAATTCACTTTTCTAACAGAAATTTTGCGTACCTTTTCCCGCCTATTCATTTTTACCTCTCCCCAGAGTTCTCCGGAGGGGCTTGGTTCTCGAATGGCTATTCAAACAAACGAACACACCGCTCGCAAGAATCAGGCTAGTCTCAATTTCATCTATAGCATCTTCAAATTTATCCTGTTTCAAATAATGTTCTGCCCTTCGCAGTCGCCGGTTGACAGCATCCAACTTACGAATTTGGTTCCGATAGGTCATCTATAGGGCCCCCTTCGGAAAATATTTGATATTCCACAAGCCTCCATCTGACTCAATCTGCTTAACAATAGCTTCTTTCCGTCATTGTTACATTCTATGGGTTTGAGACTAAAGACAGCACGGTATACACCTATTGCAGGTTTTTTTCTTTAATTCTGATTCCAGCTAATAAGTACAACCCCGGTGTCCTGGCCCAAAAGAGCTGCCTCAAGCTCTTGCCCACCTGCTCGTCACAAACCTGCTTAACTAGGGACTCGGGAAGAAGCCATGTCTAGATACTTAACATCGGGGAAGAAATTTCAGGAATAGAAATACACAGACTGTTCACTCTTGAAATAATGTATCCTTCCAGAGTTTCTCAGCTGTATTCGGTTAGCGTATACTTTAGAAAAGTGGCAGCTGATATGCTCATTAATAGGGGGGAAATTATGATAAAAGTGTATGCTGCACGGATTACGAGCTTTCCAATAGAACATTTGGATTCCATATTGTCTGGACTTCCCGAGGTAAGACGGGCTAAGCTTCTCAGATTTCGCTTTCTGCATGATTTGCTGCGCGGTGCTACTGGCGACCTTCTAATAAGGGCTGTGCTGCCCAGGATGCTAGATTGTAGTGCTGACGAATTAGAATTCGGCAGTAACTTGCATGGGAAGCCTATTCTGATGGGGGATGACTTAAATATTGGCTTCAACGTTTCTCATTCGGGGGATTGGGTGGTTCTGGCTGCAGGTTCATCAGGGCGAATCGGGATAGACATAGAGAGAGTTAACGAGATGGACTTAGCGACAGCGAAGCAATTCTACACGGAGGATGAGTACAACTTCATCATGAAACATGAATCGGCTGAAGCGAGATTATTGCGGTTTTTTCAGATATGGACAGCGAAAGAGAGCTACATCAAGGCCATGGGCCAAGGCTTGTCCATACCTCTGAACATCTTCTCTACCGTTGATGGGGATCGTATGGCCGAAAAGCAATTAATCGGGGGCGAGCCATGGTATTTTCGTCCCTACTCTTTGGAAGAAGGATATCTACTAACTGCATGCGCGGATGTACCTGAGTTCGATAGCAACGTCCAAATTTGTGATATAAGGTCTCTTGTTGGTCTTTGAAATTTCATCAAAAATTAGCCGAGAACACTCCTTCCTCTTCAAAACTTTTTGGATTGGTGAACTCAGAAATTGTTGCAAAAAAAAAAAGAAAAAAGCGTCCGATAAATCGGTACGCTTTTAGTCCTGCATAATTCAATAAACTATAAAAGTTCAAGCATCGTTTTAATTTTGGAGTTTAACTTTAAGGTATTGAGGATGAGCTGTAACGCTTCAGCTCTGGCAGCAGTGCCGTTCGCATTTAAGTCCCCGTTTCCATTGCCTTTAATGACACCTGCCTGAGCTGCCATTTGAATCGGGTCCTTACTATCAATCTTGTTTTGAGTTATTCCTTGAAAGTCTACAATCCGAGATAAGATCACAGTCATTTCTTCGCGTGTAATTGCCTTGTCCGGGTGGAATGCTCCATTGCCGCTGCCGCTAATGATACCTGCTTGTGTGAACTGTTTAATGGCATTTTCGGCCCAATGACCCTTAATATCCTTGAGCGCAACTTTCTTTGTTCCAGCAACATCAAAAATCCTGGACAGAATTCCAACGAACTCCCCGCGAGACATGTCTTGATCAGGTCTAATCGTCTTGTCCTCATAACCTTTAATAATATTCAATTTCGTAAAAATATCAATGGTATGCTCGGCCCAGTGATTTTTGATATCGGTTGGAGCAAACGATGAACCCTGCTTTTTAAGAGCTTCACTGACTTTCGTCTCCAAGATTTGAGTGGTACTGGTCCCTGGTTTAAGTACATCTTTCTTGAAAACCTCATCATCCTTCGGAGCCGGAACCGGTGCTGGTACTGGTGTTGGCGTCGGTGCTGGTTTCGGTGTTGGAACCGGTGTTGGCGTTGGCTGCGGATCCGGCGTTGGTATCGGATTCGGTATTGGTGTTGGCTGCGGATCCGGTGTCGGGTTCGGTGTCGGGTTCGGTGTCGGGTTCGGCTGTGGATCCGGTGTTGGTATTGGACTTGGTGTTGGCTTTGGATCCGGTGTTGGCGTTGTAGAGCTGCCCGCAAATACCAGCTGGTAGAATACAGGTTTCAGCATTTCATCTGTTGCCGCGACACTATAACTCTTGAAATAGAATGGATATAGTTTGTATTTCCCGCTAGTCATATTAATACCATAATCGGACACCTGGAATGCTTTTGCCGTATAAGTCACTAGCATTCCTTGGCTGGGGTCACCTCGAGGTATATCGAAAGTGATGGTCTTCTTCTCCTCATCGATAATTCCAACATGGTCATCCAGAGCAAACGAAGTGATCATTTTATCTTTGATGAAATGTCTAACGTTAACAAAGAAATCACGAGTATCCGAAACTCCATCCACATATACTCTCGCAGTCAGCTTAACCAAATGATCCGTATCGTCTAAGGTTCGGTTAACCGTACCATTTGAAGTAATTACTGAAGGTTCGCTTGACACCCAAGATACGGAAGACGAGTATTTCCCCCCTATAGGCAACCCTATAGCTGAGCTTCTAACTCCATCCGCAGAATCTTCGCTGTAGTAATAACTAATCTGTAATTCATCCATGGCTTCACGAAGCTTGTCTTCAGGAGTAGGCTCCGCTTTGACCACGATAAGATTAAAGTCCTTTGTTATTGGAGCTTCAGTTCCAGCTCTGAGTGTAGCTGTTAGTGTAACCTGCTTATCTCCACCAATATATGGGGGCCGTTTGACTTTACCATCATTCGCAATAATTGACGTATCAGAAGACGACCATGAATAAAATACACCGTTCACAAGAGTAGGGAGAGTTAGGGAAGAAGTGACTTTATCCTCAGTTTGGCCGCCGGTAAAAGGCAACTTCAACGAATCCCTAGCTTCTTTTAACTTATTATATATTTCCCAGGTTACTGTAACATTCGTCGGAGTTGAATTTACTCCATCACGCGATGCGGTAATATTGGCAGTCCCCTCACTTAGCCCTGTTATAATTCCCCCTGGGGATACAGTTGCAACAGCCTCGTTATCAGAACTCCAGGTAGCGGTTGAACTGATATCTGTAATTGAACCATCACTCATTATTCCGTTAGCAGTTAGCTGTAACTCACGATTTGGCGAAAAAACCACTGGCCCTGTGATGTAAATCGACCTAGCCTGTGGTTGACTCAATTCATCTGCAAATGCTATGTTGCTCGGTTTAGAAATAACTTGGATACCAGGTGAAGACAAAGGTACAGATAACAACAACGCACCGATTACTATGATTGATACTTTTTTATGCAATTTCACTGAGATGACCCCCATAAGGCAATATGATGTTAGAAACATCACCATTCTTCACAGATAAGCATGAAGTCAGATGTAACATCTATATCGGTTAAATCGCTATGTTTATGTAGATTCATGTCAGATATCAGCATACACCTGGCCTTAAATAAAGCTGGAATTTTTAAGCAGACCTGCTTGCGCATAGTAATTCAGCATCTGCGCCACAATGATGCATGAGTGTTATTAATTTCATTCCAGCCTTAGTGGACAACAGGAGGACAACAAATGTATTTCTATAAAGAAGATTTAATCAATGTCATTGTTCCGGACAAACCTGATCCAGAAGCGGCTAAAGTTCTGCAAGAAACCTTGGGCGGACGATTTGGTGAGATGCGTACTATGATGCAGTTTTTCTTCCAAAGCAACAATTTCCGCGGTAATGCTCTACAGTACCGGGATTTGCTGCGTGGTATTTTCTTAGAAGAGATCAGCCATGTTGAGTTAGTGCAGCATACAATTAACCAACTCCTGACTGGGTCTGGAGAAGAAGCTGTAGGGAATGGCGGCGTGACCGGTGCCCCTCTTGAGAATGCGATTAAGCACGCCAATCCCCACCATTTTATTATGGGGGCTCAGAGTTCCCTGCCCGTGGATGCGGCAGGCAACCCTTGGAACGGTAACTATGTATACAGTCACGGAAATCTAATCAGCGACCTTCTCGACAACCTGGTGCTTGAATCGACTGGCGTTCTCCAGAAGTCCCGGATTTATGAAATGAGCTCCAACCAAACGTTTCGCGAGACGCTTGCTTTCCTCATTGTCCGCGACAATGCGCACCAGAACGCTTTTGCCAAAGCTTTGGAGACGCTAGGTGTGGAGTGGGGCAAGCTGTTCCCTGTGCCCAACTACGATATCAACAAATACCCGGAGTGCCGTAAATATGTGGATATGGGCTTCCATAATGCCCAATTCAACTTCCGCCTGGATTCGACGCGCATCGGCGAAATCTTCAGCGGCCAGACCCCAAGCCGTAACGGCGGTACTCTGAATGTCGTTGATCCACCTCAGGGCTTCCCTGTTCCGGTTATGCCAGAAATGCCAAATGAGCACAGCCCTGGATTGTACGATTTGAACGCTTAAGAATTTAGAATTTCTATATATGGTCTTTGAAATCCTTTGAGGACAAGGATCGAAGCACACTTTGCAAACTTAAGCAGCCAGTTGTCGGGATAAGCCCGTGCTGGCTGCTTAGTAATATAGCTTGTAATTCACTCTCACTATCGGAACAGGTTATTTTACAGTTGAAATTCATTTTGATAAAACGGTGAGAAAGCTAAGATAACAAAAAGCAGGTCAATCGTGGTAGTATCTGACCCATAATTGACCTGTCTAACATAATGGAATATCGCTAAAAATAGTGCACGGGGATTAACGGTTACCTTCTTTTAGGACTTGTTGCCCGATTCATTTGGCACTGGGTGGGGAATAAGAGTAAGACTCTGAGGGATACCCCATGGTGGTTATTCGAGTAAATCTACAACAATGTTTTTATTACTTTTATCAAGTCATAGTCATAAATGGTAAGGTAGCCTGGAGGCGTAAAATATTTTCTAAACGATGCTCGATTGATTGGATATATTACTTCCCATTTATCTACATCAAGATCGGCATATAAAACATTGGTATCCTTATTTCTTTCATAATTTCCGACTTCGCCAGTTAGAAGGAATCTGTTCTCAATTTCAAACCATTTAAAATCAAACTGGGAATTAGATAAATACTTATCCGGACTATTTCGAGATACTTTTACAGCAAGGGTTTCTTTTAAGTGTTTATTAATTTTCTTTTTTGCAATCCATCCTGTCTCAAACACATATTTAGACTCTGTTACGCAAATGTATTTGCCGACTTCTAGCTGTTTTTGGGCATCTTCTAGCTTTACTGCAAACTTTACGGGAACAAAGTTTACCAAAATAGCAATTAATATAATGTACAACATTATAGAGAATATTCTCTTCACTCCTCTTGCCATTTACATCACCCTTACCTTGTAAACTTTAATAACGTCGCTCCGCTTGCAGCTTCAGGATATCGCGCAGAACCGATAATCGAAAATCCATATGACTTCCTCGCTAATTCAACAAATTCAGCGTAAGCAGCCCATTTACCGCCTAGTGCTCTGTTGATTTTTGCTTTCCAAGTATAATACTCTCTTGGATACATCATATATTGATATGTTGTTTTACCTTCATATGCATAAGTTGTCCCACCAACTTGGTTAACCCAAGCCTTAGCGAAACTATCATTGCCGTCAGTTCCTGTATTGCACGAGTAAAACCATGAAAGGGGATTACTAAATGCATTGCCATTAATTTTTTTTATCTTAGATGTTGTCAAATTTAAATTCTGATTGTATGAAGAATCATAGTTATACCCTAGTGGTATAATTCCGGTAAGTCCGTGTGAGAAAAGTGTAAAACTAGTTATTTTATCATTCATTCTGCTTTTACCACCAGTTTTATTGTTAATGTAGTTAATGAAATCGTCTGCAGTGCTTAATCCCACTATATTAACATTCAAAGAGCTAACAGCTTTCGAAAAGTTAGCCCAATCACTATTACTCCATCCAGCATTAGCAATAAGCCATGCAATCGTCTCCCTAGGATTGGCTTTCCGTAATTCACGTATCTTTTTAAGTGCTGGTTCGATGAAATTATAATCATATCCTCCATGAGAATCGACAGAATAATCTCCTCCCGATACTACTATTCTTTCGTGCCCACTTGGATCCACATTGGTCAGCGGGTTATTCTCTACATACGTATACAAATTTTGACTCAGGGGATTAGAAACATCACCTTCATACGTATCTTCAGCTATAAATCTTCCAATTCCCGGGTCATACCAGCGGGCCCGCAAGTACTGAAGCCCAGTGGTCTCATCCCAGTACTCACCAGAATATCTGAATATATTGGGGACTGTTTCTTTGCTACTCTCTGGATTACCCCATACATCATAAGTATAACTATTGAGTTCGGTTCCTTTGCTGTCGGTTAGACCAATCACATCTCCATGGCCATTGAATTGGTAATACTGCATGGCGCCTGTATTCTTGTCTTTACGGGCCCATAATTGTCCTCCCAAATCATAAACATAAACATATAAGAGCTTAGGTGATCCGTCTGGTTTGACTTCTGCCTCGGCAATTAATTTGGCTTCTTCATCATAATAGTAACGAATCTTTTTATCTTTTTCCTTACGTTCATATAATAGGCCATCTCCATTATACCGGTAAGAGACTTCTTTCCCCTCTCCTTTTACCCCTATTAGACGATCCAGACTGTCAAATGTATACTCCGCATTCTGCATACCCGAAATTTTGGATCCCTCTACATCAATTCGATTTCCCTTGTTATCGTAGCTGTAAGTTCTAGTGTTCTCTTTGGTGCTTTCTTTCTGGATACGATTTAATGGATCATAATCGAAAGAATCTGATATTTGATTCTGAGTACGACTAATTATGTTCTTATTGTTATCGTATTGATAATTGAACTGCTGCTTTTGATTACCGCCTTGTTCTACAGATATACCCGACAGATCATATCCTTTATAGCTATAAACTATCCCTGTACCACTTGCAGTTGTTAATTTTTTTAGTAATTTGTTTGATCCATATTCAAACGATAGCTTGTCTCCAGGTGTGGCAGCCAATGCGGCAGCAGTTCCATTCTTGCTGGACACTTCAAGATCCTTGACTCTATTTAACTCGTCCAAATTACCCTGGATCTGTGTTGCAGACCCATTAGGAGACACCAATGTGTAACCTGTCCGTACTTGCGTGTTATAACTATATTCAATTTTTGTCCCATCCGGATATTTTAATGTTATTAAGGAACCATCCGTTGGATCGTAAGTATATCTTGTTGTACCTTGCGAATCCTGCATTGTGGTCCGGCGACCAGAGAAATCAAATGTATAGTTTATTGTATTTTCCGAAGCCTTAATTTGAGTCAAGTTATTATCGCTATCGTACTGATATTCTTTGGGTTTTCCAGAGAAATCCACAAACTTGGCGATATTTCCTCGAGCATCATAATAATACTTTCTGGATTGATTACCTTGATTAACATGTAGTATTTCCCGGCCTAATTCATCGTACTGCTTATTAATCTCAGACCGGTCTGAAAGCTGAATTTTAGTTAGGTTACCGGAAAGGCTGTACGTATACTTCGTGTTCTGTTGCTTGGGATCGGTTACGGATATTATTCTTCCTAATCCGTCATACCCATAAATTGTTTGCTGATTTTTCCCGTCCGTAACCGAGATTACATTACCAACTAGGTTGTACCCCCGTTTCTCTAATACGATATTCGCCTCATTATTAAATTCCTCTATAGATACAGTCTGTCCGAGAAGATCATACGTCTCCTTCTTTTTATATCCTGATGCATCTGTATAGGTCGTAGTCCGATTAACTAAATCATAGCCAACCAGATCCTTCGAGCCATCTGCATAACTAGTTTGAACCAATCGATCCATTGAATCGTATTTATAACTGATCTTATTACCTTCAGCATCGATATACTCCTCGGTATTGCCTTCAGTATCATAAAAATATTGGAATACTGTATCATCCCGCACTTGTTGAGCAAGAAACCCTACAGGATTATATTTGTTGATTGTAACCAATCCGCTAGGATCGGTGGTTATTACTGTGTTCAAATTATCATCATAAACGACTTTTTCGGTAGAACCATCACTGTAGCTAGTTTGAACTATACGTCCGGTCTTATCGTATTTATATGACGTCTTATTCCCTGTTTCGTCAATTCCCAAGAAAAGTGCCCCTGTACGGGAGTACTCATATTGACTCGATACCGTTGATGAAGAGTTATCAATACCCGTTACTTGGGTAGACTCCTTTGTAAGCAGATGATGTCCGAAAGGTGATTCATAGGATTGTCTTGTTGATATTGTCCTTGAATCATCCTTCACCTCAACAACAACCGGGTTTCCATAGCTATCGTATTGGTAATTAGCCTGAGACAGAAGTTTGTTAATTGAGCCCGTTTCAGAGATAGACGACTGCTTTAATCCCCCTAGCGAATCATAAGTATTAGTTTCAACCCTGAATTGATTGTCAGCAAGCTTGGTTTTCACTCTACTAGGCTGATTCCAAAAGTACGGTTCAGCTGATTTTTGATAGTCATAAGTAGTCTCTTGGCCGGTACTTTTCTTCAGCGAAAGTATG
Source organism: Paenibacillus sp. YPG26 (assembly GCF_023704175.1). Lineage (NCBI taxonomy): Bacteria > Bacillati > Bacillota > Bacilli > Caryophanales > Paenibacillaceae > Paenibacillus > Paenibacillus sp. YPG26. Next base: position 1,339,565 of record NZ_CP084530.1, on the reverse strand, counting down.
AACCCATTCTCATCATATTTGTATTCTCCGGTCACTGACTCAGATTTCTTTCCGTTTTGAATAAAGCAGTCTTCAACTTTTATTGGAAGGTTTCTTTTTGATGAATCATAAGTCAGATTCTCAACCGACGCAGTCTGGTCTCCGTCGCTTCGGTATTCATCAAGATAGTGGATATCTGGCTGTGTTGCACCATCAAATAATTTTCGAAGTTGGAAAGTTTGTTTGGAATGCGGTCCTTCAATAGTTGTAATCCATTTTGCATCCTTCCCGAAACTTGTTAAGTCCTCGTTGGTGTACTTGAATAATCTTTTATAGACTAAAATATCGCCTCTCAGAACCGCATAGGCATCTTGGCGTTTAGTCGTTTTAAATACAAACCTAGTTGCATAGCTGCCAATCGTTTTCAGAGATGGGGCATAATCAAAATCCGTTATTGAAGAGGTCGGAGATACAATACGTGTCAGAAGTGCAGATTTGTCCCAAGATTGTTGATCCAACTGACCAACCAAATTGGCTAAAAAGTTAAACCGCGCTTCAGGCATACTGTAATAATACTTGGTTTCTTTCCCAAGAGCATCCGTTACTTTAGTCAGCACCGGCCGGTCTTCATCCATAGCATGCGTATATACCTTAACAAGCTCTGTACCCGTTTGTTTCACGGTTACTTGCGTATCTGTATAAGTAAAAACAAGCTCGTTTCCATCGCTGTTTTTCACCCTAGTGAGGACATTTCCAGTTCCCTGCTTGGTATAACTGAAATCCACCCGGTTATTGTAATCATCCTTAATTAGAATCAAATATCCGGCATCATCAAAATAATAGTTTGGTCCATTTAAAACTGCGAGTTTGTATTTACTTGTTCTCCCATTAACAACTGCGCTTGTGTCATCAGCAAGTTTGAGATTCTTATACTTGTAGCCCTGCAAGGATAGATCAGTAAGTATACGGTATGTGCCGATTCCCGGAAAATACATAAATCTGCGGCTGTCCCGTGTCATAATGTAAGGCTGATCCCATCTCCATCCTCTGCCTAGCTGCGAATCAGACTCCTCTCTTCGTGTTCCCGCTTCATTTTTGTAATTACCGCCACTAAGCTTTACGGAAATATCATTATTGGCTTTGGAGCTGTCATATACCCGGTTCAAGGAGAACGGGATTAAACCAGGCAATATAAAGTCGGTATAACCAACATTTAGATCGCCTGTCGCTACGGATACCGAATCGCTACCATAACTCTCCACATATGGGGACCAGGGCTGATCTACAGGCAAATGGTCTACTGCTGCTTGGTCATAATCCGTCTGTGCAGCCAATGAGCTGGGACGATTTAAAGTCAAAGCTGAGCTAGTCTCTAACTTATTTACTTGTACTTGAGGATCTTTCGTTTTTGTTCCGTTTTTATTAATAATGGTTTTATAGGCACTAAGATCTCCGCCCGATTGATCTAGCGCTGTATAAATTTCGTACAGGGAGTAACCTTCGGCAAGCTGTTGGTCTAACCACAACTCCTCTTTATGGAACTTCTCCAGAATTCCTGAGAGGGTTACAATCTCCTGCTTTCTATTCCCATTTGAACTTAAAGCTTGCTGTTCATCTTTAACTGCATTTGCTATTGTCCCTAAGCCCGTAAAAGTAATTGATAAGCACAAGATGGATACTAATATACGTTTTAGCATTTGATCACCTCTGGATTAGAAAGGATATACTTGCTTGGTCTTTTTCTTTAAGTTGCCATTTGCATCGTATTCAAATAAAATAACGTCCCCCGTCGGGAATACTACTTTAATTAATCTTCCCGTAGGGCTGTAGTCATAAGTAGCATTTGGAGTTACTTTCAGGATTGCTGCAGCTAGAAATAGCTGCAATTCCTTACCATTCTTCTCTTCGACTTTTACATAGTATTTAGTTCCAGCTAGTAAATCAGCTTCAATAAAGACAATATCATTGGTATTATCCCCTTCTAGTAGACAAGAGAAAAAAGACATCTGGTAAGATGGATTTAATTCTTGTTGAGCGGAGGGGATTTTTCATGGCCAAAAAGGGGCAAACCTTTCGGAAGTACTCCTTGGAATTAAAGATGGAGGCAGTCCGGTTGGTGAACGAGGAGCAGAGAAGTATTCGTGAAGTGGCGAAACAGTTGGGCGTTCGTAATAAGTCTCAGGTACAAACCTGGGCAACAAAATATCGAACAGGTGAGATTTTAGAGCCAACTAGCCCAAGACGAGGACGACCGAAAACGAAGTTTTCCAGCATGGAAGAAGAAATGGCGTATCTACGAGCGGAGATTGAATATTTAAAAAAGCAGTATCCAAATCTGCACAAGGAGTGACGAAGAAAGCAACCAGGTTCGGAATCATCGAGGAAATGCGAGAGAGGTATTCACTGAAATGGCTATTAGAGTTAGCCCATGTTTCACGAGCAGGCTATTACAAATGGAGAAGGGCTCAGCAGACAGCCAGGCAGCGTAAAGAAAGGGACAAGCTACTGGAAGCTCATATGTTGTCGCTCCACCGCCTTCATCCCTACTTTGGTTATCTGCGTATGACGGTTGCTTTACGGAAAGAAGGCCTCGTAGTTAACCACAAAAGGGTCTACCGAATTATGAAGAAATTGGGGATTCAGTCGGTCATTCGAAAGAAGCGTCGTTTTTTCGGTAAACAGGCTTCTGTCGTGAATCCCAATCTGCTGGATCGTCAATTTCAGGCGGATACTCCTTTATCTAAACTGGCTACCGACATTACCTACATACGGGTTGGGGAACGGTTTGTCTACCTTTCGGCAATCCAGGATCTGTATAACAACGAGATCGTAGCCTGGCACCTTTCGGAACGAAACGATCTGGCTCTGGTTAACGAAACGCTAGACGCGTTAAGTAAAGATGTAAATTTGGAGGGAGCTATTCTCCATTCAGACCAGGGATTTCAATACACCTCCAAACCATTTAACCGTAAACTTACTGGACTTGGGATCCTCGGAAGCCATTCCAGACGCGGAAACTGTCTGGACAACGCATGCATAGAATCCTTCTTTTCTCATCTGAAAACGGAAAAGATATATTTAAGCAATCCCCAAACCTTAGCTGAGGTAGAAAAACAGGTGCGCGAGTATATTTCATTTTATAACCAAAGTAGATTCCAGAAAAAACTAAACAACCGTTCCCCGGTTGAATACCGAGAAACGGTTGCTGCTTAAACATGTCTTTTTAGACCTGTCTACTTGACAGGGGTATGACCACATTGCCATATATTTTCTCATCACTGTTACTCACTACCAGAGCATTTTGCAGTTTAGGATCACTAAAAATAGTAATTACAGGGTTCTGGGCTGAGTTGTTATTTTCTTTTGCCGCAATACGGTATTTTCCGGTTTGAGCTGGTGTGAACAAATAATAACCACAATTACCAGCATCCTTCGTAACGTTTAGAGGCTGGTTCTCGTACAACTTCTCAAATACAAACTCTAAAGCATCCTCCGATTTAAAAATCCGATAAGGTCCAGCAAACGAAATCGGGTTTGTTGAACTTACTTTAACCGTGATATTATCGCCTGAAGGAACAACAAACTCCCCAGTCGCATGAGCACCTTCCTTAAAAAGGGAGCCATCAGCTTTTATAATCGTGTAATCATAGTATTGATTGTTATTAATACTGGCATCTGTCTTAAGCTGAGTATCGTAGCTGCTAACATTTGAAAATGTAATAGATTCACCTGTCTTCAACAGCTTTTTTAAGAATGCCGGTTCTGCTACGGATTCAGCTTCAACGGGTTTGACATATTGTAGAGTAACTGGTTCCGGCGAAACCGATGTGACTACGGCCGAACTTCCAGCGGGGATAGAGATGTTACTATCCATATTAAGCCCCATTTTTGTAACTTCTCCTTTTGACGAGTATATTACGTAATCAAATAAGGAAGAATTGCTGCCACTTTTCTTGGTTAACACTTGATTTTTGGCATCTGGATTTGTAAAAATATAACTCTCGTTTGTTTTTATTGTTTTCTCTGATAAGGAACTTTCCTGGGCCGCTGAAGCTAGAAATGAAGTGAAGACTGCTCCAAATATGGTTGGATGCAAATAGTTGGCTGTTACCTTAATCGTATATCCAGCAGGAATCATAACGATATTGAACTTAACTGGGCCCTGAGAGTGGACATTACCATCTGGCTTTGTGATTATATATGAAAAGTCATTTAGATTCTGAATCGCATCAGAGTACAAATAATCAACCTTGTCTCTAATATTCTTATAGAAATAGGATTGCCCTTGATTCAAAGTCACTCTGGTCATCGCTGGGTGGTTGGCCTGTTCCACAGTAATTGTTTCTGTATAATCAAAAGTAACAGGGTTATCCGATTGTCCTGTCACAATCAAGGAACCCTGTGCAGGAATTGAGATTGTTTTTACTTTCTCGTTAAAACCTCTATTTTCTACCAGTCCTTCGGGCGTATACGAAACATAATCATATGCTCTCTCTGTAGCTTGGGCATCGTTAACAATGGATACGGTTTTGCTACCCTTATTTCTGAACACATACGATTCTCCAGATCGGACTATTTGATGGGAAATTGCTTCACCAGGCTTATCACGCCAAGAGAATAATCTATATGCAACTCCAAAGGTAACTGGGGCATCGGTTACGGTCGTAACAACTATTCTGTTCCCCTTGGAAACAAGCGGATTGTTATAAGTATTAGTCTGTGTCCCCTGTTGGGTGCCATCGGGATAATACTCTACCCAATCGAATCTGCTATCCTTCGTTGCGGTACTATCTAATGTCCGTGTATATTCACTTATATTAATAAATTCGTAACTTTCACCTTTGGAAAGAGTTATCTTGAAGAAGGCTGGTTCATCGCTCGGTTTAGCCGAGAAGTCATCCGTATAATCAAAAGTAACAGGGGGACCTGATACGACATTTATTATGGCATAACCGCCAGCAGGCAGATTTGGAGTTGTTTTACTACCGAAGCCTTTTGAGTAGTAATTACCATCCCCCTGATACACCACATAGTCGTACAAACTTCCTACCAATCTTGCATTATTATTAACTGGATTTGTTAGCGACCCGTTGTTACGGAATAAATAAGATTGTCCAAGCGATAGTGTTACTCTGCTTATCGCATTGCCGTTAACAGAATTTCCGACAAACGAACGATAGGGTCCTCCAAAAGTAACTGGATTATCTGTAACTAAAGTGATAACAATACGATGACCAGGGGCAAATGATGGCTTAGAACTGGTATTTGTCCCCCGTGAAAGTTCACTCCCGTCTGGTTTATAAATTACGTAATCAAACTTATCCATTACCGTCCCATTGTTTTCAATTGAATCAGGGAACTTACCTATATTTGTAAATTGATAGCTTTCTCCTTTAAGAAGTTGAATGCTATCATAAGCAGGTTCGGATATTTCTTGCCCAACAGCATTTTTATAATAAGTTCCTATAACGATAGGTTGGTCCGATTCTCCGGTAACTACAATATTCTCTCCTGAACTAAGAGAGCTTGATAGATCCGAATTCGTCTCAAGATTCGATGATTTAACATTGCCATCCACTTTGTAGATTGCATAGCTAAGTCGCTTTCCGTTACTTGAAGTTGCGTCTGTCATAATACGAAGGTTACCTTCTCCCACGTTAGTAATCTGGTAGTTCTCACCACGGCCTAATGGTTTTCTTAACAAAGCTGGCTCTGCTGAGTGACCATAAATTACATCAACAGGAACTTTAAGATTAACTTGAGAATTAAGCGCAGTAATTATTAAACTGCCACCATTTGCTGGTATCACAGGTGTAAGGGAAGCGGAATCCATATCAATGTATGTGGCTTTTCCATTAGCTGAATACCCTGCATAATCGAACAAAATTCCGTTCTTAAGACTTGCATTTGTATAAACTGATTTAACCGCTGGAGTAGGATTCACAAATTCAAGACTTTCACCTGGAGAAATGACAATCACATTCTTATCAACAGCCTGAGTTTCAAACCGGCTCTGTATGTTGTCTCCCCCTTCTAAAGTTGTTAAATCAATATTAGTACCACTCGGCAAGTCGAGATCTAGAATGTTATTCTTCTTGGTAACTGCAGGAATTTGATCACCTCCCACATTCGAGGAAGCATCTATCAATTCAGCTTGTACCGTGACTTTCGGGAAAGACGATAAGACCAAACATAAAATGAGCAAAAAAACACAAAAACACTTTTTGAAATCCATCTTTTTCCCTCCAATGTATGTCAAAGTTAAGTTCACCAATATACACAATAAATGGAAAACAAAGTAATATAAATATGTATATAGTTCCATTTACTTCAAATTTCGACTTAATATTTTGTTATCATTAATTTCTGCGTTGATTCCCCTGAAAAGACTATCAATTGTCTTTCTTTCCACAACAATAAAAAACGGTCTAAAGACACGTTGACATTTTAACTACCTACTATGTCAGGCTTTAGTTATACTTTCAGATCTATTAAAAAATAAAATCGGGTTTCCATCCACGCACCGCTTCGCCTTATTAAGCTCATGACACCTCGATTAAGGTAGTTTCATTAGCTTCCTTAACCGTCCCAATCGGGTCATGAAGGGAGACATCCTACTTGGTCTTCTTGAGTGAACGTAGGTGCATCAAAATCTCGTTCTCTATGCAACGGGCGGCGAAAGTCGCAAGCTTGGTGCCTTCGCCCAGCTGAAAGCTCTCAATGGCTTTGATCAGGCAAATCGTACCAACGGAGATTAAGTCTCCATACTTTCCTGGTGTTATCAAATTCTTTAAGGCTATGGACACAATAATATGCAAGAAAGCAAACCACTTACGATCGTTCCCGATTCGAATTGGTTTACTTTTTTGTTCTGTTTCTGTTCTGTAATTGTCGATCGATTTTTTGCGTCCATTCAGGCAATTCATCTAAATAATATTTCACTCCACTATTGTCTGCTCCAAGAATAATTTCACCATCTGTTGTACTGTTATCAATAACGACTAGTTGATCTATATGGTCTAAGTGAGACAAAAGGTTATTCATACTACGAATGGTGCTCTTACCACTTCCATTATTACCAGCGAACAACAAACATGGTTGCACTTGTCTCATTCATGCTTAAATTCCTGTTCATTCATTTTCTCGATCTTCCCCGAGCTATATTCTTTCACTATTTGCCCTTCAGCTGTTATATATACTATATTTGTCCCGTTTGCTTTCGCGTCCAACTTAGCCCGATCACCCGTTAATCGAATTAATTTAGCAAGGTCCTTCACTACTGGATTAAAGATCTCACTCAACAGAGACTCTATAGAATACTTGATAATTTTCACTTTCTTGATACTTTGTTTGATTTAGTTTTTATATTTGAACATCTCTTCAAAACAAAAACCCGGGATCTCCATCCCGGGCCTCTCTCACCGCTTCGCCTTATAAAACTCATGATACAGCTTCATGAGCACTCTTTTCTAAATCTGGACACATAACTCCGCGAAATTCCAAGCTCGACGACATCATCGTTCTCTGAGCCGAGGATATCGATTAATATCTTGCTGCCATGATGGTACACTTTGTGAATTCATTTGGTTAACTTAACAGTGTAACTTAAGCACCAAGCTTTCCTCTTAATACTTGTCCCTTTTTACACCGAGCGTTCCCTGCGTGAAGATATAACCTTACTGCTTTTCCCTTCTGAAATTAACGACCCAAGCAGTGTAAGTCCCGTTCCCAGCCCCGTTACCCAGGTTATTTGCTCCTCCAGAATCAATGCAGATGCGGCTACGGTAATGACAGGCACCAGATAGATATACACGCTAGTTTTAACCGCACCCAAAAGGCCAACGGCCCGGTTCCAGGTCACAAAACACAGAGCTGAAGCTCCCAGGCCAAGAAAGAGCATGTTGATGATATTTCCTATATCTCCAAAGCGGGTCAGGCCAAGGTGGAATTTGGACAGGAAAAGGGCAGGAATCATGAACAGTAATCCATAGAAGAACACTCTGCGTGTACTCCCAATGATGTGGTAGTTCCGCTGGCTGATTCTACGCATTAGTACGGAATAGATTGCCCAGACCGCAGGAGCCAGGAAGGCCAGCAGATCTCCAATCGGATTAAGCTTCAGGACGTAACTCCCATTCAGTCCAATTAGTACAATCCCGGTGAGGGCTATCCCGAATCCCAAGAGGAATTGTCGATGTAGCTTTTCTCCCTCCAGGAAGAAATGTGCCAATACGGCTGTCAAAAAGGGAGCAATTGACACAATCACGCCTACATTGGAGGCAAGGGTATATACCAACGCGATATTTTCAACAAGAAAATATAAGGTTACCCCGCATAATCCAGCCGCCATGAACAGCAGCTCTTCCCGAAAGGATTCTGTTCGCACGGGACGTGAGTAGATCAACATCAGCACCACATAACCAAGCAGAAAGCGGAAGAAGAGAATTTCTATAGGCATAAAGTCAATAAGCAGGATCTTGGTGGAGATAAAAGTCGTTCCCCAGATCAGAATGGTCAGCAAAGCGAGCGAGTGCCCCATGGTTGTCTTGCGTTCCTCCGTCATAAGGGGGTATCCTCTGTACGTGCTTGCTGAGTGAATATGAGCATATATTGCTTGGGAGTGAGACCGATCAGCTTTTTGAAAAAATTCGTAAAATGGCTCTGGTCACTGAATCCGGTCTGACCTGCAACCTCCAAGGGGGGCATACCTTGCCCCAGCAGTCGCTTGGCGTAATTAATCCGCAGGGTCTCCAGATAGCAATAGGGGGAGATGCCTTTTTGTCTGGTGAACAGCCGCAGCAAGTGATATTTGCTTAATCCGACTAAGTCGCTTAATTGATTGAGGGTAATGCTCTCCGTATAATGGGACTCCATGTATTCGCAAATGGTTATAATCTCATAGGTCAGTTCCTGTGCGGGAGGAGGAAAGTCCGCATCCGTGTATTCATTCAGCAACTGCTCCAGCAGGAACAGAAACAACTCCTCTTTGTGGAAATCCTCCTTGTCCTCCAGAATGATCTGATGCAGGTCATGAAGGGGAAGAGCCAGCTCGCTCTGGTAAAGTACGTTCTGTGTGAACCGCGGCGTATACTCTTGGCCTGTTATTTCCAGCACATATTTACGCATGACCTCCGGCTGAATATTGATGCAGCGGTAGTCCAAGGCGCTTCCGTCAATCTGCGCACAGGCGTGAGGGTCGTGAGGATTGAAGATAATTACATCCCCGCTATTTAGTATATATTCTTCCTGGTTGCAGACCAAATGCCGCTTGCCTTGCTCAATAAACCCAATTACGTAATAGTCGTGAAAATGGTTGGGGAACTTCTGCATAATCCCCTCAAACTGATAGGCTTCAAAGTCTAGGTCCGTGTCGAAGACCACGGTTCTTACTTCACGAGTCAATATCTGCACCTTCTTTGTCCGAGATATAATAGTGTTCATTATATTATGAATCAGGCGCAGGTATCTTGGATAATGTTGCGGTAGAACTTTTTATCAATTATTCCTGACAACTCAGTTCCTAATCTGAATCTAAAATAAAAATCGTTGGCATAGTCCGTCAAGATTCTCCCCCATCTACTTGGGATCATTGCCGCGCCCAGTAATCGTACTAGGTCTCATCTTGTTCGAAACCATTGCGCCATCGGAGTGCACCGGGCTAGCTCTTTCCAGAATTAATAACAACAAAAACCCGGGATCTCCATCCCGGGCCTCTCTCACCGCTTCGCCTTATAAAACTCATGATACAGCTTCATGAGTGCTCTTTTCTCAATTCTGGACACATAACTCCGCGAAATTCCAAGCTCCTTCGCGATTTCCCGCTGCGTCCGCTCTTCACCGCCCTGATCCAGCCCGAACCTACCCCGGATTACCTCCTGCTCACGCTCATCCAGAATATCCAGGTTCTGATAGATCTTGCTCTTCTCCATCTTCAGCTGCACCCGCTCGACGACATCATCGTTCTCGGAGCCGAGGATATCGATTAAGGTAATCTCATTCCCTTCCTTATCCGTCCCAATCGGGTCATGCAGGGAGACATCCTTCTTCGTCTTCTTGAGTGACCGCAGGTGCATCAGAATCTCGTTCTCTATGCAGCGGGCCGCGAAAGTCGCCAGCTTGGTGCCTTTGCCCAGCCGGAAGCTCTCAATCGCTTTGATCAGGCCAATCGTACCGATGGAGATCAAGTCCTCCAGATCTTCGCCGGTATTGTCAAATTTTTTGACGATGTGGGCCACAAGCCTAAGATTATGCTCAATCAGAATATTGCGGCTGACGGGGTCGCCTTCCGCCATGCGCTGGAGATGCTTCGCTTCCTCTTCCTCGGTTAACGGCTGGGGAAAAGCATTATTTTTGACATAAGACACGAGAAGGGTCAACTGTTTGATGAACAAGGCAATTGTCGTGAACAATCCGGGCAATGGTGCCACCTCCTGCATAAATGCGTGCAACCGGTCTGCGGTCACTTCATTCTATGTGGGCGGCCGCCCAGGCGTGCCTGTACGGCATTCAAAAAATTGATGATCTGTACCTTGAACTATCGTCTATATCATTAGTTCGTACCGATCTCCTTCAGCATGTTGAGGGCAGTATCAACAACAAGATCTAACTGGTCTTTCTGAACAAAATGGGTGGAATTCTGGACCACGTGATAGGTACTGTTCGTGGAAAGACCCGACATCTTCTTCTGCATATCCAGCCAGTCCGCATATTCGTTCGGAACGGCAAGCACAGCTAGAGGCAAGCTGCCAAAGCCCTGTGACTCCACTGTCTGAACTTGATCCTTTGACTTTGTCATCATGTTCCGGAGCTCGCTGGTATGGTTGCGGTTGAAGGCCATTTGGTAGAAAAGATCCTTGGACACCTTATCCTGATCGGGCATAGGAACAAGTCCCAAGGTTCCGGCAAGACGACTCACACCCGTTATCCTGGAAGCTTGCATAAGAAGCAGCTGACCTTCTGAGAAGCTGAGCTGCTGACCAACCTGGGAGCTGTCAATCATGACGAGACCGGCGGTATCCTCGGGATACAGTGAAGCGAACATTTGAGCGATAAATCCGCCATAAGAATGTGCGACCAGCACATACGGGCCGGGGTTGCCTGACGCCTGCAATAGCTTGTGCAGATCCTGTGCCGAAGCTGAAGCCGTCCGCTCTGAATCTGCCTGGTCACTCCATCCATATCCTGCCCGGTCATAACTGATTACCTTGGTTACCTGGGCAAGCCTGGACCGAACCTTGCTCCAATCCTCACTAGGATTCGGGACTCCGAGTCCTGACTCCAGAACCACGGTCGGCAGACCGGCAGACTTACCTTCCTCAACCATATGCAGCTTGTACCCGCCAACATCAATCTGCCTGCCCGGGGGCTGGTATTTGTTCCGGGTTACATGCTCTGAAATTTGTTCATACGTAATGCCTGCGATAACTAGAACAACTAAGCATAGGAAAAACCATTTCAACTTACGAAGAATAGATCGGGTCCGAGTCAAAGGGAATCGCTCCTTGGCAGCCTGGATTTAATTTCCTTCCAAGTATACCAGAGTATTATCAATAGATGATTAACTATGAACAAAGTTAAGATAGGCTTAAGATTCCTCGCTTGCTTCGGAAGCGCCCGGGAACTATAGGACTAGCTTAGACTTGGGTTCCAATTGAGCCTGACACCCTGGTATGGCTAAGCCATTCCCTTATCTGATCCTCATTCATCGGCTTGCCGTAGTAATAGCCCTGCATAATGCTGCATCCGAGACAGTTCAGGAATTCGGATTGCTCAATCGTCTCTACTCCCTCTGCCACAAGCTCAAGGTTAAGCTGCTGACCGAGCGTGATGATTGCTTGTATAATCGCTTTCTTTGAGCCGGATTCATACTCCCGAACGAAGAGCTGATCAATCTTGAGCGTGTCGATCGGCAGCTTGTCCAGTGAGCCAAGTGAGGAATAGCCTGAACCGAAGTCATCCATGGCAATCTTGATGCCCAGCTCCCTGATCTTCATCAGCTGATTGATGATCCCTTGGAAATCTGAAGCCAGGATCGACTCTGTGATCTCGACTTCAAGATACTGGGACGCAAGCCCAGTCTTGGCAAGTGCCGATTGAATCATATCCAGGAGATCCTGACTTTCAAATACTCGTACGGATAGATTGACTGAGACACATTGGGGTTCGAATCCTTCCTGCTGCCACTCTTGATTCTGTCTGCAGGCCTCCTTCATAATCCAGCGGGTCATCGGAATGATAAGACCTGTCTCCTCGGCAATCGGAATGAACTCGGCGGGGGAGATTACTCCAAGCTTGGGGTGACGCCACCTGATCAAGGCTTCCATTCCGGCTGCCTTGCCGGAGGCCGCATTCCATTTCGGCTGGTACAGCACGAAGAACTCCTCATTATGTACGGCTCTGCGCAGATCATTCTCCAGCCCCAGACGGCGGATTCTCCCCCTGTCCAGCGATTCATCAAACACACGGTAGCGGTTCTTACCTTCTTCCTTGGCCTTGTACATCGCAGTATCCGCTGCCTTCAGTAGTGCATGCCTATCCTGTCCATGCAGTGGGGCGAGACTTACCCCGATACTGCTTGTAATATAAAGTTCATATCCGTCAATAATGAAGGGCTTCTGAATTTCCTCGAGAAGCACTTTCGCCCATTGTTCCGCCTCCGCTTGTCCTACACCGCTTAGCGCACATAGAAATTCATCGCCACCCAGCCGGTAGATCTCGCTCTGATTCAGCGTCTTCCGCAGCCGGTCACCTACTGCCCTGACCAGCATATCTCCGTAGTCATGGCCGAGAGTATCATTCACATTCTTGAACCGGTCAAGGTCAACGAACAGCAATGCCATCTGGCTATCCGGGGCCTGGAAGTCGTACTCATCGAAGAATTGATTCATACGGTACCGGTTAGGCAGCCCTGTTAGTTCGTCCGTATAGGCCATTCCTCTCATGGTACGCCGATCGAAATATATGGCCAGGGAGGAGATCGAGAGAACGACCACAACTGCAGCCGATACACCGATTAGCAGAAGCAGCTTGATCTGCATGTCGGTGTCTGAATTAGGGACTGCCCCGTCTCCGATATGATTCGAGGTGAAGATTGTTGCCTTCATGCCAGTGTAGTGCATCCCGCAAATAGCCAAGGCCATAATAAACGCTGAGGTCCATTTCGCCAGGCTTGCCGAAGACCTGTTTCTAAACTTCAGGAACAGATACAGCGAAGCGTAAGAAGCGGTAAGGGCAATAATGGCAGACAGTGTCCAGTATAGAGGATCATAGGCCATTTCCCCTCCCATCCGCATGGCTGCCATACCGGTATAATGCATCGCAACGATTCCTCCGCCTATACAGAACCCCCCAATAGCAAGATTTCGGGTCCTAACCTTCGTTGGCAAAGTAATCCGGAAGGCGATGTAGGAGGCCAGAATCATGAAAATGAGTGAAAGGATCGTAATGCCCGCATCATAAGTGACCTGGAGATTCAGATCATAAGCCAGCATGCCGATAAAATGCATAGCCCATACGCCGCAGCCCATAACGCTGGAACCCGCAATCAGCCAGCCCAGCTGAGTGCGTCCGCGGGCATGACTAATTTTGGCCGCCAGGGTGAGCGCGGAATAAGAAGAGAACATCGCAATAATAAAAGATAGAAGCACCATCCAGTAATTGTAGTGTCCCTGCAGTACGTTGTGATGCATCCGATCATCTCCAAAATTCTAAAATAATATATGTTATTCTATTTATCGGTCAATAAGCCGGGCAATTTAGGCCTTCATCAGGTCTTCATCTTAAGCTAATGCGGTAAGTGAAAAAAATCTCCAAGCCAAAGGCTTGGAGATCTTCTTGCAATCAGAGATATATCACTTCGTCTTATTTAGTTCAGGGGATAAGTCCAGAACCGCTCTGTTCCGAATCGATCAAGGATTTCCTTATCTTCAAGTGTTCTGCTTCCAAGCAGCTCAGCAGCCTGGAATTGAGAGCGGTGAGCCTGAATAGAATTCATTTTATGCTCAAGGAAGTCCGTAACCTCCACACTTACATTCGGTTGACCCAGAATGCTGTAGCAATTCTTGGAGAATGCCAAACAAAGCAAGATTGGCCGTTCTTCGGCAGGCAAGCTCTCCATGACCCGCACCACTGCAGCTCCTGTAGCATCATGATCTGGATGCACACTGTAACCCGGGTAGAAGGTGAACACAAGTGTCGGACGAATCTCCTGGACAAGCTCCATAATGCGGCGGTCCAGCAGCTCTTTATCCTCGAATTCTATAGTCTTATCATGAAAGCCCAGCATTCTCAGATCCTGAATGCCGATCGCTTTACAGGATTCCTGAAGCTCATTTCTGCGTACATCGGGAAGTGTAACCCGGTTGGCAAAAGGAGGAATACCCATATTCCGGCCTCTCTCCCCGAGCGTTAGGCAGGCGTATGTCACCTGAGCTCCTTCCTTAATATACTTGGCCAGTGTGCCTGACAATCCGAACGCTTCATCATCAGGATGAGGAAGCACAACAAGGATCCGCTGATGCATCATATTTAGCTCCTCTCCCATTAGAATGGCTCCCTGCTTAATTGCAGCGCGACAACCAGCTTGCCCTGACCATCATGTCCGGCAAGGATGAGCCTGTCCGGGTCACTCTCATCCCAAGTTGTAAGACCCTCAGCGTACAACCACCCATGCTCCATCTTGAGACCTGCCCGGTATATGCCGTTACTGCCCACGATAGACCCATTTGAATAACGAATAACTGCGTTGGTTATAAAATTGGCTGCAGGATGCTTCGAGCTATCATGATGGGACGCGTAGGCCCCCGTAGTTAACTCCAGATGGACGTAGATATCCTGATCCTTAAATGAATCGATTCTGCTCTGAACTTGTTCTATATCGATAACCTGCATCGGTTTCTGCTCCCTTTTTTTATATTTTATTCTAACAAATATACCATACCTCCTCATAATTTGAAAAAATGATTCCTCTAATTCTGTAGTTCATTCCATATGGATACAGGTACCAATGCCGTTCCACGACCCTTCTCTGCTCATATTATACAACTATACGAGAAGGGAGAGATCATCATGGAAGCCTATTATAACTGCCTGCAATGCAAGAACAAGAAAGTACGCCTGCTTACTGTGGACGGCAAGCACTACCAGGGCACTATTGTCGATGTGGATAGAGAGAATGTCTATCTGCAGCAGGAGAGGGGCGGCGGTTCTGTCCGCACATCCGCTTTTACACCGTATGGCTATGGTTATGGAAATGAGATTTTGACACTCAGCCTGTTCACGCTTCTGGCGATCGCTCTTATTTAACAATTTGAGCTGACGCTATAGTCAAACTCTGTGAACCGACGCTATAGACAGACCTTGGCCCTCCTTGGTTAACCTGCCGGACTCCCAGGCATATCCCGTGATTGGGTAGGCCCTCAAACGGGGATATATATAGGGAATGCATCACAGTAAGGGAGGGCTTAAGGATGAGTGAACAAAAGGAAACTCATGAGCAAGTTGATTTGGTAACCCAGCGGGATATTGATAAGGATTCCGGTATGTTCGTGAAGGATTCTTATCCGGACAGTGTGGAACTTCCTGATGCACTGGCCAATGAAAGACCCGACGGAACGCGCCCGTCAAGCGGGAACTCTTCGGACAGCAATTAGATAAGCACAAGTGGCCTTATTTCTGCAGGCCTTGAACGGTCTTTATCCAAGCAAAGCCGTGGTCAACCGTCTTATGACGGAACCACGGCTTGTCTCTATTTCCTCAACAGCTGCCCTTCAGGCAAGTCAGGTTTTGAGTAATTCCGATTACCTAGCGGAAGCTCAACCGTGAATACCGATCCAAGCCCCTCCTCGCTCTGGACAGATACAGTACCCCCGCACAGCTCGGTAACCCTTTTAACGATGGCAAGTCCCAGTCCGCTTCCCTGTCTGCTGCGGGAGCTATCCGCCTGATAAAAGTGCTCAAATATGCGTGACAATGCCGGTTCAGGAATACCGCAGCCTTCGTCCCTGATGCGGACGCAGATTACTTCGTTCCCGCGGGCTATCGATACGCCGACAGTACCACCCTCGTCAGAGAACTTAATCGCATTACCGAGCAAATTGATCCAGATTTGCTGGATCAGCTCCTCATCCCCATAAATATTCGTTCCAGGCAGGTCTAGATCAAGTGTCAACCCTTTTTTGTGCCACTCGGTCTCCAACAGCAGAATTGTCCTACGGATCTGCTCATCCAGCGAAAAAGACATGCATTGGGTGGGCATGGTCTGATTCTCCACACGGGATAGCTTAAGAATATTAGACGATAGCTTATTCAGACGACTAGTCTCCTCGATAATCACATCTGTATATTCCAGCAGCTGCTCCCTGGGCATTGGGCTGGTCTGAAGAAGCCGGGCAAAGCCCTGGATGGAAGAAATGGGAGTTCTGAATTCATGAGACACGTTGTTGATAAAGTCCTTGCGCAAATATTCAATCTGCTTCAGTTCCCCAACCATTGTATTGAAATCCTGTGCCAGCCTGGCCACTTCATCCCTGCCTGAATAGGGCACCTGCACCGAGAATTTGCCCTTGGCAACCTCCCGCGTGGCCTCGGTAAGCCGCCGAAGAGGCTTCATCATCTGCCTGACCGCAATCAGGATTAGCACAGAACCGATAATCGCGCAGTTGATGATTGTGTTCACCATAAGCTGCGCAACGGGGTCGAAGTAGGCCGCCACATAAGGAGTCAGCAGCACATATCGCTCACGCAGCTTGAACAGCGTTGCCCGGACACTCCGATTCTCCCGCTCCACCGGCACATAGATACTTGTACCCGCTTCCAGCTGAGCTTTCGAGCTCTGATCCAGGGACACGGGAAGATCCCTGCTCTGCGAGTAGTAATCCATTTGGTAAAAGGATGTCCTGCTCAGGCGGGCGATCTCCTCTGCGCTGAGATCCGTCCTTCCTGCCAGCTGCCTGATCAGCCGCGACTCTGCCATTAGATGGCTCTCCATATCCGTAAGTACCTTATCAAAGTAAAAATTAATAGCAAACGTAAATGCCAACTGGCAGGAACCAAGCAGAATGCCCATAAAAATTAGAACGAGTTTTAGACGTATCGAGGTAAAGCCAAACCTTCTCATACCCTCTTCTCCGCTTTATACCCAAGCCCCCGCACGGTAACTATTGCGAACGGCGTCCATACGTCCAGCTTTTCTCTTAGACGCTTCACATGTACATCCACGGTCCTCTCATCTGCTGTGGCATCCAGGCCCCAGATTTCGTCCATGAGCTGCTGTCTGGTGAAGATCTGACCGGGATAGCTAAGCAGCTTGAACAGTAAGTAGAACTCTTTTTTGGGCAAAGGAATGCAGACGTCCTTCACGGTTACAGTCATTGTACGGCAGTCGAGCACACTATCTCCGATAACAATCCGGTGTTCATTCGCGATCCGGGCTCTCCTCAGCAGGGCTGCAACCCGGAGCAGCATCTCATTCATATCCAGCGGCTTCACCATATAATCATCCGTCCCGGCCAGAAAGCCCTGTCTCTTGTCTTCGAATTCCTCCTTGGCCGTCACCATCAGAATTGGAAAATAAAAATTAGCCTCCCGCACCAGACGGGTCAGTTCAATTCCGTCCATTCCCGGCATCATAATATCGCTGATCATCAGGTCTATTTGATGCTCCTCAAGAAGAGACAACGCCTCACGGCTATCCGCTGCCTGGAGAACACGATAATGCTGCTGCTCCAGTGAGGCGGTAATCAGTCTCCTGAGATTAGTATCATCTTCAACTACCATGACATGAATCATATCTGCTTCTCCATTCTGAATCCTCTTGGTCTCTAATCTATGAAATGAAAGAAATGCCAATTACTTAAAAGAATCAAGAAGCTGTTCAACAGTAAGGCCGTTGTCATCTGCAACCACTTCTGTCCGCGGGTCTGAGACTGCCGTCTACCTTTATAAATCGCAGTTACAAGTAAAATTTCTGCAAGTATGGCCAGTATCCAGTTTATCATAATTCCAGTATTTAACTGCCCCACGGTGGCATCCTGATTGCCTGCGGCATTCATAAGCAGGACTGCGCTATTAAGCACTACGGCTGCTCCGCCTGTCGAAGCTGCTGCCGTCCAGCGGCCCGAAGGGTTCGAACTGGATAGACCTTTTCCCTTCATACAGCTTAATAGCCGCCTTACTAACAACACAGCAGGTGTTATGACAAAAAACAAAATACATAGGACGGCCAGGGCCAAATAGCTTATTAATGCAGGCAGAGAGCGGCCAGGCGGGAGTGGAACAATATCCGTGGCTATTCCTTTGCTAAGACGTATGACCTTGCCATGTAACATTTCAGCGTACAGCAGCGGAGCCAGCTTCTTAAGTCTTGGATATTCGGTATGAGTAAGCTGGTATAGCTGCGGATGAATTTGCTTGTATTCTCCGAACATCCCCATAACACGAACGGTTAGGTCAAATTCTCCCTTCGCCTCAGCCTTAATCAGCCCTAAATAGCTGAGCACTTCCTGGACTGTGGTATAAGAATTTTGGGCAATGACATAATGCCCGGCTACATCACTGGATCTCTGTAAAGGCCCTCCGGATTCAGCAGAAATTGCGTGTTTGTTCTGTATCAGATGATTAACCAGTCCGGCTGTAAGACTTTGCTCTATCTCTGCGTTAGTCAGGACCACGATTCCCAGCTTCTCTTCAGGAACAATGGCAAAATTGCTGGAGAAACCCATCGTATTCCCACTATGGCCCACTGCACGGGGCGATCCACTATATTCCCAAAAGCCATGCGCATTCGAAAGCAGATCCTTGTCTGGAGTATAGCTGCGGGAGAGCATCGCGTGAAGCGTCTCTGTTCTGGAGAAGAGCGGATTATGCTTCGTGGTCAGGGCTATGGCGAAGCGGGCCAAATCTTCCGCCGTTCCTTCCATGGCACCCGCGGGATAGAGCGGGATATAATATTGGCCCCGAGGGGTGAATCCCTCTTGTTCTACCGCGGCGTACCCTTCCGCTTTATCCTTCTTCAGTTCAGGATGATCCTTAAGGCTCGGATGCCCGGACGTTCGGAGCATGCCCAGCGGGCGAAGGATGTGATTCATCTCGTAGTCCGGGAAGTCTTGCCCGCTGACCTTCTCCACCGTTAATGCCGCCAAGGCGGTAGAATAGTTAGAATAAGCTATTACTGAGCCGGGCTCGTAGATTTGCTCAGGCTGGACGGATAATAACGTCTCCTCAAGCGGCTTCAGATCATCCGCAGACCTTATGAACAAAGACAGTGGATGCTGTTCAAAACCGGCCGTATGGCTCATGATGTCCAGCATGGTGATAGGCGACTTATACCGAAGCTTATCTCCCAGATCTTTCGGAAGGTAAGTCTTAATGTCCTGATCCAGCCTCATCTTTCCTTGTTCCACCAACTGCATCACTGAGGTCCAGACAAACATCTTATTGATGGACCCATAACTGAATACCGTCCTGGAAGGGTCTACAGGAACCTTCTGCTCAATATTGGCATATCCGTAACCTTTGGAGAAGATGATCCGGTCCCCTCGTGTTACCACGACAGCCGCTCCTGGAGTTGACTTCCCGATATACGAATTTACATAGCTGTCGATCTCATGTTCCAATTGGCTGTACGGGATACCTGAGGGGGTATGTCCTGATCTTGAGCCCTCCGCCCCGAACGCGGAGCAAGTAGACCCCGTGGTGACCAGAGCAGCAGCCAGCAGTACAGCAGCGATGCGCAGGATCATACTGTCCATATAACGTGTTCTTCCGGTTAATCGATACAGCTTGCATATCTTCATCATTCATAGGCCCCCATAAAAATTAATATGGTTGCAGTATAAGGGTGGAAAATGAACTAAGTATGAACTTTTTGCAAGCTGGCTTTCTTGTTAAAAGGCCGAAAAAATAGAAAAAAAAGAATCCTTATTAAAAGGATTCCAGTCTGTAGACAAAGTTCCGAAAGGAGCAGGTCTACAGACTTTTTTTGTAGAATAAGTCAAGGAAAAGGTTGATTCGAGGTGTAAATGATGATTAGTAAAAATAATTATGAAGGTCGCTTTCAGATTTCTGTGAATGCGCTAGACGACCTTGTGCCTAAGGATCATTTGGTTCGCAAGTTAGAAAATGCGATCGATTTTAGTTTTATATACGAGCTGGTTCAAGATAAATACAGTGCGGTTACAGGGCGTCCGAGTGTCGATCCCGTAGTTCTGATTAAAATCGTGCTTATCCAGTATCTATTTGGCATTCGCTCCATGCGCCAAACCATTCGGGAAATTGAAACTAACGTAGCTTACCGCTGGTTCATCGGCTATGACTTTACCCAGCCCATTCCCCACTTCACCACTTTTGGTAAAAACTATGTTCGCAGGTTTAAGGACACGGATATTTTTGAATCCATTTTTGCACGTATTCTGGAAGAAGCTTTAGGGCATGGCTTTGTAGAGCCTGACGTGCTTTTCATGGATGCAACGCATGTGAAGGCAAACGCCAACAAAAATAAATATGAAAAAACGATGGTACAGGAGCAAAGCAAAAAGTACCAAGAGCAGCTTGATAAAGAGATTAATGAAGACCGGATCCAGCATGGGAAGAAGCCTTTCGGAAAAAAGCCTAAGTCCGCTCTGAAAGAAACAAAAACAAGCATCTCCGACCCTGAGAGCGGACTATTTGTAAAGGGCGAAAAAGAACGTGTATTTGCCTACAGTTTTCATACGGCCTGCGACCGCAACGGCTTTGTTCTGGGTGCGAAAGTAACTCCAGGAAATGTACATGACAGCCAGGTGTTTGAGGATGTGCTTGAGCTCGTAAAGAAGTCTCTGGGCAAGCCCACAGCTGTAGCAGTTGACGCTGGATACAAGACTCCCTACATTAGTAAATTGCTGATCGATGACGGGATACGGCCTGTTATGCCATACACAAGACCTCGTACGAAGGATGGCTTTTTCAAGAAGTATGATTACGTATACGATGAGCACTACGATGCCTATATCTGTCCGAACCATGAGTTTCTAACCTATGAATTGACGAACCGGGAAGGGTACAAGATGTATCGTTCCGATCCCACAATATGCAAAGACTGCCCCTTCTTGAGTCAGTGTACCGAAAGCAAGGACTTCACCAAGCGAATTAGCCGCCATATTTGGGCTGACTATCTGGAGGAAGCAGACCACCTTCGGCATACCGATGAAAACAAACAAATTTACTCACAGCGCAAGGAAACGATTGAGCGCGTATTTGCAGATCTAAAGGAAAAGCATGGCATGCGATGGACGACTTTACGAGGACTTCGTAAAGTTTCCATGCAGGCGATGCTCGTTTTTGCTTGCATGAACCTCAAAAAGTTAGCCACCTGGCTCTGGAAGTCCGGTGGCTCAAAGCGATATTTCGCTTTATTTATGATCTCTTACAGAAAAAACAAAGACAAACTCCTGTGTTCCAAACGGGAACAAGGAGTTTGTCTGCAATCTGTAAGGACTCCTTAATTTTTAAGGAGTCCTTTTTATTATGTATTGTGGAGGAAAATTTGTGTATGACAAAATTTTAAATATGATTATTGCTTCATTTGGTGTGATCACTACGTACGCCTTTGGTGGTTGGAATGAAGCGCTTGCCCTGCTCGCTATATTAGTTGTTTTTGATTGGTTTACAGGAGTATGTGCTTCTCTACGTGAAGGGTATAAAAATCCATCAGATAAAACTAAAGGGTTAAATTCAAATAAGGGTTTCTTAGGAATATTCAAAAAATTTCTTATGTTCACTGTCATCGCTATTCTATATAGGATTGATAGCCTACTTGGATTAAGTGGCACACTAAGCCTAGCTGTCGGAGCAACTTACTTTTATATAAGTAATGAGTTGATTTCGTTGGTGGAGAACTACGGTAGACTCGATCTTCCAATGCCAGAGCAATTCAAAAGAGCGATTGGCGTTCTGAAAACAAAAAGTGAATTTAAAGAGGAAAATATGAAATAGGAAAAGTTATTAAAGCTGTTCATTATATGGTTTTTTATAATTATGTCTGTGAATCATTAGAAAGGCATTAATAACTTTAAATACGAACGTAAAAGGAACGGGTATGCTCCCCGTCCCTTAACAATTCAATTAATCAGCTATAGATAATAATTGTTTAATTATTTTTTTGTACAGTCCTTGATCGTACATTGCTTTAAGTATGACCGTTGTACGATGTTCATTGCATATACCTAATTGCTTGTAGATGCCTTGAACTTCTTCTAATGTTGGAAGTTCATTGTTAAAGAGAACCTTGGGATATTTCAACGCCTTCTGAAAAGAAATAATCCTATCTTCTGAATCCACACCCAAAGGAATATCGTCCTGTTCATCGGAAGAGTTCACGACAATTTTTATGCCACTAAGCCTGTCCGACATAATAGAAAGTACAAATTCTAAATCCAATCTTTGCAATTCAGAAAATTGATATTGAACAAGTGTATGCCAATACGGGTACTTTTCATCGACTTTTGAAATCATCGCTAGTCGTTGCAAGTTATTATTTAAGTTTCCAACTTGTGTTTCCAACTCATCAATGCGTTTCTGTTGCGCTAGTAATTCGTTTTCCAACATATATCCCCCTATATTAGAGTAAAAAGAAGATAATTGACGTTACTGCATCGGCAATTTGAAAGGAAACAGACTTTTCGCCCGTAATTTCCTCCAACCCTTCCCAAAGTATTCTTTTTACGTAGCTTTCCGCAAAGTTTCCAGCTGCAACTATTTCGTCGAGAATATCGGCGATGCCACTTAAATTATTCTTGAAAACTTTTGCGGAACCAGCATCAAGGTAGTCTGTAATAATTTTTTGTACCCATTCATTTCTCGCGCCTGCTCTTAGTGCTGATGAAACGCCTTGAAGAGCTTTTTTTGTAATCCATGATTTGATTCCGTTTGTTTGAAATTGTCCGTTACCGTTACTAGGAGGGGCTTGGATACTTGTTATTACATCACTTGACGGTACAACAGATGGTGCAACAATAGTTTTTTGTACAGGCGTTGAAGAAGTAGTAGTATTGTCCGCGAATGCGCTAGTGGCTCCTGTAAGAAGTATGACACAAGACAATGTACCTGCAAATAGTTTCTTCCCTAACTTGTTCATTTTTAGCATTTGATTATCTCCAAAAATTGGTTTTTTTAATATCAACTTACAATATGACTATAACAAACCATTTTTGTCGAAGTAAGGTGAAAGATGTAATAGATAGAAAAATAGTCGAAAAGTAATACAATCTACAATGTGTATAATTTGAAATAATGCTACTAATTCGTACCTATCGTGCTTCTTTGATATTCCTCTGCATATAAAATTCGATAGGCCGATTTAAAGAAAGGAGTATTTTTCTAAGTATGCTGTCGTGAGCTTCTGACAAAATGCCTATCTATGTAGAATATATAGGTACAAAAGTATAATTTCGTTAATAAATAAAATGACGGATGAACTAGATCTAAAAGAGTATCTGTTGGTTGAGCTAGAGGAACAAGCTTTTAAAGATAAATTTCCAACAGCTGTTTAATAAATATTTTTAAAGTCACTCGCAAATCACGTTTGGCTTTTTTTATTGTGTCTAGATGTCCATTGAAAGGAGAAAAACATGAAACAACAAGGACACTTTCTTTTATTGGAACGTTCCGAGTTTAGAGACTGGCTTAAAAAGCAGATTATTACTCGCAAGATTAATCAACTACAAGTACACCATACAGCTTCTCCAAATTACTCAACTAGAAGAAT
This sequence comes from Paenibacillus sp. YPG26, assembly GCF_023704175.1. Lineage (NCBI taxonomy): Bacteria > Bacillati > Bacillota > Bacilli > Caryophanales > Paenibacillaceae > Paenibacillus > Paenibacillus sp. YPG26. The sequence goes on along the minus strand of NZ_CP084530.1, from coordinate 1,315,846 downwards.
CATTAATGGTGTAGCCCAACAAGACTATTTTGCTTGTTTGGAAGGTATGAGAAACTTCCATGTTAATACAGAAGGCTGGTCTGCCACAGGCCAAAACATTACTACATTTGAAGATGGAAGAATTGCCATCTCACTAGATCGAGACTTAAATCAAACACCAGCAGGAATTAGAGGGAGCAACACGGGGGCTATATGTATTGAGAACATTGGCAACTTCGACAAAGGTGGCGACTGTATCACAGATGAGCAACGTATTACTATTGTTCATTTGTATGCTTGTTTAGCTGAAAAGTTTAATGTCCCAGTTGATACAAACCATATTGTATACCACGCTTGGTTCGCTCGTACTGGCGAGAGGCTTAATGATTACTCACCAGGTAAATCTAGCAAGACCTGTCCAGGGACAAACTTTTGGGGAGATGGCAATACAATTAATGCAGCTAACAAAAACTTCATTCCACAAATCAAAACGGAATTGGCGAGATTGAAATGTGCTCCTATCCCCGCTCCTGTTCCATCTAATAAAAATATTAAAAAGGATGATGAACCAATGACAGCAGATGAAAAGAAAGCATTCGCTGACTTGCAGCAAAAAGTTGCTGAACTTGTTCATGCCAACAGTATGGATATTCCATCATATGCTAAGAAATCTATAGACAAGTTAACCAAGCTAAAAGATAAAAGTGGAAATCCAGTTGTTAATACACCCAATGGACGTAGCGCCGACTTCTATGCATTGGTGACTGTGCTTGACCGTGTTGGAATTTTTGATAAGTAAATTTAGGTTTCCTTCATCTTGAAGGAGAAACTTGGCACAAGAAGCGCAGTTCACGAGTAGATATACATTCAGCAGGTAGATCAAGAGTTTACAATACGGAAAAGCATGTAGTTGAAGATAAACGTTAGAAGTTAAATGGAGATCCTAAGATCTCCATTTCAGTCTGTAGACAAAGTTCCGAAAGGAGCAGGTCTACAGACTTTTTTTGTAGAATAAGTCAAGGAAAAGGTTGATTCGAGGTGTAAATGATGATTAGTAAAAATAATTATGAAGGTCGCTTTCAGATTTCTGTGAATGCGCTAGACGACCTTGTGCCTAAGGATCATTTGGTTCGCAAGTTAGAAAATGCGATCGATTTTAGTTTTATATACGAGCTGGTTCAAGATAAATACAGTGCGGTTACAGGGCGTCCGAGTGTCGATCCCGTAGTTCTGATTAAAATCGTGCTTATCCAGTATCTATTTGGCATTCGCTCCATGCGCCAAACCATTCGGGAAATTGAAACGAACGTAGCTTACCGCTGGTTCATCGGCTATGACTTCACCCAGCCCATTCCCCACTTCACCACTTTTGGTAAAAACTATGTTCGCAGGTTTAAGGACACGGATATTTTTGAATCCATTTTTGCACGTATTCTGGAAGAAGCTTTAGGGCATGGCTTTGTAGAGCCTGACGTGCTTTTCATGGATGCAACGCATGTGAAGGCAAACGCCAACAAAAATAAATATGAAAAAACGATGGTACAGGAGCAAAGCAAAAAGTACCAAGAGCAGCTTGATAAAGAGATTAATGAAGACCGGATCCAGCATGGGAAGAAGCCTTTCGGAAAAAAGCCTAAGTCCGCTCTGAAAGAAACAAAAACAAGCATCTCCGACCCTGAGAGCGGACTATTTGTAAAGGGCGAAAAAGAACGTGTATTTGCCTACAGTTTTCATACGGCCTGCGACCGCAACGGCTTTGTTCTGGGTGCGAAAGTAACTCCAGGAAATGTACATGACAGCCAGGTGTTTGAGGATGTGCTTGAGCTCGTAAAGAAGTCTCTGGGCAAGCCCACAGCTGTAGCAGTTGACGCTGGATACAAGACTCCCTACATTAGTAAATTGCTGATCGATGACGGGATACGGCCTGTTATGCCATACACAAGACCTCGTACAAAGGATGGCTTTTTCAAGAAATATGATTACGTATACGATGAGCACTACGATGCCTATATCTGTCCGAACCATGAGTTTCTAACCTATGAATTGACGAACCGGGAAGGGTACAAGATGTATCGTTCCGATCCCACAATATGCAAAGACTGCCCCTTCTTGAGTCAGTGTACCGAAAGCAAGGACTTCACTAAGCGAATTAGCCGCCATATTTGGGCTGACTATCTGGAAGAAGCAGACCACCTTCGGCATACCGATGAAAACAAACAAATTTACTCACAGCGCAAGGAAACGATTGAGCGCGTATTTGCAGATCTAAAGGAAAAGCATGGCATGCGCTGGACGACTTTACGAGGACTTCGTAAAGTTTCCATGCAGGCGATGCTCGTTTTTGCTTGCATGAACCTCAAAAAGTTAGCCACCTGGCTCTGGAAGTCCGGTGGCTCAAAGCGATATTTCGCTTTATTTATGATCTCTTACAGAAAAAACAAAGACAAACTCCTGTGTTCCTAACGGGAACAAGGAGTTTGTCTGCAATCTGGAATCCTTATTAAAAGGATTCTGTTCTCATCATCTATAATAGCGTACGTCCCTAAACCCGTTATTTCTTCTCCACATGCAGCAAGGTGATTGGCTTAACTGAATAAGTATCCTGCAGCTGGGTCTCGGAGAGGACATTTAGCTTAAGCAGGCTGGATATCTTCGTGGTGTCCGGTCTTGACGCAAGCCGCCACAGCTCGGGATCAGGAAGAGCCTGATACAATTTGTTCTCATCGTATTCCTTGCGCTCCTGCTGAACCAGCTTGACTTTGTAGCCCCCAATGTCAAGCTCGGTGAAGTTGTGTTCACCCAGATAACCGGTTATCTCCCTCCGAAGCTCGGCAAGCCGCTGTTCAATTTCCTTATGCTGCTGTTTCAGCTCAAAATAAAGCTCCACCTTCTTGTCCATATCCCACTCTCCTCCTCTACCCATACCTATGCGTAGTATGACGAGGTTTAGACATGTAATTGAATTCACGGGATTCTCCTTCATGTATAATATGGGTATGTTTGGTTATTACGTGAGACATTTGGCTTAAAAAAAAAGGAGTCTAGTGATGTATACGATAATGATTGTGGAAGATGACCCCAAGATCGCCCAGCTCCTGAAATCCCATATCGAGAAATATGGAGATCAGGCGTCCGCTATTGACGAATTTGGACATGTGTTAGATGAATTCAAGCGAATAGAACCTCACATTGTACTGATGGATATCAATCTGCCCAGCTTTGACGGATATTACTGGTGCCGTCAGATCCGCACCCTGTCCACCTGTCCGATTATCTTCATCTCGGCACGCAGCGGAGAGATGGATCAGGTGCGGGCACTGGAGAACGGAGCCGACGATTATATAACCAAACCTTTTCACTATGAAGTCGTCATGGCCAAGATCCGCAGCCAGCTAAGGCGAGTCTATGGGGATTATGCCGCCAAATTGGAAGAGCGTACGGTAGCCCAGGCCGGACTGATTCTTTTCCCGGAGAGAATGGAATTGAAGCTTGGGGACCAGACTGTAACGTTAACCAAGAAAGAAGCGGTTCTTATTGAAGCGCTGCTAGAACGAAGTCCTAGGTCCATCAGCAGGACGAAAATTCTGGATAAGCTATGGGACGATTCGTTCGTAGACGATAATACGCTGAGTGTCAATATTACGAGGGTGCGCAGGAAGCTGGCTGAGCTTGGAATTGAGGATTCCCTTGAGACGCTTCGGGGCGTTGGGTACCGCCTTAATGTCACCTGGAAGGATGAGTCCGCGCCATGAAGCTGTTCGTACGCGAGCACGTCCCCCTCTTCCTGTTCTGGACTGCCCAGCAACTTCTGATCCTGCTGGTCTATTGGTATGACGGCTATAATCATCCGCTGACTGCGCTGTATGCGTGCTTTCTCAGCTTCTGCCTGTTCGCCGCTTATCTCGGATACAGGTATTTCACCCACCGGCTTCTATATAAGCGTCTGGCCCACCCGCCAGCAGCCTTTAAGGATTCCATCCACGCTGGTGACGCTGCCCCGTTATCCTCGGCTGTCAGCAATCTGCTGGATATTCAGTTCAGACATTATCAAGACCAGCTTACAAGATACGAGAAGCATCAGCAGGAGCACTTGGTGTTCATGAATCAATGGGTGCACCAGATGAAGACCCCCCTCTCGGTCATCGAGCTGATCACTCAGAACGAGGAAGATTCCACTTTTGAGAATATCGCTGAGGAAGCTGACCGGATCAGTCGTGGGCTTGAGATGGTATTGTATATGGCGAGGCTTGAGACATTCGAGCAGGACTTCCAAGTGGACAAGGCCCGCCTACGGGATATTGTTCAGGATGTTATACATGAGAACAAGCTGTATTTTATCCGCAGCAGTGTCTACCCCGATAATCAGATTCCGGATACATACACAGTCCAGACTGATGCCAAATGGCTCCGGTTCATGCTGCAGCAGATCGTCTCCAACGCAATTAAATATTCAGCGGGCAGCCGAAGCACCGTTACATTCACAGCATTCTGCCATGAGACTGACCTCTGTCTTGAGGTTCGGGATTCGGGAATCGGAATTCCTAAGTCCGATCTGGCACGCGTCTTCCGTCCTTTCTTCACCGGAGAGAACGGCCGGACTTATAAGGAATCTACGGGGATGGGGCTATACCTGGTTAAAGAAGTTGCGGACAGATTGGGTTATGCAATTGAACTGGAATCCGCCTTATCCCGCGGAACGACTGTACGGATTCGATTTCCCCATACAAATACATGAACTGCTGCATATTATTCCCCCCATTCCAGTGGATGCGGGGTTTTGCTCATGTTCACTTAACAGATTCGCAATCTAATCTTACAGCATTGTCAGCTTTCTGAAAGATTGATCGATAGGACGAAAATCTGCACGGCCTTACAATGGGAACAGATATCGGGCTGCAACCTGAAGTTCTGTAACTATTCCCGTGGACAGCACGTTATCTCTTAAGCTTCATCCATATCTGATTGTGATGTATCCAGTGAAAGGGGACCCCGTTAATTATGGAAATTTTGAAAGTGAATAATCTCAGCAAAATATATAAAGGTGCCATATCCTACGAGGCCCTATCCAAAATTCAGTTATCCGTCAGTCAAGGCGAATTTGTCGGCATCATGGGACCTTCCGGCAGCGGCAAGACCACTCTGCTGAACCTCGTCTCCACTATTGATTCTCCCACCTCGGGCGAGGTGCTGATTAATGGCAGCAACCCGCATACCCTCTCTGCCGACCAGCTTGCTGTCTTCCGCCGCAGGGAGCTAGGATTCGTGTTCCAGTCTTTCAATCTGCTCCATACGCTCACCGTCAAAGAGAATATCCTGCTTCCTCTTGCCTTGGACGGAATGGACTTGAAAGAGATGAACGCCCGGGTAGACCAGCTGTCCGAGAAGCTGGGCATTACCTCAATACTGGATAAGCGTACCTATGAAATCTCGGGAGGTCAGGCCCAGCGGACCGCGATTGCCAGAGCCCTGATTCATGAGCCCAAGCTGGTGCTGGCCGATGAGCCTACCGGCAACCTGGATTCCAAGGCGGCCCGCGATGTTATGGGAATTATGGAGAAGCGCAATCAGGAGGACGGCACAACCATGATGCTGGTCACCCATGACCCGGTTGCGGCCAGCTATTGTAACAGAGTCATCTTTATCAAGGATGGACAGCTGTACAATGAAATTCATTATGGGGACAACCGCGGGGCCTTTTATCAGAAAATTATTAATGTTCTGTCGCTTATGGGAGGGAATGCAGATGAATTTCAGACAATTCGCATTTAACAATGTTATCCGCAATAAACGGACCTACATTGCGCACTTCCTAAGCAGTGCCTTCGCGGTCATGATCTTCTTCGTGTATGCGCTGCTTCTCTTCCATCCCGATCTCCAGGGAGAGCTGGCCTCCACAAGCGGAACAATGAGTATGCTCGCGAGTATAGGCATGAGAATCTCCCAATATATTGTCTTCATCTTCTCATTCTTCTTCCTGCTGTATTCGGTCAGTGCCTTCCTGAAGCTGCGCAAGCGGGAGTTCGGGATTCTCATGCTTCTGGGCATGTCGAAGAGGCAGCTGCATAAGCTGCTGTTCATCGAGAATATCCTGATTGGCTTCGGCTCTATTCTCACTGGTATCGCAGCAGGCCTGATATTCTCCAAGCTTATTCTGCTCGTCTGTGCGAACCTGCTGGCAATTGAACGGGGGCTTAGATTCTACATTCCGCTTCAGGCAATCTGGTTGACCGCTGCCGCGTTCGCTGTCATGTTCGTAGTTATCTCGCTCTTCACTTCCCTGATGGTACGCAAGGTGGAATTGGTAGAGCTGATCAAGTCCTCCGACAAGCCGAAGCCGGAGCCGAAGGCTTCCTGGCAGCTCGCTCTCCTTGCCGTCCTTCTGATTGCTGCGGGTTATGGATGTGTCTTCTATTTTGTACTCATGCAGGTCTTCAGTCTCGGCCTTCTGGCTGCTGGTGTAGGGCTCGTTATTCTGGGCACTTATTTCCTGTTCACGCAGCTTAGTGTGTATGTTATTCGCATGCTCAAGAGAAACAAGAGTTTGTTCTTACGCCGAACTAACCTTTTGACCTTCTCGGAGCTGGCCTACCGGATGAAAGACAATGCAATCATGTTCTTCATGGTCTCGATTATATCTGCGGTTGCCTTCACCGGTATCGGAACTTGTCTGGCGATTGGGGCACCGGGTCTTGCCGAGATGACTAATCCGTATTCGTTCAGATACTCTTCTTATTACGGGAATACACAAGAACAAGAACATGTCCGTCTGATCCAGCAGGAGCTGACCAAGGGCGGCTTCCCTTATCAGATGGGCACAGTCTCACCCGGCAATACCGACAACGATCTGACCCTGATCAAGCTAAGCGACTACAACAGCCTTGCGAAGGCGCTGGGTCATCCTGCCGAACAACTGCGGGATCAGGAAGCCATTCTGGCACCAGCTACAGTGACCCAGGCCAAGGCTTACAAGCGGGATGGTATTCCTGAATTAGAATTCCAAGCAATCTGGAAAGAATATTCTGGAACATTTAAGGTCCTAAAATCGCTGGATTACGTCCTTCTTCCTGACTCGGGGAATTTGTATATCGTTACGGATAAGGCCTTCAAGACGATTTTTGCCAAGCAGATCCAAGAGAATATTAACAAGGCTTATCACTTTGTTGTAAAGGACTGGCAGAAGAGCCGGGAGGTCTCAAACCATCTCAAAAAGCTGCTTCCAGAGGATTTTGAACATTACACTTTCTCTTCCCTGGTGGATAGCTGGATTAAAGCCAGGCAAATCAACGGCATACTGTTCATCTTAAGCGGACTTGTTGGCATTGTCTTCTTCACCTTCGCAGCCAGCTTCATCTATTTCAGGCTGTATGCCGATTCGGAGAGAGACGAGGAGCAGTACAAAATGATTGCCAAGGTTGGTCTCAGCCGGAAGGAGCTTAATAAAACAGTGACCCGGCAGCTGAGCCTGATGTTCTTCCTGCCCATAGTACTGGCGATGATTCACAGCGCCGTAGCGATGACCGCCCTTCAGCAGTTGATCACCTACTCGGTCTTCGAGTATGCGATTGCGATCTTTGCCTCCTTCCTGTTCATTCAGATTGTCTATTTCCTGATTACCCGCTCGCGTTATCTGAGACAGCTGTACCGGAAGCTGATCTAGTTCAGCAGCCCGGAGAGCCGCGTTCGCAGCCTAGTGCAGTGCTAGTGCGCTTCGGAGACATAACGAGCTCCTTAACCAACAACAGGGGACGTCCCACAAGATCTTCAAGATCTTGTGGGACGTCCCCTGTCTAATGAATCAGGTTACTCCTGCCTACAGAGTACCTGATTTGCTCGCGTATGAGGATGCGGTATATTTAAATGCAAAGTATCCAAGAAGAGCGTACACAGCAGCCGGGATTAAGTTCGACAATGAAATATGGCTGAAAGGGAAAATGATGAGTACGGCCTGAAGCCACAGCGCATACGGCAAATATTTTACATTCCCGGAAGTCAGCGTTAACCAGGCTCCGAGAAGAAAGGCCTGATGAGCCAGTGCCAATAAAGGTACTGTATAGAATAACGTAATCAGTCCCGAGGTGCTTTGATAAGGGAGAATAAGTATCAGAATCTGATACAGAAATCCAACTCCAAGCCCTCCAAATAACAAGTGCAGATCATACTTCCTTAATTGACGATACCATCCGAATGATTCGAACCACCTGCGAAGCTCCTGTAAAACAACTGAAAATTGCTGCAAAATTGTTCCCCCTAACGTTTTGTCTGATCTGGCAGTGAATGGCCGCCTTCTTGAATCTCTGCCTTGGAATCAGTCCCATATTCTACTGTACTGTTATGGTTCACTTCATATGTGTGTCCACAGTGATTACAGAACTTGGCCTCGATATTGTTCGATGCCCCGCATGCCTTGCAGGTCTTGGAGTCATTGATATTCGCAATATGCAGCAGATTCTGCTCAATCGCCAGCTGAAGCTCCTGAATACGAATCGTATGACTGGATACCTGCTCTTTGGAGATAGGCCAAGTGCCCTGTTCCATGGATTCAAATACAATTCTGCCCATCGCCTCGTATTGACCATTGATCTCATTCTGCATAGAACTGTTCTGCATCTTCAACCGATTGATCTCGACCACATTCTTGGCCTTATTGCCTGCTTCAGCAACGCCGGCCTTAAATTTATTCAGAAAACTCAAGTCGACTTCCTCCCTATGGTCACAAAGTATTTTTTCACCTGACTATCAATCATTCGACATCTGTCCCTCAAATCCTTCCAATATCGGCATGATTAGACTAATCCTACCCTCCCACCAGCATGAAAAGCAAGATAAACCTTGCTATAATGAAGGCTAACAAATGAACTCCAGAGCAGATAGGAATGAAACGAAATGGCCTTTGGCGTTAGCAGGCAAGAGCTTAACGATTGGAAAAATCAAGTTAGACGCGGTGAAATTGCCTACCTTACCCACTATTGGCTCGAACCGAGATGGCCTGGAATAACGACCGTTACCAAGGTAGGCTGCTCGGATCTCCAGAAGCTTAGAGACTGGTGCGGGCAGCATGGTCTTAATCCCAAATATATTCATCAGCGCCAGCCTTATCCCCATTTTGATCTTATCGGCCAAAAGCAGGTGGCCATCCTGAAGCAGGAGCAGCTGTGGGACCAGCTCAAGCGGTTCAAGCTGCTTGAGCAGACGCCGCCCTTCTAGCCGCAGTACTGGAGGAGTTGAGAATTACACTTGTCGAGAGTATGTATAAGATATCCATGGTGGCACCCTCGTTTGGAACTTGGAACAAGAAAGAGAGCCCCAGAGGCTCTCTTTCTTGTTGTGTATTTAATTTGATATCCAGGTCTGGTCTTGCCGGGTAAGCTCAAGCCTCTGCGGCTCTCTTCACTCTGCCCGCTCTCTTCCGAGCATCAGGAACACAGTGATAAGAATGAAGGCGACAAGTGCCATCAGGGGAATCGTAATGAAACCGAACCAATCGAGATAATCCACATTACAGGGCACTCCCACCCGGCAGGGCGCAATCTTCGAGAAGCCGGGGATCTTCTGGTCAGCATAGTGGAACAGGGAGATACAGCCTCCAACAATATTAAGAGGCAGCAGATAGCGGATTATATTCCGGTCTGACCGATAGGCCGCGATGCCGAGAAGAATCACCTGCGGATACATGAATATCCGTTGGAACCAGCACAACCGGCACGGTTCAAATAACATGACTTCACTCAAATACAGACTACCAACGGTCGCAACGACGGACACCAACCAGGCCAGATATAGGGCGTATTCTCGTATTACGGAACGTACCGGCTGTTCGCTCATGGCTACTCACCTTTCAACGCTTTATCAATATCTTTCTTAAGACTGTCATAATCCAGATAGTGACCGGTATATTGTGTACCGTTAACGAGCACGGTAGGAGTAGATTGAACTCCTAATTCATCGGTCTTGGCATTATGCCTGTCCACTTCATCCTGATATTTCTTACTGTCAATATCCTGCTGGAGCTTGTTGTAGTCAATCTGCAGATTCTCTTTCTTGGCTAATTCCACAAGGTATGCCGGTGTGATCCGGCCGCTGTTCTCAGTCCCCTGATCGTGGTAAAGCGCCTCATAGTATTTCCAGAATGCCTCATTGCTCTGATGATACACGGCCTGGGCAGCCAAGGCAGCCAGATTGGATTCCTCTCCAAGGAAGGAGAAGTTCATGAAATAAAAGGCCACTTGACCTTTGTCGACATAATCCTTAACGAGCTTCGGCTTAACCTGCTCGGTGAAATCTTTACAAGCCGGACATTGGTAATCTCCAAATTCAACCACCTTCACCTTGGCATCCTTATTCCCCAACACCGGTAGGGTATCGTAAGGAATATCTGCTTTGGCTGGTTTCGGTTTGATACTGAACACAATAATAATCAAAATTAAGAGAACGGCAACGGATGAGAACCAGATCAGCCGCTTCATTCTTTGCTTCTGTAGCTGCTCTTCCCGTTTGCGTTGTGACAAGGCTGTCGTTTTCTTCTTAGGCTGCAGTGTAATCCCCTCTTTCTCTATTAACATACTGCCACAAATTCTAGTTAGTAAATAACGTTTCGTCAAGCATTAAAGCGCTTTAAAATGGCTCTTTTTCTTCCATTTCTCAAGAAGTATTAATTACGCATAAAAAAAAGGGCCTAATCCCCCGCCAATTTCAGCAGTATACCGGGACGGCCCTATAAATGTGACAGTTTTTAAAATCTACTCAATTTATGAATTACTCAAGCTTCCAATTGCAATCCAGGTAACAAATCCGTAGATCTGCGCCCCGCCCGTCTGCCGGGTCAGCTCAATGACGGCTGAGTCCCCGGAACGTGACTTAAGCGATGCATAGATGGAAGGCTGATTCGTCATCGCCACCAAGGTATAGTTGGAATCGCCGAACGGTTCATCGAACTTTATGGTCAACTCCGCCTGATCCTCTTGCCCTTGGAGCAAGAAGACTGACATGCCAAACTGCTGGATCGCATGAATGCCTCTCCGGCTTTGTACAGGTGTGACAGATAACTGATCCAGCCCGATTGTTCCAGGCTCCAAGTGCCTAGCCGCTACCGTCCCTTCGGCAAGATGATGCGACTGCACACTTTCCTCGGCCAAATGATAGCTTTGGATGGATACTGGCTTAATGTGGTCCGCACTTACCGAATCATTCTGGAGTACCGCTTCGTCTACACAGTCTTCCTGTAAATGCTCCCGCGAAATGCTTGCTGCTTCAAGATGCGTCCCCTGAATCCCGCCCTCGGGAAGCAGACCGCCAGACAACAGCTCCTTGGAGAAATGTGCTTTGTTAATAATACCACGTTGAATGTGTCCGGAAGCCACCGCTTCTTTGGCGATATGCCGGCTGTCGACACTATTGGCCGCAAGCTGTTTGGATTGAACCGCGCCTGCTGCAAGCTTCTCCGAGCTGATTGAACCGTTCTGAAGCGAATTACCGGAAATAGCCTGCACGCCTAGATGGTGTCCCAGTATGGAACCAGACTGTAAATGATCAGGTCCGATTGATTCTGGTGCCAAGTGGTACGACTGAATCGCACTACCGGATATTTTCTCTGCACCAATCGACTCATCCTGCAAAGATTGACCTGAGATCGCTCCCTCGGCCAGATGATATTCGTGGACAGCTCCGGCTTGCAGATGAACGGTGCCCACTGAATGGGTTGCAATATGGCGTGATTGCACCGATTCTTCCCCCAGTGACGTCTCCAGAACACATCCCGCTGATAAATGCACCGGAAGAATAGCACCATCTGAGATATGAGATGGATTCACACTCCCATCTGCCAAATGTATGGCCTCTACTGCCCCATCCGCCAGCTTCATAGATGTAATTGCCCCGTCACGAATCGCTGCTCCGGAGACCGCCTGAGACGCAAGATGCATCTCCTGCACAGCTCCGAAGTTAATGTGCTCGGAATGAATAGAAGCCAGATCCATGTTCGCTGACCTCACAGCACGGCCTGCAATTAATTCCGAATGGATCACGCCTGGGGAGAGGTGATAAGACTGGATGGATTCCTCTGCGATCTTGGAAGAGATGACACTTCCTTCAACCAGATGTCGTGCGCTGACTGAGTCCTCAGACAGCTTCTCGGAAGTAACTGCGCCTTCCTCCAGGATCGTCCCAGAGACCGCACCGGCTGCCAAATGTCTGGCTTCAATCGCACCAGAAGCAATATGGCCGGACATAATTGAACCTTCTGCCACATGCTCAGGATAGATGATATCTGGCTGGAGATGATCTGAAGCTACTGTACCGGCTGCAAGATGTCTAGCCTCAATTGCGCCTGAAGCGATGTGAACAGAACCTATGGAGCCTTCTGCCACATGCTCCGGTTGAATGATGCCTGACTGCAGATGATCAGAAGCTACCGTACCTGCCGCGAGATGCCGGGTCTGGATGGTACCGGATGCCAGATGGCCTGCGACAACCGCTTCGGGCGATATATGTTGGGACTGCACGGTTCCTTCTTGCAGTTGATCGGATTGGATAGAGCCTGCCGACAGATGCCGGGTCTGCACACTGCCTGGAGCCAGCTTGGAGGAGGTTACACTCTCTTCCGCCAGATGATGCGATTGAACAGCTTCCTGTGCAATCTTAGCCGAGCTGATCGCAGCCTCTTCCAGAATGGAGCCGGATATAGCTTCTGAAGCAAGATGCTTGGCACGGATAACCCCTTCAGCGATATGATTAGGTCCAATCGAGCCTTCCGCAAGATGCTCGGCTTGCACGGATTCCATTCTAAGATGATCAGAACCTATCGAGCTTGCCGCTATATGTCTGGATTGGATCACGCCTGACGCGAAGTGGGAAGAGCCGAGGGACTCTGCAATGATATGTTCAGCATGCACAGCTTCCTTCGCGAGAAGCCCCGAATGAATCAGGCCTTCTGCCAGATGCTCTGATCGTACGCTGCCCTCGGCAAGCTTGGTTGATGTAACACTCCCCTCGGCAAGATGAGGGGTACCAATCGCTCCAGCGGCAATCTTCTCAGCGCCCACTCCTCCATTCATCAGTGAAGCCCCTGTAATTGATCCAGCGGCAAGATGTCTCGGCTCAACAGCCCCGTCTGCCAGGTGCTCAGCCCCTATGGCTCCTTCTGCCAAGTGACCTGACTGCACAGCCCCCGTTCTGATATGGCTGGAGCCGACTGCATCTTCCGCCATATGCCTGGATTGAATCGTCTGGGCGGCGAGGTGATGGGATCCAAGCGACTCCGGAGCAATATGCTCGGCATGAACAGCACCTTCTGCCAATAAGTTGGAATGAATGATACCCGCTTGCAGATGATATCCTCTTACACTGCCTGTAGCCAGTTTGGAGGAAGTTACGCTGCCTTCCGCAAGATGGAAGGTATGAATCGCTTCACCAGCAATCTTCTCCGATCTTACAGCTCCATTCTCCAGAGCTGAGCCCGTGATTGCTTCAGAGGCAATATGCCTGGACTGAATTGCCCCCGAGGCAATGTGGCTTGTGCCTACAGCCCCTTCATAGATATGATCGTCTTGAATGGCTCCTGTCCTGATATGCCCGGAGCCAACCGAGTCCTCGGCTAGATGTGTCGACGTAACCGAACCGGGTCTAAGGTGAGCGGAGCCCAGCGAGTCAGAAGCAATATGCTCGGCATGAACAGCGCCTTCTGCCAGGAGATGGGGCAGAATCAGCCCGCTGGACAAATGATGAGACTGCACGCTGCTTGAGGCTAGCTTGGTTGAAGTCACACTGCCATCTGCAAGATGAAGGGACTTCACAGCTTCTTCCGCAATCTTCTCCGAGCTTACCGCATCGTTCTCTAAGCTGGAACCTGCCAGGCTTCCTGCAGCTACATGCCTTCCATGAACAGCTCCGGGAGCAATCTGTCCGGCACCTACCGAGGCTTCGCCAAGGTGATTAGACTGTACAGCTCCGGCAGCGAGATGAGCTGGGCCAACAGCTCCTTCCGCAATATGCTGTGACTGTACCGCGCCCGAGACAAGATGGCCTGAGTGCAGGGCATCTTGTGCGATATGGTCAGCGTGTACTGCTCCCTCAGCCAGCAGATCAGACTGAATAAGCCCTGTGGACAAATGGTGTGACTGTACACTTCCCGAAGCGATCTTGGAGGAGGTTACACTCCCTTCAGCCAAATGCTGAGTATTAACAGCTGCTTCCGCAATTTTGTCTGCGGTGACAGACTCCTGTGCCAGTGCTGACTCTGTCACTGCCTTCTCAGCAAGGTGGCGGCTGAGTACAGATCCGCTGACAAGATGCTTTGCCCCTAAGGAGTCAGGCGCAACATGTCTGGAGTGCACCGCGTTCTCAGCCAGCGCATCCTCACCTACCGCACGGTCTGCCAGATGGGCAGGCAGGATGGATGCAGGCAGGATCTTGGACGAAGTCACGCTGCCCTCGGCAAGCTTTCCGGTCGTAACCGCTAGATCATTAATTTTGTCCGTGGATACGCTCTCCGGGGAGAGCTTCAGGGAAGTTACGGCATGATTCTGCAGATGATGCTGGAATACGGAACCTGCCTCCAGGTGATGATCCTTAATAGCTCCAGAATCAATAATCTCACTGGTGACTGACCGATGCTGCAGAGCTGCTGTGCCAATCGAGGCTCTCTTCAGATGTTCGGCACGTATAGCACCCTGCTCAATATGCTCGGAGCCGACAGCTCCTTCTTGAATCGCACTGCTGTTCACGCTGTTCTCAGCAAGATGAGCCTCATGAATGGCTTCAAATGCGATATGCTCGGAAGAAATACTTTTCCCGCTCACCGCCGCACCGGTCACAGCGCCCCCAGCGATCTTGTCTGCGGACACGCTGGCATCGGCCAGCTTATCCTCTGAAATGCTGCCCGGCTGAATATGCCGCTCAGCTACGGCATTCTGGGCGAGATGGGACTCGAGCACCGCTTTTGCAGCTATTTTACCGCTGATTATGGAGCCTGCTTGAATATGACGTTCATGAATGGAATTATCGGCAAGGTGGCTCTCCCGGAGGGAGCCTGACTGGATGTGTTCGGACCCCACCGCACCGGCCGCCAGCTGGGCACTGTGAACAGCCTCTTTCCCAATATGCCGGGTGATTACCGCTTCGTCAGCAATTTTGTGGGGGAGAATACTTTGATCAGCAATCTTGGAGGACGTTACCGCCTGTTCCACAATCTGCGCAGTTCCGACAGACTGATCCGCCAGCTTCGTAGAGATGATGCTTCGATCCGCGATATGACGGCTTTCAATCTCCCCGGAGCCGATCTGCTCTTCCCCCACACTTCCCGCTGCAAAGTGATTACGGCATATGGATTCGGGCGCGATGTGCCGGGATTCGATGGACTGCTCCTTGATGTGACGGCCTAGCACGGATTCCTCCTCCAGCTCTGAAGCCCCTACACTTCCGGGAGCGAGCAGTCCGCTAGCACTGATCCCTGACGCCAAATGTTCGGAGGTGATCGTGTGCAGAGCAATATGCCTTGCTTCTATACTAGCTTCCGCAAGCTTGGAGCCAGTGACCGCTCCATCTTGAAGCTTGGACTCTGTAACAGAACGTTCGCTCAGCTTGGAAGTATCAATAATTCCATTTGACAGATTAATGGATTGAATCGAGCCGCTTCGGATCTTCTCGGAGGTCACTGCCTGGTCCTGCAGAAGCTCTGTTGTAATCAGCCCTCCGCTTAAATGCCGGCTGCCGATCGAGCCATCTGCCAATTTATCAGCGCTGATTACTTTGTCCGCCAGCTTATCTGCCGAGATGCTTCCATCCTGGATTTTCTCTCCGCTAAGGGTACCATACGCAATCTTTTGCCCTTGAATCGAGCTGTCTATAAAGTGCTCACCTGTTAATGAATTTGGGGCAACCTTTGACCCGGTTACCGCGCCTTCCGCAATATTCAGACTGGTTACCGCATAGTCGGCCAGCCAAGCGGTACCGATAGAGCCATACTTGATCTTAGTCGCATCTATCGTGTAAGGCGCTATCTTCTCCCCCGTGACTGCCGAATCCGAAATATCATCCGTATAGACGACAGGATGGCGGACCGTTGCCCAGGACTCCCCCGTGCGCCCGGATTGTGAAGGAGGCTGCTCCTTTACAGGAGGCGGACTTTGAACCTTCGTATCCACACTGGAACTAACAACTTCCTCCTTGGGCACAGCCTTGTCTTCTACAGGCTGATGCTGAGGCTGAGGCTGGGGATGGGGCTTCTCTTCCACAGGCGCCAAGGCCTGTGACAAATGCACCTCGTTATGCTTCTCCATCTTGCTTCTGGCCCTGGCTTTCTCAAGCAGATCCATCTCATCGAACTCGGGGTTTTCTTCCCGGTAACTAAGCTGTCTGCTTCTAACCGGTTTGGTGACTTTCCCTTTCTTCAAGCCGATCTCTCCTTCCTGGGTGCTTTCGTCTGCGATATCATATGCAGCGAATTAGGCACTTGTCACTTCCCTCAAGCACCAACACCAAAAAGGACCGGAGCGCTTCCGCTCCGGTCCTTCCATTACCAAGTATATGATTGGGCCAGCTTAGGCCTCATCACTCTTATTGTCTGTCTCTGCCGCTTCAGCAGCTCCATCGCCCTCAGCTGCGGCATCGGCTCCTTCTTCCGGCGTTGCTTCAAGTGCTGCGCGCGGAAGAACAATCGAGGCCAGGAGCGCATCCTCGGAGGTAATCAGGGTTACCCCTGCCGGAAGCTTCACATCCGCAGCCGTCAGCTTGTCTCCCGTTCCAAGTCCGGTAACCTCGATATCAATCCCTGCCGGGAGGGAATCCGGAAGACCTTCGACCTCAAGCTCGGTCTCCTGTGTCTGTAGAATGCCGCCTGTCTTGGTTCCTTCAGGAGTACCAATATAATGGATCGGCACTTTCACCCGGATCGGCTTATTCTTCGATACATGCTGGAAGTCAACATGGACCACTTTCCCGCCCCGCTGCTGAACATCCTTGATCAGGGCCGGAAAGCTGTCACCACCCGCAATCGAAAGCTCAAAAAATTCTGACCGGCCTGTGCGTGCCACCTTCTGCAGGTCCTTAGCATCCACATGCAGGGAGATATTTCCGATTTGGGATCCATAGATCACGCCCGGAATACGCCCCTTCTCTCTTAATTGACGCAAAGAGCCGCTTGATCCTGCTCTTTTCTCAGCATTAAGCTTCACATTATGTTCTGCACTCATTCTCCACGACCTCCTCAAAGTTTGGCGAAGCCTAAAGCCACGCCGGTCACTCTTGTATATTCTCGGCAGCCCACCGTCCGGTTCAATATTCCGCGATTCGGACATACTCAACCGGCACATAGCAAGGGCTATATCATTTATTTACCCATATTTGAGGCAAAGCTTTCACTTTTTGGGTAAAAAATAGTTCTGGAGGTCGTTTCGCTTTACATTCCTTAATAAATTTTACATGGATTTTACAAAAGTCAGCTTTTTTCTCAGTTGCAGAATAGTACAATGTAGGAATAAGGTTATTAGCGTAATTTTGCGGAGGTCGTTGGACAGATGACACATATTAATAATAAAGATGATGGTTCAAGATATCTTAACAGGGACTTAAGCTGGATCGAGTTCAATTGGCGCGTGCTGCAGGAAGCCCAGGACCCTGGAACCCCTCTGCTTGAGCGGGCCAAGTTCCTATCCATTGTGTCCAGCAATCTGGATGAATTCATGAGTGTCCGCGTGGCAGGCATCCAGGATCAGATGCGTGCGGGTTATGCCAAAAAGGATTTTACAGGCTACACTCCGGCCGGCCTGTACAAACGCCTGGTCTCCCGCATCTCCAAAATGGTGCACACCCAGTACCGTACATACCGCGATATCATGCGGCAGCTCACCAAAGAGCATATACAGCTCTTGAAATATGAAGATCTGAACAAGGCACAGCGCCAATCGATGGAAGACTATTATCATGACATTATCTTCCCGGTACTTACACCTATGGCGGTAGATCAGAGCCGGCCTTTTCCACTGGTTCATAATCTGTTCGTATATTTGGCGGTTGTCTTGAAGCGGGATGGAGACAATCCAGAAGAGGAGCCTTATTTCGCAGTTGTGCAGGTCCCTTCCAATCTGTCGCGGTTCGTGCCGCTTCCCCAGCACTCGAACAGCAAGAAGCAGTCCTTTATTCTTATTGAGGAGCTGATCAAGCATCATATCCATACCTTGTTCAGCGGTTATATTCCCCTTGCGGTCCATGAATTCCGGGTTACCCGTAATGCGGATCTGACCATTGATGAGGAAGGCGCGGAGGATCTGCTTGAAGAAATTGAGAAGGAGCTGCGCAAGCGGCGCTGGGGTGCTCCCGTCCGCCTGGAGGTTCAGAAAGGCTTTCATCCCTATGCACTTGAGCTGCTTCAGGATGAATTTGAGATTACAGATGCTGTATTCGAGATTGAGGGTCCGCTGGACCTGACCTTCCTTCGTCATTTCACCGGTTCAGTGCAAGGAAGCCCCAAGCTGCGTTACCCGCAGGATGAGCCGCCCTATCCGAAGGAATTCGAGGAGAATGAAGATTTCTTCGAGGTGCTTAAGGAACGGGACGTGCTGATGTACCACCCGTATGAATGCTTTGATGCCGTGACTGATTTCATTGTCCAGGCTTCGGAAGATCCCCATGTCATGGCCATCAAGATGACGCTCTACAGGGTAAGCGGGAACTCGCCGCTGATTCGCGCCTTGGCGGACGCAGCCGAATCCGGGAAGCAGGTTACCGTTGTTGTTGAGCTGAAGGCCAGGTTCGATGAGGAGCGGAATATCGCTTGGGCCCGGACTTTAGAGAAAGCAGGCTGTCATGTGGTGTATGGGCTTGTGGGGCTCAAGACCCATGCGAAGATTCTGCTTATCGTTCGTCAGGAAGGTCCTGATCTTAAGAGATATGTACATGTCGGTACAGGCAATTACAATGACATCACCGCCAGACTCTACACCGATATCGGTATGTTCACCACTCATCCTTCCATTGGCGAGGATGCCTCGGAGCTGTTCAATCTAATTACCGGATACTCTGCCGTGCATCACTGGCAATCCCTGACGCTTGCACCTGACAATATGCAGAACAAGCTCATCCGTCTCTTCGAGAGAGAGTCGGAGCATGCCCGCAGCGGAAGACCGGCGAGAATCATCGCCAAGATGAACTCCCTGTCGAGCCAGGAGATGATAGACGCCCTATATTCTGCTTCACAAAGCGGGGTGCAGATTGATCTGATTATACGCGGTGTATGCTGCCTGCGGCCCGGAGTTGAGGGTCTCAGCGACCACATTACCGTAAGAAGCATTGTCGACCGGTTCCTGGAGCATTCAAGGATATACTACTTTGAGAATGGCGGCCAGCCCGAAGTCTGGATCTCCAGTGCGGACTGGATGACCCGGAATTTGACCCGCCGGATTGAGCTTATGTGCCCGGTATATGAAGAAGCTGCCCGCAATATGGTCATCCAGATTCTAAGCCTCTCCCTGGCTGATAATGTGAAGGCCAAGCAGCTTTTGCCGAATGGCAAATACGAGAGAATCGCAAGCGATCTCCCGTCCTGCCGCAGCCAATTTGCAGCTCTTGATATTAGTACCTGGAAGAAGTCTGAATTTCCCACTTCAATTTAATATCCCAGGCTTTCTGAAAGACCTTCGCTGCCGCATCCAGTTCCCTGAGTTCAATAAAGGGCTGGCTGCGGCAGTTTAGCTTCAATGTTAGAGTCTTGTTCTCCTTCTTAGCTATGATGGAAGTAACGGGCTGAGTCTCGCTCGCATCAAGTGCGATCGCTACCTGCAGCAGAGCGGCAAGCCGGGCGGTTAACTTCGTATCCTCTTCTTTTAGAATACTGTTCTGGTAGACCTCCGCGCTTGTCTGCTTCCCGTTCTTCGCTCTGAATTCCGCAATCAGCGCAATAAGCACAATCTCCCGGTGGGTTAATCCCCCCAGAGGCGCATTGAGCAGCCAGTAGAATGTATGCTTCTCATACTGGTGATACCACAGCGAGGCGCCTATCTTATAAAGCATGGCAGACACATGAAGAATGCGTCCGGCAAGCGCCTCATCCATGGCGGGATTCAGTTCGTTAAGCAGCTGCACTGATAACTGGTGAACGTGATTCAGATGACGGGGAGAGACCGCCGATTGAAAAGAAAGCAGCGAGCGGACTTGGCGGTCAACGACTTCCGAAGCCTCAGGAAGCCTGGTCTTCAACACGTCGTGCAGGAGTCCCTCACGCAATCCCGTTCCACTGATTAGACAATATTTGGCCTTAATGCAGCTGAAGATCGTATGCAGAATCAGCACACCGGGCACAATGAGATCCACCCTGTTCTTGGATAATCCAGGCAGCCTTCTGCGCTGATCTACCGGAATTGAGGGCAGATGTTCCGCATAGTAATTCACGCTGTCTTCTTCAAGTACATAGTGATGGGTCATTGGCAAAGGATACTTGTTTCTGCGCTGATCCAGCTTGCCTAGTGATCGAATGGTCCCGCCAAGTCCAATGAGCGGAAGCCCGGGATGATTCGAGATCCAGTCATGCTGACGCATCAGTTCCCGCAGTTCCTGGATCAGCCCAAGACTAGACAGCGATGTCCATCCGCTTGACGTGGAGAATTTATAGTTCGCATTTACGGCGCCAAAAGGCAATGAGACACTATGAAGCAGTTCCCGATTCCGGAACAGCGTAATCTCCGTACTCCCCCCGCCAATGTCAATAATGAATCCATCCGAAACCCCAATTCCCTGAGCTACCCCAAGGAATCCGTAGAGTGCCTCCTCCGTTCCCGACAACACCTCAATCGAGAGACCTGTATGCTTGCTCAGCGTATCTACGATCTCGTCTGCATTGACCGCATTGCGGATTGCCGCTGTCGCCGCGACACGAATACGCCCGCATTCATAAGACTGGCATATATTCCTGAATTCACTCAGCACGGGAACTATAGACAGAATACCCTCATGCTCCATTCTGCCATCCGCACTAATCTTCTCACTAAGACGGGCAGATTCCTTGCTCTCATGAACAACCCGGTAGTCGCCAGAAGAAGTCACCTCATACACCACAACCCGGATCGAGTTGGAACCAATATCAATAATGCCCACGGTGCTGCGCTTGTCGTTCATATGCATATGTATACTCCTTGTAAGTAGGTATAAGTTCATTATAAACCCATTAAATCAGGCTAAATCAGCGATTATATAAAATATTCAGATTTCCCCATTCCACTCTAGCCTATCCCTAATCAAAAATAAACCCAATTCACCAATAACAAAAAAACCGGTATCCTAAGATACCGGCCAGGGAAGTCCCCTATATTCATTCATAACGCAGTTGGAAAAAGTTAAAACGGATTACACCCGTCGTTACAGCTTGGCTTCAATCTCTCTCACCAGCTCCACAACCTGTTCAGCGGTCTGGAGTTCCAGTGCTTTAGCCGCAAGCTCCTTCATATCCGCTTGGGACAGCTTGGAGATAAGGGAACGCGCCGGCAAAATAGAGGTGGCACTCATACTGAATTCATCGAGTCCAAGTCCCAGCAGGAGTGGAATCGCTGTCGTATCACCAGCCATCTCACCGCACATTCCCGCCCAGCGGCCTTCTTTGTGCGCCGCGTCAATAACCATCTTGACCAGACGAAGAATGGCTGGATTGTACGGTTGGTACAGATAGGACACCCGCTCATTCATCCGGTCAGCAGCCATAGTGTATTGAATCAGGTCATTCGTACCGATACTGAAGAAATCTACTTCCTTGGCAAATTGATCGGCCAAAACCGCTGTTGAAGGAATCTCGACCATGATGCCGAGCTGAATGTTCTCAGAGACTTCGATTCCTTCTGCAATCAGCTTCTGCTTCTCTTCAAGCAGCAGGGCCTTGGCTTCACGGAATTCACCAAGGGTGGCGATCATAGGGAACATGATCCGCAGATTCCCGTACACACTTGCCCGAAGCAGTGCTCGAAGCTGCGTACGGAAGATATCCGTACGATCCAGGCACAGGCGTACCGCGCGGAATCCAAGGAAAGGGTTCATTTCCTTCGGAAGCTCGAGATAAGGAAGCTCCTTGTCTCCACCGATATCCAGTGTGCGGACAACTACAGGCTTGCCTTCCATTTTCTCAAGAACTGTCTTGTAAGCATTGAACTGAACATCCTCAGAAGGCAGCTTGTCACGGCCCATATACAGGAATTCAGTACGGTACAGACCTACGGCTTCACCGCCGTTATCGATAACCCCTGCAACATCATTCGGCGTACCGATATTCGCTGCAAGCTCGACATGAACACCATCTTTAGAGACTGACTTCTGATCACGCAGCTTGTTCCACTCCGCACGCTGCTCTTGATACTTCAGCTGCTTCGCTCTATATTCTGAGACTACCTCTTCAGTCGGATTAATCATGACCTGACCATCCAGCCCGTCCACAATGATCAAATCTCCGTTGTTCACTTTCTCAACAACTTCCTTGGTACCCACCACTGCAGGAATCTCCAAAGAACGGGCCATGATCGCAGAGTGGGAAGTCCGTCCACCAATATTCGTAGTGAAGCCAAGCACATAGTTACGATTCAATTGAGCTGTATCTGAAGGTGTCAGGTCTTCTGCAATGACAATAACCTCTTCGCTAATCTCTGCCGGATTGACATAAGTCAATCCGAGCAGATGAGTCAGCACGCGCTTGGTTACATCACGCATATCCGCAGCGCGTTCCTGCAGATAAGCACTCTTCATGTTCTCGAACATGGATATGAACTGGGACGCAGTCTCATTCAGCGCGTATTCCGCATTAACCTGTTCAGTCGTGATCATTGAACGAACCGGGTCAATAAGCTCGGGATCATTCAGAATCAGGAGGTGGGATTCAAAAATCTCCGCCTTCTTCTCGCCAAGCTCGGCGCGGGTGCGTTCCTTAATGGCTTCGAGCTCCTGTTGTGATTTCGCCAGGGCATTGTCAAAGCGGGCAATTTCGGCATCTGGGCTCTCTACAGACTGCTTATTGATTGTGAAATCAGGGTGCTCAAGCTTGAAGGCGCGGGCAATCGCAACGCCAGCAGATGCTGCAATCCCCTCAATCTTAATCATTAATTTCGCCTAGCCCTTCGCTTACCATAATATCGGAGAGTGCGCTCAGCGCCGCTTCAGCTTCTTCGCCTTCAGAAGAAAGAGTAATGATATCGCCCTGTTCGAGACCTAGAGACAGAACACCCAGAATGGATTTCAGTGTCACTTTCTTGCCTTTTGCTTCAGCGAAGGACTCAGCCCCTTTGAATTTGTTGGCTGTGTTCACCAATGCTGTAGCCGGGCGTGCATGGATACCGTCTTCATCCGTAATTTTAAAGTTTCTTTGCATAGTCATACATCCCACTTTCTTTAATAATATAGGTTGTTACTTCATCTTATGAGGTAACTTGGCTTCATTACAAAAGTCTTACTTGATGGTGATAATGTTGTTCTCTCCGCTCTTCACCAGACCCGATTTGTTCAGGGTAACCGATGAACCTTCAGGCAGGTTGGAGAAAATAATCGGAGAAATAATCGAAGGCGCATGAGCCTTCACATATTCCAGATCCACTTTCATAATCGGCTGTCCTGCCGATACGAGATCGCCTTCCTGCACCAGAACCTTGAAGCCTTGACCTTTGAGCTTCACTGTATTCACCCCAATGTGAACAAGCACTTCCTTGCCTCCGTCGGACATGATTCCGATGGCGTGCTTACTAGGGAATACATTGAACACTTTACCGTATACTGGCGAGCAGATCGTTCCATCACTAGGAAGGATGGCGAATCCGTCGCCTGTCATTTTCTCGGAGAAGACAGGGTCTGGAACCTTGGTAATGTCCATCAGTTCACCATTCGCAGGAGCAACTACATCTTCTTTAATAATCGCATCGCCATCCTGAGCAGCCTGCTGCTCAGCTTCAGCGGGCTTACCGCTTACACTAGGCGCATCAAAGTTCGTAGCTCTCTCACCAACATCATCGGCATCCGGGAGACGAGCAGGAGTTTTGCCATTCATAATATCCTGAATCTGAGATTTGATCGTATCAGAACGTGTACCGAAGATGGCTTGTACGTTATTACCCACTTCAAGTACGCCGGACGCGCCGAGCTTCTTGAGACGATCCTTGTTCACATTGGCTTTATCCTTGACTTCAACACGAAGACGTGTGATACAAGCATCCAGATGGGCAATATTCTCCTTGCCACCAAGCGCTCCAAGAATATTGCTTGGAAGATCATCATTGGTAACAGGAACAGCGGTCCCAGTACCGGTATCTGCGGCGTTCTCGCCTTCTGCCGCTTCCTCACGCCCTGGTGTCTTGAGATTGAACTTCCGGATAATGAACCGGAATCCAAAGTAATAGATGACCGCGAATACCGCACCTGCGAGAATAACCAGATACCAAGGGGTACGGCCCGGGATTACACCGAAGATCAGGAAGTCAATCAATCCACCGGAGAAGGTCATCCCGATTTTGACACCAAGAATATGCATAGTCATGAAGGACAGACCTGCGAATACACAGTGAACCGCGAACAGAACTGGCGCCAGGAACAAGAAGGAGAACTCAATTGGTTCTGTAATCCCTGTCAGGAACGAGGTCAGTGCTGCGGACCCCATAATTCCCGCCACATACTTCTTGTGCTGCGGCTTTGCCTCATGATACATAGCAAGCGCGGCTGCCGGAAGACCGAACATCATGAAAGGGAATTTACCAGTCATGAAGGTACCCGCTGTGAACGGCACGCCATCACGAAGCTGGGACATGAAGATATGCTGGTCACCACGGATAATTTGACCTGCCTTGTTCGCATATTCTCCGAATTCGAACCAGAACGGGGAATAGAAAATATGATGCAGACCGAACGGAATGAGCGCCCGCTCTACCACACCGAAGATGAATGCGGCCATGGTACGGTTCGTGTCAATCATATTGTGAGACAGGTAATTCAGTCCTTGCTGAATCGGCGGCCATACAATAACCATAAGCAATCCGATAAGCAGCGAGGTTGCTGCTGTCATAATTGGGACGAACCGCTTACCTGCGAAGAAGCCCAGGTAGGATGGCAGCTCGATCTTGAAGAACCGCTTGTACATCGCAGCCGCCAATATCCCGACAATAATACCCCCGAACACCCCTGTAGCCAGGGTTGGGATCCCCAGCACACTGGCATAAGCCTCGTTGTTTCCGATCATTCCAGGAGTAACCCCGATTACGGTTCCCATCGTTTTATTCATAACAAGGAAGCCGACAATTGCGGCTAGTCCCGCTACCCCTTCACCACCGGCCAAGCCGATAGCTACCCCGACTGCGAACAGCAGAGACAGGTTGTCAAAGACGATTTGACCCGCATTCATCAGAATCGTCGCTACAGCGTGAACTCCCTGATTATCCAGTGCAGGCACCAGCCTCAGGAAGTCTTCACTGATCAGCATGTTACCGATCCCGAGCAAGAGTCCCGCAGCCGGTAGTATCGCAACCGGAAGCATGAGTGCCTTACCTACTCTTTGCAAGACACCAAAAAATTTCTTGAACATAAGCAACCTCCTTTATATAGGCAAATAAAAAAGCATGAGCCTTGAAAGCCTTGATCTATTCACTCTCTTCAGGGTTATAATACCCCAGAAAGGTGCAATACAATCAAAGACTTTCATCAACTCATGCCTGATCGAATCAGTTACACATCTGATGACTTACTATTTTATTCGCCACTTATGGAATGTATTATAGCACCGCATTTCTGGTAGCGCAATACTTCCCACTTACCTAATTTTGCTTATAAGTCCTTCTGGGCTACCCGGTGCAAATGCATGGTCAAATACGACACCTCTGCCTGGTAGACCGGCTTGTGCAGCCGCTGCTCCATCATTTTGGTTAATTTCCAGGCCAGAGAGTACAGCTCCGGGTATTCCTGCTTAAGCAGATCCTCCAGCTTATCCGGTTCGCTAACCTTCTCCCCTTGACGAATGCGCTCAATAGCGAACCGCAGGTGGGTTAGCAGTCTGGAGTAATCCAGCGAATTCCGGGTCAGCTTAATGTCCAGCTGCTGCTCAATAACCATTACAAGGTCCGAGATCAGCTGGGAATGCTGCTTCACCTCGGTTATATCCTGATTCGTCATCGCACTGTGAATATGAAGAGCAATGAAACCGATCTCATCTTCACCCAGGTCGATCCCCATCTTCTCGTTGATGATCCTTATCGCGAACTCCGCAAGCTCATATTCAAGTGGATAGATCTCCTTCGTCTCAAACAGAAAAGGGTTATGAATGATAATCTTCTGTTCCGCCCGCTTGATTGCAAAAGAAATATGGTCAGTTAAGGCAATATGAATATGTTCATTCAGAGATTCATTTGTGCGTTTGGATATATACAGAATAACCTCGTTAACCGCTTCAATCAGCTTCTCATCCACTTGGGGGACAAGCTGCTTGTATTGCTCTTGCTCATGAGCATTCTTAAGAATGAACATCTTCTCAACAGACTGTTGTGGAATATAGTGACCGGTCTTCTGATTAAAGCCAATTCCCTTGCCAATCACCACGACCTCACCGTTCTCTGGATGCCTGGCAATAATTACGTTATTGTTAAGTACTTTCGCAATTTCTAGACTGCTCACCTTTGCACCTCTTTACCGGGGGCCATAATCTTTCGATCCTTAACTACATAATAAGGATAGTTAATTATATTATAATTCAACTAGGAGTCAAGAGCGAAATTACCATTCGAACACGGCGCATTCCATAATTAACCGGAACGCAACGGCTGGCTACACCTTCCTTAAGGTCCATACCAAGCTCTGGAAATCCCCCTCAAGCCGCGGGATGTTCAGACCGGCGTACATCAGCGCATCACCGCCTGCCGGCTGCTCAAGCCCGCTAACTTTGTAATCATAGTCCGGATTAAGGCCCCTCAGTCTCAGAGTGTCCAGCGGAGCATTAGGCTGGGCCAATACCTTGAAGTACATGACGATTGCCTCGCTCTGATCCTCCGACACGAACATCCACCCTGTATCATTGCCCTCAAATGGGCTTCTTAAGCGATAATATTCCCCGAACTGGATCAGACCTCGTGTCTCTTTATAGAAGGCCACCTGCTGCTTCACAAGTTCCTCTTCTTCTGGTGTGAACTTCGTTAAGTCCAGTTCATAGCCGAAATTCCCGGAAAGCGCCACATCTCCGCGCATCTTCAGCGAGGTATGACGGTGCACCTGATGATTAGGCACTGCCGAGACATGCGATCCCATGGAGCTGACTGGATACACTATACTCGTTCCATATTGAATCTTCAGCCGGCAGACCGCATCCGTATTGTCGCTTGTCCACGTCTGCGGCATGTAGTATAGAATCCCTGGATCAAATCGCCCGCCTCCGCCCGAGCAGCTCTCGAACAGAATGTGCGGGAATCGGCTTGTGATCGCCTCCATCACCCGGTACAGACCTAGCATATAACGGTGTGCGGTCTCCCGCTGACGCTCAGCTGGAAGATCAGGCGAGCCTACTTCGGTCATATGCCGGTTCATATCCCATTTCACATAAGTGATCGGGGCACTGCTTAGAATAGCGGATACCATCTGTATTACGGCATCGCCGACTTCCTCCCGGGAGAAGTCGAGCACCAGCTGGTTCCTTCCTGTCGATCTGCTGCGGTCTGGCACATGCAGGCACCAGTCGGGATGACTGCGATAGAGCTCACTGTCCTCTGAGATCATCTCCGGCTCGAACCAGAGTCCGAACTTCATACCGAGGCTCGTGACCCGGTTAACCAGATCTTCGAGTCCCCCTGGCAGCTTGCTCTTGTCTACGAACCAGTCTCCTAGTGAGGTCTTGTCATTATCCCGGTGCCCGAACCAGCCGTCATCGAGCACGAAGAGTTCTATTCCCAGTTCTCTCCCCTTCTTCGCGATACTCTCGATCTTGTCCGCATTGAAGTTGAAATACGTCGCTTCCCAGTTATTAATGAGAATCGGACGTTCCTTATCCCGGAATTCTCCGCGGGCAAGTCGTGTCCGGTACAGCTTATGATAGGTTCGCGACATGCCGCCAAGACCTTGATCGGAATAGACTGTCACCGCTTCCGGAGTCTGGAAGCTCTCCCCGGGATTAAGCAGCCACGAGAAGTCGAAGGGATTAATTCCGAGCGATACCCGGGAAGTGCGGTATTGATCCACTTCGACCCCTGCCACGAAATTCCCGCTGTAGACCAGACTGAAACCGTAAACTTCGCCTTGATTCTCATCTGCTCCTTGACGCAGCAGTGCAAGGAACGGGTTCTGCTGATGGCTGCTGGCTCCCCGCCTACTCTCGATTAATTGATGACCACGGGTAAGGGGTCTCCGCTCAACATTTCGCTCATCAGCCCAGGCGCCGGAGAGATGCAGCACGTCGTACTGATCATCCGGCAGGTCGACACTCATGCTTAACGCACGCAGAATTTTCAGATCCTGCTTGCCTTCATTTGTGAAGTTCACCGATCTTGTAATCGCATTCAATTTCTCAAATACGCTGTAAGTCAAGATCACTTTAAGGTTAATCACAGAATCAACCAGCTCTATTTCGAGCGTATCTGCCTCTTCAGCCTGCTCCACATAGGTGGCCGGCAGCCCGGCTACCGGAGGCTTTCCCTTGATTATCCGGTGGGTGTTATATTTCAGGTCTGTAACGGTGGTCCCATTCTCAAGCTGGATCTGATAGGCCGGATTTCTGAAATCCGTATGTCCATACGCCGGATACTCTTGTGGAAGAACGTCCAGAGAGAAGGCTGCATCATCAGGATCAATATTAGGTGAGAAAGAGCGATCAACATAACGAAGCGAGCTTGCTGAAGAAATACTTCTAATCCTCTTCCCCCAATAGAGCTGGGCGGCATAACCGCGTACAATCTGAATCACGTAGCTTGTATTATCCGTCTGCAAATGGAATATTTGCCGGCTGGTATCGAATTGAATAGACAAACTCTCATCCTCCTTCTAACTGTGCGTGTAAAAGCTAAATTACTGGATTGTAAAATGAATAGACTTATATCTATGAGTTAACGGAATAAATGATGGAGAGCTATTTATATCTATCACAAGAGCAGATAGAGTTGGAGAGCTGGTATAACAAAGCAACCCGTCCTCCAATGAGGAACGAGCTGCTTCTTTAAATTATCAAGTAACCTTTTGACCGCTATTTATTCTTAGAGAGAAGCTCTATAGATCTCCAGCACGTCTTGCTTGTCAAGCTTCGCAAAATTGCCGAAAGGACCAAATTTAACAGCTTTCTCAGCCATAACGTCCAGCTGGCTGTCATCAATATCGTAATCTTTCAATGTGCTAGGCGCGCCAATGGAGTTCCAGAAGGAACGCAGGGCCTCGATACCATCGAGGGCAATCTGCTCATCGGATTTGCCTCCGGTCTCCACATCAAATACATTTACCGCAAGACGTTTGAACCGGGATACATCCACCTGCAGATTGTGCTTCATCCAGTTCGGGAACAGGATGGCCAAGCCGCCCCCATGCGGAATGTCGTATACCGCAGACACAGCATGTTCGATATTATGGGTGGCCCAGTCCCCACGGGTTCCCATATTCAGAATGCCGTTAAGCGCCATGGTCCCGCAGTACATGATTGTCGCGCGGTGCTCATAATTGTGCAGATCTTCAACCAGCTTCGGAGCTGTCTCGATGACCGTTCTAAGAATAGTCTCACAGAAGCCATCCTGGACCGGCGAGTTCGTAGGAACATGGAAGTAATGCTCCAGCACATGGGACATGATGTCCACAATTCCGTATACAGTCTGATCTCTAGGTAATGAGAAGGTGTGTTCCGGATCAAGGATAGAGAATGCAGGAAATGCGTAAGGACTGCCCCAGCCCAGCTTCTCCTGGGTCTGATCGTTCGTGATGACCGAGCCCGCATTCATCTCGGAACCTGTCGCTGCCATCGTGAGCACGGTCCCTAGCGGGAGTCCATCCTTGGCAGCCGCTTTGCGTTCAGCGAAATCCCACATGTCCCCTTCATATTTGGCACCCACCGCAATGGCCTTGGCACAGTCAATCACACTGCCTCCGCCTACAGCCAGAATCAGCTCGGTGCCGTGTGTCCGGCACAGCTCTACTCCTTTATGTACCGTTGACAGGCGAGGGTTGGGTTCAACACCGGCAAGCTCGGTCACGTTGGCGCCAATCTCGTTCAGAATTTGGAGAACACGATCGTACAGACTGCTGCGTTTGATGCTTCCACCGCCATATACAAGCAGGACCTTGCTGCCGAATTTAGGAACTTCTTTCTTCAGTGCGTCCAGCTGCCCTTTGCCAAATATAAGTCTCGTCGGATTATGAAATTCAAATGCTTCCATCTGTTATCCCTCCGTGTTCTTGAAGATAGAATGAACCTGGCGATCCCCGGGTCCGTCCCTCTTTCATTGGTAAATTGCAAAAAATGAATACACTTGTGATTATACTTCCTTGTATTCCTATAAACAAATTCGGAGTCCAAACGAAAAGCCGCCCCGTCAGGACGACTTCTCATATCCGCAGCTTGTCAGGAACAGCTGGAGCGCACGTTGTCCTTCCTCCGTCTGTTTGAACACGCCCGCATGACCCAGAATCTCGGTAAATATACCGCCAACCTCTTGGCGGAGCAGCTCTTCAGCTTCCTTAGGCTCAAGCTGTGTGCCATGCTTGGCGGCAAGTTCTTCAATCCAGGCGGCATGCGTAATCAACTCAGGAACACCGTCCTGCTTAACCTTGTTATATAATTCATTATCCCCGGCCAGAATGCTGGCTATTCCCGCAAGCTCATGCTTGAGTCGTCCGGGAAGAATAGCGAGGCCCATGACTTCGATCAGGCCGATGTTCTCTTTCTTAATATGGTGCATTTCCCGGTGTGCATGGAATATCCCCTCCGGATGCTCCTCACTTGTGCGGTTGTTGCGAAGCACGATATCCATCTCATACTCCCCGTTCTCCCGGCGTCTTACGATCGGGGTTACCGTATTATGAGGGACTTGTACCCCATCCACTTCGGAATAAGCCTGTATGCCAACCTCGGGATTGCTGTATCCCTTCCACTGCTCATACAGCTCATTCGCCGCTTCAAGAAGCTTCTCGGGACTGCTGCAGCCAAGCCTTAAGACAGACATTGGCCATTTCACTGGTCTCAGGCTAACGCCGCTGAAATTAGGATGATGGAACTGCGCCTGCCCCGTCGCTTTCTGGAGTGGGAATACATGCCGTCCAGCCTGGAAATGATCATGGGTCAGAATCGATCCGCCAACGATCGGAAGATCGGCATTAGAGCCAATAAAGTAATGAGGGAACTGGCCTACGAAATCAAGCAGCCGCTTGAACGTGTCCCTGGTCAGCTTCATCGGTACATGATCATGATGGAAGACAATCGAGTGTTCATTGTAATACACATAAGGAGAGTACTGGAAAAACCATGGCTCATCATTAAGCGTCAGCGGGATAATCCGCAAATTCTGCCGGGCTGGATGATTGAGCCGGCCGGCATAGCCTACATTTTCCCGGCATAGCTGACATTTCGGATATATCGGAGGCGGCAGCAGCTTCGCCATCGCAATCTCCTTCGGATTCTTCTCGGGCTTGGACAGATTGATTGTAATCTCCATCTCCCCGAACGGGGTCTCCTTCCTCCAATACACATTCTCCGCAACACGGTCCATACGGATATAATTGGAATCTACGGACAACTTATAGAAAGCATCTGTAGCCGCGGCTATGCCGCTGCTGCGCTCCGTGTCCCGGAAGGAACGGATAACCTCGGATGGACGGGCCATAAGATGACCCATAATTCTGGCATCAAGCAGATCCCGGTAAGTCACCGAGTCCTCGGGAACCAGTCCGTTCTTGCAACCATAATCAATCAGGGTTTCAAGCAAATGATGAAGCGGACATGCCAAGTCCCCATGTATCTCATTCTGGTAAGGCTCATCCAGCAAGAACAGCTCAAGCAGCCGATTGCGGCTATAATCCGCATCATACTCCTGAATAAGCCCGCGTTGAAGCGCATAGTGGACCAGCTGTTCAATGGCAAGCTGTACCCGTTCTACCTCTGTAAGTTCATGCTGATTCGCAAGTCTCATGCCTCATCCCTCACTTCGGGTCATAGCCCTGCGGATTGGCACTGTGCCATTCCCAGGCTGACTGTATAATATGTCCAAGCTCACTACGAGAAGGATTCCAGCCGAGAACGGTTCTGGCTTTCTCCGAGGAAGCTACAAGCACGGCCGGATCCCCTGCGCGTCTGGGATGAACGGTAACCTTGAAATCTACGCCCGTCACTTCCTTAACCTTAGCAATCACTTCTTTGACCGAGAAGCCCTGGCCATTACCCAGGTTGAATACATTGCTCTCCGCTCCGCTTCTCAAATGCTGTACAGCAAGCACATGCGCGTCAGCAAGATCGCTTACATGGATGTAGTCACGAATGCAGGTTCCATCAGAAGTCGGGTAGTCCTCACCGAAGATGGCAATCTCCTGTCGCTGGCCCAGCGCCGTCTGCAGAATCAACGGGACAAGGTGACTTTCCGGGCGATGGTCCTCGCCAATTCTGCCGCTGTCATGAGCACCAGCCGCATTGAAGTATCTGAGAGACACGTATTTGATGCCAAGAACCTGCTCGAACCATTTCATCATGCGCTCCATAGTGAGCTTGGTCTCCCCGTAGACATTGGTCGGCTCAGTGCGGTCCGTCTCCACAATTGGCACCTTCTCGGGTTCTCCGTAAGTGGCTGCTGTAGATGAGAATACAATCCGCCGGACACCGGCTTCTTCCATCGCTTCAAGCAGACACAGCGTGCCATAGACGTTGTTATCGTAGTATTTGACCGGCTTCTGCATACTCTCTCCCACCAGGGAGTTCGCAGCGAAATGGATAACCGCATCAATCTCATTCTCTGAGAATAATTTGGCCAGCAGGCCTTTGTCTCTTAAGTCCCCTTCATACAGCTTGCCGCCCAGAAGAGATTCCCTATGTCCGGACTGGAGATTATCAATGACGACAACTTCCTCTCCACGCGCCAGCAGCTCAGCTACCGTATGTGAACCGATATAGCCTGCACCGCCTGTTACGAGAATAGCCATGTTAATTGTCCTCCTTTAATTCATGTACACCGTTGCCGACTCCGCATACATAGAATTCGCCCCGAAGACCGGTACGCTGCTCATAAGCTGTCCCAACTTGCTCTATGAATCGAGCTACATCGTCCTCATGAACCAGAGAGACTGTGCAGCCGCCAAACCCTGCCCCTGTCATCCGCGAACCCAGTGTCCCGGGAATCCGTCTCGCTTCATCCACCATAACATCCAGCTCCCGGCAGCTTACTTCGTACAGGTCACGCAGGGAATCATGGGACTCGTTCATGTATTGTCCGAATAGATGGAGATCATTCCTGCTAAGAGCCTCCACAGAAAGAAGTACTCTCGCATTCTCTTCAACGACATGTCTGGCTCTGTTCTGCAGAATCTGATTCTTAAGATCAGATCCATAGGCTGAGAACTCTTCGGGACTAAGGTCCGCCAAGTAATTCAAATCCGGCAGCTTCGTCTTAATAAACTCCAGTGCCTGATCACATTCCGTCCGGCGTTCATTATATTTCGAGTCAACCAAGCCACGGCGCTTGTTCGTGTTTCCGATCACGAGCTTGTAAGAACCTGTCACAAAAGGAACCAGGCGGTGTTCCAGCGTACCGCACATAAGCAGAATGGCATGATCTGTTGCCCCATTGGCCACTGCGAATTGATCCATGATTCCACTGTTGACGCCAACGTACTGGTTCTCGGCCTTTTGGGACAGCACAGCGATATCAACCCGGCTAAGCTCCTGCTCCTCCATTGACAACAAGGCATATGCCGTAACTACTTCGAGAGATGCCGATGAGGAGAGGCCTGCACCATTCGGGATCTGGCCTTCGAACATCAATTCATAACCCGAGGCCAGTGTCACGCCAAGCTTGCATAGCTCCACGATGACACCGACAGGATAATCGATCCATTCCCCTGTCTTGGCCTTTCCCAGATCCTGAACTTCAAGCTCGGCTTCATAAGGCAGATTCAGCGATCTGAACTTGATGCGGTTATCCTCCCGCTTGCGGATAGCTAAAGTTGTCCCGAACTCGAGAGCAGCTGGAAGCACATAACCTCCGTTGTAATCGATATGCTCCCCAATCAGATTGACACGTCCCGGCGCCTGAAAATACCTGATCGGCTCACTGCTCTCCCCAAACTCAGATAGAAATGACTGCTGCAAATGTGATTGACTCAAGCTCGCTCACTCCGTCCTTGGTGGTTATAAATTATGACCTAATTATATTAGATAGGTCCTCTTGCTGAAATGCATCTATGCGTGATAAATATGGATAAATGTGACTTTTAAAGCTACACTGTATACAAATCATTCATAGAGCAGGAGCGACATGCTGATGAATTCAGAAACCTACAACGCTGCAGCTAACCCTTTATATTCGGGCACGGCCGAGCTTCATGTACTATTCTCGGGAGAGAGTCAGACCCCTCCTAATCATCATCTTGGACCCAAGGTTTATAACTTTTATTTATTTCATTTTGTGGAAAAGGGCCGCGGAACTTACCGTACTGAGTTCAGCGCCTTTGATCTGAAGGCTGGCGAAGGATTCCTGATCCACCCTGATCAGCTGGTCAGCTATGTCTCCGATCCAGCTGATCCATGGCGTTACCGCTGGATTGCCTTCGCCGGTACCGGTGCGGATGAGCTTGTCCTGCGTGCCGGCTTCCGGCTGGAGCAGCCGGTACTGCGCTCCTCCGGGGACAGCGCTATACCCGGGCTCTTGAAATCCGTACTCCGGGCGTTCCGCAAGAACAGCAGCCATGCGGATCTCACCTCGCTCGGGTGTCTCTATATGATAATGGCCGAAGCTGAAGAGAAGCTGAGGGTACAATCGGGGTATGCCAGCGGAAAGTCAAGGGTGCAGCAGGTGGTCAAGCAGATGATCCAGTATATGAGCAGCCAATATGCCTATCCCGTATCCATTGAGCAGATGTCGGCCAGCATGGGGTATAACCGGGCCTACCTGTCAAGAATTTTCAAGCAGCAGATCGGTGTATCTCCCGTTAGTTATTTGCTGCAGCTAAGAATGGATAAAGCCCGGGAGCTGCTTCGTGATCGTCCGGAGTTATCAATTGAACAGGTAGCGGCCTCCGTAGGTCTGCCCGATGCGCTCTATTTCTCCCGCCAGTTCAGCCGCCTGCAGGGGAGATCGCCAAGCAGCTACCGCAAGTCAGTATCCGAAGCAGAATCAACCGATGAATAGCTCCATGAATCAGCAAAAACCGCCCTCCTTGTACAAGGGGGACGGCTGTGAATGAACACCTATGGAATTGCAGCTTCTTAACTCTCTGTCTTCAGTATGGTCTCAATTCGGGCCAGCTCTTCCTCTGAGAAATCGGAATTGCTCAGCGCCGCCACATTCTCTTCGATCTGGCTTACCCGGCTTGCTCCGATAAGGGCCGAGGTCACCTTACCTCCGCGCAGCACCCATGCAAGAGCGAACTGGGCCAGACTCTGACCGCGGGATGCGGCGATCTGGTTCAATGCCCGTATTTTGCGAAGAGCTTCCGGGGTGATCTGGTTCTCCTGCAGGGCTCCTGTTGGACTGGCTGCCCGGGAATTCTCGGGAATCCCGTTCAAATACTTCGAAGTAAGCATGCCCTGGGCTAGAGGACAGAATGCAATGCTTCCCACCCCATTCTCTTCAAGCACATCCTGCAGCCCGTTCTCGATCCACCTGTCAAGCATCGAGTAATTCGGCTGGTGGATAAGAAGCGGCGTGCCAAGCTCTTTGAGGATGGCAATCGCCTCCGCGGTCTGTTCGGCAGAGTAACTCGAGATCCCGGCGTACAGGGCTTTACCTGAGCGCACAATGTGATCCAGCGCCATCATCGTCTCTTCAAGCGGAGTATCCGGGTCGAACCGGTGTGAATAAAATATGTCCACGTACTCAAGCCCCATCCGCTTCAGGCTCTGATCAAGACTTGATATTAGATATTTGCGGGAACCCCACTCGCCATACGGTCCAGGCCACATGTAGTAGCCTGCCTTCGAGGAGATGACCAGCTCATCCCGGTAAGGAGCCAGATCCTTCTTCAGAACCTGTCCGAACATCTCTTCGGCCGAACCCGGAGGAGGACCATAATTATTTGCCAAATCAAAATGAGTGATGCCGAGATCAAATGCTCTTCGGATCATCTCCCTTCCGTTCTCGAACCTGTCGGTGCCGCCGAAATTATGCCAAAGCCCCAGAGAAATCGCCGGCAGCTTAAGGCCGGACCTGCCCACACGGTTATATTTCATGCTCTCATAGCGGTCTTCACTTGCTGTGTATACCATGCTTTCTCCTACCTTTCTGTTGTTGCTGTGCAGCATATTTACTTAATTGGACCTTTGTTCTTAAGCTATACTTCAAATCATAGTCTTACACTGGCTCTTTGGCAAGAAACCGTTTTCTTGCAGGAGACCGTTATCAAAGTCAGATCTTAAGCTTCAGGCTCTGTGCCATGGTCTCCATTACGACCCCAATTGGATCTGTTATTAACAGATCCGCCTTGTGATCATACGCCGTTGAGGAAGCATTAATCAGAACCACATGCCCCCCAGAGAAGTAGGACACCATGCTGGCGGCAGGCTGTACGGTCAGAGAAGTCCCGCCAATAATCATTAGATCCGCCCGCTGGATCGCCAGCACGGATTGCTGAATAACCTCATCATCCAGGCTCTCACCATAGAGTACAACATCCGGCTTAATCACGCCGCCGCAGACTGTACATACTGGAACTACGTTCTTACTGCTGCATACATCCTTCAATGTATAAAAACGGGCGCAATCCATGCAATGATTCCGGTGAATTGAACCATGCAGCTCCTGCACACGGGTACTGCCTGCCAACTGATGCAGCCCGTCTATGTTCTGGGTAATGACCATATCAAGTATGCCCTGGCGTTCAAGACTTGCCAGCAACCGGTGAGCCGGGTTGGGCTGCGCCTCAGGGTGCAGCATTTTGGATCTATAGAAGTCATAAAAAATCTCCGGATGCCTGTCAAAAAAGCGGCGGCTCAATATATCCTCGGGCGTATATGGAGAATTGTGTTCAGATTGATAGATTCCTGCCGCGGAGCGAAAATCAGGTATGCCGCTCTCGGTCGAGACACCCGCTCCACCAAAAAAGACAACCCGGGAGCTTGCATCGACCCATTTCGCCAGCATATCCAGCTTCAGTGTGTCCATAATTCATAATGACCTCCTTATCTTCTATTCATCCTGTTTCCTGTACGGTAGCCAAGTACTATGGATAAATCTAGGGCTCGATATCCAGCTCCAGATAACTGGAGATCACAACATCGGCATCAAGCAGATACGCCCTTGACTGTTCTCCTTCACCATAACCGATCGTGACCGCCGCACCAGCCGCCCGTCCCATCTGCATATCCGCATTGCTGTCCCCTATGACCACTGCCTCCTCTGGCAAGGTGCCCAGCTCCCTGCATGCCAGCCTGACCAGGTCCGGCGCCGGCTTTCCAGTAGTAACCTTGTCACGGCCTACTATACTGTCAAAATAATGTCCGATCGACATTGCTTCCAAATGCTGACGCGCATTCGCGGTGCAGTCGGTTGTGACAACAGCCAGCTTCACCCCTGCTGATCTGCATTGCTCAAGCAGGGCTCTAAGACCTTCCACCGGCTGTACCTCTCCGCCTGTTCTAACCTGATGCATTGCTGACCGGCATATGTCCCTAACCTCCTTGAGCGCCTCATTCCACGGAATGCCAGCTGAGTACAGCTGCCAGGCAAGAAGTCCGAGAGTCTCTTCTTCCGAGGCCATGGCGAGCGGTCCGGTCTTGTCATAACCGGTTACTCTCCCCTGCCCATCCAGAATGGTGCCAAGCAGCCCGGGCAGTCCTCCAGGAATCGTGCCGCCCAGCTCAGCAAGCTTGTCCGCCATCTGCCGGTTCACACCCTCGGCCCAGCGTCCCCACAGCATCAGCATATCCAGAAGAGTGCCATCCTTATCGAACAGCATGCTTGTAATTGGTCTGGAAAATCCCTGTGCTCTCAGTACGGGCATAAGTCTTCCTCCTAACTTATCATCTACGTTTCATTTTACAGCGCTTACAAGCCTGTTACATAGCGCAAATTTTAAATAAATTACTTTTTCCATTTTAAGCAATTTTATGTTTCAGTTACCAATAAAGTGGTAAATACAAAATAACGCAATTAATAACTAACTACATCTGAGGAGTGATTTTTGATGGCACGTAACAACAAAGGTAAGCTGAGTCGGGAAGAAGCAGGGCGTTTGGGAGGCGAAGCTACAGCCAAAAATCACGGTAAAGAATTTTACCAGGAAATTGGGCAAAAAGGTGGACAAGCTACATCCAAGAAGCACAGCCGTGAATTCTACCAGGAAATTGGGCAAAAGGGCGGCGAAGCCACTTCAGAGTCCCATGACAAGGATTTCTATCGTCAAATTGGCAAAAAAGGCGGCGAAGCCCGCAGCAAAGCCAGTAAATAGTCTGGCTGAACGGTAATCCGCAACCTCAGCAGCTGCTTTCCAAATCCCGGCTGACATACGAACCTTCCCTGGTTTGGCTGTCAGTCTTTTATATTCCTTGAGAACCCCAGCTGAATTGCTAGAAAAAACACGATACATATGATAGACTTTGAAATAAAGCTTTAGCGGATTACATTCTTAAATTATATAGGATACAGGGGGATAACCGACATCATGGCAGATAAAAAAATGCGTTCAGACATGATTAAAAAAGGCTTCGACCGCGCTCCTCACCGCAGCTTGCTGCGTGCAGCAGGCGTCAAAGAAGAGGATTTCCATAAACCGTTCATTGCAGTATGTAACTCTTATATTGATATTGTGCCTGGTCACGTGCACCTGCAGGAATTTGGCAAGATTGTGAAAGAAGCGATTCGTGAAGCAGGCGGTGTGCCTTTCGAATTCAACACCATCGGTGTGGATGACGGGATTGCCATGGGACATATTGGTATGCGCTACTCTCTGCCAAGCCGTGAGATCATTGCCGATTCCCTTGAGACGGTAGTATCCGCGCACTGGTTCGACGGAATGGTCTGTATCCCGAACTGTGACAAGATCACACCGGGAATGATGATGGGCGCTCTCCGCGTGAACATTCCAACCATGTTCGTAAGCGGCGGTCCAATGAAAGCCGGCGTAGACAGCAAAGGTAACAAGCTATCCCTTACATCGGTATTTGAAGGTGTGGGTGCTTACCAGGCAGGCAAGATCGACGATGCCGGACTTCTTGAGCTTGAACAATTCGGCTGTCCAACCTGCGGTTCCTGCTCAGGCATGTTCACGGCGAACTCCATGAACTGTCTTGCGGAAGCGCTTGGAATCGCACTGCCGGGTAACGGTACTATTCTTGCGGTATCGGAAGAACGCCGTGATTTCGTAAGACAATCTGCCAAGCAGCTGATGGAGCTGATCAAGCTTGACCTTAAGCCTCGTGACATTGTCACCGTGGAAGCGATCGACAATGCATTTGCACTTGATATGGCTATGGGTGGTTCCACCAATACAGTGCTTCATACCCTGGCACTGGCGCAAGAGGCCGGCATTGATTACCCGCTGGAGAGAATTAACGAAGTGGCCAACCGGGTTCCACACATCTCCAAGCTGGCTCCGGCATCCAATTACTTTATCGAGGATGTACACCGGGCTGGCGGCGTGAGCGCGGTTATCAACGAGCTTCTCAAGAAGCCAGGCGCCTTCCACGGTGATCGGATCACCGTAACCGGCAAGACGATCCGTGAGAATGTTGAAGGCTGTGAGATTCAAGACTTTGAAGTTATACATGCCATCGACAATCCATACTCCGAGCGCGGCGGTCTGGCTATCCTGTACGGCAACCTTGCTCCTGAAGGCTCAGTAATCAAGGTGGGCGCTGTTGATGCGTCCGTTGGCGGATATCACAAAGGTCCTGCCATCTGCTTCGATTCCCAGGACCAGGCTCTTGAAGGCATCGCTAATGGCAAGGTTAAGGAAGGCAATGTCGTGGTTATCCGTTATGAAGGTCCTAAAGGCGGACCAGGAATGCCTGAAATGCTTGCTCCTACCTCCCAAATCGCAGGTATGGGCCTTGGCGCCAAAGTCGGCTTGATCACCGATGGACGCTTCTCAGGGGCTTCCCGCGGAATCAGTATTGGGCATATCTCACCTGAAGCGGCTGAAGGCGGACCAATTGCATTTGTTGAGGATGGCGATATTATCGAGCTGGATCTTAACAATCGCAAGATTGAACTTCACGTCTCCGAAGAAGAAATGGCTGTACGCAGAACCAAGTGGCAGGGCTTCGAACCGAAAGTCAAGACTGGCTATCTGGCCCGCTATTCCAAGCTTGTAACCAACGCAAGCAATGGCGGCGTTCTGAAGATCTAATAGATAACTAATAAATAAACCCTTCATCCAATGGATGAAGGGTTTATTTGATGTGTCAATATGAGATCGTTGCTTCCAATACAGGCTCCGAGGGTTCGGAATCCGGATCGGCAGCTTGACGATGGGATCCACTTACCGCGTAGCGGCTAAGCAGCAGATTCATCGGCATCACAATCAGCTTGGGTATCAGCTGCTCGGAATGACGTTTCAGTCGCTGCTGTCCTGCAGGATGAATAACACTCATAAGGAGCTTTAAATAGGCCGTTGAAGATCTTGCAAAAAATCCCTGAGGCAGATCAGATACCGTGAAGCCAAATTGTTCAGGTCCACGATGGATCATGCTGACTCCATACAGAGCTTTAATCTGACCTAATTCAGGGTGCCCTGCAATATACCTGGCGAGCTCTGGCAGCGCCTTTTCTACTGCTCGAATCATGTGAATGGCCAGCTGAACGGAAGATTTGGAAGTTGACCCGATCTCAAATAACTTTTTGTTATCAAAATGCAACTCGAGGATCTGATCCCCTCTCTCCAGCCGGCTGCCGTCACGCATGTCAACCGGGTTGCCATGATAAGTTCGGGCCCGGAAATGGAAGATGGGGTCCTCCTTGTCCGTTGTCTTAAGCTGAAATACAAAATGAAAAATCTTCTCCCACAGCAGCCACAAGAACACAACACACTTCTTGAACCAGGAGAGCTTGATGGGTCCTGCAGCTGGAGTGCGGCTAACCGCACCCTGCTTCACGGCTGCTCCGCCGGACTGGGCAATCATATCATCGATCCTGATACTTCGCAGTCCCTGCTCCTCCGCAGTCTGAAGCACCTGCTCCAGAGCACTCATCATGTTCACAGGAGCATCCGTGTTGGCCCCTAAAGTGGAACCACAATCATGAAGCAGGAATATCTCGCCGGGAGCGAGCTTATTCAGCATTCTCCGGGCCAGACTGTCAGCGCCGAGCCGATATCTCCAGTCTCCGAACATGGAGGACCACAGGACGATCTGAATATCGTTCTTTCTTGAGAAATCGAACAAGTTCACGATGCCCCAAGGCGGTCTATAGTAGTGTGTATTAAATCCTGTGATCTCATGAATAATCTTATCTGTACGCCTAATCTGCTTCCTCACCGTACCTGGACGCATAAGCCAATTGGTTTTATGAACGTAGTTGTGAATGCCGATAAGATGGCCTTCGTCGTACATCCTTTTGATGATATCCGGATTCTTCTCCGCATTTGAACCAACAACGAAGAATGTGGCTTTCGCATTATATTTCTTCAATAGATCCAGCAGCTGCGGAGTATAGACCGGATCAGGCCCATCATCGAAAGTAAGGGCAAATTCATGCTCTCCCTTGCCTCTTCTGAAGACACGAAATCCGAACATGCGGCTGATTAATCCCGGTATAAAGGCATACAACGTTGAAATGTAGAATAACCACAGCAGCAAAGTCTCCATGTCGCTTCTCCCCACTTTTCTTCTCACCATAACCTTGTATCTAATCTATTTTATCATATGACGTTTAAATTTAGGCGAGTTTTTTTGCTATTATATCCATTAGCTCATAGAACAGCTCGGTCGCCTGATGCTTTGCTCCTGGTTTTTTACTTTGGACAAGCACAGCCGCAGCATACCTTGGCTTACCTGCCGGTCCGTATCCCATGAACCATTGATCATTCAGCTTTTGCCCATTCCGTATAACCTGGGCTGTTCCCGACTTGCCTGCAAGCTCCCATACATGGTTACGAAGCATTCTTCCTGTCCCATCAGTGACGACTCCACGCATCCAGCCAAGCAGAGTTCGGGCCGTTCGTGAAGAGATTCTTCCCGACTGGGAAGCCGCAGTATGTGGTGGGAGAGCCGCAAGCAGACTTCCGTCAGCATATCTGATTTCACTAACGAGACGGGGGGCGAGTACTGTTCCATCATGAAGAAGGGTAACAACCAGGTTGGCTGCCTGCAAAGGGGTCATAAGCACATCCCTCTGGCCTATTGCAGTCTGGGCACGGACACCTGAATCCGGCAGCGTTCCCTTAGGATCGAAGATTAATCCGGCTTCTTCCTGATCAATTTGCTTGATGTCCTGTGCCCCCAGAAAATGCTTCTCCTGCCAGCCAATACTCCGTCCAATCCCTAGACGATGTGCTGTCTCCTCAATCTGAGAGGCACTGAGCCGCTCTCCCAGGGCAGCGAATACCGTGTTGCACGAGTTGATGTAACCCTGCTCCAACGTAATAGGCCCATGTCCTTCCGGCTTCCAGCAGGAGAGATGATACTTACCATATTCCCCTTTACACAAGAACTGCTCCTGCGGATCAGCCGCATGTGCTTCAAGGGCGGCAGCAGCAATTACCGTCTTGAATATGGAGCCGGGAACACTGGCTTTAACTGCCCGGTTGCTCCACTGTTCCCCTTTTAGATCAATATGATTAGGGTCGTAAAAGGGTCTTGATACCATAGCAACAATGTCCCCATTGTTCACATCGAGAACCACAACGGCTCCTTCCGCAAGCTTTTTCTGCTCTGTCAGCTTCTCTATTTCCTTCTGGATTTCCCTGTTAATCGTTGTCCTGATCTGCAGAGGATAATAGGGGCTGTCCGGCCCAGTGATCCGGACTCCGACCTGCTTCATAGGCCTCTTATATCCGTCTACAGTTACATATGCTTCCGTTGCCTCCCCGCCTCTTAGGAAATAGTCAAAGGTTCTCTCAAGCCCCGCGCCTCCTACCTTCAAACTCAAAGGAAGAGGGCGGAGCAATCCGCGGCCAGCATGTAAACCCTTAAGGGTA
This sequence comes from Paenibacillus sp. YPG26, assembly GCF_023704175.1. Taxonomy (NCBI): domain Bacteria; kingdom Bacillati; phylum Bacillota; class Bacilli; order Caryophanales; family Paenibacillaceae; genus Paenibacillus; species Paenibacillus sp. YPG26. Next base: position 1,272,649 of record NZ_CP084530.1, on the reverse strand, counting down.
TCAGGCTGCTCGGAGACATAACCAAGCCACTGGCTTCCTGTTACACCGGAAGTGTATCTCCTGACAATCGGAAGCGCCTCGATACCTTGAACCTTCAAGCGAGACAATCTTTGCACAGCTGAAGAGCTGAGATGAATAGGCCCATCGCTTTCACTATCTTGCCATGGCGTTGGCTGTTTTATGTCAGCCCATTCGCTAGCCAGCTTATCTGGGGTTGTCTGCAATATAGCTGCAAGCTCAGACATGGCTCCCTTCCCGGGCATAAGACTTACCGGGAACAGGATCGGCGTCCATATTACACTCCCGGTAAGCATTCTTCCTTGATTATCTGTGAATTGACCCCGGCCAGGATCCAGCTCAATTCCCTTCCTGCGCTGCCGTACTGCCATTTCATTCAAGCTGTGCCCTCCCCGGGTCCAGTGATGCCCATTCGCTGTGATCTGCAGGTAACCTAGCCTGATGATAAGCACTCCAAGAGCCGCTGTAAGTGCCAGCATAATATAGAATATTCGCTTCTTATGAACTAGAGACATACAAATACGCCCCTTCCCTAAAGGTGTTAACCCTATTATTTCCTGGGACAGGCTGAATACTCGGCAGGGGCAAAAAAACATAAAAACAGTCCGGCCTACCTCGAGTGGTAGGCCGGACTGTTTTTAATAATTTATTCGACTCTGAATTTCGAGAGAGATTCTTTTAAGCCGTTCGAGACATTGCTCAGCTTATCGGACAATTGGACCAATTGTTGTCCCACACTTTGCTGCTCGTTACTGAGTGATGCTACCTCCTCTGATGTGGCTGAGGACTCCTCGGCTACAGCACTGACATTGGCCATAGCATCAGATAGTACCGTTTGGGATTGGTTCAGCCCGTCGATGGATTCGGTTACGGAGCCGAGCTTGTCCAGGAAGCTCTCCATTTGCTGCTGCACGGATACGAAGATCTCATTTGTCTCCTTCACGGAGCTGATCTGATCCGCGAATAACGGATTAGCTGCCGCGAGCGCGGTCACCGTCTGATTCATTTCATCCTGGATCTGGTCCGTAATCTCTGCAACCATGGTAATCGATTGACGCGACTGCTCTGCTAATTGACGGATCTCATCGGCCACAACCATGAATCCCCGGCCGGCAGCTCCCGCTCTTGCCGCCTCAATCGTTGCGTTAAGGGACAGAATGTTGGTCTGCTTCGTGATATTCTGCATAACCTCGAGTACCTTGAGAACCGAAGAGGTACTGTTCTTGAGCGAATCTACCTTCTGACTAAGGGACTGGGTAATCTCCGCTGTTGAATTTGTTTTACTCATAAGATTATTTAGAAACTCTGTTCCCATATGACTTGATTTCTCAACTGCGCGGGCAGATTCCTGCATGGACTGATTCGCTTCAATAACGATATACATCTGGTTGGAAATATCCTCTGACAGCGCATTTCCACGCTCGGCTTCAGTGGCCAGGCTTCCTGCTCCATTGGCAATTTCTTCTGTAGCGATAGCAATCTCTCTAGCAGACATGGCCGTCTTGTCAGAAGCCTTGCTGAGATCATTAGCTGTGTCCAGAACTTCCTGAGCGGAGGCATTGGTCTGCTTCACAAGCTCAGTAATATGCTCCATCATCAGGTTGAAGCTTGCTGCCAGCTGGCCAATCTCGTCTCTGGACTTGTGAGTCACACGAACACTAAGATTTCCTGTGGCACCCTCCCGCATCAGGTTCTTCATGTTGCCAAGTGGACGGGCAATCATTCTAACCATCCAGATCCCGATTAGAATCGCAATCAATGCCACGACTACAGCAGAAATGAAAGTGGTGAGGAGTATGCCTTTGGCGTCTTTCACCAAGTTGGCCGTTGGAAGAATACCAACCACCTTCCAGCCTGAGGTTACCTGTGTATTATATGCAGCCAGGACTGACTGATCTTTGGAATTCTCGGTGAACAAGCTTCCAGAATTGTTCTTCTCTCCATTGATCACGGTATATTCTGTCTTCTTGTTGTTTTCTTCCTGAATCGATGAAGCTACTATATTGCCATCAGGAGACAGAAGCTGAACCTTGGAATCGTCACCCAAGCTTATTTTCTTAAGCTGATCGTTAAGCACTTGTGTCCTGATATCGGCAACCAGATAATAGCTCTTGCTTCCTCCACCAATCGTAGTCATTGTCTTGATTAACCGGAATACGGGCTCCGTATTCGTTGCTACGTTCTTGTCCACTCTCACCCATTTGGTAATACCTCTATCGGAGAATTCTTTACCTGGATACTTCTTCTTGAAATCTTCCAGAAGCTCCTGGTCAACAGGACCCGCGCTAATTCCTCTGAATGAACCATCAATAGGAATCAAGTACATGCCTTGTACACCCTCTGTTGTGAAAATCCAGTCTTTGAATCTCTTAGAAATCGTATTGTACAGAGTGAACCGGTCATACTCGCTGGTAGCCTTCTTCCCGATATTAACCAGGTTAGTTTGAACCTCTGTCTCCATATATACGCGTTGGATATCATTCTCATATTGTTTGAGGATGATGTCAAGCTTTTCTGATGTCTGAATAATAGTTTGCTGATTCGCATTTTTAGCTGTATTCTCAATCGTACTTTTAGCCATCTGGTAAGATATAATACCGAGAGTCAGAACAAAAAACATAATCGCAACGAAGAAGATTAAGAACAGACGTACACCTACAGACTTTGATGGATCCAAGGGCCCTAGCTTAATGTTCCGAACTGCTGCAACCGCTTTCTTGCCAAGTCTGATCATTTGGTTCTTATCGATTTTGACAAAAGCCTTCCGTGCCTGATTTTTCTCTGTCTTATTCTTGTTTGGACCTAATCTCATATTCGTTCCCCCACCAAATTCATATTTAGAGTCATCCCACTTGTTGGCCAGTCCTGCCATTAATCATTCAACTGCCTGCGTTATCACGATTATTCCGGGAGATCTTCCCGGTAAAATGGAATGTTATATTCTATGAATGGACCTATATATATTATCGGCAGATGAGAGTAAAAAAAATAGACCCTTTACTCAAAAAGTGAGAAGGGTCCTTAAATATAGTTACTTCTTTTTCCGCATCATGTCAAAATATCGCACCGGTTGCTCTACTTTGAACTTAATCCGCTGGAGAGGATGCCGCGCAGCAGTCAATTCATTGCCATCCTCGTCCCAGATTTGCCCTACTGTCTGTTTGAATACAGAGCCGCCGGGACCGAAGAATTCGACTTCCTGTCCAGGCTTGAAATGGTTGCGCTGCTGAATGGTAGCCATCTTGCTCTCTTCGTCATAATCAAGCACGAGTCCGGCGAAATCGTATGGCGCAGCCTTTTCCTCTGGTTCATAGATATGATCCTCATGGTCCGGAGTGTCATAGAAGAATCCTGTATTCAGGGGACGGTTCGCCGCCTTATTCATTTCTTCAATCCATTCCGCCCTAAGAACATAATTCTCTGGGTCTGCCATATAAGCATCAATAGCTTGCCGGTACACATTAACAACGGTAGCTACGTAGTGAATGGACTTCATTCGTCCCTCAATCTTGAAGCTGTCTACACCCACATCAATGAGATCAGGAATGTGCGCAATCATGCAGAGATCTTTGGAAGACATGGTGAAGGAATTATCCTCTTCGCTGAACAATGGATGCTGGTTCACACCCAGATTAAATTGCTGCAGAACCCGGCTGTCTCTGGCTTCTTCCTCGGACACCCATACCTGCTCAGGACGGCCATCCTCGAACAGATCATATTTCCAGCGGCAGGACTGGCAGCATCCCCCCCGATTGGAATCCCGGTCTGTGAAATGATTCGACAATACACAGCGCCCAGAATAGGAAGAGCACATGGCCCCATGAATGAAGGCTTCAATCTCAATATCCACATGGTTCTTGATCTCGGCAATCTCTTCAAAGCTCGTCTCCCGGCCAAGCACAACACGAGGAAGTCCCTCTTCCTTCCAGAACTGCACGGCCTGCCAGTTCAGAGTGGATTGCTGGGTGCTTAAGTGGACCTCCAATTCAGGTACGACTCTCCGGGCTGTATCTACGATGATCGGATCAGCGGCGATAATGGCGGAGATCCCCACCTCATGGAGATTGCGCAGATATTCTTCAATTCCGGCTACATCCTCGTTATGGGCATATATATTCGTCGCTACAAATACTTTAGCTCCGTACTTCTTGGCGAACTCCACGCCCTCTCTCATTTCCTCAAAGCTGAAGTTGTCGGCGTTGGAACGAAGGCCGTATTTCTGTCCTCCGATGTATACGGCGTCTGCCCCATAATGGATGGCAAATTTCAGTTTCTCCAAATTCCCTGCCGGTGCAAGCAGTTCCGGTTTGTCCAAGCGGTAACGTTTGCCAGTAAATTTCGGTATGTGCTTCTCTGTTGTATGCATCTCGTTCCCCCCTTAATACACCTGTTCTTTGTAAAAGAATCCGAATGAAAGCTCACGCTCAGGGTCCTGGACTGCACGAATGGTATCCATCCATGACTCCTGATATTCATAAGCTTCAGGATCCGCATAATAACTATCAATCGCTGTCCGGTATACTCCAATAACGATGCGGTTATAACTAACCGGCTTAAGAATTGTCTCAATCTTCAAGGAATCCAGACCAGCTTCCAGCAGAATATGAAGATCCTCAAGAATACAAATATCGTCCGAGCTCATAATATGAGTTCCGTTGCTGTCCTCATAGATCGGGAATTTCTCGTCCTGCCGCTCTGCTTCAATCAGGAATAGACCCCGATCCAGCCCCAGATTCTCCCCTTCTACAGGCCTTCCTTGATGTGTCATATAACTCTGTACCAGCTTGCGCTTAGAGTGGTATATGTTAGTCATTCCATGAACTTGAACCTCTGCCTCTAACTGCAGATGAGGCTTCATTCCCGTAAGCTCGTCCATGTTCAGCTCCCGTGCCAATATGACCCGGACAGCGCCTTTAGAGCCCCAATAGTTGGCTGTTGCATAATTGGTTGAAGTCATCTCTGCATTCCAGTGCAGCTTCAGACCCGGAGCATACTGCTGAACCGCACGCAATACCGCCGGATCGCCGAACTCGACTCCATCCACCCCTGCTGAATTAAGTGCCTGGACATACCCCGGAAGCTCGTCCAATATTTCATTACTGATCAGATTATTGATACTCACATACACTTTCGCTTGTTCAGCATGTGCGGCACGGACGGCCTCTCCAATCTCGGAAATGGACATACTTCCCGGCAGCCTCATGCCAAACTTGTCTTCACCTATCAACACCGCGTTAGCTCCGGCGGCAATATACTCCTTAACCTCCTGTATAGAGCCCGCGGCTGCCAGAAGTTCAGGTTTGTTCCCTATCATGTAAATAACACCTCGGTTTTATTTAGCAGTAGAATTGCTATGTTGGATATTCTTCAGATGCTCCGCATACGTCTTGGCAAATAAATGCTCCTGTGAGCCATCTTTCTTCGTCACATAGAAGAAATAATTCGTAGTCTCCGGCTCAAGCGCCGCTTCAATCGACTTCACACTTGGAGTGGCAATAGGACCAGGTGGAAGACCTTTGTACAAATAAGTATTATACGGACTGTTCTTCTTCCTCAGATCACTATTCAGCAGACGTTCCTTCGGCTTGCCGAGCAAATACTGAACTGTGGCATCAATCTCAAGCTTCATCTCTTGTTCAAGGCGGTTGTAAATAACGCTAGCCACCCGTCTGCGTTCGGTATCAACTACAACTTCACGCTCGATAAGCGAAGCCACCGTCATGAGTTCAGTCAGCGTCAGCTTTCTCTTCTCAAGCTTAACCTTCCAATCCGGGATGCTGTCCAGCTTCGCTTGCAGCTCTTCAAGCATCCGGGCCATAATATCGGCTTCACTGCTGCCTTTCTTAAGCTCATAGGTCTCCGGGAACAACAGACCTTCAAGCCTGTAGATCTGCTTGCCGTTAGCAGGGAATTCATGAAGCAGCGGAACGGTAATATCTGCCGGATCTTTAGCAAGCTTCAGGAAGCGGTCCTTGTTCACAATGCCTTCCTGACTTAATTTATCCGCCATCTGCTTAACCGTATAACCTTCAGGTATCGTAAATTGGACCATGTCCGCTTTCACGACATCGCCACGATTAAGCTTTTCGATAATTTGGTCATAAGTTATACCCGGACTTAATTCATAGACACCGGCTTGAAATTTGGCTCCCTCTGATTTCAATTTCAAATAGACCTTGAACATCAAGGAGTTTTTGATAAGCCCTTCCTGCTTGAGAATGTCGGCAATCCTGGCCGTCCCTGCTCCAGATTTTATTTCCACTTTCACACTTGTTGAGGAAGGATCTACAGGCTGCATCTGGTTGTAAATATAGACCGCCACACCACCCAAAATGACGAAGAGTGCAAGACAAATGGTGAACAGCCGCCGTACGAATTTGTTCAAAAAATTCAACTCCTCTATACCATACAAAAAGAGCGGTAAATTCCGCTCTTCTTGTAACATGCTATAACAAAGCAGGATTAATCAAAATAAGAGTATAGGCTACTCAGGGAAGGTAAGCTCATCGTACAGCTCAGACACATTCTCCCACTCATCATCGTCGTCAATGGTAACCAGTTCCAGATTACCTTCTTGCGACGTAATGATCTTAAGGATCTCAGGCTCTGCTGACTTGCCATCTTCATCAGGAAGAAGAACAACATAGGCTTGGCCGCCGATATCGAATTCCCGCTCAACACGGTAATACGAGGTGTGGCCTTGCTCGTCTTGAAGCTCAACTACGGGTCCGAAAGCTTCCTTAACTCGGGAGCTCCAAGTCACATGCTCAGCGGAAAACTCAGTCATGTTCTTCCTCACCGCCCAATTCGTCAAGCAGGGTGTTGAAGGTTTCTTCAACAATCTCCCATTCCTCATCACTCTCAATCGTGAACAGCTTCAGATCTTCACCGTCTTCTTCAAAGCGGAAAGCATACACTTCTTCGCTATCCTCGTCTTCTTCTTCGGAATCAAGAGGAACGACCATCATATACTTTGCGTCAGAACCATCCACTTCGAATTTCATAATAACTTCGAATTCTTCTTCATTTCCCTCTTCATCAGGGATGTAGATAATTTCCGGTTCTTCTTCGTTATTCATGCGATCGTTAGCCATTTGCCATCACCCTCACCTTTTGCTCTTAGAATCCAAGAAATTTTGCAATATCAGTGTCGCAGCGATTTGATCCACGACCTGCTTGCGTTTTTTTCGGCTGACATCAGCCTCCAGCAGCGTTCGCTGTGCCGAGACCGTTGTTAACCGTTCATCCCAAAGGTGAACCGGTAATCCTAGAATTTCCCGCAATCGAGCGGCAAATTCCATGCAAATTTCACCACGGGGACCTACTGTACCGTTCATGTTCTTCGGAAGTCCGACGACAATTTCCTCAGCATCGTATTCCTTCACAAGCTCGGCAATCCGCTTCAGTTCAGATTCGTCACCCCTGCGCTCGATCGTCTCAAGCCCCTGGGCAGTCCATCCAAAAGCATCGCTGACGGATGCTCCGATTCTGCGGTCCCCGTAATCCAAGCCTAATATTCTCATTTCTGTTCTCCTATTTCTGCAGAACAGAGCGGCTTACCTGTGGCCGGCCAAATAATATTTAACCAATTCCTCGATTAATTCATCCCGCTCTTTCTTACGTACCAAACTTCTAGCGTTGTTGTGCCTTGGAATATATGCAGGGTCACCCGACAATAAATAACCAACGATCTGGTTAATCGGATTGTACTCTTTCTCCTGAAGCGCTGCATATACCGATAAAAGAATTTCCTGAGCCGAAGCCTCATGCTCATCGCCTGTGACGTTGAACTTGACTGTTTTATCCATGGAGTCCAAGATGACACCTCACTTCTACGAACAATTGCCCGCGGGAGATTACAAGCGTTACAGCCTGCCTTCTTAACTATAACATATTCAAGGGCGCTTAAGGAAATATTTGAGACATCTGCCTATCCTGAATATGGAACTTCTATACTGCTGAGGCCTCAATCAACTGAACAGAAAGCTTCAGCGCCTCATCCAATTTGGATGCATCCTTGCCGCCGGCCTGAGCCATATCCGGACGGCCTCCGCCTCCGCCTCCGCATAAAGCCGCGAGTTCTTTGACCAGCTTGCCCGCGTGGAGGCCCCGCTTCACTTCCTGCTGAGGCACAGCGACTACAAAGTTCACCTTGTCTTCGACAGCAGCCCCTAACACAAGTACGGCTTCGGGCAGCTTAAGTTTCAATTCATCTGCAAGCGTACGCAGAGCATCCATGCTGCTCGCTTGTACCTGGACTGCGAGAAGCTGGGTGCTGCCAACTGTCTTCACCTGACTTGTCAGTGCGCCGGCTTCAATTCCGCTGAGCTTGCCTTGCAGCGATTCATTCTCGCGGCTTAGGTCCTTCACCTGCTGATGGAGAGCCTCGATCCGCTTCGGCACTTCGCCGACATGAGATTTCAGCAGGGATGCAGCCTGCTTAAGAACATCCAGCTGGCTGTCCATATATTCATAAGCCTGACGGCCGGTTACCGCTTCAATCCGCCTTACGCCTGAGCCAATTCCGCTCTCACTGATCAATTTGAAGAGACCGATCTGCGAAGTGTTCTCAACATGGCATCCTCCGCACAGCTCAAGGCTGTATCCGCCAACTTGAACAACACGGACCACATCTCCATACTTCTCCCCGAACAAGGCCATGGCCCCCATTGCTTTGGCTTCATCAATCGGCTTCAGCTCGATAATAACATCCAGACTGTTCCAGATCTGTTCGTTCACACGCTGCTCAATTTCCGCGAGCTCCTCTTGGGTTATGCTGCCAAGATGAGAGAAGTCAAACCGCAGACGTCCAGGCTCAACCAATGAACCCGCTTGATTCACGTGATCTCCCAAAGTTTCTTTCAGCGCTTTATGAAGAAGATGGGTTGCGGTATGGTTCTTGATAATATCTGAGCGCAGACTACGGTCCACTGCTGCTGTTACGGTCTCTCCTGTACGCAGTTCACCGGACTGAACGGTAACCGTGTGAACGAACTGGCCATGGGGAGCCTTGAACAAACCTTCTACCTTCGCATTGCCGGAAGCGCTGCGGATCTCGCCCTTGTCACTGACTTGACCCCCGCTCTCCGCATAGAACGGAGTCTGATCCAGGATAATCTGGCAAGACTCCCCCTCGGATACTAGATCTACAAATGCATCGTTAACTACGATGGCTACAATTTTAGAGTCCGCAACAAGCTCATTATAACCAACAAAGTCGGTCTTAGTCGTGAAATCGGAGAGGACGCCGCCTTGAACCTTCATGCTTCCACTATCCTGGCGGGCTGCACGAGCCCGGTCACGCTGCTGCTGCATAGCGGCTTCAAAGCCTTCACGATCTACAGCAAGTCCGTGCTCGGCCGCATAATCCTCGGTCAAATCGAGCGGGAACCCGTAGGTGTCGTATAACTTGAACGCGTCCGGTCCGCTGATGACGCTGCTGCCGGCTGACTTGGCTTCCTCACTGATCGTGGCCAGAATAGCCAAGCCGTCCGTAAGAGTCTCGTGGAAGCGCTCCTCTTCGGTACGAACGACCTTCTCGATGAACTCCCGCTTAGTCACTATATCTGTATAGTAACTGCCCATAATCTCGCCTACCACCTCGACTAGGCCGAACATGAACGGCCGGTCAAGACCCAGCATTTTGCCGTAGCGGACAGCGCGGCGAAGCAGGCGGCGAATCACATATCCCCGGCCCTCGTTGGATGGAAGCACACCGTCAGCCACTGCGAAAGACACCGTACGGATATGGTCGGCAATGACCTTCATGGCCACGTCGTTCTCCGTGTTCTCTCCGTACTTTACTTTAGAAATCTCACTGGTCTTAGCAATAATCGGCTGGAAAAGGTCCGTGTCAAAGTTAGAAGCCACATTCTGCAGAATCGAGGCGAAACGCTCAAGACCTGCACCCGTATCAATATTCTTGTTCGGCAGCGGCGTGTATGAGCCGTCCTTATTATGATTAAATTCAGAGAATACGACATTCCACACTTCCAAGTATCGTTCATTCTCCCCGCCAGGGTAACATTCCGGATCAGACAGATCCCCATAATCTTCTCCCCGGTCGTAAAAGATCTCGGTACATGGTCCGCAAGGTCCTTCGCCAATATCCCAGAAGTTGTCCTCAAGCTTCACGATGCGCTCAGCAGGCAGGCCCAGCTTCTCATTCCACAGCTTGTATGCTTCTTCATCCTCCGGATATACCGTTACGGACAGACGCTCTGGATCGAAGCCGATCCATTCTTTGCTGGTCAGGAATTCCCAAGCCCAGGTTACCGCCTCTTCTTTGAAATAATCTCCGATTGAGAAGTTACCCAGCATTTCAAAGAACGTATGGTGACGGCGGGTCTTGCCGACATTCTCAATGTCATTGGTGCGGATACATTTCTGCGAATTGGCAAGTCTCGGGTTCTCAGGCTTCACACGACCGTCAAAATACGGCTTAAGCGGTGCCATGCCCGCGTTAATCCACAACAACGATGGATCGTTATGCGGAACGAGTGAGGCACTCGGTTCAATCTTGTGCCCTTTGGATGAGAAGAATTGCAGCCATTTGGAACGAATTTCACTTGCTTTCATGATGGAACAGCCTCCTAAACGGTTATATAAAAAAACAAAAAACGCCCCTGAAGTTCAGGGACGATTAGCTCGCGGTACCACCCTGGTTAACGTTCTTGTTATTCCGGTTATCCCGGGTACTTAAGAACGATCGCCTTGATTGGCTGTTAACGATAGCCATCCGGCGGATTTAACCCGCTCTCCGAGATTTGCTTTCCGTACAACCGAAATTCAGGTTCTCTCAGCCAACGTCTGCCTGGTGCTGCGCACCTGAAGCAACGAAGGAACCTTCTCTCTGGGAATCCGGGCCTGAACGTACTTTATCTCATCAACGATTTGACATATACATTCAAGTATATAAGCCCGTTGTCAGGCTGTCAATCGGCCCTACACCGTCTTCCTGCGGACATAGTATGCATAGAAATGCTGGATAACCACCTTGAGAACGGCAAAGCAGGGAACCGCCAGAATAAGCCCCGGAATGCCGGCAATCTCGCCCCCTACCAGCAGGGCAAAAATAATGAACATCGGATGCAAATGCAGTGTTCTTCCTACCACCTGAGGGGATATTACATTGCTCTCAAGCATCTGGCAGATCGTGTTAACCACGATGACCATCAGAACCATTCGCCAGGAGATGGCCGACGCCATCAGCACAGCGGGAGCGGCACCAAGGAACGGACCCAGGTAGGGAATAATATTGCAGACCGCTACCATACTGGCGAGGAGCAGTGCATAAGGCATGCCGATAATCATATACCCGATATATGCAAAGGTTCCTATGATTACGCAGACAAGGAGCTGGCCACGAATGTAGCTTCCGAGTGCCTCGTCAATTTCTTTCATCAGCATCACGATGGACTTCCGTCTGGAATGAGGGAGATAGGTAATGATCATCCGCTCAATTACCTCGAAGTCTTTAAGCATATAGAAGATGAGGAACGGAATGATGAACGCATTAAAAATCACGCCAATCGTCGCGCCTATATTGTTCATGAAATCGGAGATCCCGGCAGCAAGCTTTTGCTCAAATTGAAAAAACCAGTTATTCATTCCCATGCGTATGCCGTTCGGCAAAATTGAAGTGTCCCAGCTGTTCATAATCTGCTGAGTGTGCAGGGTAAGCTCAGGCAGATGCTCACCAAGCTCCTCCAGCTGATTCATGAACATGGGAATCATATTAGCAAGAATCACCGACAGGCTTGTCAGAAATACGGCATAGATCAATAGAACGGCCGCCGTACGGGGGACTTTGCGTTCACCAAGAAGCTTCACAATCGGATTCAGCACATAGGAAATAATCAACGCTATGATGAACGGGGCGAAGATCACTTTCAGAAAGCTGAAGAGAAGTATGATCACCGGCTTCAGCAGCCACAGGAAATACACAATAATTAGCCCCAGCAGCACCCATAGGCCATAGCGGAACATCTTGCTGTTCCAGAATGGTTCCATTCATAGTTCCCTCCCTCTAGACGGACTAGCTGTATGTAGAGAGTATATGCGCCGGGTATGCAAAATAATCAGGTGCAGGGACAAGTCGGGTTAAAATTGCGGATAAAGAAAAGCCGCCTGCCCGAAAGCTCCAACGAGGGAGCAGAGGCAAAGCGGCTATGAGCAGTTCATATGTACGGGAACGGAATTCCTTACGAGGATGCGTGGATATGAGGAAAGTCCTGAATCATTTCCTCACCGAAGAAGAGATCATCCAGAGAACTCAGCGTTCCGTCTTCTTCCACCTGGTATACAGACATCTTCTCTCCGTTCACAGTCAGTTCAATAAAGCAGCCCCAGCAATAGAACTGGTGGGAACCAATCTTGCCTATATCTTTTGAGCTACAATTTGGACACTTCATCATCGTATCACACCTATTCGTTAGCAGTATATATCCCTTTTTCAAGCCTTTCTTCACTCAAAGGAGGCACAATGATCGCGCTCTCGCCTTTGGTCATGTCTGAAGTAAAAGGCAGCCATTTACGGCCCTCCATCAGGTCAGAAATAAACCCATCACTAATTTCCAATCCTACTATTGTGTTGCCCAAATCCTGGTCAAAATAAACATCACTGACATGCCCGATCATAACACCATCGCTTGTAAGAACTGGAAGCTCTCTTAGCTTACTGTTACCAAGGACAAAGGTTAGCTGTATATTCTCGGCCTCCATCTTGCGGACAGCCTGCTGATTACGAATCATGACGGCATCTTCGCCATAAGCGACGATATCTTCCCATAGCACTGCTTTGATGCTGGATGAGAAGAGGCCTTTGCTCTCCAGTTCAATACCTTCGATCTTCCAGTCACTACTTAGAAGGACATCCAGAACCTTCCCAATCTGCTTGCCTTCCTCCACGTCAAATACGGACAATCCGATCAATTCTTGCAGTCTCATGGCCTTAGGATCCCTCCTCAACCTTTGAAAACGAAGACACGCTCCCTGCCGGTTAGTAGTAAAAGAACGAAGACCTATTTCCTACTACGTATACGGTCCAGAATAGTTCCAACTTTTTTGGCCGCGTATTCCATTTCTTCATTAGTATTACCCAAACCAAAGCTGAAACGAATCGCGGAGCGCAAAACATTTTCAGGCACCTTCATAGCTTCAAGAACGTGAGAAGGCTCGAGTGACCCTGATGTGCAGGCAGAGCCGCTAGCCACCGCAATTCCCTCCATATCCAGGTTCATCAGCATCGTCTCTGTGCCCACTTCCGGGAAGCTGACATTAACAATATGGGCCAGCCTGGATGTGGGGTGCCCATTAAGGACGTAATGTTCCTTGCCCACGAAGCGGTCAAGAGCATTCAAGAAAGTGTGCCGCATCTCTTCATCCTTAGCTTGCTTGGCCGGCAGATTGGATACAGTGAGCCCTGCAGCCTTGGCGAAGCCGGACACCCCAGCCAGGTTCTCGGTCCCTGCACGCCGCTTCCTCTCTTGAAGTCCACCATACAGAAGCGGTTCTAACACAATATTACGATGCACATAGAGCGCCCCGGTTCCCTGGGGTCCGTTGATTTTGTGAGCCGAGAAGCTCATGAGATCCACAGGAAGATTCTCACAAGAGATCTCAAGTGAGCCGAACGCCTGGACAGCATCCACATGAAAAATAATATCCTGCCCGCGGGCTATCTCCCCGATTTCGGCAATGGGCTGCACGGTTCCCACTTCATTGTTGGCGTACATTACGCTGATCAGGATCGTGTCTTCTGTAATAGCCTCCTTGACCTGCGCCGGATCCACCCAGCCGCGTGAATCGACAGGCAGGTAGGTAACCTTATATCCATTCTCCTCCAGCCGCTGACATGCATGCAGCACAGCGTGATGCTCCACTGCAGTTGTAATTATATGTCTGCCCTTCTTCTTGCTCACCGCCGCCGCGCCAAAGAGAGCCAAATTATCACTCTCCGTACCGCCGGAGGTGAACACGAGCTCATCAGGACGGCAGTGCAAAGAGGCAGCGAGAATATCCCGTGCCCCGTTAACTGTACGTTTGGCCGCACGGCCGAATGCATGTATGCTGGATGCATTCCCATGCTGTCCCTGCATGACGCGCAGCATTTCTTCCGCTACCTCCGGATGAATCGGGGTGGAGGCCGCATGATCTAGATATATATTTCTCAACGTTAAATTCACCCTTATTAGATGTAGACACTCTTGCCTGGAGGCCCACAAATTCGTATCTTCGCGAGACCTTATTGTATAGAGGTTATCCTAAATAATCAAGAACATTCCTTCGCCTATTTTCGCATTGGGCGAGAAGTTTGTCGTACTACACAAGAACAGGGGATTCCCGATCCCCATACAATTTATTTCCGTCTATGAATTCTATTCATATACTTAATACGCTGATATCTGGCGACAATCGTTCGATACATGGACTGATCCTTGAGCTGCTTGAACAGCTGAGTGCCAGGCCTTGTATTTGCCTCAATGATCCAGATCCGGCCAGTACGGTCTAATGCGATGTCAATCCCAAGAACACGAATCCCCCGAAATTTGCCGCTCAAAGCCGCAGCTGCATGGTAAGCTAACTGATCAATTTTCTGAATTGCCGCCTCTGTCCTCTGCTGGTCATGACGATAAATGGAATCCAGCACCTTGGACAGATGGACCGGCCGCCCGCCCTGGCTGTAATTGGTCACAAATCTTCCGGCGGCTCCAACCCGCACTACTTTACCCGAGATTAGCCATTTAGATCCCGGCTTCTGAAGGAAGACGCGAATATCCATTAAGCGGTGATGATACTTGGTAAGCTGAAGACCCTGCTGGACCAGATAAGGCTGATATGGACGAAGTCTTTGGTGAAGTGCCCGGACCATGTATTTCCGGTTCACTCTCCTGCTGCTAAGTCCCCATGAGATGTGAACTCCTCCATGCTTGATCCGCTTCAATCTCACTATTCCTCTTCCCTGGCTTCCCAGATCAGGCTTAACAAATACCACCGCATGGCGATCCAGCATCCTCTTAAGCACATCAGGATGATAAGGAAGGGTCTCGGGGAGATGACTGTGCAGCAAGGGGGATCTCCGCATTGCTCTGTCCTTGAGTAATTTGCTCTGTATTCTTCGAAATGGCACTTCGTCCCCATCTCCTCGTGTATGACTTATACAGCAATATATGCCCGATAGGGGGAAGCCCGTAAGATATAACCGCCTCTAATTTTCATTGGAACGCCATTCTTGGGCAGAGATGCTGATATAACAAAAGCAGCCCACTCTAATCTGCGAATGGGCTGCTAAACTAGTTCCAACGTATTCTAATTATCAATTTACAGGTTAGTGAGGGGGGGGCTAGATGCAGATCTAGATATAGAACATGTAATTCTCTTTGGCGCCCCGCTCTTCAAAATTAATCAAATTGTCAAGAGTAGTCGAATCCAGCACCTCAGCAATGCTGTCACGGATGCGGAGCCACAAATCGCGCTTGGCAGGATCGTCCTCCTCGGTAAAGTCTACTGGAGAGATCGGGCCCTCAAGCACCCGGATAATGTCACCGGCTGTGATATCAGCAGCCTCGCGCGACAGAATATACCCGCCGTATGCACCGCGGATACTCTTTACTAGCCCGGCATTACGAAGTGGAGCGATCAATTGCTCAAGATAATGTTCAGAAAGCTGATTCTTCTCAGCAATACTCTTCAAGGAGGTTGGTCCTTCGCCAAATTTAGCAGCGAGTTCCATCATAATTGTTAATCCATAGCGCCCTTTTGTGGATATTTTCAAAGAAGCCACCTCTTTCAATTTTCGCGTAATCTTTATATAATAGATCTTTGAACCTATAAAAGTAAGAAACGGGGCAAACTAATTCACAAATATGAATTATTTATATCGCCCTATTCCGATCTTTGACCTCAGTTTATCGTAACATATCTCCAGCGATTTTGGAAAAGAAATCGCGATGTTTGTTTAGATTTTTTACATTTTATAACAACTGTTAAAGGAGTGATATTCATGTCCAAAGCAAACAGTGATACTAGGGTTGTTGTCGGCATGTCCGGAGGCGTTGATTCCTCCGTTACCGCTCTTCTGCTCAAGCAGCAGGGTTATGACGTCGTTGGCATATTTATGAAGAATTGGGATGATACCGATGAATTCGGGCATTGTACGGCTGAGGCCGATTCGGAAGATGTCCGCCGCGTCTGTGAACAGATCGACATCCCTTATTATTCAGTTAACTTCGAGAAAGAATACTACGACAAAGTATTCTCCTACTTCCTGGAAGAATACAAGCGCGGGCGGACTCCCAACCCGGATGTCATGTGCAACCGCGAGATCAAATTCGGCGAGTTCCTGAACAAAGCGCTGGACCTGGGCGCAGATTATGTGGCGACCGGACACTACGCCAGGGTAGTTGAGAAGGATGGCCGCTTCGAGCTTCTGCGCGGTGTCGATTCCAACAAAGATCAGACTTATTTCCTTAACGCTCTCAATCAGGATCAGCTGTCCAAGGCAATGTTCCCGATCGGACATCTGCCTAAGCCAGAAGTCCGCCGGATTGCTGAAGAAGCCGGACTCTACACGGCCAAGAAGAAGGACAGCACGGGCGTATGCTTCATCGGGGAACGCAACTTCCGCGAATTCCTGAGTCAATACCTGCCGGCTAAATCCGGGGATATGGTGGATATTGTTACTGGCGAGGTCAAAGGCCGTCACGATGGACTGATGTACTACACGCTCGGACAGCGTCAAGGTCTGGGAATTGGCGGAACAGGTTCAGGAACTGGAGAGCCCTGGTTCGTTGCGGATAAGAATCTTGAGCATAACATCCTCTACGTTGTCCAGGGAGACAAGCATCCGAGCATGTACTCCACTAGCCTGATTGCCTCCGGGGTGAACTGGATCGCGGGTGAAGAGCATCTGCCGAAGAGCTCCTATCACTGCACAGCCAAATTCCGCTATCGTCAACCGGACCAAGGCGTCACCTTGACCCTTCGCGAAGACGGCAGCGTTCATGTAATCTTTGATCAACCGCAGAAAGCGATCACTCCAGGCCAAGCCGTCGTATTCTATGATGGTGACATATGTCTGGGTGGCGGAACCATCGATGTTGTAGAGAAAGTGGTTCAGCCTGAACTTCATATGAATAACTAAGTAAAGAAGCCATTCCAGCTCAGAGAAGAATTCTGAGGGAATGGCTTCTTTATGATTAGGATGAGGAATTACTCGGCCCGCCGTCCTCCAAAGATCAGATCGTCTGTTGATTGAGGGTCGTCCGCTGGTTCTGTGGTTTTGGTCTTTCTGGTGATTCTGTTGTTGTTCTGGTAATTGGTGTCGGTAGTCCGGTAATTAGGTGATCTTAGTGGTTCTGCTGCCCCGCCCGCTCTACCGGCCTTGCTGACGTCTTAGCTCCTGATTATGCTTGATCTTGCTCTCATTCCCCTGCTCCGTCGCTTCATAGAAGACGGTCCGGGCCAGCTCGGGCGGCAGATAGTCCTGCTTCACATAATGGCCCGGATAATTGTGAGGATACTTATATCCTGTGTGTCCGAGCTTCACTGCGCCTGTGTAGTGGCCATCGCGCAGATGCAGCGGAACCTCGGCGGACTGCATGCGGTCCATCGCATCCATGGCTTTGGAGATTGCGGTATACACCGCATTCGACTTCGGGCTCTCCACCGCGAACAGAATCGCCTGAGCAATGTTCAGCTTGGCCTCCGGCCAGCCGTTATTGCGGTATGCGTCAAGCGCGCTAACCGCCTGCACCATGGCCTGGGGATTAGCCAGGCCGATGTCTTCACTGCTGGCCGCGATCAGCCGCCGCAGGAATACCATAGGGTCCATGCCGAGCTTCTCGACGGCATAGAGGAACCAGAAGAGCGCCGCGTCGCTGGAGCCGCGGATGCTCTTGTGGAAGGCCGACAAGACATCGTACTGTGTCGATTCGTCGGCTTTGACAATCGGACGGCGGATGGATTCCTCCGCCACGTCCAGAGTGATATGCACCGTGCCGTCCGCCTGAGGCGGGGTCGTCAGTGCAGCCAGCTCCAGCGCGTTGAGCGCTCTGCGGATGTCGCCGTTCGATACCCAGGCAATGTGCTCCAGCGCTTCCTCATCCACCTGCAGCTTCATATAGCCAAGGCCCTTCTCCGAATCAGCCAGTGCCCTGCGCATAGCAATCAGCGAATGCTCCTTGGTCAGCGGCTCAAGCTGGAACAGCGTGGAGCGGCTGAGCAAGGCTCCGTTCACATAGTGAAACGGATTCTCTGTTGTAGCTCCGATGAAGATAATAGTGCCTTTCTCGACTGCGGGCAGCAGCGCATCCTGTCTTGAGCTGTTGAAGCGGTGCACCTCGTCAAGAAAGAGTATGGTCTTCGTACCATACAGCGACTTGTCCGTCTGCGCCTTCTCGATAACTGCCCGGACATCCTTAACCGAGGCATCCACCGCGTTCAGCCGCACAAACTCACCCCGGGTATGGTTCGAGATAATGTGGGCTAAAGTCGTCTTGCCGCAGCCTGGCGGTCCATATAGCAGGATGGAAGAGACCTGGTCAGCCTCTATGGCTCTCCTGAGCAGCTTGCCTTGTCCTACAATATGTTCCTGTCCAATATATTCATCCAGAGTACCCGGACGCATCCGGTCGGCTAGAAGCCTCGTCCCCGGGTCCGATTCCTGTCCGTATGAGAATAAATCCATGAATACTCACATCCTTACCTAACTTCCGTGTGCCTATTTCTCTGTTATTTTATCATAATGCAGCCTATTTTCCGAACTGATGTTTGTCACTTGCCTGAAAAGAAACCGTAAAGAACATTTATAACCATTCTTTCACTTTATTCCTATCCGGGGATATGAGTTAATATAGGTGTCGGGCCGACAAAAACAGCTGGGAAAGGGGGCTGATCGAATTGATCACAGTAAATGAGGTGGCTTCCGCGTAAGCGGAACCATGAGTCGGGAGGCCATAGAGCCTCCCTTTTAATTATAATAATGTTGTTATCTGGGACCCACAGCAGGTTCCTATCAAACTGAATTGGTTGAATTTACGCTGAATAATAAGTTATTCTTAATATAAATTACATAACTCTGGAAAGAGGTGCTGAGAATGATTAAGATACTGTGTGGCATTCGAAGTTTCCCGGTAGTTCAGGCATAATTATTATTTTTACATTCAGGTCTCAGGCATATAACATAAGCAATCCATAAGTACAATCATTCAAATTACGAAAGGAGGATCACGGCAATGCTGACTTTTATCGCTAAGAACAATGGAGACGGACAACGATTTAGGGAGGAAATTGAACGTGAACTACAGAAACGGGAAGGATGTGCTTCCCCCTAGGCTGCTGAAGGAACTGCAGCATTATATTCAGGGCGAACTCGTATATGTGCCCAAGCTCGAGAGCAAACGGGCCCCATGGGGCGAGGTCAGTGGATCACGCAAGCTGATCGCACGCCGGAATGAAGAAATCTTCAAATCTTACTGCGGAGGGCTCACAGCACCTGAGCTAGCCGAAGCCTATCATTTATCTATAGACAGCATTCGTAAAATCATTACCAAAATGCGCTCGGCAGCCAGGCATTCGGAGCAAAAGCAGGCTGTGAATGGCGGGTTCAGCAGTGGAGGCAAGCTGAGTTCAGCTTACCGGTCTTAAGCACTTCACTAATATAATAAGGGGTCTTCCTGACAGGATGTTATCACATCCTATTGGGAAGGCCCCTTCACTTTACCTACTCAGTGCATATCTAATTCTCCGGCCAAGCCGTAACCGCAATCTCCGGATCATCTACTGTCACATAGGCAGGGAGCTTCTCTCCATGCAGAAGCCATAATTCATGCAGCGCCCGGGTAGCTCCAACATACAGCAGCTTGGCATCCTGCTGCCCGTAATATTCCTCATCCACATCCGTAACCATTACCGCGTCGAACTCCAGCCCTTTGGAGAGATATACAGGAAGAACCGATATGCCTCCCTCGTACTCACTTTTTCGTCCATCAATCAAGTTAAGATCATAACCTAGACCGCTGAGTTCCTTATGAAGCTGCTGGGCATCATTCAGATTCCGTGTCAGCAGGGCTGCTGTCTTGTATGGCCCCTTCTGAATCCGGTCAAGGGCTCTCCTGATTACAGGAAGGCGTTCAGCTCCGGATGCCTTGATCACCTTCACCGGATCCGCACTTCGGAATACAGGTACCGCCAATAGATCCGTGCCTACCCCCTGTCTCAGGATATTATTAGCAAAAGAAATGATCTCCATCGTAGACCGGTAGCTCCGGGTGAGCGCGAAATAAGCTGTCTCTTCCGGCTTGAAGAGCACCTGCATTTCATTCCATTCCCGCACGCCTTTGTAATAGTGGATACCCTGCGATAAATCGCCAAGGATCGTAAAAGAATGACCCTTGCAGAACCGGTCCAGCACAGCGATCTGGAAAGGGGAGAAATCCTGAGCTTCGTCGATTACAATATGATCGAACCGGAGGTTCCCATCGATCTCATCCACACGGGTGAACAGATACAGAAGTGCCGGGAGGTCCTCTTCCTTAATAATATTCTTCTTCAGATTGGCCTGAGTCACTTTGAGTATAGACTTAGGGATCCCTGCCCCCATATTCTCAAGCTGAAGACCCTGCATCTTCTTGGCCCCGATAAAAGCTTTATACAAGGGCAGCGGGGAGAGATCCGGCCATTTCTTGGCATAAGCCTTCTCCCGCTGCGCAGCTCTGGATTTACGTTCCTTCAGCGCAGCTGCCGATGGTGCTCCCTTCAGCTCCATCTCCACCCACCGGTGAATCCGGGCAAGCACCCGTTCCTTGCGCCTGGCAAGGGGATAGGGCTTATACTCTTCTTCATACCACAGCTTGATTGTGGTCAAGGGCAGCTTCGCTCCGTCCCATGGCATGAAGTCTTCTTCAGGCAGACAAGCTGCTTCAAGCTGCTGTACGAACTGGTCTAGCAGATCACGGAACAAGAGCGACCCTTTGAACCTTCCCGGAAGCTCATGATCGTCCAGACGGTTCTGCGATCTATGATCGAACCACTCCGTCAGAGCTTCAGGACCATCGCTTGGAGCCTCATCCAGACCCAGCACATTGGAGGCCCAGTCGCTGAACGTGTTCTGCTGAATGTCCCCGACACCAAGCTCAGGAAGCACTTCAGAAATATAATTGATGAACATGCGGTTAGGGGCGAAAATAATCATTTTCCCCGCAGATATCTGCTCCTTGTACTGGTACAGCAGGTAAGCCAGACGGTGAAGGGCTACGGTCGTCTTCCCACTCCCAGCTACGCCCTGAATAATTAACGCGCTGTTCCTGCCTGCGCGAATAATCTGATCCTGCTCCGCCTGAATAGTAGAGACGATGTCCCGCAGCTTGTTGTCCTTGTTCTCTCCCAGCCGGTAGAGCAGGAATTCATCCGACACGGCAGGACCTTCCTCTTCCGAGTTGTATGTATCGACTACCCGTTCAAGAATCTGCTTGCGGATTACAATGTTACGCTTCAGGTATACGAGTCCTTCGATCAGCCCTTCCGGAGCCTCGTAGACAGCCGAATCCCCACCGGTAAATGAATAGAACAAGCTGGCTACCGGAGCCCGCCAGTCAATGACGATAGGCTGAGCGGTCTCCCCGCCTACTCCTACTTTGCCAATATACAAGGGGGTGCGCGTTCCGCCCTTCTCCTCGAAGTCAAGCCGTCCGAAATACGGCTCCTGCCCGGACTGGGACAGCTGTCTGCGCTGTTGATCCCGCCCGGCCTCCAGCACCTGCTCGGTATAGTCATGCCCGGTGTACACAGGAATGCCGCGCAACCTCACCAGTTCCTTATCGATCGTGTCCAGCGTGCGGTCAAGCCGCGCCTTCTCTTCTTGATAGGCACTTTGAAAATCTTCCATTTCAGTTACCTCCTAAGATAAATTTTGTAAAAAAGGATTTTAAGTATACCATTCAGCTTGTTAAAAAGCGACCGAGAAAAACGACCGCTCCCCCGGCTATATCCAAGGGAGCGGTCGTCAAAATTTCAGCTGTCTATATAATTTGAGCTATCTGTTGTCCATTGTAATTCCTAAGTTCAACTTATCTGAATTTAACTTTAGGGTCTTTTCAGGCCTTGGGTTAATTTCTCAATGGTCTTGCGAACTCTGGCTTCACGCGTCTCAGGCCGCTTCGCTTCCTCAATCCACTGAATGTATGCTTTGCGGTGTGAAGGAGCAAGGCCAGCGAAGAATGCGGCAGCCTGAGCCGATTCACCCAGCAAGGTCTGTAAATCGGCAGGCATGAGCTCCGGTGCAGCTGGTAGCTTGACAGCCTTCTGCGCTGGATTTCCAGTATTCCTGCTTTTTCTTGGAACGGAGCCTACAGCTCCCATGGGGCGATAACGCATGGCGGACCACTTGTCATCGATCGCAATGAGCGACACACCCTCGTATCCCAGAGCTTTTACCGTATCCCAGCCCTTGTCCCGGTTCAGGTCTGTGCCTGCCTTGGCTCCGCCTTTTGGGTAACAGAACCAGAGCAATCCATCTTCTTTGATCGCGCGAATTGCGGTTGGAGCAAGTTCATCCACTTCCCGGACAGAGTGAACAAATACCTGAACGAAGTCACAGCTATGTCCTAGTTCTGGATACCTTGTAGCTTTATCACCCAGCTCCAGTTCTTCCAGGTAACCATCCGGCGGATTCATGATGAGCAGTTCACCCTCGGCAGGAAGCCTCAGTTTGCGTGCGAGCGATTCGTTCATCTCTTAGTTCCTGCCTGTCTCTAACATCTCACGGATCGCTACACTTACC
The DNA here is from genome assembly GCF_023704175.1 of Paenibacillus sp. YPG26. NCBI lineage: Bacteria > Bacillati > Bacillota > Bacilli > Caryophanales > Paenibacillaceae > Paenibacillus > Paenibacillus sp. YPG26. Next base: position 1,249,851 of record NZ_CP084530.1, on the reverse strand, counting down.
ATAATCAAGCCAACCACAGGAGGAACAAAGGAAATGCTGGCTGGAGGCTGCTTGGCTTTGCGGCGGTCCGGCGCATTTTCAGAGACGATTTTCTGAGTAACGTCTTCCCTTGGCTTAACCGGCGGCTCAGTCGAGAACACCACTTTGACACCTTTCTTGATCCCGATCTCACGCAGCTTGCCGCGGATCACCCGGGCCATCGGGTCCATATGGGTCTTCGAAATGTCCGCAACCTGGAACTTGGTCGGGTCCATCCGGTTGGCGGCGCCCATGCTTGAAATGATTGGAATACCACGTTCGCGGCATTCTTTAATCAGATGTATTTTATAAATAATTGTATCCGAAGCATCCAGCACGTAATCCAATTCATATTGGAACAGTTCTTCGTACGTCTCTTCTGTATAGAACATGTTGAGCGCCACGGTCTCACACTCTGGATTAATCAGCTTGACCCGCTCGCACATCAGGTCCACTTTACTCTGACCTACCGTAGTGGTTAAGGCATGAATCTGACGGTTCACGTTCGTAATGTCTACAACATCCTTATCGATCAGGATAATCCGGCCGACTCCAGCCCGGGCCAGTGACTCGACCGCGATGGAACCCACGCCGCCGATGCCTAGAACTGCAACTGTACTATTCTTTAGAATATCCAAGCCCTCTGGGCCGATGGCCAGCTCTGTGCGTGAAAATTGATGAAGCATGTACTTTCAACCCCCCATATACGTTAGATTCATTACTTCATCGTAAGAATGAATCATGGCAGGGTATCATCCATTGACGGAGATCTTGACTCCGTGTTCGTGCCCGGCTCTGAACGGCACTTTGACAGACAGATGATGGCCCTGTCTGTCATAATACCATCCTGCCGTCTGCACCTCAAGATGCGGGAGGCTCGGAACCTCGCTCAAGCCTACTATACGCACGGGTACGAATGACAGCTGATGAATGGTGAACAGAAGCTCCCGTTCATTCCCTGCGACGGCCTCATCTGTATGATTGTAACTGGTGTTGACCTCCAGCACACCGTCCGCTTCTTCAAAGCTTATATGCAGGCAGCTGAATTCCCCTGTCTGGTAGGCGCGGCTGATCCCGTCATCTTCATACAGCATGTACTCGCCTGCAAGCACTTGTCCGTCATGTCCCTCCGTTCCCCGGCCGTAGATATGAACGTTCAGCTTGGACCAGACCGCCTCCCCGGTATGCTGGAGTCCGCTCGTCATCGGAATGACCGCTCCGGATTTGACGAAGAGTGGAATTCTATCAAGTCCCGCTCGCGCCAAATAGGGACGGCCTCCCTCGTATCTGGATCCGGTCCAGTAGTCGTACCACACCCCTTCCGGCAAATAGACGGACCTGTGCTCCGCACCCGGTCTGTAGATCGGCGCAACAAGCATTTGATTCCCAAGCAGGAATTGATCTGACAGGTTAAATGTACGTTCGTCCTGCGGATATTCAAGCACCAAAGGCCGCATGACAGGGAGCCCAGTCTGTGCTGCTTCATGAAACAAGGAGTAGAGGTAAGGCAGCAGAGAATACCTCAGTTCGATAAATGTCCGGCATATCTCCTCTACCTGCTCACCAAAAGTCCAAGGCTCCTGTTGTCTCGTCTCAATGGCGCTATGATTCCGGAAAAACGGGGTAAATGCCCCCAGCTGTGTCCACCTGACCAGCAGTTCACCCGAAGCGTGGTGCATAAATCCCCCGACATCGGCTCCGCAAAAGGCCACACCTGACAACCCCAAATTCATTCCCATCGCCATGAACATCTCCATGTGCTGCCAATAGCTGCGGTTATCCCCGGTCCACACAGCCGCATACCGCTGAATTCCAGCGTATCCCGCACGGGTCAAGACAAAAGAACGCTCTCCCTCCAGCAGGGTATCCAGCCCTTCCTTGGTTGCCTTACACATGAGCATTCCATATATATTATGTAAATCTCCATGAGTTCTCGGTTGACCATTGTTGCCATGAACAACTTCTTCGTCCATGGTTTTTGTGGGAGAATTAAAGACACTCGGCTCATTCATATCATTCCAGATACCGCTGATCCCGTGTTCAACATAGAACCGGTGCAGAGCCCCCCACCATTCCCGGGTCCTTTTCTCCGTAAAATCAGGAAACACACTCGGGCCCGGCCAGACATTCCCGATATACGCTTCCCCGTCCGCGAACTTACAGAAGTGCCGCTCCGCCAACCCCTCTTCATATATGGTGTAGCCCTCATCCATTTTGACACCAGGATCGACAATAGGCACAATACGCAGACCCATTTCTTTAAGCTCCTCTATCATTCCTTGCGGATCAGGGAACTGAACAGGGTCAAATGAAAATACTTTGTAATGATCCATATAATGAATGTCCAGATAGATCGCATCACACGGAATCTGCTTCGCCCGGAACGTTCTGGCCAGATCAAGCACTTCCTCCTGATTCATATAGCTGAACCTGGATTGCTGGTAACCCAGAGACCATAATGGAGGCATCTGCATACGTCCAGTCAACCCCGTATAGGAAGTGACAACCCCGCGGAGATCCTTGCCTGCAATAATATACAGATCCATCTCCCCATTCATGGTCTCCACATCGTAATAATCATTCGATTCCCGCATATCAATCGTCATCCTTCCCGGATGGTCAATGAACAGACCCAGCGAGCCTTCAGCAGAATGATGAATCAGCAGTGGAATAGATTGATACAGCGATTCCATGTCAGGCACATGAGGGTCGAGGACATCCGAGTTCCACATGGTATAACGGTCACCGCGCTTATTCAGATATCCGGTTGTCTCGCCTAGTCCGAAGATAGCGGCCTCCTCCTTCAACTTCCCCCGGCAGCGGAGCCGTGATCCGGAGAAAGAGAACGAGTATTCTCCGTAGTCCTGCTCTGAACCCTGTCTGATCTGCACAGACAAGGTCTCCTTATCCAGTGCCACGTGGAATGCTCCCGTACGAACCACCAGTTTCGACTGATAATCAGTGACTTCCCAATCTTCCTGAGGCTGCTGCGGAATGAGCGCCTCTGTCGGGACCATCTGCGCTGAGTCGGCTTGCAGGGCGCACGCGATTCTCAGTACTTGTGGTGAGAGTCTCCACAGGCTCAGATTACCTGCTTCCCCGTGGACTGTAACACCTGCTTCATGAGAAATGCTGCCCGTAACGGGACCCAAGCTCCGGTATGCCTGCGTGTGCTCTGCGCCCACCTGATCTGGATGAATCTCTTCACTGGTATGCATGCTCTGTCCCCACTCCCCTTTACTTCTAATTGAGATCTATTAATTTGTCCGACAGGTATCCTGTTCCTGGTTCAGCCAAACTCTGAATTCATAGGCACCCAAGGTATGCTGGCTGGGTCTATCTATGGGCTGCGTCTCCTCGCTGCCGAATACGTCATGCCAACGCATGGATCCCCAAGATACATGGACATCCGCCTGTTCAGATCCCCTGTTCATCGCGACAATTAAGTGTTCACATCCATGCTGCCGTTCATAGACAAGCACATTTGAGTCCCTCTCGGCACTACGAATACGGAATTCTCCATTGAATAACGCGGAATGGCTGCGGCGAAGAACAGCCAGGGTGCGGTAGAAGTCATACAGCTCCCGGTTCTGACGTTCCCGCTCCCAGATCATAGGCCGGCGGTTATCCGGATCAAATTCCCCGGCAAGCCCAATCTCATCACCGTAATAAATGCTTGGCGCACCAATATAAGTGAATTGGAAGACTACTGCCAGCTTCATTTTACGGATATCGCCCTTACAAAGGGTTAGCAGCCGTGCGGTATCGTGGGTATCCAAATGGTTGAACAACGACTCTGTCACTTGCTTCGGATAGCGGGCCAAATAACCGCCTATCTTGGCTGCGAATGAATAAGCATCATCATGTCCGAATACAAAAAAATCAAGAACCGCATCACATAGCGGATAATTCATGACACCGTCAAATTGCTCCCCGAGCAGCCACATCATCCCGTCATGCCACACTTCTCCAAGGATATAGGCGTCAGCCTTGACCTCTTTGACTGCTTGGCGGAAATCCCGCCAGAAGGCGTGGTCCACCTCATTGGCGACATCCAGGCGCCAGCCATCTATATCCGTCTCTTCAATCCAGTAACGCCCAAGCTTCAGGAGATAGTCCTTGACCTCCGGATTCGCAGTATTGAGTTTGGGCATCGTTCTCTCGAAGGCGAAGGTCCTGTACGTAGGGATTCCGTCATTGACCTGCAGCGGCCATTCCTGGATATGAAACCAATCATAATATTTCGAATCCGGTCCTTTTTCCAGGACGTCCTGGAAGAATGGAAAAGTAATGCCCGAGTGATTGAACACGCCGTCAAGTATGACTCTGATCCCCTTGGCATGACAGTCCTTGACCAAATCGCGCAGCGTATCTGTTGTCCCGAAATGCGGATCAACCCTGTAGTAATCCCGGGTATCATACTTATGATTGGTTGGCGATTCAAAGATCGGAGTGAAATAAATCGCATTCACCCCCAGTTCTGTCAGGTGGTCCAAATGATCACGCACGCCCTGCAAATCCCCGCCAAAAAAGTTGGTATAACTCGGCTTGCCGCCCCATCGTTCCGTCTGTCCGGGGTCGTTGTCCGTATCCCCATTGGCAAATCTCTCCGGGAAAATTTGATAAAATACCGATTCTTTGACCCATTCTGGCGGTGTGTGTACATCAATCGGGTGCAGAAAAGGGAACTCGAACAGCCCCAAATGTTCCTTGGGCTCACTCTGGTGGAAGCCCCTTTCCGTATACCACACCCTTTCGCTGCCTTCTATCAGAACAAAGCCGTAGGACAATCTTCCATACGGGGGATGGACCTCAGCCTGCCAATAGTCAAATAGCTCATCCGACGACAAATGCTTCATTTCGGCCTTCAGCATGTGAGCCCACGGTGTGCACTTGTCCCCGTACAGCACCTGTACCGCTAACCGGTCCCCCTTACTCGTCCGAAGACGCAAATGAACCGTATGTGGATCATATCCATATGCCCAGCACTCTCCGGGCCTGTGATACACCGCTTCCTTCAACATCAGGATTCACCCGTTCCTTTCCAGATCCGCTGCTTAGAATTCCAAGATCAGCCCTTCTCAGCTCCGGCCGTGAGTCCCTCAACCAGGAATTTCTGCAGAACAATGAACAAGAGGGTTAGCGGGACAGCGACCAGAACACAACCAGCCGCGAACAGCGTGAACTCTGTCGCGAATTGACCCTGTACGATTTGGAAGAGTCCAACCGCAAGCGTCTGCTTCTCCGGCGTGCTTAACACCATATTGGCAAATATAAAATCAACAAAGCCGCCTGTGAAGGAGGTCAAAGCAATGAAAACCAGCATCGGTTTGGACAAGGGCAGCATGATGCTGCGGAATACCGTGAAGTGACCGGCACCATCGATGCGCGCGGCATCAATCAAGCTTTGGGGAATCGTATCGAAATAGCTTTTTACATACAGGAAACCCATAGGTGCCCCCGCAGAATATACGAGAACTAAGGAGAAATGCGTGTTAAGCAATTGAAGCTGCATCAGCAAAATATAAACCGCGATCATACTCATAAAGCCGGGGAACATCCCGATTACCAGCAGGCTGAGCATCAGGTTCTTGCGTCCTCGGAATCTGAACCGGGAGAATACATATCCCGTAATAGTAACCAGTAAAGTACTGAAGATCATGGTGAAGAAGGCCACTTTAACCGTGTTGATGAACCACTGGCCGAACGGGTACGTATCGAACAAATCCTGATAATGCTGGAGTGTAAAGACTGTAGGAATTAATTGATCACTGTAGAGCGCGGTCCCCGGCCTGAACGAAGACATGACTACCCATAAGGCAGGGTATATACAAGCGATTCCAATAAGAATGAGGCCGGCATAACAAGCGAGATTCCCGATCCGGCTCTTGAATTTGGCTCCTGTTCTCATACGTTAAGATCGTCCTCCTTGAAGGCTTTGGTTCTTCGAATGTTCACAATGGCAAAGGATGCCACAAGGATGAAGATGAAAATTCCAATGATTGACGCATAATTGTATTTACCGGTATCCATGGTCAGTTTGTACAACCAGGTAATCAGGATATCTGTATCCCCGGCGGACTGGTAACCCGGATTGGCCGGATTTCCATTGGTCAGTAGATAGATTAGGTTGAAATTATTAATATTTCCGGCAAAAGACATGACCAGCAGCGGCCCAAAAGAGAACATGACCGTAGGGAAAGTAATCGCCCTAAATTGCTGGAACGGGCTGGCTCCGTCAATTTGGGCAGCTTCGTAATAATCTCTTGATATCGTAGAAAGGATACCGATCACCATGAGCATCGTGATCGGGAATCCGATCCAGACATTTACCATAATGACCGTTAATTTAGCCCAAAAGGGATCGGTCAGCCATGGCAGATCGCTCAGGCCGAAATATCTCAAGTATTTATTGATTGGCCCAAATTCACCGTTGAACATATTTCTCATAATGAGCAGGGAAATGAACTGCGGAATCGCGTAAGGAATAATAAATAAGGTACGCCAGAATCCTTTGAACCGGATCCCCCTCTTCTGTACCATCAGGGCTACTACAAATCCTCCGATGAACGTCGTAAGCGTTGCACAGATGGTCCAGATTAGCGTCCAGAATACGACTCCGAAGAACGTGCGGTTCCAGGCTTTGATCGTAAAAATATCTTGGAATCCGCCAAGACCGATCCAATCCACCAGCTTGGCCGGCGGCAGGTAATTCGGGGAGGAGTAATTCGTAAACGCAAGGAGAATCATGAACAAAATCGGCATGACCGTGAAGAAAATTACCAGCAGGATTGGCACGGAGATGACCAGATGAGGAAAGTGAATTCCGGTAATCCGATGCAAGGTCTCTCTGAAATGGGGTGCCTCTGCGCCGCTCTCACGGAGCTTACCAACCAAATAAGCATCACGTACGTTCGTTATATAGACAAAAAGCAGTACTAGGGCTGCCAAAATTACAACCATGCCCTCAATCATGAGAAATATGGAATGGTCCCCCCGTACATTGACATACAGCCTTCCCACTTTCTCCAGATGATCCGCCTGTTCGCCAAGTGTTGTAAGCCCCCAGACTGCCCCTGGAATATATAGGGCTATACGCAGGCCAAGCAAATATAATACAAATAACAACAGTCCCTTTATATACTGGCGATTGTAGACTTGTCCGAGTCCCATCCCGATTAGCGATAATACTGCCGCCCATTTTCTGTGCTGGATCATTATGACTCATCTCCCGTATGACTAAAGTGGGGACGTCATCCAAGAGGTAAGCCCCTAAGATGACGCCATTCCTGAAACAGGAAGTATTATTTCTGTAGAGTCTTCATTCCTTCCTTCATGCTCTCAACCGCATGATCCAGCGTAGTCTTGGGATCTTGGCCCTTCCAAATTAGCTCCAGTGCATTGGCCATGGGTGCCCATACCTGCTGCATTTCGAACAAGGTCGGCATAGCCACGGAATTCTCAAATTGCTTAATAGCGCCAGTTACCATAGGGTTCTTCTTGATTACCGGCTCCTCCTCCATCCCTTTCCGTGCGGGGATAAATCCGGTCTTTTCAAAGTTTTTGAGCAGGGCTTCGTGGGTTGTAACATGTCTCGCAAATAACTTCGCTGCATTCGGATACTTGCTATAAGCACTTACATAATAAGCTTTGACACCTGCAAAGGTCTTTGGAGTCTCCCCATTCGGGAATTTCGGGAGCGGGACCATCCCAGCTTCAAACGGTAATTTGGAGAAATTGCCGATATTCCACACCCCGTCAAGATTGATCGCAAGCTTGCCATCCTGGAATAAAGCCGTTTTTACATCCGTGGTTGCATCGGCAGCTTCCATAGGAAGAATTTCGCGCATGGATTGATAATATTTCATCGCCTCAACGGCTTGCTGGCTATTCAGACCAATGTCGCTTGGATCGGTATTGTCTTTGCCGAAGATATAAGCTTTGTAGCCGGAGAAGAATGGATATGCAAAGTACAGATTGTTCAGCTGCATCATAAATCCATATTTCTTACTCTTAACATCTGTGAACTCCTTAGAGAAGCGGATGATGTTATCCCAACTGGACAGATCGCTTTCTTTCACCAGGCTCTTATTGTAGTACAAGGCATAAGTCTCCATGTTCCGCGGATATCCATACAGAATGCCATCCTTGGTCACCGCGTTAACCGCAGTTTCTTGAAATTCCTCCCGTGTCTGTGCTTCATAGAAATCATTAGGGAGCACGAATCCGCCCGCCACAGCCTCACTGAGATTATCATGAGGAAGTACAAGCACATCGGCACCAAGTCCCGCCGGACCGTCAGTTTTCATTTTCTTCAACTGCTCGGGCGCTCCTTGTTCCTGAACCTCAACTGAAATGTTGTATTTAGCACTAAATTCCTTAGCTATTTCGCTCAGAAAAGGAACCCCATCCTTGCCATCCCACACTAACAGCTTGGCTCCCGGTTCAGGGGTCAACTCTTCCTGTCCTTCAGCAGTAACCGCGGTCCCTTCTGTCTGGTTCGGCTGCTTTGCGGTATTCCCGCTGTTCCCTTTAGCTGAGCATGCCGCCAGGCTGAACACTAGAATGATTGATAATAACAAGATGCTCCACTTTTTTGTCTTCATGAAATAACCACCCTTCAGAAATTGATAAAATGAGAAAGAATAAAGCAAATTTATTGCGTGTACATCTGTATGGATCTCAAATCAAGTGAAAAATCACCCCCTGAATAAATAATCGATTGGATTAAACGTTTAATCATAGTATAAAAAATATAGCAAAATAACTATATTTTTTGAAAGGGAATCGTGCTTTGGCGAACGATAAGACTTACCGGCAGCACGACACTTCGTTCCACGGAAGATGCGTTCCCATTGATTTGATCCAGAAGCATCGATACCGCGACCTGGCCCTTGCCCACCACGTCCTGCTTGATGGTTGTCAATGAAGGAATCATGTAATTCGCATAAAAGTTATCATCAAAACCCACGACTGAAATATCACGCGGAACATGGAGTCCAATATCGTGCAGCCCGCGGATCAATCCTATAGCGGTTACATCGGAGAAAGCAAAAATGGCGCTGATTCTCTCCTTGGAGCTGCCTATCCGCTGAGCCGCATGATAACCGCCCTGAATAGAAGAGGCTTGCTCAAAAACAAGCTTCGGATTGCTCTGGATGCCAGCTTCCTTCAAAGCCCGCAGATATCCTTGGTAACGGAGATAATTAACCCCGCCTTCTTCCAGCTTCCCGGTAAGCACACCGATAACCTCATGGCCAAGTCCGATTAGGTGTCTTGTCCCCAGATACCCTCCTACTTCATCATCCAGATCTACCTGATAGAATTCCGGGCTGGTAAGATGGCTATCGAGAAAAACGCACGGGATTCCCATCGCTGTTATTTTGCGGTACACCTCGGAATGCTCATATCCACCAACTACAATCAGTCCGTCCAGGTGACGCTGACGTACAAAGGCGAAGTCTTCATCATCCTCAATACCTACCAGAATCACCTGTACTTCAGAATTTCTCGCCCCGTTCTCCACACCGCGTACAAGTTCCCAATAAAAAGGATTATCCTGCAGCATACCCTTCTCAATAAAAGGAACCACAATCGCTATCAGGTGGGAATTTTTGTCCTTTAAGCTGCGTGCGGAAGCGCTGGGCACATATTGCAGTTCCTGTATGACCTTGTTCACTTTACTGATAGTCTTGGCTGACACTCTCCCCGTACCGTTAATCACATTCGATACGGTTGCGATGGATACGCTTGCAATTCTGGCAATGTCTTTGATTGATACCTTATTGTTCATGTTGTCTCCTAATCTGATTAAACGTTACACTAACTATTTAGATTAAATCATCACGAGAAAATATTGTCAATTACTTTTTGATGAGATCGGATGCCTGAACCTCTGAGCAGAGAAAAACCCCTCGAAATGATAGTCTCATCATCCGAGGGGTAAGCTTGCCTGATTTATTTCTTCTCTTCAACCGGCTTCTTCGCCAGCTTGATGTGAAGCTGATCGATCTGCGCTGCATCCACTTCTGAAGGAGCGTTCATCAGCAGATCTGTTGTACTTGCTGTTTTCGGGAATGCGATAGTCTCACGCAGGTTCGTACGGCCCGTCAGGAGCATAACGAGACGGTCGAAGCCAAAGGCCATACCTCCGTGTGGAGGGGTGCCATATTCAAATGCATCCAGCAGGTAGCCGAATTTATCTTGGGCTTCTTCTGTGGAAATGCCCAGTGCCTTGAACATTTTCTCCTGAATCTCTCGTTTGTAGATCCGCATGGACCCTCCGCCCACTTCATAACCATTAAGAACAAGGTCATACGCTTGGGCAAGAATTTGGCCCGGATCTGTATCGAGCAGAGCCACATCTTCTTCACGCGGGCTTGTGAACGGGTGGTGTTCAGCCACATAACGCTTCTGCTCTTCGTCCCAACCAAGCAGCGGGAAGTCCACGACCCAGGCAAATTTGAATTTGCTGTCGTCAATCAATCCCAGCTGGCGTCCAATCTTGAGACGCAGATTCCCCAGAACATCCGCTACCACTTTCTTCGTATCCGCAGAGAAGAGCAGCAAATCTCCCTCTTCCGCTCCTGTACGCTCTTTAATTGCTTCGATCTCTTCCGGTGTGAAGAACTTGACGATTGGCCCTTTGAACTCGCCATCTTTGACCTGAATCCACGCAAGGCCCTTCGCACCGTAACGTCCAGCGAACACGCCAAGATCGTCGATATCCTTACGGCTCCACGTTCCGCAGCCTTTGGCGTTCAGAACTTTGACCTCGCCGCCTTTTTCAATAACGGAAGCAAATACTTTAACCCCGCTTGCTGCCACGATATCACTAACCTGGATCAGCTCCAGACCAAAACGCAGATCCGGCTTGTCCGAGCCGTATTTGCCCATAGCATCAGCATAGCTCAGGCGCTGGAACGGGGTCTCAATATCGGCATCAATTGTCTCTTTGAACACACGGGCTACCAGCTGCTCCATCATGCCCAGCAGCTCGTCCTGTGACAGGAAGGAAGTCTCGATATCGACCTGCGTAAATTCAGGCTGACGGTCTGCCCGAAGGTCTTCGTCACGGAAGCAGCGGGCAATCTGGTAATAACGCTCAAGACCTGACACCATCAACAGCTGCTTGTACAGCTGTGGAGATTGAGGAAGCGCGAAGAATTCCCCCGCATGTACCCGGCTTGGCACGAGGTAGTCTCGCGCGCCTTCTGGTGAGCTCTTGGTCAGAATCGGCGTCTCCACCTCGATGAATTGCTCTTTATCCAGGAAGTCGCGGAACACCTTAGCCGCTTTGGAGCGAATCAACAGCGTTTTTTGCATTTCAGGACGACGCAAGTCCAAATAACGGTATTTCAGACGTACAGATTCGTCTACTTCCACTCCATCCTCGATGAAGAACGGAGGTGTCTTGGCTGCGTTAAGCACTTCAATCTCAGTAACCTGTACTTCGATTTCACCTGTTGGCAGGTTCGGATTCACGGTCTCAGGATCACGCTTCACGACCTTACCTTGAACGGCAATGACATATTCACTGCGCACACGGTCTGCAATCTGAAGAGCTTCTCCAGAGTATGCCGGGTTAAAAACGACCTGTACGATCCCGCTGCGGTCACGCAGGTCGATGAACAGCACGCCTCCGAGATCCCGGCGGGTCTGCACCCAGCCGTTCAGTGTAACTGTTTCTCCAATGTTCGCATTGCTCAGAGAGCCGCTTTGATGAGTTCTTTTCACTTGTAATTCCTCCTTAGGTGGTGGACCCTCCCAAACCCTCCCTAGAAGGGAGGGCCCCAAGGGCTCTGCCCTCTGGACACCCTCAATATTGATGAGGGAGCCAGAGAGGCGGTCTCTTGGTCGGGGAGAGCATGGATTCGCTTGTCGTCCCTGACGGGACCCGCTTGGCTTTGCTCGTACTTGGATACTGGGAAAAGCCCGGCGGATGGTGATAGTTCTTTGGTGCATTAGTGTATATGTTGACGTAATAGCCGCTTGCCGTCCCGTTGGGACCCGCTCTACGTTGGTGCTGTAACTTTGAGTGCTACTTCGTGCGCGGAGCGCTCTCCCTACGGGATTCGCTGGGGGCTGCTGTGCAGAGCTTCTTAGTGCTGCTTCGTGCTTGGAACGCTCTCCCTGCGGGATTCACTGGGGTCTGCTGTGCAGAGCTTCTTAGTGCTACCTCGTGCTTGGAGCGCTCTCCCTACGGGATTCGCTGGGGTGCTAACACAAGAACGAGCTTTGCGATACCTACTTCAGCTCGTTCGCCAGGTCTTCCAGCTTCACGGTGCGCTGCTCGCCGGTCTCCATGAATTTAACAGCAATCTCGCCGCGGGCCAGCTCATCATCCCCCAGAATGGCGGTGTAGCGGGCCTGCATACGGTCAGCCGACTTGAACTGGGCTTTCATTTTGCGGCCCAAATAGTCTCTCTCTGCAGAGATTCCCGCTTGACGAAGCTTGAACAGCTGCCTGGTGATTTCCTTGTCGGCTTCCTCGCCGAGGGCAATAAGATAGACATCTAGCGGCTTGGCCCCTTGAATCTCAATGTTCTGATTCTCAAGAATAAGCTGGATGCGTTCCAGGCCAATACCGAGGCCTACTCCAGGCTGGTCTGGTCCCCCAATATCAGCGACCAGTCCGTTGTAACGCCCGCCGCCGCCGACCGTATCAATAGCACCAATACCTTGGGCTTTGTACTCGAACGCAGTCAGAGAGTAATAATCAAGCCCGCGTACCAGACGGTGGTTAATTCTGTAATCAACCCCCATTGAGGTCAAATAGGTCTTCACTTGCTCGAAATGACTCTGACTTTCTTCATCCAGACTGTCCAGAATAGACGGTGCATTTGTGAATTTATCCTGGTCCACCTTGCAATCGAGTACCCGCAAAGGGTTACGGTCAATTCTGGATTGACAGTCCTTACAGAGGGTTTCCCTCATAGGCGTCAGAAAAGCAATCAGCTTCTCGCGGTAGTCTGCACGACTTCCTGGATTGCCGACCGAGTTAATCTCCGCTGTCACCCCTTGAAGTCCCAATTCCCTGCACAGCTCATACCCCAGCGAGATCACTTCCGCATCAATTGCAGGGTCAATCGCCCCAATGGCTTCAATCCCGAATTGATGGAACTGGCGGTAACGGCCCGCTTGTGGACGCTCGTAACGGAACATCGGACCAATGTAGAACAGCTTGCTCACATCAGGCTCCCCGTACAGCTTGTTCTCCACATAAGAACGTACAACTCCCGCGGTACCTTCTGGACGCAGCGTCATGCTGCGGTCTCCTTTATCAAGGAAAGTGTACATCTCTTTCTCCACAATGTCTGTTGTCTCACCAACACCTCGTTCAAATAGAGACGTCATCTCGAATATCGGTGTGCGAATCTCCCGGTAGTTAAAGCGCCGACACAGATCCCTTACTTTCTCTTCCATGAACTGCCACCGCTCCACAACGCCGGGCAGCAGATCCTGTGTGCCTGTTGGTTTTTGAAAGCCCATGGTCTATCCTCCACTTGATTATCGTAATAACGGTTGAGCAAGCCTGTTATAACCTAGCTTAACTCAATTTCCGCAAAAAAATAAAAGTCCCCCACCCCTGTTATAACAACAGGGACGAGAGACTGGATATCCTATCACTCGTGGTGCCACCCACATTCCGGACAACCCTGTCTCCAATCAGCAATCTGATTAGAAGAACGTCTTAACCTAAGGTATCCGCTTTATACGGTTAACGCCCGCCTACGTCTTCAGCTACTGAGGAGTTTCCCTGTTCACTGACGATTCTCTGGGAGGTCTTTTCATACAGTCATCACCGGAATTCTTGCAGCCTGACCTAGTTAAAGTGAATGCTTCACTTAACATGTATAAGGTCATGAAATTCCTCTCTGTGGGCTTGGAGCTGGATTACTTGGTCCCGTCATTGAAGTTATCGTATGATTCGTGGTACATAGAAGTTTTTTTCATTGTAAGAAACGTAAGGCACAAAGTCAAGACTCTTGGAAAGAAAAAAACCTGTCGGCATCGCCGCAGGTCCAGTCATGATATATTAAAAGGGGGTCATGTTTTTATTATAGACACACTTTGTTAAGGAATCATGAAACGCAGATTACAAGTATATTACACAAAAGAAAGCGCTTTATAAACTACTGTGATTTGACGTTTTTTTTTTAGCATCCCAGTTAATCCAAACCCAAACTCAAAACACCTCCAAGCTGATCTTCCCTAACCCGTGTTAGAGGTCTGCTTAGAGGTGTTTTTCATGTATCTGATGCTGAAGGGGTTAGTCGAAGGCCCTTAAGCAGGTCTTTTGCAGCAAAAGAACCGTTCCATTAATCAAGCAGCTCTACATAAGCTCCTTGAGAGCGAAGCTTGTTAATCACACTGTCTACTTCTGTCTCTTTGACCGTGGCACTAAGTACATATTTAAGATCGTCAACGTTAGATTTGGAGGATACTTGAGTATCTTCCCTGCGGTCACGCTGATGCTCATCTCTCCCGGTATCCACATACCCGGTATCATTGTGGTTGGAAGCCTCGTCATTCAAGGCAGCCAGTGGGAGAACCGCTTGAGGTCCATTAGTCCCTGTGAATCCCGAAGCGCCATATGCTCCGCTGCCCAGAACAGCCCCTCCGACAATGGTTGTGCCAAGGTTATTCGCCGAGATCACCGGTCCAAGGAGATTGTTGTTGCTTGTGAGTGTGTTCTCCAGGGCCCCAGTCTCCAAATGCTCTATTTCGAAAGAGAGCAGACTTGTCTTGGCCCCTTCAGCCTGGCTTTCCGTCTCAAAATACGCTTGAATATGTTTACTCATATTAATCGCTCCTTTGTCACATTTGGGTGGTGAGGCTAATGGCCCCGGTCTTACGCTAGCTTGTTCAATATTTCCCGAACAAATGCAGGTTCATCTTTGGGGGTGCGCGATGTAATGAAATTACCATCGACAACGACCTCTTTATCCTCGAAATTTGCTCCCGCATTAACGAGATCATCCTGCAAAGGTGGATAGGAGGTTAACGTGCGTCCTTTGGCAAGTCCGGCACTGATCAGAATCTGAGGCCCATGGCAGATGGCCGCAATTGGTTTCTTAGCCTCGTCAGCCTTCTTCACAAAGCTCAGAATTCCCGAGTCAAGCCGAAGATTCTCCGGAGATGAACCTCCCGGAATAACAACAGCATCGTAATCCGCCGAATTTGCATCAGAGACGGCTTTATCCGTGGTATACTCCGCTTTGCCCTGCTTGCCCTTCAGGGTCTCCCCTGCTTTCAAACCTATAATATCAACCTCATGTCCGGCTTTCTTCACTTCGTCATAAGGAACCTGCATTTCGGAATCTTCAAACCCGTTGGCTAGTAAAAATGCTACTTTGCTCATCGTTTTGTCAATCTCCTTTCCGTAACAGTTCTTCGCTTTGTTATTACCCGATTAACTGCCCTTTATAACAATCCCGGTTTGTTCTTCGCTATAGTTCCCATCACAGAGATAACAAAAAAACCGCCCTCCCGAAGGAGCTGCGGTTCCAATTCAAGTTATCAACTACTACAATCAAGACTAAGCCACTTAAGCTTGCGGACTCTCCAGGATGATCGTAACGGGTCCCCAGTTAGTCAGCACCACGTCCATATCCGCTCCAAATTGGCCAGTCTGCACTTCCAGGCCTTTAGCCCTTAACAGTTCATTGAACCGCTCATAGAGCACCTCAGCCGTCTCAGGCCGGGCTGCAGCCATGAAGTTCGGACGTTTGCCTTTGCGGCAATCCCCATAGAGGGTGAACTGCGAGACCGAGAGGATACTTCCCTTAATATCCTGAACGCTCAGATTCATTTCCTCATCGTCATCTTCAAAAATCCGGAGTCCGGCAATTTTATCAGCAAGATATACGGCATCCTTCTCCGTATCATCATGGGTGATGCCTACAAGCAGCATCAGTCCCGGTCCGATTGCCCCCACTACATGATCTCGAATTGTAACCTGAGCCTGCTTACATCTCTGTATGACCACTTTCATGTCTTAAGCTGCCCCTTTATTGCATAATCCGGTGAACGGTATAAACATCCTTGATCCGCTTGATTTTATCGACTACAGACTGTAAATGCTCTGTATTGCGGATCAGAATCGTCATGTGAATCAAATCCATCTTGTTCTTGTCGGAACGTCCGGATACGGCTGACATATTCGTCTTGCTCTCCGAGACAGCCTGAAGCACTTCATTTAGCAGTCCACGGCGGCTGTGTCCGGTAATCTCAATATCCACGCTGTAGTTGGCCTCAATGGATTCTTCCCACTCCACCTCAATGACTCTTGCCGCTTCTTCCCCATCCTCCTGGGAAGGAATATTCGGGCAGTCAGTCCGGTGAACCGAGACACCGCGGCCGCGTGTAATATAACCAACAATATCATCACCGGGAACCGGATTACAGCATCTGGCGAACCGCACAAGCAAGTTATCAATCCCTTTAACCGTAACCCCGTTCGTCGGCCGCTTCTTCTCGGCAGAAGGCGACTTCATCTCCTTGACTTCCGAGGTCAACTGAATAATACCGGCCTCATCCTGTTCCTTCCGGAGCTTCTCTGTAACCTTGGTACATACCTGGGAGGCGGTAAGGCCGCCGAAGCCAACTGCCGACAGCATGTCTTCCACATCGTTGAAGGCAAATTTCTTGGCCGCCTCCATCAGCTTGTCATCAGACATGTACTGGGATGGATCAACTCCTGCGCGTTTGAGCTCACGCTCGATCGCTTCCCGTCCCTTCTCCACGTTCTCTTCCCGCTTCTCCTTTTTGAACCACTGCTTGATCTTACTCCGCGCATGGGAAGACTGGGCGATCTTGAGCCAATCCTGGCTCGGCCCGTAAGAGTGCTTGGAAGTCAGGATTTCAACAATGTCTCCCGTCTTCAGCTTGTGGTCAAGCGGAACGATTCGGCTGTTCACCTTGGCTCCAATGGTTCTGTTCCCTACCTCGGTATGGATCCGGTAAGCGAAATCGAGCGGCACAGACCCGGCGGGGAGCTCAATAACTTCTCCCTGCGGGGTAAATACAAAGACAAGATCCGAGAAGAAGTCCATCTTGAGCGATTCTACGAATTCGGAAGCATCTTTGGCTTCATGCTGAAGCTCAAGAATTTCTCTGAAGAACGGCATTTTATTCTGTGGACCCGCATTGTCCGAACCCTCTTTGTAAGCCCAGTGAGCCGCGATACCGAATTCAGCGGTTCTATGCATTTCATAAGTACGAATCTGCACTTCAGTCGGTTCTCCCGTTGGTCCAACCACCGTAGTATGGAGTGACTGGTACATGTTCGCTTTTGGCATGGCGATATAATCCTTGAACCTGCCAGGCATCGGCTTCCACAAGGTATGAATAATTCCCAAAGTAGCGTAACAATCTTTGATATTATCTACAATAATACGAATCGCAAGCAGGTCGTATATCTCGTTGAACTGCTTGTTTTTCGTGGACATTTTCTTATAGACACTGTACAGGTGCTTGGGACGGCCGGACAGATCCGCCGAGATCCCCATCTCTGCCAGCTTCTCCGATATTCGAGAAATGACGTTCTCGATATATTCCTCACGCTCGGCGCGCTTCTTGTGCATCAGATTCGCGATGCGGTAATACTGCTGGGGATTCAGATACCTTAAGGCAATATCCTCCATCTCCCATTTTATAGCAGAGATACCGAGTCTGTGGGCAATCGGGCAAAAGATCTCCAGCGTCTCATAGGCGATTCTGCGCTGGCTCTCCTCAGACTGATATTTGAGCGTCCGCATGTTATGCAGCCGGTCCGCAAGCTTAATAACGATGACCCGGATATCCTGTGCCATCGCAATGAACATTTTGCGGTAGTTCTCATTCTGCTGTTCTTCCTTGGATTGGAACCGGATTCGTTCAAGCTTCGTCAGGCCGTCCACGAGCATGGCACAGTCACTGCCGAACTTCTCCTTAATTTCCTTAAGGGATACGGTGGTATCCTCCACGACGTCATGAAGCAAGGCTGCGATAATGGACAGGGAGTCCATCTGCATGCCCACGACGATTTCTGCAACCGCGAGCGGATGCAGTATATAAGGTTCACCCGATTTCCGCACTTGTCCGTGATGGGCTTGTTCAGCGAAATCATAGGCTTCCCTGATACAGATCATATCCTGTTCGTTAATGTAGGCAGATGCCTTCTCGAGTAATCGCTCAATGCCCATTGAATCCTTTTCGTGTCCTTTCCTGGTAACAAGGCATACGCATCTTCACGAAGCCGTATCCCTATTTTTATTTTCTATAATTATGACGCTTGGGAGGTACCACGTCAACTCTTGAGCCTTCAATACGGCAGGTAATTTGCTAGAAACAAAGGATTTTCTTGATTTTTGTTGTTGTAAAATGTCGACGATGTCATTAATCTATTAAAGATGCACAGACTATACGGATTGGACTAAAGACTGCGTGATTGGTTTCTTAGCAATATATACAGTTCCCAGAATCCACACGTTCATTTCTTTAGTTGATTCCCTATAAGCTTAAGCTAAATAAAGAGGAGTGACTTTAATTTTGCAGCGCGAAATACAAGTAAATGAGAAAGTGCCTTTTGGCCCCGGGATCTTACTGAGCCTTCAGCATTTGTTCGCCATGTTCGGCAGTACGGTGCTTGTGCCAAATCTGTTCGGAGTGGATCCTGGGATGATCCTGCTCATGAACGGGATCGGAACTCTGCTGTACATCCTTATATGTAAAGGTAGAATCCCTGCCTATCTGGGATCAAGCTTTGCCTTTATCTCCCCTGTAATTGTTGTCTTGAAAGCTCATCCTGGAAATGGGTACAGTATGGCCTTGGGTGCTTTTATTGTTACTGGGATTATATTCGTCCTGGTAGGTCTTCTGGTGAAATATGCGGGCACCTCCTGGATCAATGTAGTGTTCCCGCCTGCGGCGATGGGAGCCATCGTGGCCATTATTGGTCTTGAACTTGTTCCGGTAGCAGCAGGCATGGCTGGAATTATTAATCCGGATCCAACCAAGCCTTGGATACCTGACATGATTTCGATCCTCATTTCCCTCGTAACCTTGGGAATTACTATTCTGGGGGCTGTTTTGTTCAGAGGTTTCCCTAAGATTATTCACATCCTGATCGGAATTATCGCAGGTTACTTGCTCGCTTACTCATTAGGAAGGGTAAATACGGGGAAGATTACCGAAGCTGCTTGGTTCTCCTCTCCAACAATCACAACTCCCCAATGGGACTGGTCGGCGATTATCACGATTATTCCTGTTGCCCTGGTTGTTATAGTGGAGCACATCGGACACCTTCTAGTAACCAGCAATATCGTTGGCAAGGACTTATCCAAAGACCCGGGACTTCATCGTTCACTGTTCGGCAACGGGATCTCAACTGTCTTATCGGGATTTGTCGGCTCTACTCCAAATACAACCTATGGTGAGAATATTGGAGTTATGGCCCTTACAAAAGTGTACTCCATCTACGTCATTGGAGGCGCCTCGATCTTCGCGATCCTGCTGTCCTTCTCAGGCAAGTTCTCGGCAGTAATAGCCAACATTCCTACTCCTGTTATGGGCGGGGTATCCTTACTTCTCTTCGGTGTAATTGCGGCGTCAGGCCTTAGAATTTTCGTGGAACAAAAGGTTGATTTCTCCAAAGCAACCAACATGATTCTTGCCACCGTAATCCTTGTTATTGGAATTAGCGGCACCAAGCTTACCATCGGTACGGTTGAATTGAAGGGAATGGCATTAGCCACCATTGTCGGGATCCTGTTCGCCTTGTTCTTCAAGCTCATTGAAGTGCTGGGGCTCTCGAATGACAAGCAAGAAGCCCAGCATTAAGTGTTAACCCTATAGATATAGAAATAGAGCCCGTTACAAACAGAATGTTCTGTTCGTAACGGGCTCTATTTCTTGACCGCTTTAGCGGTTGAATGAACTCGAAGGATGAATATTTCCCGGGAAAGTCATCCCGTCTATTTCCAGTGATTAATAGGTAACCAGTGAAACGATGTCCACACCTGGCAGCTTCGCGCGTCCGTTCAGATCTGCAAGCTCGATCAGGAATGCGGCTCCGGCAATGTTGCCTCCGAGCTGCTTAACCAGCTGAACAGAAGTAGAGATCGTACCTCCTGTTGCAAGCAGATCATCGGCAATCAGTACATTTTGACCTGGCTTAATGGCATCGCTGTGCATAGCCAGACGGTCTTTGCCATACTCCAAATCATATTCGATCTCAATCGTATCAGAAGGAAGCTTGCCGCTCTTGCGAATAGGCACAAAACCAACACCCAAAGCATAAGCAAGCGGTGCGCCAACCACAAAGCCGCGAGCTTCGGGACCCGCAATCAGATCAATCTTCATATGAGAGATCATGGTCTTCAGTTCATCAATGGCCTGACGGTATTTGTCCCCGTCGTTCAGAAGTGTTGTGATATCTTTGAAGCTGATCCCCGGCTGTGGGAAATCGGGTATCACACGGATGTAATCTTTGAAATTCATTATAATCTCTCCTTCTAGTCTTAACACATCTTAAGTGTAGGCAGCCTGTACCAGTCTAATTCAGGATACCCCGGTATTTCTAGCTATCATCCATGCTGCCACTTGAGCAACTTGTCCGTGCAACAGCATATGTTCCATTTCAGCCACTGAACTTATCCTTCTATATCGAAGCGAGCTTTCCAGCGGCTGTTTGGACGGAGTCGGATTAAGCACAATTCTCCCGTTATCTCTATTCAAGAATTGGAGCTCTTCAAATACCTCAAGGGTTAGTCTAATCATTCGGTTAGACATTCCTGTCTGATGAACCAAGCGGCTCAGAAGCTGCTCCTCCGGCACGGGTGCAGATGATACCTGACGAATCAAGGCATATACCTGTTTGAAGCTGTCTCTTGTAGGAATCTCAACCCGTTCATGCTTGTCCTGTTGTCCATGAACTAATATAACACGCTCCAGCTGCGGGAATGAAGTCAATACGGAATCAAGCTGCTCCGCTGTCTCCGGAAGCTCCAGCATGAACAGACTAGTGACCAAGGAATGATCTATATCATGATCTGAATTACCGGAAGAATAAGTTACCCCAGTCTCTTCATCATATACCCAAAGCATGGAATCCACCAAATTTCTTCGGTATCGCTCGGCGGAAGGCTGCCTGCATACAGCAGCGGCCCTCGCAGATTGCCCCGATCCCAGACCTTCCAGCTTCTTCATGAAATCATCCATGATGCTGAGTGGAGAGGAGGGCGACCTGAAGTCAAAGATCTGCAAATGAGAAACAGCCAAATCCTGTATCATCAACTGAGGCTTGACAGAACCATTCCACTCGTTGATCCCGGCTTCAACTACAAGGTCAATACGCGCGCTTTCTGTAAGAAAGTCTGCAAGATAACCTTTACCAAAAGCTATCGCTTCTATAACAGCACCATTCTGCCTTAAGCTGAGCTTCAGATGATTGCTCTCTCTTCCCATCTTGCGGCTCTCAACCAGTGATGCTCCCTTTATAATCATGCGGGGGCACGGATTATCCATACCGAAAGGAGCCATGGCTTCCAATTCTCTTATTAAGGGAATCGTAATCTCGTTCAATGTACATTCCAGATCGGCTGTAATCACCGGAACGAAATGCTCTTCATTCAAAATGGCTGCGGCATAATCATTCAGCCGCCGCTCAAAATCCTCCAGCGCCTCCCTATGCAAGGACATTCCTGCTGCTGCTGTATGTCCTCCATAATGGTCCAGAAGATCTGCACATTCAATAAGGGCTTCATATAAGTCAAAGCCAGGGATGGAACGGGCAGAGCCCTTACATTCCCCGGTCTCAGGATTAATCCCAAGGATAATTGTCGGACGATAATACCTCTCCAGAATTTTGGATGCGACAATTCCTACGACACCCACATTCCAGCCCTCTCCCGCAATCACAATAACGTCAGGAATCTTCTTACCTGTTGAGATTGCTTGGTCCAACCGCTCCGCAGCTTCCTGTACCATCTTCTCTACCATCTGCTGACGTTCGCGATTCAGCAGATCCAGCTCGGTTGCAATTTCCTCTGCTTCATCGTGATCTTCCGTGGTGAGCAGGCGCACTGCGCGCTTGGCATGACTAAGTCTGCCGCTCGCATTGATACGAGGCGCCATGCTGAATCCTACGGTAGTCGAGTTAACCGTATTTTCTTTCCCTCCGGCTACCCTAAGCAATGCGGCTGCCCCAATGATCGGCTGGTCCGTCATGGACTGCAGCCCTCTGCTGACCAGAACACGATTCTCGTCGATCAGAGGCATCAGATCTGCAATAGTTCCCAGAGCCACTAACTGCAGCCAATCTTCCGGCACTTCCCGAACAAGGGCAGAAGCCAGCTTGTACGCTACTCCAACACCGGCCAGTCCTTTAAAGGGATATGGACAGGCTGGAAGCTTAGGGTTAATCAGCGCATAGGCTTCGGGAAGCTCGGCCGGGGGCTCGTGATGGTCCGTTACAATCACGTCTATCCCCAGTGTATTTGCATGACGAATTTGTTCGACAGCACTTACTCCGGTGTCCACGGTAATAATCAGGGATACTCCGCTCTTCCTGGCCTCATCAATAGCATGAATGTGCAGCCCGTACCCTTCTTTGGACCGATGAGGAATGTAATATTCGTACGATGCACCCAAATGGCTCATTAATCTTATCATTAGCGAAGTGGATGATACGCCATCCGCGTCATAATCCCCGTAGATAAGAATATGCTCGCCTGTCTCGACAGCACGCTGAATTCTCGGAACAGCAGCTTTCATCCCGCTTAACAGGTAAGGATCATGCAGCTCACCAAGGCTTCCGCGAATGAATTTGTCTGCCGACTCGGGATCTGCCAATCCACGACGAACAAGCAGCTCAGCAAAAACAACCGATATGTTCATATCCTTTGCTAGCTGCTCAGCCATTTGCCGTTCTGACTGCTGACATTTCCAATTATATTTGGACTTGATCAAATCCTAACTCCCTCCTTACAACAAACCGGGATTGCTATTGAAGCAAGGTAGGCATGTCTGTATTGGTATTCTCATGATTTGACTTATATGGATAGACCGGGTCATAAGGAACAACGTGGATAGCCACGTCACTTATATGGGAGAAACGATGCATCAGCAGAGCTCTGGCACGGTTAGCAATGTCTTTTGCTTCTATAACCGTGATCCGGGGGTTCACGCATATTTCAGCTTCTACTCTAACGTAGTGCCCCTGCTCATGTGCTCTAAGAGCTTGCACCATAATTACACCATGCACCCTTTGTACAGTCTCTACAAAACTGGCTGCATCTTCATCCTGAAGTTCTTGTGCCAACGAACCATAGAGTGACGTCACAACCATACGGTATGCCCGCCACAACACGAAGCAGGCAATCAGGAGTCCGGCAGCCGGATCCAGATACAGCAGACCTTCGATCTCCAGGGCGCCACCGGCCATAGACCCGAATACTCCGATAAGTACAGCCATAGAAGAGTACAACGAGAAACGCCGGGTCTCCAGAAAGGCCCCTTCCTGTTCTTTACCATCCTTCTTAAGCTGCCGGTATTGATACAGGAATACCGCTTCTTTGAGGGCTACTGCAATAACTATTGTCACTCCAGTTATATAATCCGGAGCGGTTACGTTCCCAGTAGACATCTGTCTGATGGCAGAGATGGCTAATTGCAAGACACCCATCAGCAGCAGGACGACGAATAAGATTGTGAGAAGTGGATCGCTGCCCTTAAGTGACTTCCTATCACGTTCGCCCTGAGCACTTCGTTCCTTGAACCCGCGGAGCTGGAAACTCCTGGATACTCCTCCGGCCGCTTCGGAAGCGGAATAGAGCGCATCCCCTATCAAAGCTTTACTATCACAGAGCAGCCCCACAACGCCCTTCAACACAGCCAGTACAGAGTTATTGATAATATCGGTCCATGCAGCAGCTTCGGAATGAGCGTTATACTTGCTGGTCATAAAATCCTCCTCCTAAGGTCACTGACATGACCGCGAGAGAGCAGAAGGCCGCGTCACACGCAGACGCGGCCTTCTCTATTGCTCTGGCGGATCAGTTAATTAGTCGTTGTTTTGGACGGTTTGGATTTAACATTCTTCTGCAAGCCTTTAAGAACATACCATAGCGGGCTCGCGATAAAAATGGATGAATACGCACCGCACAAAAGTCCTATAACCATGGCAAGTGAGAACATACGGATCGACTCGCTGCCAAAAATGAGCAAACATACAGAGGCAATGAATACAGTAAATACTGTATTGATTGAACGCGTCATAGTCTGTGAAATACTCTTGTTCACGACATCATGCAGATCGGTATGTGTCTTAATTTTGGCAAAACGCATATTTTCACGAACACGGTCAAATATTACGACAGTATCATTGATGGAATAACCTACAATGGTCAGGACCGCAATGATAAAGGTAAGGTTAACCTCCAAGCGGAGGATAGAGAATATGCTGATAACCAGAAACGCATCATGCAGCAGGGCAACAATCGCGGCCACCGCGAACCGCCATTCAAAGCGGATTGTGACATATACAATAATACCTAAGCTTGCGAGCAATACCGCGTAAATCGCATTCCGCTGAAGCTCACGGGCCATTTCAGGATCCACCGTGTTAACTTCTGCCGATGCGTTCTTATCGACATCTTTGATCAGAGCAGCTTTAAGCTCAGATTCCTGATTGGGTGTCAGCACCTCAGGGAACCGGATATTGACACGTCCCGTACCGGGAGTAATGTGAACATCCTTTTGATTAAGCTTGGTCTCAATAAGCACCTTCTCAATGTCCTCTTTGGTCACATTCTTGGTAATCTTCACATCCACGTTGGAGCCCGAACGGAAGTCTACCCCATAATTCAGCTTGAATACGGCAAGGCTAATGATTCCCGCAATCGTTAACGCAATAGAAAAAATATAGAAAAACTTGCTCGCTTTAACAAAGTCATAATTCCATTTAGAGCGCATTGATTTCACTCTCCTTTACACCAAGCATTTTGGGGCTCTTGATAATGTTCCCCTTAACCAGTAGATGCAGGAGATATCGGGAGAAGTAAATGTTCGTAATTACGCTGACAATCAGATCGAGCATCAATACAAATGCAAAGCCTTTAACCGCGCCGGTACCCAGACCGAACATGACCGCGGCTGCAATAAAGGTGGTTACATGCGCATCCATAACAGTACGGAAGGATACTCTGCTGCCGGCCTTAACCGCAGACAGAAGGCTCTTGCCGTTTCTAAGCTCTTCTTTGATCCGCTCGTCAGTAATGATGTTGGCATCTACTGCCATACCTATACCCAGGATAAACGCGGCAATACCCGGCAGCGTCAGAGTCACACCTGCAAAATAGAATAAGACAATAAGCAGCCAAATATATACGATCAGTGTGAAGCTGGCAACCAATCCTGGGATTCGATACACCAGAACCATAAAGGCCAAAATAATTAATGACCCAATAATTCCTGCCTGCAGGGTTTGCTGCAATGACTGCTTACCCAGCGTAGCGCCTACACTTTGCGAATATTTCTCGGTCAATTTAAGCGGCAACGCGCCCAGATTAATCTTGTCACTCAAATCCTTGGCCTGGTCCTTGGTGTAGTTCCCGCTGATTGAGGCCGTTCCGTCGGAAAGCACAGCTCGTACCACAGGAGCATAGAGCAGTGTATCGTCCATGAAGATCGCAAGCTCCTTATTTAGGAGACGCGTAGTGATATTTGCGAGCTTCGACTTATCTTTAACTTTAATACTGACTTCATAAAATTGATTCAGCTGGTCCGGATGATAGGAAGCACCACCCTCTGCGAACTCATTCCCGTACAATTCAATTTTGTTATATTGATCCGGGTTCTTCTCTGTTCCATCTTTGCTTCGGAACGTAAGTGTCGCAGGTTCCTGCATCTTTTGGCGAACAACCTTCTCATCGGTTACACCAGGCATTTTCAGACGAATACGGTCCGTCCCTTCCGTAGTAACATCAGGTTCACTTGTTCCGAGCTTATTTGCCCGTTTCTCAATGCTCTTGGCGGTCTCCTGCAAAGCTTCCTTCGTAACCTTGCCACCGGCTTCAATCGGTGTAGCCTCATACAGAATCTCGAAGCCTCCCTTTAAATCCAGACCAAGATTAATGTCTTTTAGCAAATTGGGGGTTGTCCCTACCATAACCGCAGTGGTCACGACCACAACGACTAGGAATGTGATGATTCTTTTCATCCCGTTCTATGTTCCCCTTTCATTCTCAATATTCCTATTATAGCACGTGGGAAAAGACCGTCAATTTATCAAATATTGCCGGACAAAAAAAATCCCATTAATCAAAACGGGATCCACGATAGGCGGAAAGCGTTAAAAAATTCATGAACTGTGTCGCTTTCAGTGACATAATGTCATTAACAAGCTGGTGAAGAGGCGGTATTCCTGTCTTCTCATATTTCGAACTGATACAATCCCAGATATCCGTATGGGTAACGTGCTCGTAGCCAATCAAATGGAATTCCTCCGCTTTGCTCCGGCAAAGCTGCTCAATAGACTGGACCAGCTGCGCTTCGGTGATATCGTCTTCGCCCATGGGAGTCCCTCCTTCTCAACCACATCTCTGTAGTTCATGTCTATTACTTTCCACTTCATCTTACTAATTCCTGCCTGACAAGTCCAGGTATTTCGCCATATCCTGATTCAGCGCGAAATGCGTCGGAGCCACTGATTCACAGAGCGGTGTCATGAACCCGGACAGGTACCGCATATGGTTAAGTTAGAGCATGTCTGTATTGAAATCTAGACTATGACACATGGGGGAAGAGGGAGAAATGTGAACAAGCAATCTTTTATCCATGGGACGATGATTCTTCTTGCGGCTGGTCTGATCAATCGTATTCTTGGCTTTATTCCCCGGATTATTCTACCACGTATTATCGGCGCTGAAGGTGTGGGCTTGTATCAGCTGGGATATCCATTCTTTCTGGTTATAGTCACGATCATCTCGGGTGGAATACCACTTGCGGTAAGTAAGCTTGTAGCTGAAGCGGAGTCGGCCGGGCAGCCGGACAGATCCAGAGCCATACTTCGGACGAGTCTTATTTTCTCGATAAGCGCTGGGTTCTTATTCACATTCTTGTGTCTGTTCGGAGCCTCATGGATTACCCGGAACCTTCTGCCGGACAGCCGGGTCTATCATACTTTTATCAGTATGAGCCCAATGATCGTAATTATCGCAGTGTCGTCGGTCTATCGGGGATATTTCCAGGGCAAGCAAAATATGATACCTTCGGCGACCTCCTCCATTATGGAGACCCTAACCCGAATTCTATGTGTACTGTGGTTCTCCTATTTGTTATTCCCAATGGGTGTGGCCTATGGAGCAGCCGGGGCCATGCTTGGGGTCGTAGCGGGTGAAATTGTTGGCATGCTGGTGCTCCTGTGGCAGATGAGAAGATTGAAGTCTCAAGAACGAAGTAAGGACGAAGGGCTTCCAACAGAACTTCGGCCTCCCCAGCATGCAGGCTCGGTCCCGAGAACATTAAGGCGGATCCTCGGCATAGCTTTGCCTGTGACCGGAGGGCGATTGGTAGGCTCACTCTCCTACCTGCTTGAATCCATTACCACCGCGCAAAGTCTTGCCATAGCCGGAATAGCTACGGCTGTTGCAACGGCTCAGTATGGTGCGCTTCAAGGAATGATTATTCCGCTTCTACTGCTTCCCGGAGCCATTACTTCGTCCCTGTCGGTGTCCCTGGTTCCTTCCCTTGCGGAAGCTCAAGCACGCGGAGATATGCGGACCATTCACAAGAGGCTCCATCAATCCATCAAGCTGGCCTTGGTATCGGGGGCTCCTTTTGCCGTAATTATGTACGTGATGGCTGAACCCTTATGCCTATTGCTGTATAAGAATAGCGAAATTGCTGGCATGTTGAAGCTGATGGCTCCATTTGCGCTGCTTATTTATTTACAGGGACCGCTTCAGGCAGCTCTCCAAGCACTAGATCAGCCTGGAAGGGCCTTAATAAATACTTTAATCGGTGCAGTAGTCAAAATTGGATTGATTCTCTATCTGGCATCGAATCCGGCGCTGGGCATCTATGGAGCCATCATAGCCATTATTGTCAACATTGTTATCGTGACGCTTCTGCATGCGGGTACTGTAGCTGTTGCGCTTAAGTATCATGTGCCTTGGCTGGATTTCTTCAAAGTCTCTGCAGTCATGATCATTATGGCTGGAGCAGTCAGCCTCATTTATCATCAAGTCTCATTGGGTTCTCACATTTGGCTTAAATTCACAGCATCCGCTGTACTCGGCGGGATCCTGTATCTCCTCCTTGTAGCTCTGCTCAGACTTGTCGACCGCAGTGATTTGCAGAGGGTGCCTTTTATCGGCAGATGGTTCGCATGACATTCTCATCTTGATAGAGCTGAATGAAATAATGTGTTTACTCACCCGTAACAATATACATTTTGCCTCTATGATCCACCGTGCACAGCTCGACTTCCTTAAAGTGCTTCAGACCTTGGTATTGAATTTGGTTTTTTAACCAAAAGCGTGTTTGGCTGATTTGTTCCAGGTTCTTATCGAGTACTTTTCCATTCATAATCAGGGGTAAAGGCAGCGAGGCATATTTAACTTGTGCAGGCACATCTGTTCCTCCCTATCCAGCTTATTATTTCGGATTTCCAAGTACATGTATTCTTCCCGTCCCCTTACGGCTAATGCAGACACAAATTCATTAAATAGCGGTGCATTTTACAGAAAAATCAAATAACCCAACCCTATGGTCATATCAGAACAGGCTTGGCCATAGAATGGAATATCAAAGCTTGAGCTGAGGAGGAGCTATTCATGGAGTACAAGCGCCGTTTGCTTCCGTTTCGCATCTCTCACCCGACCGTGTCCGGC
Organism: Paenibacillus sp. YPG26; assembly: GCF_023704175.1. NCBI lineage: Bacteria > Bacillati > Bacillota > Bacilli > Caryophanales > Paenibacillaceae > Paenibacillus > Paenibacillus sp. YPG26. Next base: position 1,220,956 of record NZ_CP084530.1, on the reverse strand, counting down.
CTCTGGTACAGTTTTTTGTGGATGATGATTGGGGCACTAATCCTGTCTCTGTTTCTTCATTTAGGCCAAATGCAGGAGGATAACCTATCCGTATACACCTACCTGATTCATGCAGCTTCCATTGGGTTCGGAGGAATTGCCGCCGGCAAAAGATCAGGCCGGAGGGGCTGGTATCAAGGAGGGCTGGTTGGTTGTCTGTACGGTGTTATTGTACTCCTTATCAGCTTCCTGGCCTTGGATTCCCAGCTTATTCTGAACGATTTCATCTTATTAATCCCCGCATTTTTAATTGGAATGGCAGGAGGGGTCATGGGTGTGAATTTACGCAGGTAACACAAATTCCACGTTATTTCTGATTCCCCCGAAATATGTTAAACTGATGTAATGTGTTAAATATAAGGGGGAAAAATCAGCTTTGCTTTATCATTCCATGACAACCGTTTCGCTGTTCACAGCAGGTGTGACTATACTGCTTATCTGGTTTGGCTCCGCGAGGAATCCATTTGTGGCAGCTTACGCGTTCATTCGAGAGCTTTTAACGTCCAGAAAATTCCTGATTTTGTTTGCCTTGATGCTCGGTGTTCTGCTCGTTAACAGTTTCGAGCTTAAATGGGAAGCTGCCTTGGGCGCAACAACCGATTTTACTCCCTGGTTTTTTGCGATAGAAGGACACTTTGTACAGCATTTTCAACAATTCTTCCATGCCCAGTGGATAACTGAAGTCACCGCGTTTTTTTATGTTATTGTTTTTCAGGCACTTCTTATTGCTTCATTAGGCATTTATGCAAGTGGCAAAAATACGGTTTTTGTTCATGCGGTATGTTATACAGTAATTATAAATTATCTCGTGGCCATCCCTTTCTACCTGTACTTCCCTATTAATGAAGTGTGGTCTTATGCTCCTTCAGGCGCACAATTCTATATGTATGAGGTATTCCCTAATTTTGATGCGGCTTACCGGCCACTATCGGGGATTAACAACTGCTTCCCGAGCCTTCATACGTCTATTTCGGTGTCGATGGCTATTCTTGCCGTTCGTTCCGGCAATCGCCGATGGGCGCTTGCAGCCTGTGTGAGTGCTTTTATTATTGTATTTGCTATCTTCTACATGGGTATTCATTGGTTCACGGACATGATCGGAGGTATCGTCTTGGCCGCTATAGCCACAACCCTAGCTGTAAAATGGGCTCAGCGGTCAGCCCAGCCGGCAAGGCTGCCTCTAAACGCGGAATCATCTATATAACGATTGTCCGTAAATAGTGCTGCATCAACAAAAGAGCCTGCTCTAATTAGAGCAGGCTCTTAATGTTATTAGCTGGCAGACCCCGAAGTATCCGCTGTGCTAATGCTGTGGCTGATAGCGCTTCGTTCAAATGTAAGCTTAGTTACATCGTTCACTTTGATCACAACTGTATCATCTGTAAGCTCGGTAATCGTACCGTGCAGACCTCCGATTGTAACGATTCTGTCGCCTTTCTTCAAAGCGCTAAGCATGTTCTTTCTAGTATTCTGCTTCTTCTTCTGCGGACGAATCAACAGGAAGTAGAATACAACAAACATCAGTACAAAAGGAATGATAATGCTGTACAAATCTTGACTTGGCGCTGCGGCCGCGGCTGCATATTGAAACATATATGTTCCCCCCTTTCTTCTCTAGTAAAAATCCCCTTTAGAAGCCTTTGTCGTTGTCTAACAAACCGTACTGTTCGAAGAATTCGTCCCGGAAATCAAGAAGCCGGTCTTCCATGATCGCTTGACGCACATTCTTCATAAGATCGAGCAGGAAGTGCAGATTATGATATGTCGTCAACCGGAGTCCGAAAGTCTCATCCGCCTTAATTAGGTGACGCAGGTAAGCGCGGGAATAATTTCGGCAAGTATAACAGCTGCACTCCGGATCCAAGGGTCCAAAATCATTAGCATACTTCGCATTGCGAACAACAAGCCGTCCCTGACTTGTCATTGTTGTGCCATTACGGGCTATTCTAGTTGGCAGCACACAATCGAACATGTCAATACCCCGAATTGAGCCTTCAATAAGCGCATCCGGAGAGCCGACGCCCATTAGATACCTGGGCTTATTCGCAGGAAGCAGTGGTACGGTGTAGTCCAGCACCTCATACATCAGATGTTTGGGCTCACCTACACTCAGTCCACCAATAGCATACCCCGGAAAATCCAGGGAAGTCAAATCAGCAGCACTCTGTCTTCTCAGATCCTCATACATCCCACCCTGCACAATGGCGAATAGAGCCTGGTCGTGAGGTCTTACATGGCTTTCAAGACACCGCTCAGCCCAACGGGAGGTACGCTCAAGAGACTTCTTTACATACTCATGATCAGCCGGATAAGGAGCACATTCGTCGAACGCCATCATGATATCAGAACCGAGAGCGTTCTGGATCTCCATCGCTACCTCCGGGGATAGGAACAGCTTCTCCCCACTGAGGTGGGAACGGAAATGAACTCCTTCCTCAGTGATCTTCCTCATCTCACTTAAGGAGAAAACCTGGAACCCTCCGCTATCAGTCAGAATAGCCCGGTCCCAGTTCATGAATTTATGGAGTCCGCCAGCTTCACGAATAATCTCATGTCCCGGGCGAAGGAACAGATGGTACGTATTGCTGAGAATAATCTTCGCTTCCATCTCTTTAAGCTCTTCAGGACTCATTGTCTTCACGGTAGCCTGAGTTCCTACAGGCATAAAGGTAGGTGTCTCAATAATCCCATGGGGAGTATGGACCCGGCCCAACCTGGCACCGGATTGCTTACATGTCTTAATATGTTCGTAAGTTACAGCTGCTGTCAATATCATCAACCATCCTCTAAGGCTTAGTAAATAAACATGGCATCCCCGAAGCTGAAGAAACGGTATTTCTTCTCAATCGCTTCCCGGTATGCGTTCAATATATGGTCTCTCCCTGCCAATGCGCTGACCAGCATAACCAGCGTTGATTTAGGAAGATGGAAATTCGTAATCAGAGCGTCGACAAGACTGTATATGTAGCCAGGGTATATAAAAATTTGTGTCCAGCCGCTGCTCTTCACAATGGGGCCGTCACCACAAATCTGACTTACGGTCTCCAGCGTTCTTGCAGAGGTAGTTCCCACGGCAATTACTCTGCCGCCCCGGGCCCGTGTCTCATTTAGAATGTCCGCCGTCTCCTGTGGAAGAATATAATACTCTTCATGCATAACATGGTCTTCAACACGGTCAACCGACATCGGCCGGAATGTTCCAAGTCCCACATGCAGAGTTACAAAGGCAATTGAAATTCCCTTGGCTTGAATCCGTTCCAGAAGCTCCTCTGTAAAGTGAAGGCCTGCAGTAGGAGCTGCAGCAGAGCCCTCATGGCGGGCGTATACCGTCTGGTAGCGTTCTTTATCTTCAAGCGTTTCTTTGATATAAGGGGGAAGCGGCATTTGACCGAGTCGATCCAGGATCTCATTGAATATTCCCTGGTAAGAGAACTTTAGAACCCTCCCGCCTAACTCGCCTTCTTCAATAATTGTTGCCTTAAGTTCATCACCAAATACGATTACGGAGCCTTTTCTTAATCTTTTGCCCGGCTTGACAAGAACTTCCCACTGATCATCACCGAGGCTCTTAAGCAGCAGAACCTCCGCTTTGGCTCCTGTATCTTCCTTCACCCCGAACAACCGGGCTGGAATAACCCGCGTATCATTAAGCACAAGCGTATCACCAGGATTCAAGTAATCCAAAATGTCGGAGAAAACATGATCCTCAGTACTTCCATCCTTCTTATTCAGGGTAAGCAGACGTGAAGACGTCCTCTCAAGCAGAGGAGTCTGGGCTATAAGCTCTTCGGGTAGTTCGAAATCATATAAGTCTACGTTCATGACGCTGCTTCATTCCTTCGTTATAGTCACATTTTGGTAATAGTGCTGCAAAATTGTTCTGTAATCTTTGCCGGCATCAGCCATTCCTTTAGCGCCCCATTGAGACAACCCGATCCCGTGACCGTAGCCACGTCCAGTGAACATGAACGCATTGCTATCATCTACGACCCTGGCTTCACCCGAGCCGCTAAGGACAACCATGTCCCCCCCACTTATACTTTGAGTACCTGATGCGGAGAGAACTTTAGTACCTGCTTGGGCTGTGCCTGTACCCGTCTTATTCCCGGCACCTAGTACAGTATAACTTCCGGTTGCGGTAATATCAAACAGGGTACTTGGCAGGCTGCCGAGCGCGGAACGGTACAGATCCGGGTACTTCACATCAAGGGCTTGTCCGTTCGCCTTCACTTGAATAGCACGACCGGAAGGTCCGCGCTGAGCCACCTCCAGTGATACGATAGGCGAGCTGACGGAGGTTGTCGTTCTCCCTTTGAGAGACTGAATTAACTGATCCGAGGTAAAAGGACCCTTGATCCAGGCGTATTCATTGGACTGATCCACCTTCTCAAGCACAACAGCCTGATCACCAGGGCTCATCTTGGCTACCGCAGTCTCCCCTGATTGTATAACCGGAAGAGCCCTTACATTCGTATCCATCGCTGTTACAGTCAGATAAGGCAGGCCAGCTGGATTCCTGGTTCCCGTAAGCTTTGTATTATCTTCACGGATATAACCGGTCTTGCCATTCGCAAGCTGAACATGATACCACATTTTGAGCCCTGCCTGGGCGGCCTTATCTCCTTCACTTTTTACAGCCTGGTACGTAGCGTCTACATTCTTCCACACTTCAGTAGAATCTGCCGCCATCCCCCCGCTGTTGGAAGAGAACAAGCCTTCGATCAACTTTCCGTTGCTCTTAAGAACTTCACCCGAAGTACTGTCAACCGCCTTTATAATACTGGCCGCTTCTTTCTCAATTCCGTTATACGCCTGACTTAAGGTCGTATCTACAAGTCCCGCTACTTTGAACTTGGCAGTCCCTTGATATAGGGCATACGACCTTGCAGCCACAGCCTGAGCTTTGAGCGCTTCCTGCGGCCAAGATGAATAGACCTCTCCTCCTACTACGGAATAGAGATACTTATCCAAGGGCAGCTCATTTACCACTGCCAGCTGACCGTTCACACGGCTAAGCTCGAAGCCGCCTCTATATTTGCGGGAGGAGCGTTCCACCAGCTGTATACTGCCTGAAGCAGAATCACTGCCTTGAATCCACAGCTCAGCCTTGCTCCCGTTCACCGAGAAGTGCTTGACTGGTAATGGATTGGATAAATTTAAAGTAACATCAGACCGGAGAATGACGCTTGTTCCGCTCTGATTGGCTGGCTGGAGCGCTAGTCCCTGAACCCTTGTAATCAGCTGGGATTCCAATTGGTCGAGTTCTTCAGAAGTAGAAGCATCGCCAACCCATACTTCGTATGTCCCCGGACCGGACAGTACGACTACAGCGTCAGTACCTTGAGATCCAATCCGTTCCCTCAGTTGATCCGCTTCCTGCTGATTTGCAAATGTCCCCGCAGATAGATACAGCCCACCCTTGACCTCCGGAGCAGCCGCTCCGCTCAATCCAAGTGTCTTCGCTGATCTTGCTGCAGCTTTCTGAGCTTCCGAAGCTGAAATATAAGGACCAATGTATATTTGATACATCGTGGCCCCGGATTGATTCATGGAGAAGACCAGTGGTTTGTCGGTAGTGGATTGAAGCTTCTTCGCTGCATCCGCCGCCTTTGTCCAGTCTGAAGTCTCCATCACCTTGACCTTGAACCCATCCAGGCTGAATCTCGCTTTCTCCCCTGCCGCAAGCTTCACCCAAGATCCTCCATCTCCCTTGGGAACAGCCGTCCAGGCCGATGAGGATACAAAGGTTACCGCTGGCACCGTAGATTTATAAGTACTTCCAGCATCCACGAACAAAGCGACACGGACCGTGTCCGTTGTGGATGCCGCATAAGCAGATGATTGCACCATACCGAGTAACAGTACTCCTGCCAGTATGCTTTTTCCTAACTTTAACAGCTTGCTGTTGTTCCGTGATTGCTCCATGGTTATGGTAATCCTCCTCAGCAGTGTGGTCTCCTCAATGATTACAACTTCTCAGGCATTGGCAGTCCAAGATGCGCATAAGCAGCAGCAGTAACCATACGTCCACGCGGGGTCCGTTGGAGAAATCCGATCTGCAGCAGATATGGCTCATATACATCTTCAATCGTCTGGCTCTCTTCCCCTATAGTCGCTGCGATCGTATCCAGTCCAACCGGTCCTCCGCGGAAGCTGGTGATCATCGCTCTCAGCATCTTATGGTCAATCAAGTCGAGCCCCATAGGATCTACTTGCAGCATTCTAAGCGCTTCATTAGCTATCTCCGCCGTAATAATTCCATCTCCACGCACCTGGGCATAATCCCGGACTCTCTTAAGCAGACGGTTAGCAATACGCGGGGTTCCTCTGGATCTGAGGGCAATTTCCTCCGCCGCATTTCCAAGAATCTCGATACTAAGAATATCAGCCCCCCTGCTCACAATATAACTAAGCTGATCCACAGTGTAGAACTCCAAGCGGCTGACCACGCCAAAACGGTCTCTAAGCGGTGCCGACAGCAGTCCCGCACGGGTTGTTGCCCCTATCAGCGTGAAGGGTGGAAGATCCAATCTGACTGAACGGGCACTGGGTCCTTTGCCGATCATAATATCCAGCGCAAAATCCTCCATAGCCGGATACAACACTTCCTCTACGGTCCGGTGGAGACGGTGAATCTCATCGATGAAGAGCACATCCCCTTCCTGCAGGTTCGTCAGCAGGGCAGCAAGATCCCCCGGCCGTTCGATCGCAGGTCCGGACGTGGTCCGAAGGTTCACGCCGAGCTCATTGGCAATAATATTGGCCAAGGTTGTCTTGCCGAGTCCCGGCGGGCCATAGAGCAGAACATGGTCCAGGGCTTCTTTTCTCATCTTGGCCGCTTCAATATATATCTTCAGATTCTCTTTAACTTGATCCTGTCCAATATACTCAGCCAAATATCGGGGACGAAGGCTTAACTCAACCGCCTGATCTTCCATCATCAAATTCGCCGATATAATACGGTCATCCATCATTACTGTACTCCCCCTATCTGTCCGTCCTTATCCCGCATACAGCATTCTGAGAGCTTTCTTCATTACCGAGTCAACTGGCTCGTCCGGCACAATTCCGTCTTTCAGGGTCTGCCATACCTTGTCGAGCTCGGCGTCCGTATAACCTAGCGCTCTCAATCCTTCTTTGGCTTCATGCCAGCCTGTTGAGACCGGATTGAACAGATCGTGCTGCCCGGTATCCACCTGAACGAACAATGGGGTATTCGCAATCCCGTCCAGCTTGTCCTTCAGATCAAGAATAATCCGCTGAGCTGTCTTCTTCCCGATGCCAGGGAGCTTGGTAAGAAAGGTGATGTTCTCTTGATATATCGCCGCTACCACGCTGTCCGGCGTGCCTCCGGCAAGAATACCCAGGGCCACGCGCGGCCCAATTCCTGATACTTCAATCAACTTGCGGAACAGCTTCTGCTCCTCCCTTGTAGGGAAGCCAAATAGAAGAATCGCATCCTCCCGCACATGGTGATGAATATAAGCTGTAACCACATCGTCACTTTTGGCAAAAGCATAAGGATTAGGACAAAACACCCGGTAGCCAATATTCTGCACATCCATAACGACATACTCTGTTTCATAGTGGACAATATGTCCCTTTAAATAATCTATCATGAACGTAATACCTCGTTTATCTTCGAATTTAGTGTGCTGGAATGCGCATGGCAAATAGCTATCGCCAGTGCATCCGCAACGTCATCAGGCTTGGGGACGGCTTGAAGCTTCAGGAAGATTTTGGTCATTTCCTGAACCTGCTTCTTCTCAGCTTTACCATAGCCTACAATGGCCTGCTTCACCTGCATTGGGGTATATTCCCCAATCGGCAGTCCTCTCTGAATGGCAGCCAGCACAAGCACGCCCCTGGCCTGGCTGACTGACATAGCTGTTGTAACATTTCGATTGAAGAACAGCTTCTCCAGCGCCACCGCATCCGGCTTGTACTTGTCCATGAGTTGGCCAATTCCTTCATATACATGCAGCAGACGTTCTTCTTCCGGCGTATTCTTCTCGGTCTGAATACATCCATATTGAACCGGTACACATCTGCTTCCCTGTTTATCAATGAAACCGAAACCGACTATCGCAATTCCGGGGTCTATACCTAAAATACGCAAACGCAATCTCTCCTATAGTTCATAAAGCGAACATATGTATTCACTCTATTATAACAAAAGATAGACGTGTGTAGCGGAAAAAGTTAATATCTGATTCATCTCCAGCACAAAAAAGAGACGTTCATCACGTCTCTTCATTCGGTCAGCATTAATTCAGCTTCATTACCTTCTGCGACGAAGTCGTGGCGTAGTCGCTAAAAGTCGACAATACGCTGTTATACTCCTCAACATCCTCAATCCTGATTCCTTGCTTGAGCTGATACACTACCTCTTTAGGCAGCGCGCTCTCCATGGATTCGATATCCAGTTGGAAAAAGGTGCGCATCACCTTCTCATCCTTGGGTGGTCCTTCAAAAAGACTAAGGTTCCCTTTGGAATCCAGTCCAATATATCCCGACCTCTTACATATGTCAGACAGATCCCGAATGTGATGATCGAACCACACATGCCCCTCTCGGTCTACATGGCCAGTCCAGTCCGGGTGCTTGTTCTGCAGATCGGCTATTTCCTTGCCGTTCAGGTTACCGAGTACCTGACTTTCTTCCCCGCAAGTGTATATTTTATTCAAATGGACGGTTCTGACCCGATCAATATCATTAATGGCTTGTCTAAACTCCTTAGACGGAACTTGCTCAGAAGCCGTCTGGAGGTCTGCCAGAGTCTCAAGAACAGCAGGCTCTTCCCGGGTCATCACAGCCTCTAATTGACCTGAGAGCGGCGTACCCAGCCAAGCCAGCCAAGCCACAATACCGCATGCGGATATCGTCCATATCGCCTTTCTCCATCTTCTCCAGCGTCTCTTGAAGTACTTCTTAATCCGGAAAATATTCACGACAATCCCCTTCTTACAAGCTTTATTTCTTATTGTGGCCTTGGAGTTGACGTAATATACAGCAGGCTCTCTATCGCCTGTAGGGACCCGTTTAAGTACGGTTTATAATCATAGTGCATAATCAAAAGCACATTGCACTGAAGGAGGCATCTTATGCGTGCCCTTGAACTGATTTTGGTTACTCTTAATTTTATCTTTCTTGCTGTCTTACTTGTGCGAACATTCAAAAGAACTTCTCTATCGGTGTCGGTGTGGTTCGCAGCTATTTCTTTAACTGCTGCCTCCCTGCAACTTATGTTCGAAAGTTACAGATGGCAAATGGTTCCCAACTACGTCATTACATTAGTACTGGTCATGATTGCGCTCAATAAGTTATTCCGGGGCAGACATCCACAGTCCAGTGAATCTATTATCCCGGTAACAAGTCATAAGCCGCGGACATTTGGAAAGCTCCTTCTGCTTGTGCTCATTTGTTTGGTCACCTTCCTGCCTCCTCTGGCCCTGCCTGTCTTTCACTTCGAGACACCAACCGGCTCATACGCCGTGGGAACCACTCAGTATCACTGGAAAGACCCCTCACGGAATCGGGGCTTGAATATCCAAGTATGGTATCCGGCCGATCACACCGAGGACGCAGCCCATGCTCCCTATTCACCCGACCTGGGGAATCTAGCTGAGGGCCTCAGTCAGGCCTATGCTATACCCGAATTTTTATTAGATTACATTGGACTTGTTCATACCCCGGCCTATATGAATGTACCTGTTGCTCAGAGGGCAACCAGCTATCCGGTCATTCTATTCTCACACGGATTTCCTGGAGGGCGGTATACGAATACCTTTCAGACCGTGGACCTTGCCAGCCATGGATTTATTGTAGTCTCTGTAGAACATACGGACGGATCATTAACAACCGTGTTCCCAGGAGGTAAATATATTGGTGTTGACCCGAACCTGCCTCATTACGCCGACCTAGCTGCTTGGGACCAGCTAGTCAGCAACATCTGGGTTAAGGATACACAGTTCGTGATTGACAAGCTGGAACAGCTTAATCGGGAGAATTCACAGAGTATGTTTAGAGGGAGATTAGATCTGCAGCGGATCGGAATGTTGGGCCACTCCTTTGGAGGAGCTAATGCAGCCCAAGTCATGCTTACCGACAAACGCGTACAGGCAGCCATCAATATGGATGGAACTTTTTTTGGAACAGGGGATTTAGGCCGCGGCCTGCCGAGACCCTTCTTATTCATGAGCTCTGACCCACCTATTACAAGCAATGATCTGTTGACCAATCCTTCCGACAGCGTGCTTGCTGCAAACGGACTAACACGCGACGAATATAAGGTTCTTCAGCAAATTCCTGTTCGCAAGCAGCAGGCACTTCAGAATGGAGGACAGGAGCTCCTTATTCCTCATGCGGATCATCTCACCTTTAGCGACTTCTATCTTATCTCCCCTGTACTCTCTTGGATGAACGGGCGCTTTGATACCCGAGAGGTTCAACGATCGATTAATGAACAAACCCTCAATTTTTTTGTGAAGCATTTGAACTATAAGGAGTAAGACAAGCAGATTGGTGACTGAACATAGAAAAACTCCAAGGATAATATCCTTGGAGTTCAACTAAATGTATACCGGCGAGAGGACTCGAACCTCCACGGTTTCCCACTCGATTTTGAGTCGAGCGCGTCTGCCATTCCGGAATGATCCTTGCAAGACCGCGGGATTCACGCTGTTTGTACGCGTATTACTCGGTTTTCCGCACACTACTACGGCCAATCATACGTTAAATCCACGGTAATCGAATCGAGCGCGGCTGCGAGTCGAGCGCGCCTCAACGTATGGGTATTATAACGTGATGGCTGGTGAAAACGCAAGTTCACGGAGTGCTTAGCGCGTTAACATATATAATAGAAGAAAAGTGTTTTTAACATTTGAGCTTTGGCCAGGCAGAGTTAAAAGTACATAGGAGATTGCACCTAAGATATATAGGCATTTATTCATACATGTGGTAAAATGTACCTATTAAATTATTAAATAGGGGCGAATTAAATGAAAGGTATTGCTGTAATTTTATATCTTATTGCTGCTGGACTACTGATCTTTGGAATAGTCACTATGTATCACTATGGCGACTATAACTCGGGTTACAACCTCAGCGGTAGTAAGGCAGGTCATATTGTCGGAGGGGACGCGTACAATTATATTATTATCGCCACAAGAGGTGTAGGCTTGATAGTAGCGGCACTCATATCCTCGCTGGTAGCTAGTACAATTTTTATAATTGACGCTATTAAGGGAGCGAAAAGCAGCGTTGAAGGAGTCGCGGAGCGAGTAAATCAGCGCGGTCATGCTATTTTAAATAAACTTAACGAAACGCCAGCTAATACGTAAAACGAAAAAAGGGCGCAGTTCCTCCGGATTCATTCCGAAGAGACTGCGCCCTTTTGTCGTTACTTATTCGTTTCCTTAAACGTACTATACACGCCGCTTCCGATCAACGCGTACGAGACGAGATCAACTACGATCTGCCACGTACCAAAGTCCGGAGCTACTCCGTATTTAACGAGGATCTGATACGCAAGCCCGACGAAAGCAGCGATAAATACCGGATTTGTTAAGCGTTTCTTCACCGTTACGCACCCGCTTTCGTAATCGTTACCGTTTTCGTCTTCGCGTCGTATGTCACGTTAGCCCCAAGCGCCTCGGCTACGGCCCGGATCGGTATGTACGTAATACCGCAGTCCACTACGCCGTCCGCGATTTTCTTGCCGCCCACCTTAACGGTTACAAGTTCGTCTTTCTTCACGTCCGCGTCCTCCTCTTTTGTTATGCGCTGAATAGCCGCGTCAAGATGCGCCTTTAATGGACGCTTGCCTGCGCGGTAGTCAGCGGTAGACAGTCCGAATGTCATTTCGAAGTGCGGTAGGTCCGTAAATGTGCGCCAATCGCCGCCCCACGCCCAGCCGATCCGCTTCGCATCCGCAACTACTTCGTCCCAGTCCGCAACACCGTCGCCATCCCCGTCCCTCTTCGTATCCCAAGACACGGACTTTCCGTCCGGTAGTAGCAACGCAAAGTCGATCGCAATACCGAAGTTGTGATACGAGTAGCCTCCACGAGCATTCGTGACAATAGCGCCAGGCTTCGTCCGTCCCTTCGCGTATAGACCGTCCTGATCCGCAATTGTTCGGAGCCCTGCGTCTTAAACGATCGGGCATAGCGGAAATTGATAGGATGGACGGCGTTGATTTTGAGAAATATCTCGGCCACTTGTTCCGATCGCAAGGTTATAAGGCCGAAGTGACGCAGGCGTCAGGGGACTACGGGGCTGACTTGGTTTTATCGAAGGATGGAAAGCGAGTTGTCGTTCAGGCCAAGCGCTACAGTAAGAACGTGGGGCTGAAAGCCGTCCAGGAAGTTCACGGAGCTATTGCGCACTACCGCGCTACGGCCGGGTGGGTCGTAACCAACCGCGACTACACGGACCAGGCGTATAAACTTGCGAAATCCAACGGCGTCCGGCTTATCGGTAGGGACGAACTGGTCGAAATGCTACTGCAGATGCGGGAAAGACAGCCGTAGCTAAACAGAAAACTAGCGTATAAATAAACGCCTACGAGTTATCCGCTGAAGTAATAGCGGTAACGATCGGAGGCGGACGTGGTTTGGTGCAAAGGATGTTTACGCTATTTTTGATATTCTTAACAATCAAGACGCATTAAAGCAACTGCATGCAGACGAAAAGGGAGTAGTTTTAAGCGATACGTATACTAAAATTCTCGTTCGTATTAGCAGATGCTAGATCGCTAAATGGTACGAGCTACTTCTCCCACCCTTTTTCCCCGAAGAACTTGAATCACGTGACCCATCCCGTATACTTCCCTTGTATCGACGTTTGACCTGCGGACAATTTAGACAAATACGCTTAATTCTTACTTCAAATACAATAAAAGATTCGACAAATCTAGAAACGTTTGGTTTCTACTATGTGTAAGAGGGTTAATATTTCACATGTACCATAATCATCCAGTAGATATATTACTTTTTATATTATATTCTTTTTCGTGGGTCTTAATCCAACAAATGTAAAGGAGACGAATTAATGCTTAAACGTAAGTTGATTTATGCCTTTTTAGGTTTTTTTTGTAATTTCAGTTCTTGTTTTTAATCCTGTTAAGCAAGTGGAGGCTACAGCTAGCAGCGATGCGGAGATTCAAAAAATAATTGATTTTCAAAAGGAAGTCATTCCTGTAATTGATTCTGCTCTATCAAAACAGTTCCCTAAACGAATAGCTCTTTCAGATACTGAGACTACTTTAGGGGTTGACTCAGAACTGCTTAAAAATCAAGCGGAGTACTACTTTGATAACTCAGATACTCAAAATCTTAAAGTTGTTTTTTTAGTTAGCAAGGAAGAAAAGAAGGAAATAAAAGCTGTTCGTAAAGAACTTGAAGAAAAACTCGGAGTAAAAGTAAAATTTAAAATAGCAAAGAAAGACCCGGAGACTCTACATGAGTTGCCCGAGGCCATAGCCAAATACTTAGATAGTCAATCATATAAAGGATCGTATGCTATCGGTTATGATGTACCAAATGAGGATATCAATATAAGAGCTGATCTAACAGATAATCAAATCTCAGCACTAAAGGAGAAATTCGGAGCCGATTCGTTAGATATCAAAAAGGAGAAAGTTGAAAATATACCATTGTATGCAAGAGACTATCCTTTCAGTAGTTTAGGGGGAGGGCAGGCCATTTATATTAAGGGAGCCGGGTGTACCTCTGGTTATATAGCTACAAAAAATAATCAAGCATATATGGTAACGGCCGGCCATTGTGTTAATAGTGGAGCATCGAGTGCAATAATTGAGGGAAATTTCTCTGACGGGTGGGCTACTCTAGGATACGAGCATTGGAGTGGATATAACGCTACTTCAAAATATGACTTAGGTCTTATCCGACTTACGAATACTAGTTTTAATGTTACGAGCAGATTTTATACTAAAAACAACGGAAGTGGAGCAATCGACGGACAATTAAGGCCATTTATTACAGTGGGTGACAGTGGAATAAAAGCGGGCTTAGTCATTAATAAATCAGGCGCAAATACAGGTATAACAAGTGCTACAGTTAGCGAAGCGGACTCGATAGTGAAATATAGTGATAGTAGCTTCTATCACAAAGTGATTTATGCAAATGTATTAAGTGGATACCTTATTAACGGAACTACTCAAGTTTTTGCGGGATCAGGTGATAGTGGAGCTACAGTATACAGAGCTTCTGATTATGCTTTGGTAGGTGTAGTTTCTGGTGCCACACAGGATTACGTATCTGGTGGTACATATTATGGGAAAGTTGGACACATAACCCCGGCTTGGTACGCGACCACGTTGCTTGGTAGTACATTTTATCAATATAATAAGACATACGATACAAGCATATCTAATTTGCAAGGTCAGTAGTATAGTTTCCGCAACTTAGGATAATGTGTTTAACAAGGAGGCGTTTATATGCGGAAACCTACCGCTATCATATTAGCTTTGAGCGTAGCTGCTGTTGTATTAGGCTCGGTTAGCTTTACAGTACAAAATGCTACAGCCAAAGAACCGAAGAAGAATGAATCACAGATGTTAATCACTTTTCAAAGAGAAGTTATCCCTATTGTTGAAGAGACCATTAAAAAAGTATATAGCGATAAACCGAACTTGTTTAGTAAACAAGGGGAATACTATTTTGACAATACAGATAAAAATAATCCAAAAGTTGTTTTCTTGATATATAAAGAGAATGCTTTAGAATTACAATCTGTCTTGAGTACTCTTAAAGAGAAACTTGCAAATAAGATAACAATAAAAAAGGCAAAATATAATCCCGAGACGCTTCGTAATCTTGTACCTAAAGTGGCTGACTACGTTGGCTCTATAAGTAGTGAAAGCTCATCGAATTCAATATCATTTAGCGCGCCTAGTGAAAAAATTATAATTAGAGGTGACTTTTCAGATAAGCAGGTCGCTGACATAAAAAAAAGGTTCGGGGAAGTTATAAACGTTATTCAGAGTAAAACTAAAAATATCCCTTTAAGTAATAATTAAAATTTATTAAAGTCCAGCCTGAGGATTACCAACAAGAAGGACTTCCTCATTGTTTATAGCTATTCGAGCATAAAAAGTATATTTTTCTAGAGTAGTACTTACGGTATTACCGACCGCCATCGTGCGGTCTTTTTTCGTTTAAAAACGTATCTAGAGCAAAAATCGCCCAATCCCGAAGGACTGAGCGTTAGGATTAATACATCTTCTCAAGCGGGCTAAACTTACGGTGTTGGTCACGTACTTCGTTGCTAAACATATTAACATACGTCCGTACTTGATCTAACGTTGCGTGGCCCAACACCGCCTGCAGCGCAAACACGTCTGCTCCGTTCTGTACGGACATCTTGGCAAAAGTGTGCCTCAGCGTATGTGGCGAACAACGCACGCCTGTAATGCCCGCTCTGCGTCCGTAGAATGCTATTTGTTCCTGAATTTGGCGGACAGTCAGCGGCGTATTGTCGATCGTAACGAATAACGTGTCGTGATCGAGACTACCTCTCAGCGTAAGATACTTACCTAATTCTTTGCGCATGACCGACTGAAACGGTACTAGCCGCTGCTTATATCCCTTACCGTCGATCTTAATTACGCCATCGCGCCAGTTTATGTCCGAAATTTTAATATCGCTTAACTCTCGAACCCGGACACCTGTCTCCGAAAAAAGCATCATGATTACACGGTCACGGACCCCTACGAACGTCTTCTGGTCCGGTTGAGCGATAAGTAGGCGTAATTGGTCCGGAGTGAACGTACTGACTACCGTTCTCTTCTGCTTTATAAGCGTCATTTTATGCATAGGGCTTTGTAGCAAGTAGCCCTCCCATACAAGGAAATTGAACATCGCTCGGAGCGCTCGAAGAACGCAGTTAATTGACGTCTCTTTCTGTCCGTTCTCCATCATGTACAGTATAACGTTCTCTTTTAAGATATCTTCCGTTAATTTGCCCGGATCAGTTGAGATATGTTGCTCCTCAAGTGCCTTCCTAAACACGTTAAACTCACGCCGATAAAAAGCAAGCGTATGCTTACTTATATTGCGTATCTTCCCGTCTCGCAAAAATAAATGCGCCGCACTATCGAAATCATCAACGACATAAAGCGGCTGAGCTTGCGGTGTTAAGTCCTCAAAGGTTAATGCGTTT
Organism: Paenibacillus sp. YPG26; assembly: GCF_023704175.1. Lineage (NCBI taxonomy): Bacteria > Bacillati > Bacillota > Bacilli > Caryophanales > Paenibacillaceae > Paenibacillus > Paenibacillus sp. YPG26. The sequence goes on along the minus strand of NZ_CP084530.1, from coordinate 1,204,732 downwards.
TTTCTACGTGCCATTCCAATACAACACCCTCCGTTAAGTATCGCTGAGGCTGCCGAATCGACTCGCGTAATCGATTTTAGTCGAGCGCGGTTCCTGTGGATAAGTGCGTAATATCAATGCGCATTATTAAAACGCAAAAAGCCGATCAGACATAGCGTCCAATCAGCGTTTAAATCCCCGTCAATCTTGCGTTTTTTTTATACCGGCGAGAGGACTCGAACCTCCACGGTTTCCCACTCGATTTTGAGTCGAGCGCGTCTGCCATTCCGCCACGCCGGCATATGAGATTAAAGTAAAAATGGCGCGCCCTAAGAGATTCGAACTCCTGACCTTTTGATTCGTAGTCAAACGCTCTATCCAGCTGAGCTAAGGGCGCAAAATATGGAGCGGACGACGGGAATCGAACCCGCGACCCTCGCCTTGGCAAGGCGATGCTCTACCGCTGAGCCACGTCCGCAAATGGTGCGCGTGGAGGGACTTGAACCCCCACGTCAAAGACGCTAGATCCTAAGTCTAGTGCGTCTGCCAATTCCGCCACACGCGCACAAGTAACACTGTTCACCCTGATATTCAAGGTAAATGGTGAGCCATGAAGGACTCGAACCTTCGACACCCTGATTAAAAGTCAGGTGCTCTACCAACTGAGCTAATGGCTCTTAATAATAAGAACTATAATGGCGGAGCCGACGGGATTCGAACCCGCGGTCTCCTGCGTGACAGGCAGGCATGTTAGGCCTCTACACCACGGCTCCACACTTTAGTGAATCCCATATTATTAATTGGGATTAATTGCGGGGGCAGGATTTGAACCTGCGGCCTTCGGGTTATGAGCCCGACGAGCTACCGGGCTGCTCCACCCCGCGTCAGTAGTACAATATGGTGGAGGCTGAGGGGATCGAACCCCCGACCCTCTGCTTGTAAGGCAGATGCTCTCCCAGCTGAGCTAAGCCTCCATAAATCAAGCTGTTTAATGAAAGTGGTGACCCGTAGGGGATACTCGTTCTTCAAACGAGACTGCGATGTATTCCTACCGAAGCCTATGCTTCGACGAACCCTGATGGGTTCTCATCCCCACATGAAGCTGTTTAATGAAAGTGGTGACCCGTAGGGGATTCGAACCCCTGTTACCTCCGTGAAAGGGAGGTGTCTTAACCCCTTGACCAACGGGCCATAATAAAATCCAAGCTGATAATGAGATCAGCCTGGACTAATCTGTGTGAATGGCTCCCCGAACAGGACTCGAACCTGTGACAACTCGATTAACAGTCGAGTGCTCTACCAACTGAGCTATCAGGGAATAAAATTAATCGCTTGGCGGCGTCCTACTCTCCCAGGACCCTGCGGTCCAAGTACCATCGGCGCTGGAGGGCTTAACGGTCGTGTTCGGGATGGGTACGCGTGGAACCCCTCCGCCATCGCCACCAAACATGATTTTTCGAAGCTTTCGCTTCTCGAAATCGCTGCGAGAAAATATCTGGCCTTAATAAAAACCCACATCTTCTCCTCAGGCTTGATCACCTGAAAACTAGATACGAAACGAATTGTGCGTGTTAGATTGTGTCACTTCCGAAGTTACACTTCGTGAAGCTGTGTTGGATAAGCCCTCGACCGATTAGTACTGGTCAGCTCCATGCATTGCTGCACTTCCACCCCCAGCCTATCTACCTCGTCGTCTTCAAGGGGTCTTACTAATTGGGAAATCTCATCTTGAGGGGGGCTTCACGCTTAGATGCTTTCAGCGCTTATCCCTTCCGCACGTAGCTACCCAGCTGTGCTCCTGGCGGAACAACTGGTGCACCAGCGGTGCGTCCATCCCGGTCCTCTCGTACTAAGGACAGCTCCTCTCAAATTTCCTACGCCCACGACAGATAGGGACCGAACTGTCTCACGACGTTCTGAACCCAGCTCGCGTACCGCTTTAATGGGCGAACAGCCCAACCCTTGGGACCTACTTCAGCCCCAGGATGCGATGAGCCGACATCGAGGTGCCAAACCTCCCCGTCGATGTGGACTCTTGGGGGAGATAAGCCTGTTATCCCCAGGGTAGCTTTTATCCGTTGAGCGATGGCCCTTCCATGCGGTACCACCGGATCACTAAGCCCGACTTTCGTCCCTGCTCGACTTGTCAGTCTCGCAGTCAAGCTCCCTTATGCCTTTGCACTCTTCGAATGATTTCCAACCATTCTGAGGGAACCTTGGGGCGCCTCCGTTACTCTTTAGGAGGCGACCGCCCCAGTCAAACTGCCCACCTGACACTGTCCCCATACCGGTTCACGGTACCAGGTTAGAACTCCGATACGATCAGGGTGGTATCCCAACGTTGCCTCTACCGAAGCTGGCGCTCCGGCTTCCTAGGCTCCCACCTATCCTGTACAAATCGTACCCAAGTCCAATATCAAGCTGCAGTAAAGCTCCATGGGGTCTTTCCGTCTTGTCGCGGGTAACCTGCATCTTCACAGGTATTAAAATTTCACCGGATCTCTCGTTGAGACAGCGCCCAAGTCGTTACGCCATTCGTGCGGGTCAGAATTTACCTGACAAGGAATTTCGCTACCTTAGGACCGTTATAGTTACGGCCGCCGTTTACTGGGGCTTCGGTTCATAGCTTCGGGTTACCCCTAACCACTCCCCTTAACCTTCCAGCACCGGGCAGGCGTCAGCCCGTATACTTCGCCTTACGGCTTCGCACAGACCTGTGTTTTTGCTAAACAGTCGCTTGGGCCTTTTCACTGCGGCCCCCTCGTGCTATTCACACTACCGGGGCACCCCTTCTCCCGAAGTTACGGGGTCATTTTGCCGAGTTCCTTAACGAGAGTTCTTCCGCGCGCCTTAGAATTCTCTTCTCGCCTACCTGTGTCGGTTTGCGGTACGGGCACCTTCTCCTGACTAGAGGCTTTTCTTGGCAGTGTGAGATCATGACCTTCGCTACTGTAATTTTCGCTCCCCATCACAGCCCAGCCTTACGGTGTGCGGATTTGCCTACACACCAGCCTCACTGCTTGGACGGACATCCATCAGTCCGCGTCACTACCCTGCTGCGTCACCCCATCGCTCATAACGGATTACGGTGGTACAGGAATCTGGGCCTGTTGTCCTTCGACTACGCCTTTCGGCCTCGCCTTAGGTCCCGACTTACCCTGAGCGGACGAACCTTCCTCAGGAACCCTTAGGCTTTCGGCGGATCAGATTCTCACTGATCTTTTCGTTACTCATACCGGCATTCTCACTTGTATGCTGTCCAGCGCTCCTTACGGTACACCTTCAACCTACATACAACGCTCCCCTACCCCTGATGCAAAGCATCAAGCCATAGCTTCGGTGGTGTGTTTAGCCCCGTTACATTTTCGGCGCAGAGTCACTCGACCAGTGAGCTATTACGCACTCTTTAAATGGTGGCTGCTTCTAAGCCAACATCCTGGTTGTCTGTGCAACTCCACATCCTTTCCCACTTAACACACACTTGGGGACCTTAGCTGATGGTCTGGGCTGTTTCCCTTTTGACAATGGATCTTAGCACTCACTGTCTGACTCCCGGACAGAAGTTGATGGCATTCGGAGTTTGACTGAGCTTGGTAACCCTTGGCGGGCCCCGCACCCAATCAGTGCTCTACCTCCATAACTCTTAATTCCGAGGCTAGCCCTAAAGCTATTTCGGGGAGAACCAGCTATCTCCGAGTTCGATTGGAATTTCTCCGCTACCCCCACCTCATCCCCGCATTTTTCAACATACGTGGGTTCGGGCCTCCAGTGCGTGTTACCGCACCTTCACCCTGGACAGGGGTAGATCACACGGTTTCGGGTCTACGTCCACGTACTCAAGTCGCCCTATTCAGACTCGCTTTCGCTGCGGCTACGGCTTTTCACCTTAACCTTGCACGGGAACGTAACTCGCCGGTTCATTCTACAAAAGGCACGCCATCACCCCTAGATCGGGCTCTGACTTCTTGTAAGCACACGGTTTCAGGATCTATTTCACTCCCCTTCCGGGGTGCTTTTCACCTTTCCCTCACGGTACTGCTTCACTATCGGTCGCTAGGGAGTATTTAGCCTTAGCAGATGGTCCTGCTGGATTCATACGGGGTTTCACGTGCCCCGCACTACTCGGGATCCGTCTCGGAGGGATTAGACTTTCGGTTACAGGGCTTTTACCTCTTCTAGCGGGCCTTTCCAGACCTCTTCGCCTACCCTAATCCTTTGTAACTCCATGTGAGACGTCCCACAACCCCAAGGGGCAAGCCCCTTGGTTTAGGCTGTTCCGCGTTCGCTCGCCGCTACTGACGGAATCACTCTTGTTTTCTCTTCCTCAGGGTACTTAGATGTTTCAGTTCCCCTGGTCTGCCTCTTCGCAACCTATGTATTCAGTTACGAGTGACTGCGAATTACCACAGCCGGGTTTCCCCATTCGGACATCCCCGGATCAAAGCTTGCTTACAGCTCCCCGAGGCCGTTTCGTTGTTCGCCACGTCCTTCTTCGGCTCCTAGCGCCTAGGCATCCTCCGTGTGCTCTTAGTAGCTTAACCATATGCTCCGGGGGTTCATTTTTGGGCTCTGTTGCACAGATCGCAAAGGATCCCAAAAACGAAAACCCCTTCGCGCTACCTTAGATACTTCACTTGTTTGCACAAGTTCAGCTTAAAGGAATTCTAATTTACGCAAATTCGTTTCGTTATCTAGTTTTCAAGGATCAAGTTCCGTACCTTACGGCCGGAAGATTATCATATCAAATCCATGT